>CAYOXX010000162.1:0-1604 GCA_964408025.1 uncultured Acidobacteriota bacterium | reverse complement strand
GGGTGGGGGGGCAGCCGTGTCGTGGTGGTGCGCAACCTGCGCTCGGCGGCGGCGAGCGGGGTGACCGGGGTTCGCCGGGCGCTCGATCTCGGCCTGAGCCGGCTGCTGCGGCGGGACGACCCCGGCTCCGCCTGGGCCGAGATTGTCTCCCCGCCGGCCCGCGTATCGATCAAGGTCGACGCTGTAAGCCCGCTGTCGAGCACCGGCGACGAGCTGATCGCGGCGACCCTCGAGGCCCTCTTCGACCGGCTGGTGCAGCCGTGGGAGATCACTGTCTGGGACCGCCGCGCCGCCGACGTCGCCCGCCGGAGCTTCCGCCTGCGGACCCGCCGCGGCGCCCACGAAGTGCTGGCGACCGAGAGCGCCAACAGCCGCGGCGTCGAAAGCTCGGGGTATGATTCCCGCTGCCGCTACAATCCCGCCTGGCTCGAGTCCGCGGCGCGAGAGCCCTCGCTCTACACCTCGCTGCTGAGCCCGCAGCCGACGGTGCTGATAAACATGCCGGCGGCCAAGCACCTCCCCGGCGTCGGCATCGACGGCGCCCTAACTTCGCTGGCCCTCGGCTCGGTGAGCAACACGCGCCGCTTCTTCGGCTCGCCGGAGACGCTGTCCAGGGCGGTGGCGGAGATCTGGAGGCGCAGGCGCGGGCCGCTGCGGCGCTGCGCCCTGACCGTCATGGACGCCACGAACGTCGTCTTCCACGGCGGCCCGGTCGGGCTCCCGGCCTGGTGCGCGGCCGAGGACGCCCTGGTCATCGGTTCCGATCCGGTCGCCGTCGACGCCGTCGCCCTGGAGAAGATCGACGCCCGGCGGCGGGAGGCTCGACTGCCGTCGTGCCTCGAGGAGGGACGGCTGCTGCTGGAGGCGGCGCAGCAGGCGGGGATCGGCAGCGCGTCGCCGCAGGTGGTTGAGGTCAACGCTCGGGCCGGCGGCGTTTGATCTGCGAAACCGCTGCGTTTAGTGCTCGCGCACCCTGCCGGTCATCGGCACGAAGGCCACAAGCTCGATGTCCCACTCCTCGAAGCCGTCGGCGGTGCGGGTGAACGTCTTGAGGATCTGGATCTCGCCCGTAGGCCCGACCGGGACCACCAGGATGCCGCCGGGCGCCAGCTGCTCGAGCAAGGGTTCAGGAACGCGCGGCGGGGCGGCGGTGACGATGACGGCGTCGAACGGCGCATGCTCCGGCCAGCCGAAGTAGCCGTCTCCGCACTTGCTGACGACCGAGCCGTAACCGGCCGCCTCGAGGGCCAGGCGTGCCCGCTCGGCCAGGACGCAGTCGATCTCGATGCTGTAGACCTCGGCCGCGATCTCCGCCAGCACGGCTGCCTGGTAGCCGCTGCCGGTGCCGATCTCCAGAACCCTGCTGTCCTCGCGCACCCAGGAGAGCTGCGTCATCAGGGCCACGATGTAGGGCTGGCTGATCGTCTGGCCGCGTCCGATCGGCAGCGGCCGGTCGATGTAGGCGTAGCGCTGGATGCGCTCCGGCACGAACAGGTGGCGGGGCACGCGGCCCATCGCCGCCAGCACCCTAGGGTCGGTGATGTCGCGGGCCAGCAGTTGGTGCTCCACCATCTGCTGGCGCTCGGCTTCGTAATCCTGCCGCC
>CAYOXX010000161.1:0-1990 GCA_964408025.1 uncultured Acidobacteriota bacterium | reverse complement strand
CCTTCTGCGCCTCGCGGACGCGCACGTGCACCCTTACGGTGTCGCCGGGGCGGAACCGGGGGATATCGTCCCTGAGTGCCGCCGCGTCAACGATCTTTATCTTCTCCATCCGTGCTCTCCGTTCTATCGCCACCGGGCCGGACCGGGTGGTCTTCCTGCCCGCAGATCTCCCGCAGCAGCTCCTCCGCCTCCGCGTCCAGCTCGACCTCTTCGAGCAGCCGCGGGCGCCGCCGCAGCGTGGCCTCCAGGGCGTCGCGCAGCCGCCAGCGGCGTATCCGCTCGTGGTCGCCGCTCAGCAGCACCTCGGGCACGGCGAGGCCCGCGAAGACCGCCGGCTTGGTGAAGTGCCGGTGGTCGAGCAGGCCGCTGGAGTAGCTGTCGCGCCGCGCCGATTCGGGGTCGCCGAGCGCGCCCGGCAGCAGCCGCGCCACGCCCTCGATGATCACCTGCGCCGCCAGCTCGCCGCCGCCGAGCACGAACTCGCCGATCGCCAGCTCCCTAGTCGCCCAGCGCCGGCGGACACGGTCGTCAATCCCCTCGTAGCGTCCACACAGCAGAACCAGGTGGTCGAGTCGGCTTAGCTCCTCGAGGGTCTCCTGCCGCAGCAGCTCGCCACGGGGCGTCAGCAGCACTACCTGACGACCGCCCTCCTCGCCCTCTTCGCTCTCCTCGCCCCCCTCGTCCCCCTTGCCCTCCGCAAGCAGCGACTCCAGGGCTGCGAACCAGGGCTCCGGCTTCATCACCATGCCCGGCCCGCCGCCGTAGGGGGTGTCGTCAACGATGCGGTGACGGCCCTCCGCGTAGTCCCGAAGGTTCTCCAACCGCGCGTCCAGCAGGCCGCGCTCCCGCGCCCTTCCGACTACGCTGCAGCCGAGGAAAGGCTCGAAGAGTTCGGGGAAGATGGTAATAACATCAATTCTCATTGATATCAAGCAGCCCCGGCGGCGGGTCGACGAGCAGGCGCCCGCGGGCCAGGTCGACCTCGACGACGATCGAGCGGGCCAGCGGCACCAGACTCTCCCGCTCGCCAACGACCCGCAGCACCGCCGCGCCGGCCGCCTCGATCACCTCAGCCACCTCACCCAACCGCTCGCCGCCGACCGTCTCGGCCGCGCAGCCAACCAGGTCGGCCACGTAGTACTCGCCCTCGGCCGGCGGCGCCAGCAGGCCGGCGGCAACGAAGAGCTCGGCGCCGAGCAGGCGGCGGGCGTCGTCGATACCGGCGCAGCCCTCGAATCTGCAGATGAGCCTCTCGCCGTGCCACCAGAGGTGCTCGATGCGGACCGCGCGATGCTCGCCGTTCGGCAAGCGCAGGGCCGCCTCGGCTCCTTCCAGCTCTTCCTGCCTGAGGTCGAAATGGGGGCGCAAGACCACCTCGCCGCGCTTGCCCCGCCGGCGCCCGACGACGGCTATCGCCACCCCCCTGTCTGCGGGGCCGGGTTCCGGCATCTACTCGAGGATTTCGAGCACGAAGCGCTTGCGCAGCTTCATCCCGGCGGCGCCGAGGATGGTGCGGATGGCGCGTGCGGTGCGGCCCTGCTTGCCGATCACCTTGCCGAGGTCCTCCTGGGCAACCCGAAGCTCCAGAACGGTGGTCTGCTCGCCTTCGATCTGGGTCACGCTGACGTTGTCGGGGCTGTCCACTAGAGACCGAGCAATCGATTCAACCAGATCCTTCATCGCTTACCTCCTGATCCTCCACTTCGCTGTCAGTGCCGGCCCCTGCCCCCCGGCGTTTCGCCTGCTTGAGGAGAGATCGGACGGTGTCGCTGGGTTGCGCTCCCTTCTGAATCCATTCCTCTATCTTTTCCGTGTCTATCTTGATCACAGCCGGCTTTCGAATCGGGTCGTAGTGGCCAAGAACTTCGACGCAGGCGCCGTCGCGCGGCTTGCGCGAGTCGGCCACGACGACCCTGTAGACCGGGCGGTTGCGCCTGCCCATCCGTGTTAACCTAATTGAAAGCATCTCCTTGTTGCCCTCCTGCTATTC
>CAYOXX010000160.1:0-2171 GCA_964408025.1 uncultured Acidobacteriota bacterium | reverse complement strand
GGGCGCGACGGCTTCGCTCTCGGCCCGCTCAGCTTCGAGGTCCGCCCCGGCGAGCGCCTGGCGCTGTTCGGCCCCAACGGCGGAGGCAAGACAACGCTGCTGTCGCTGCTGGCGGGAATCCTCAAGCCCGCGGCCGGCGAGCTCGGCATCGACGGCCGCCGCGTCGGGCGGCGTTTTCCTGCCGGGCTGGCCGCCGCCGTCGCCTACGTGGCCCAGAATCCCGATCTCATGCTGCACCGCTCGACCGTCGCCGGGGAGGTGGCCGCCCGCCCCCGCTACCTGCGCCTCGGCCCGCGGCTGGTGGAGAGCGAAGCCCGCGCGGCGCTGGACCACTACCGCCTGGACGCCCTCTCCCGGCGCCACCCCTTCGCCCTCAGCCAGGGTCAGCGGCAACGGCTCGCCCTGGCGGCCGCCGTGGCGGGAGGTGCGAAGCTGCTGCTGGTGGACGAGCCGACCACGGGACAGGATCGCCTCCAGGCCGGGGAGCTGCTCGATCGCCTTAGTCAACTCGCTCGCGACGCCGCCGCGGCGGTTTTCTTCTCCACCCACAACCTCGAGGCGGCCGCCGGGGCGGCGGACCGCGCCCTGGTGCTGGCCGACGGCCGGCTGCGCTTCGACGGACCGATGGCCGAACTGCTGGGCGACCGCGAGCTGCTCCGCCTGGCCGGCCTAAGGGTTCCACGACGCGCTGCAGCGGGCAGGTCGCGGGCGCGGCGGGCGGGCGTCGGGGAGGTGGTGTAGATGAGAGCGCCAGCCGCAGGGAGACTGCTCGGCGCCCGGGCCAAGATCGTCCTGCTCGCCTGCCTCTCGGTGGCCGTGCTGCTCGTGGACTCGATCACGGTCCTCGCGGCCCTCGACCTGGCCCTGCTCGCCGTCTTCGCCTCGGCGCGGCTCGGCTGGAAGCGCTTCGCCATCCTCGTGCTCTTCACCGCTGCCACCGTGTGGGGATTCGTCCTCACTCAGTCGCTCTTCTATCCCTACCGGCCACGCACGCTGCTGCTCGAACTTATTCCGCCGGGCGCTCCGGTGCTGGGGCCGCTCACCGGGGGTGTCGCCCTCTACTGGGAGGGCGCCCTCTACGGCATGCTGCAATCCCTGCGCTTCCTGGCGCTCCTGGTGCTCGGCCTCACAGTAGTCTGGACCACCTCGCCTCAGCGCCTCCTTCTCGGCCTTCGCCGGCTGCGGCTGCCCTACCGCCTGGCGTTCATGTTGGCCGCCGCGTTGCGCTTCCTGCCCGCCATCGCCGAGGAGGCCCGAACGGTCGTCACCGCGATGAGGGTTCGAGGCTACCGCCTGCGGCCGACCCGGCCGTGGCGATACCTCGCGGCCCTAGGGCACTGCCTGGCGCCCATCCTCTTCCGCAACATCCGACGCGCCACGATGCTGGCCGACTCCGTCGAGAGCCGCTCCTTCGCGGCCGCAGCGAGCGCGGCGACCGCTGGCGCGGCGCCGAGCGGTGTCGCCGACAGACTGGTCTGCCTCGTCGTCCCGGCGGCGACGCTGCTGCTGGTGGGAGCCAAGCTGCTTCATCTCGCAGCCCTCAGCGGCCTCTTCTACAGCGACGCCCTGGCGTGGCTCTACGGTCTGGCCGATGCGATTCTCTAGCAACGGGATCCGCAGCCTGCTGCGCGCCGCGGCGCCGGCCCTGTTCGTACTGCCGGCGCTGTTCTCCTGCTCGCCGGCGGACACCGCCGCGCCCGCGGCCGCGACGCCGGTCCTGCACTTCGTCGCCTCCGGCATCTGCGTCACCGGCCTGGGCGGCTTCGACGAGGTCGACGAGGTAGAGGTCGGCAACAGCGGGCCCGCCGCGAGCTTCTGGTTTGCCGGCGGCTGCCTCCGCGTTCCCTGCCGATGGTCGCCCGGCGAAACCTACCACGTGCGGGTGGCGGGCCGCGGCGGCGGAGCGAGCCGCTCGGTCGCGCTCTCGGCGCGCGCGCCGCAGCAGCCGGGATTCGCCGTGCTCAACATAGTCGGCCTGCGGGCGCACCTGGGCGGAACAGAGTCCCCCGGCGGTGACAGCGGGCCGACCGCCTGCGCCATCTCGCCGGACGGGAGGTGGTGCGCCGTCGGCTCCGGGGACGGCCGGCTGGTCCTCTTTTCGGTGCCCGCGGCCGAGGTCCGTGCGCGGCGGTACCACGCCGGCGCCTACATCAGGTCGCTGGCATTCGCAG
>CAYOXX010000159.1:0-2297 GCA_964408025.1 uncultured Acidobacteriota bacterium | reverse complement strand
GGGTGAGCGGCCGCACCCACGAGATACAGCGAGCCATCGGGCGCGCTCTGCGCGCCGTGACCGAGCTGCCTGCCCTGGGCGAGCGGACGATCTGGCTCGACTGCGACGTCCTGCAGGCCGACGGCGGCACCCGCACCGCCGCCATCACCGGCTCCTGTGTCGCCCTAGCGCTGGCGCTGCGCCGCCTGCGTAGCGACGGCCACATCGAAAGCGACCCACTGCGAGGTCTGGTAGCGGCTGTCTCCGCCGGAGTGGTCGGCGGCGAGGTGCTCCTCGATCTCGACTACAGTGAGGACTTCGCGGCCGAGGTGGACCTCAACGTTGCGAAAACCGACGGCGGCCTCTACGTCGACATCGGAGGCGCCGCAGAGTCACAGCCGTTCGACGGTTCGAGGCTAGACGAGCTGCTCGGGCTGGCGGGGAAAGGGATCTCCGAGCTACACGAACTCCAACGCCGGGCGCTGGAAGAATGACGCCTGATGGCAGACCCCCCGCTCCTCCCGCCACGCCTGCCGAGACACCACGACTGCTGGTGGCCTCCGCCAACCTCGGCAAGCGGCGCGAGATCCACGCCATACTCGACGAGATCCTCGAAGAGCGCATCGAGCTGGTCGGCCTCGACAGACTCGGCGCCGACCCCGCATTCTCCGAAGAGGGCGACAGCTTCGACGCCAACGCCAGGGCCAAGGCGCTGCACTATCACAAAGTCCACCGGCTGCCGGCGATCGCCGACGACTCCGGTCTCGTGGTCGACGCCCTGGACGGCGAGCCGGGCGTCCGAAGCAGCCGCTACCTCGGCGAGGAGACCGCGTACGCCGCCAAGATGGCCGACATCATCAGGCGCCTGGAGGAAGCCGGGGTGCCCGAGGCTGAACGCAGCGCCCGCTTCACCTGCGCCCTGGCCGTGGCGGCGGCCGGCCGCGTGATCGCATGCATCGTCAAGAACGTCTTCGGCCGCATCGCCCCCGAGCCGAGGGGGAGCGGCGGCTTCGGTTACGACCCCATCTTCTACTGCACCGAGCTGAGCGCCACCTTCGGCGAGGCATCTCAGCAAGAGAAAGACCGCGTCAGCCACCGCGCCCAAGCGCTGCGGGTCCTGGCCATACTGCTGCGCAACCACGCCGCCCTGCGGCGCGAGCTGGGCCTCGGGGTACAACGCGGCGCCTCCTGAGACGGCGGAAAGCCCTGCGCTTGCGTGAATTCCGGTTGACAAGCGCTCCCAAACGACATATATTAGTCATGATGGCTCATATTATTTGATAAGCTGAATGTTATCAGGACGGGGCGAGACCGCCTCTGTTATCGCAACAGGAGTGGCGCGACATGCGTTTCGATAAGCTGACTATCAAAGCTCAGGAGGCGTTCGCCGAGGCCCAGCGTCTGGCCTCCGAGCACGGCAACCCCTCCGTGGAGCCGGACCACCTGCTGCTGGCGCTGCTGCGTCAGGGCGACGGCGTCGTTGGGCCGATTTTGGAGAAGATCGGCATCGACAGCGAGCTGATCGCCGCCGAGCTGGAGCAGCGCCTCGGCGGCCTGCCGCAGGTGGGCGGCGCCTCTGCCGGCACCCAGCTAAGCCCCCACCTGCGCGGCGTCATGGACGCCGCCTTCGCCGCGGCCGAGGAGTTCAAGGACTCCTACGTCTCGACCGAGCACCTGCTGCTGGGGCTGATCGGCTACCAGGGTAGCCCCGTCGCCGGCCTCCTGGCCGGGCGCGGCGTCACGGTGCCCAAGGTCAAGGAGGCCCTGGTGAGCATCCGCGGCTCGCAGCGGGTCACTGACCAGAGCCCGGAGGACAAGTACCAGGCGCTCGAACGCTACACCCGCGACCTGACGGCCGAGGCTCGCGGTGGCAAGCTCGATCCGGTGATCGGCCGCAACGACGAGATCCGCCGCGTCATCCAAGTGCTCAGCCGCCGCACCAAGAACAACCCGGTCCTGATCGGCGAGCCGGGCGTCGGCAAGACGGCGATCGCCGAAGGCCTGGCGCAGCGGATCGTCGACGGCGACGTGCCCGAGAGCCTCAAGGACAAGCGCCTCCTCTCGCTCGACCTCGGCGCGCTGGTGGCCGGCACCAAGTTCCGCGGCGAGTTCGAGGAGCGCCTCAAGGCGGTGATGGACGAGATCCGCCAGGCTCGTGGCGAGATCGTCCTCTTTATCGATGAGATACACACCGTTGTCGGCGCCGGGGCTGCCGAGGGCGCCATCGATGCCAGCAATATGCTTAAACCAGCCCTCGCCCGGGGCGAGCTCCAGTGCGTGGGCGCAACCACGCTGGATGAGTACCGCCAGCATATAGA
>CAYOXX010000158.1:0-2521 GCA_964408025.1 uncultured Acidobacteriota bacterium | reverse complement strand
GGGCAGCTCCTCCAGCGGTTCGTCGCTGCGGAACTTCTCGATCTCGAAGAAGGTGAAGAACTTGTCCGCCGGCCCCTCCATGTAGAGCTGCAGCAGCGAGTGCTGATCGACGGAGCCGACCGAGGCGGTCGGCGTCTGGCCTACCTCGACCATCCGGCCCGAGCGGTCGATCCGCTTGCCGAGGCTCTCGGCCAGCAGTTGGCGGCACCAGAGGGCGAAGCCGCGCAGCAGGTCGCTGTAGGGGAAGAGCACGTGGACGTTGACGCCGCGCCGGGCGAGCAGGAACGGAATCAGCGCCGAGAGGAAGCAGCCATCTCGCGGCGTCGCGGCCGCGAGGCAGCTCTGGCGCATCGCCGCTGCGCCCGCCAGCAGCTCGTGCGGGTCCACCCCCATCGCCGCTGCCGGCAGGAGCCCGACGGCGGTGAGCACCGAGAAGCGCCCGCCGACGTTGGTCGGCAACTGCACGACCCGCGCCCCCAGCTCGTCGGCGATGGTCCTCAACACGCCGGTCGGGTTTTCGGTGCAGGCGACCACCCGCCTGGCGATCTGCTCGGCCGAAAGCATGCCCTTCATCCTGCCCAGCACTGCGGTGAAGGTCGCCAGCGTCTCGATGGTCCCGCCCGACTTGCTGACCACGTTGACCAGCGTCCGCTCCCAGTCCAGGCCGTCGATGCTGAGCGCGAACCCCTCCGGATCGACGTTCTCTTGGACGATCAGGCGCCGGAAGGGAGTTTCGCCCTTCGGAGTCAGGCTGTTGTCGAGAGCCCCGGCGATAGCGATCGGCCCCAGCGAGGAGCCGCCGATGCCGAGGTGCAGGAATGTGTCGACCTTCTCGGGTGTCTCCCACACGATGCCGAGCGCCTCGTCGGCGGCCTCGGGCTTTACCGGCAGCGAGAGGAAGCCGTAGGTTTCGTCCCGCTCCCAGTCCTGCATCTGGGCCTGCGCGCGCCGGAACGCCTCAGCATATGAATCGATCTCCTCGTCGGCTATGCCGAGCGCCTCACCGACCCTGTCGCGACGGCAGCAGCTCGCGTCGTAGCGGATGAGGTCTTCACTCTCCATCTTTGCCGCCCTGTTCGGACTTGCCCCAAAGAAGTTTTAGAACAGATAGCGCGGAACCGCAACCGCTTTGCCGCCGCTAGAGTATGTAGCGGCTGAGGTCTTCGTCCTCGATGATGTCGGCCAGCATGCGGTGGACGTACTCCCTGTCGACGCTGACCTTCTTGCCGGCCATATCGGGACCCTCGAAGCTGACCTCTTCGAGCAGCTTCTCCATGATCGTGTGCAGCCGGCGGGCGCCGATGTTCTCGGTGCGGTCGTTGACCGACTCGGCGAAGGCGGCGATCTCGGCGACCGCCTCGTCGTTGAACTCCAGCTCGACGTCCTCGGTGGCCATCAGCGCCTTGTACTGCTTGATCAGCGCGTTCCTCGGCTCGGTCAGTATGCGCTCGAAGTCCCCCTTGGTGAGGCTGTCCAGCTCGACCCGGATCGGGAAGCGCCCTTGCAGCTCGGGCACCAGATCGGACGGTTTCGAAACGTGGAAAGCGCCGGCGGCGAGGAATAGAATGTGGTTGGTGCGGACGACGCCGTACTTGGTCGTCACCGTGGTGCCCTCGACGATCGGCAGGATGTCGCGCTGGACGCCCTCGCGGCTGACGTCCGGCCCCCGGCCGCCGGCCTCGCGCCCGGCGACCTTGTCGAGCTCGTCGATGAAGATGATGCCCGCCTCCTCCGTCCGCCTGCGGGCCTCGCGGTTGACGGCGTCCATGTCGAGCAGCCGGTCCTCCTCCTCAGCGGCGATGTAGCCGAGCGCGTCGGCGATCTTCATCTTGCGGCGCTTGGAGCGGCCGCCGAACATACCGGGCATCATCTCGCGCAGGTTGATCCCCATCTCCTCGACCCCGGAGCTGGTGAAGATCTCGAAAGAGGGGAAGCTGCGCTCGGTGACCTCCACCTCGACCTCGCGCTCGTCCAGGGCGCCCTCGCGCAGCTTGGCGCGCAGCTTCTCGCGCGTGGCCGTGTGCTGGTCTACCGCGTCCGGGCTAGCGTCGGGGACCCGCTTCGTGGGCAGCAGCAGCTCGAGGAGCCGCTCCTCGGCGCGCCGCTCGGCGCGGGAGCGCACGCGGCGGCGGTGCTCCTGCTTGACCAGGTTGACGGCGATCTCCACCAGGTCGCGGATCATCGACTCGACGTCGCGGCCAACGTAGCCGACCTCGGTGAACTTGCTCGCCTCGACCTTAAGGAACGGCGAGCGGGCCAGGCTGCTGAGGCGGCGGGCGATCTCGGTCTTGCCGACGCCGGTGGGCCCGATCATGATGATGTTCTTGGGCGCCACCTCTTCGGCCATCTCCGGCGTCAGCTTCATCCTCCGGATGCGATTGCGTAGCGCTATGGCAACGGCCTTCTTGGCCTGCTTCTGCCCGATGATGTACTTGTCCAGCTCGCGCACGATCTCCTTGGGCGTCAGGTTCTCGCCCGCGGGCCGCTGCCCGACAAGCACCGGCAGGCTCGAGCTCATATG
>CAYOXX010000157.1:862-2539 GCA_964408025.1 uncultured Acidobacteriota bacterium | reverse complement strand
GGGCGGCCATACCGTCGGCGCGGGAGGCGGGGGGCGGCGCCAGCTCGGCGACGTCGTGGCTGCAGACGAGGACCGTCCGCCGCTGCGCCCTTAGGGCGCGCAGGAGCCCGAGCAGCCGGGCGACGCCGGGGCCGTCGATGTTGCTCGTCGGCTCGTCGAGCAGCAGCAAATCGGGGTTGAGGGCGAGCAGGGCGGCGGTTGCCAGGTGCTGCTTGCGGCCGCCGGAGAGGTTGGCGACAGGAACATCCTCCATCCCCGCCAGCCCGACCATCTCCAGGGCGGTGCTCACGCCGTCCGCAACCGCTTGCGGGGAGCTACCGATGTTCTCAAGCCCGAAGGCGACCTCCTCCCCGCAGGTGTGACCGATGAGCTGGTCGTCCGGATTCTGGAAGAGCACGCCGACGCGCGGCGCGCCCGGGCGGCCCTGGATCTCTGCCGCGGGGAAGCCGCCCACAGATACTGTGCCCGCCATCTCGGCCAGGTGCTCGCGCCGAAGCAAGCCGGCGAGTGTGCGCACGAGGGTCGTCTTGCCGCAGCCGGTGGGGCCGGTGGCGAGGACGAAGCTGCCGCGCTCGATTCGCAGAGAGAGGTCCCTGAGGGCCGGCTGCTCCGAGCCGCGGTAGCTGACCGTGAGACCTTCGATTCCCACCATGCCCTTTACCCTATGCCGCTATGTGCGCCAGGCGGCGTCCGACGCCGCGTCCGACGGCGGCGCCGACAAGCGAGTAGATGAAGCCCCCCAGCAGCATGCTGAGGGCGACGTACCAGGCGGCGTAGTGGAGGCGAAACAGCACCACCGCGAGCTGGAAGCCGACCCAGGAGACTGTGGCATTGGCGACCGCGAAGAAGATTGGCAGGCGGAGCGGCAGGTCTACTGCGGGCCCGCGTCGGGCCGCGCCCGAGAGCCATACTGCGGCCTCGAGGCATACGGCCGAGACGACGGTGTGCAGGGCGCCGACCGGCGTCAGCATTCCGAGGAGGACGCCGCCGAGCAGGAAGCGTATGCCGGCAACCGCGGCGCAGACCCCCTGGCGCGGGATCACAGCCAGCAGGGCGACGAGCAGGGCGCCGTAAAGGAATTCGGTCAGGAGGCCGTCGACGAGGAAGCCGAGCGGCCCGAGCAGGGCGCCGGTGATGTTGGCGAGAAAGAAAACCGGTAGGTTGACCAGGACCACCGAGGCTGCCGCTACGAGTGCAACGAGCACGATCTGCCTGGTGGTGAAGCCGGCAAGGAGCCTCGGGCCGCGCGCGACGACTAGAATAACGGCGAGGATGGCCGCCGCTGCGGCGACGGCTGTCACGGCGGCCGGCAGCGGCGCGGGACGATCCACGGTGATAGGGAAGATCCGGGCGTGCAGTAGGATATCGGTTCCGGCCAGGTGGACCTCGATCAGCCGCCGATAGGAGCCGGGCTCGATGAGATCTGGGTCGGCGAACAGCGGCAGCGTGAGCGCCGCCTCGCTCCACGCGGGCACCACGGCGACCGCCCGTACCGCGGAACCGGGTATCTCGGGAGGCGGCGCGAACGCGGGAACGATCTCGCCCTCGCCGTCGACGACGCAGGCGGTTACTACCACCGGGATGTCGACGTCGAGCCGGTTGCTGACGGAGACACGCTGGAACGACGCGGCCGGCCTCCCGCCCGCGGAGGTCGACAGGCTGGTCTTTCATCCGGGG
>CAYOXX010000157.1:0-852 GCA_964408025.1 uncultured Acidobacteriota bacterium | reverse complement strand
TGCCGGGCCTGCCCGAGGGCGAGGTAGTCGCGCCTCTGGCCGCGGCGCTCGCCGCCGTCGGCCGCCACGGGCATGACGACAGCCGGGATCTCGACGCCCCGCCCGAGGGCGGCGGCTGAGAGCACGTTCACCCGCCTGCGGAGGCGTATTTCCTCAGTCCTGTCGCCGGAGCGCAGAACGGCAAGCGCTTCGACGGCGCGCTCGCCGGAGCCGATCCCCTCGGGCGCGATCACGCGGATCTCCCTGACCAGCGGCCGCACGAGTGCGCCGACGCGACCTTCCAACACGAGTTCGTCCTCACCGGCACTCCCCTCCCCAGCTCCGGACGCGCGCAGCTCGAGACCGCCGCCGGCTCGCACAACGACGCGGTAGAGCAGGGGCTCGCCAGCGCTCCCGTCGAGCTCCAGCAGCAGCGGGGCGCTCGATCCCGGGGCAAGCAGCAGCCCGGACGCGTCGTCGTTATGGAACGGAGAGCGTAGCGTCGCGTTTTCGCCTTCGCGGCCGCCGAGACGCAGTCCGACCGCTTTCGTTTGCCCCGCCGGCGTGCGCGCGACCAGCGTTAGGCGCCCGCTGCGCTGCGGAAGGGGCAGCAGCGCCTCACCCTCGCTGAGCAGCGGCAGCGGCTGGGTGAGCAGCAGCCGCCCGGAGCTGTCGAATACGTCGATCGCGGCCAGCGGCTCGCTGGCGCCGAACGACACCGTAATGCCTGAAGCATCTATGCGCGAGGTTTCCACGGAGACGGCGAGGGGCCCTGGACCGGAGCAGCAAAGCGACAGCGACATCAGGAGCAGCGCGGGCGCGACGCCGACGAGATTTCCTAACCGCATCTCTCCCTCCAGCGCACCGAGGATG
>CAYOXX010000156.1:0-2710 GCA_964408025.1 uncultured Acidobacteriota bacterium | reverse complement strand
AATTTTAAATGGGTAAAATCCCGAATGAAGTTTTTGCCGGGCCGTCAAGAATGTCCGCGCTCCTGTTATGGAATTACTGTTTTCGCTACCGGCTTCCGCAGCAGGCCATTCTTCCCTCCTGGTCGTTCCTGTCCGGTGGCCTGTCTTGCTATAATCGCCTCGGGATATCCGATGGCGGACAGACACTCACGGCCCGGCGCTGAGGCGGGCATCGCCAGGGCGAAGGAGCTGCTGGCAGCGCGCTTCGGCTACGATAGCTTCCTCCCGGGACAGGAGGAGTCGCTCTGCTCCGTCCTCTCTGGGCGGAACCTGCTGGTGGTGATGCCGACCGGCAGCGGCAAGTCGCTCCTCTACCAGCTCCCGGCGCTGATGGGGGAGGGGCTGACGCTGGTGGTCTCCCCCCTGATCTCGCTGATGAAGGACCAGGTGGACGACCTCACGCGGCAGGGGATTCCGGCGACCTTCGTCAATTCTAGCCTCGGCGTCGGGGAGCAGCGGTCCAGGCTGCGGCGCTGCGCCCGGCGCGAGGTGCGGATCCTCTACGTCGCGCCGGAGCGTTTCCGCAACGCCGACTTCCTCGCCACGCTAAGCCGCATAAGGGTTTCCCGGATGGCGGTAGACGAGGCGCACTGCATCTCCGAGTGGGGCCACGACTTCCGGCCCGACTACCGCCGGCTGAAGCGGTCCCGCGAGCTCTTGGGCAAGCCGCTGGTGACCGCCCTGACGGCCACGGCCACGCTCAGGGTGCAGAAAGACATCATCGAATCGCTCGGCCTCGAGCCGGGCGAGATCGACGTGCACGTGCATGGCTTCGACCGACCCAACCTGGCTCTCGGCGTCGTCGACGCCTACGGCGAGGCGGACAAAGAAGCGTTCCTGTTCGATTTCGTCCGCAAGCACGAGGGCTCGGGAATCGTCTACGCCGGCACCAGGCGGGTTACCGAGGAGCTGGGTGCCGCGCTGAAATCGGTCGAGCCGAGCACCGCGTTCTACCACGCCGGCATGGAGCCGCCGGAGCGCACCGCCGCCCAGAACGCCTTCATCTCCGGCGAGGCCCGGGTGGTGGTGGCGACCTCGGCGTTCGGCATGGGGATCGACAAGCCGGACGTGCGCTTCGTGGTGCACTACAGCTACCCCGGCTCGGTGGAGCAGTACTACCAGGAGATCGGCCGCGCCGGCCGCGACGGCCTGGCGTCCCGCTGCGTGCTCCTCTACTCGCCCGCCGACCGCTCGCTGCGCGAGTTCTTCATCGACCTCAACTACCCGGACCGCGACGTGGTCCGCGACGCATACGAAACGCTATGGAAGGTCGAGGCCAACCCGGTGATGCTGACCTACCGGGAGGTCGCCACGCGCTGCGAGGGGAGCGTCAGGGACGGCCAGGTGGGCGCTGCCGTGCGGCTGCTCGACGGCGCCGGCCTCACCAGGGGCCTGTCCGGCGAGCCCGAGGTCGCGATCTCGCTCGAGCGCCCGGGCTCGGAAGTCCTGGCCGGCGTGCGCGGCCCGGTGCGACGCCAGGTGCTAGAGGCCCTGGCCTCCACCGCCGACATCGATCTCCCGGGCCGTCACGAGATCGGAGTCGGTCGGCTCTGCACCGCCTCCGGGCTCGCGGAGGAGCAGGTGCGCCGGGCGCTCTCGTCGCTCGACAGAGACGGCTTCATCAAATACGAGCCGTCTTTCAGGGGGCGCGGCATCGAGAAGCTCGCCGACGCGCCGCCACCGTTCCACCGGGTGCCGATCGACTGGGCGCGCCAGGCGCGGCTCCGGCGCGCCGAGGAGGAGAAGCTGGCGGCGATGGAGGACTACATCTGCTACACCGGCTGCCGGCGCGAGATTATCCTGCGCTACTTCGGCGAGAAGGACTCTTTCCGCTGCGGCACCTGCGATAACTGCGCCGCGCCGCAAGCCGATCCGGGCGGCGGCCCCGGTGCCCTGGAGCGACAGCCGGAGGTGGCGCTGCCGGTGCTGCTCTGCGTCCGCCACCTGCGCTTCCCGCTCGGCAGGAAACGGGTAGCCGAGGTCGTCACAGGCTCCAGCAGCAGAAAGATCTTCGAATGGGGACTGGACGCTAACCCGGCCTACGGTAGCGCGCGAGTAAAGCAAGTCACCGTCAACCAGGTCATCGACGACCTGGTCGGCGAGGGCTACCTGAAGCGCCGCCTCGAGTCCGGCAAGCCGGTGCTGGTCCTGACCGCACGCGGCAGAGAGGCCGCGCGCGGTGCGGGCCCCGGGGGTGAGGGTCCCCCTCCAACCGCGGCGACTGAACCCGGCAGCGCGGGGCCGGAGGGCGGTCTCGCCGCCGGCGAGGAGATTCGCCACGCGTCCCTGAGGTGCGTGGCAGGGCTTCGCCGCCCGGTTGGTGTGAACAAGATAGCCGAGGTCCTGAGCGGCTCGAAGGCCAAGTGGATAAGCACCGCACGCGCGG
Source organism: uncultured Acidobacteriota bacterium (assembly GCA_964408025.1). Taxonomy (GTDB): domain Bacteria; phylum Acidobacteriota; class DATKUA01; order DATKUA01; family DATKUA01; genus CAYOXX01. The sequence continues at coordinate 285 of CAYOXX010000156.1, read as the reverse complement.
ACCGGCTCGACGTCTACGGCTCCGTCGACGCCGGCAGGGAGCGGATTCGCGAGGTCGTCAACTCGATGCTGGAAGAGAAGCTTCTGCAAAAGGGCGGCAAGGATCTCCGCTACCCGGTGCTCGAGCTGACCAGGGCGGGCCTCGCGGCCCTGAGGATGCCCGATTCGAAGTCAGCGCGGCCGACCGCCGCCACCGGTGACGAGGGCGGCGGCGGGGGCGGGAGGCAGGCACCGCACGAGGAAGAGAGATCGACACCCGACCCTACGCCGCCGAAGAAGAGGGCGG
>CAYOXX010000155.1:0-2790 GCA_964408025.1 uncultured Acidobacteriota bacterium | reverse complement strand
CGGGAGGGGGTTCTAGGGGGCGAGCTTTCGGCCCGGCGCGACGACGAGCTTTCGTCTGCACCCCTGGCGCCGCCGGACATTCAGGCTCCAGTCGAGGGGACGATCCGCATGTTGGCCTTCGGCGACAGCATCACCGCAGGCAAGGATGAGGATCACTACGATGAGACAGGAGAATGGTTGACGGCGGGCTACACCGTCTACCTGCAGGATAGCTACTGCGAGCGCATCGCGGCGGCTGAGGTGATCCAGGAGGGCATAAGCGGCGAGGACTCGGTTCAGGGGCTTGTGCGCCTGGCCAGTATTCTCCAGCAGTACCCTGATGTGCATTACGTCCTCATCCTCGAGGGGACCAACGACATAAACGTAGTCGGCCTGGCGCCTGAGACAACCGCAGCCAATCTAGGCCAGATGGTCGACATAGTTCGCGAGGCTGGCGCCATCCCGGTGCTGGGCACACTGCTGCCGCGCTTCGACACTGATGGCAGCAGGAGGGCGCGGGCCGAGGAGATAAGCGACGCCATCTACCCGATGGCACGTCTGCGGGGCGTGACGCTCTGCGACTTCCAGGCCCTCTTCCCGAAAAGTCAATTGCTATTTTCCGACCTGAGGCTGCATCCGAACCAGGAGGGCTACGAGCTGATGGCGGGGCTCTGGCTCGAGGCGCTGGTCACCTTCCTTGGTGATATCGACCGCTCTTTCATCGTCGACGACGAAGACCTGCTCCTGCTCAGCGCAGTCCTGCAGGCGCAGCGCGGCAGCCTGCGCTACAACCCCGACGCCGACGTCAACGACGACGGCGTGATAGACTTCCGCGATCTCTCCGCGGTTCTGTCCAGCGTGGGGCGGGAGTTCTGATGAGGGCCGCCCCATCGGCGCACCGCGGAGAATCTGGCGAGGAATTAAACTTTTCGCCGGGGATTACGTCTTAACATGTGTGGGTTGCATTTACCTTAGAAACGATTAATCGGGAGACAGGAAAGCAATGCGGAGGACAGCGATTGCCCTGGCGATCCTATTCGGTCTGATTTTGGGCTCGGCGGGACCGGCCAGCGCACAGATAACCTATGACCCGAACCGTGAGGATTATGTACTGCTGGCTCTGAACCAGGCATATATCCAGCTCGGCCAGACGGCGAGGGCGTTCCTGCGGGTCAGGGAGCAGTTCGACACCGGGCTGGTTTCGGCCGAGGAGTACGAGCGCTCGGTGACGACCTTCCAGAGCGCCAAGATCAACTACGACATGGCGCTGATGCGCATCCTGAGCAACGCCTCCTACGTCATCGTCACGCGGGCGGTCAAGCGGGTGATGAACGACGGCCGCAAGATCGTGTCGATCACGGTCAGGAACGAGGCCGGCGGCTCCTTCGAGCTCACCAGGCTGGTTACCTTCGGCGCCCGCGAAACGCAGTTGGTCGGCGACAGCGGGACCGGCGCTGCGAATCCCGGATTGGGCGGCGAGCCGCCCGGCGAGCAGGACGCGCGCCCGGAGGGCTCCCTCGGCGAGGAGGTCAGGAGCTACGAGCCGTTCATCGAGGATGCCCTGCCATTCGTCGAGGGCCAGGGGCTGACGTTCAGCGACCTGATAAACATGCTTGAGATCAACAACATATTCGTCTCGCTGTCGGCGCGTTCGGAAGCGAGCGAGCTGGTGATGATCTCCGAGCCCTACGAGAGCCGCATCAGCCGGCTGCGCCAAGGCGAGGAGGCTACGCTGGAGTTCGAGCTGCTGCGGGACGTGGAGAGCTGCACGATCAACATCAGCTACGGCGATACGCAGCTGCAGAAGCCGGTCTACCTGCGACTGGAGAGCACCGCCGGCGGCGTCGAGATGACGAGCGAGAATCCGAACCTGCAGGCCGACCTCGACGGCACCGCCACCTACAACATCAGCCTGCAGCTCTTCTCCAGGGAGTCGACCAACTTCGCGCTGCGGCTGGCCGGCCTGCCGGAGCAGATCGACTACAACTTCATCGATCCGGAGAACAACAACCAGCAGATCACCACGGTAAACTTCACCGAGGGCCGGGTGCGCAAGAGCGTGCAGCTGCAGCTGACGATGCCGACGCGGGCGAGCGAGCGCGTGCAGGTGGACCAGAGCATCCCCTTCGACGCCCTGGTGCTCAATGCGAGCGAGGCCCGCGCCTTTGACGCCCTGGAGCGCGAGCACGGCCGCTACATCTCCCAGGAGGAGCTGGCCGAGCTTCACGCCGGCACAGCGGAGATGACGATAACGCCGCTCGGAGTCGGCCGCATCGAGGTCAGCGCCAGCACCTTCTACTACCCGATCCAGCCGGACGAGCGTGTGGAGATGACGATCAACGTCCGCAACACCGGAACCGGCACGCTCCGGAACGTCGCCGTCGACTCCGACCTGCCGAACAACGAGTGGACAGCCGAGATCGAGCCGGAGCTGATCCGCGAGCTCGAGCCGGAGCAGGAGCAGAGGGTGAGGCTGATCTTCGCACCGCCGCCCGAGGCCACCGTGGGCGAGCACATCCTCAAGGTCAAGGTCGAAGCGAGGACGCGCAACCGGGTGATCGAGGCCGACGACAAGGAGGTGACCGTCGAGATCAAGGAGAGGCCGGACATCTGGGGCCGCCTGATCCTGATCGTGCTGCTGATCGGCATCGTCCTGGGGATAGTGATATTCGGCATAAAACTCAGCCGCCGGTAAACCGTGCGCAGGTCCGGCGAGTCTAAAGGGAGAACGCATAGGAAACGTCGGGAGCGAGGCCAATGATCGAAGCCACTGATTTGACCAAGCGTTACGAGGACGGCCTGCTGGCCGTC
>CAYOXX010000154.1:0-2914 GCA_964408025.1 uncultured Acidobacteriota bacterium | reverse complement strand
AGTTATAAAGATCCTTAGGCAGCGGCATCTTCGCCGGTTCCCGGACCGCGCCCCTATTACTGCAACTCTCGCTACAGACCCGTTAGGCGGCATTCGCGGGAGATTTCATGAAAACAATTCATTTTCCGCTAAAGTTCTCACCCGGGACTGCCGATACGACCTTTGGAAGAATAGGTGTTTACCCAGCGGGGCACCGCTGAAAGGAGGTTTCCGCATCGGCGGATAGACTTCCCCGCCGCTTTACCCCGCACAAACACCAAGAAGCACGGCAAGGTAGCTGTGTACATCAAATTCAAGGAGGAATTGTCATGGGTGCTTTCTCTATCATCAACAACATGGCGGCGATCAACGCGCAGAACCGCTTGGTCGTCACGGACCTCAACCTGCGCCGGACGCTGACGCGACTTAGCTCCGGCCTCCGTATCAACACCAGCGGCGACGACGCCGCGGGCCTGGCCATCGCCGACGGTCTGCGCGCCGACGTCCGCGCACTCAACCAGGCGGCTCGTAACGCCAACGACGGCGTCAGCCTGCTGCAGACGGGCGACAGCGCGCTCAACGAGATCACTCTGATGCTGACGCGCGCCGTGACTCTGGCCGAGCAGGCGGCCAGCGGCACCTCGGGCGAGGACGGCTCCGACTCCAAGCTCGCCTTGGACGACGAGTTCCAGGACATCCTCTCCGAGATCGAGCGCATCGTCAGCAGTATCGAGTTCAACGAGCTCAATCTGCTGGGCGGCGCCAGCACCGGCACGAGCACCGGCACGCCGGTGATCACCGTCCAGGTCGGCCTGGACGACAGCGCGGCCGCCAAGATCAACATCAACACCGTTTCGGTCAACGTTCAGGGAACCGCCACCAGCAGCTTTACCAAGGGAACCTCGACCACGCGCACCAGCCTCCAGCTCGGTATGAGCGGCGCCGACCTGCAGACAGCCTCCGCCGCGGTGGCGACGCTGAGCTCGCTGCAGAGCGCGATCACCAACGTGGCGCGCACGCGCGGCACTCTCGGTTCCGGCATCAACCGGCTGAACACGACCACGACGATCATCCGCTCTCTGGCCAGCAACCTGCAGAGCGCGGAGAGCCAGATCCGCGATGCCGACATCGCGAGCGAGATCGTCAGCCTGACTCAGTTCCAGATCCTGACGCAGACCGGTATGGCAGCCTTGGCCCAGGCTAACGTCGCGGCTCAGAACGTTCTGACGCTGCTGCGATAACCGATATATGGCGGGGGTGGGCGCCGTCTAGGCTCGCCCCCACCGCAAGGCCTGTGCCGGGCTGTTGAGCGACCGGCTGGAAGGTGAAAGACGATGTCAGTCGACGGGATAAACCCAGTAGTTGAACTGCCTCCAGGAGTGATTGACCAGCTTCTGGCCTCCGGTAGCGGAGGTCCTGAGGTAGCCGGGCGTCCCGCGGCCGGAGAGGCGGAACCAGCTCAGCAGGAAAAAGCGGTCGAAGAGACCACCAAGTCGAAGCTTACGGCAGAGCAAATCGAAGAGAGCATGAAAGCCCTTAACGACCGAGCCAAGAGGTACGACATTTCGCTGCGCTTCAGGATCGACCGCGAAATCAGCAGGATCATCGTGACCGTGTTCGACAAGACAAACGACGAGGTCATACGGCAGGTTCCGCCAGAGGATCTGGTTGAGCTCTCCAAAAGGATAATCAAGATGACGGGCTTGATTTTCAACGATACGGCCTGAGTTACAACTCAAGTTTCCAAACTGGGGTGCCGATACATCCCTAGAGGGTAGATCGGCACCCTTTTTCCAACTATCTCCGCGGTCGCGCCGATCTTTCGGTACACGGAACCCAAGCGGCCCTTCAGTGTGGCACCTTCGGCGGCGCGCCTCGATTGCCGAGTAAGCGGGTTTAAGCGAATGTCTGGACCGATCACTTTCACCGGCCTCTTTTCGGGCATCGACACCCAAAGCATCATCGAGCAGCTCCTCACCATCGAGCGCATGCCGCTCGACATCGTCGAGCAGCGCCAGGCCGAGACCCAGGAGAAGCTCGAGATCTTCCAGGACCTGAGCACCCGCCTGGCGGCCCTGGACAGCTCCGTGCAGACCCTGAACCTCAGCTCTACGGTCGGCGCCAAGACGGCGACCTCCTCGGACAGCGACGTCCTGGGAGTCAGCGCCAGCTCCACGGCATCTGAGGGCGCCTTCACCATCAATTCCATCACCACCCTGGCAGCGGCCTCGAGCGAGGCCTCGATCGGCGTCGTCAGCTCCAGCGACTCGTTCGTCTCCGGCTCCAGCTTCAGCTTCGACGTCGGCACTACCGAGGTGTCGATCACCCTCGACGACAGCCAGAAGACGCTGACCGGGTTGCGCGACGCCATCAACGACGCCACCGACGAGGCCGCTGCCACAATCCTCGATACCGGCGACCCCGACGACCCCTACAAGCTGATCATCTCCTCCAGCGAGACCGGCACCGACAACGCCATCAGCAACATCTCAACCGACATCAAAGTCACCACCAGCACCGGCACCGCCGACCTGACCTTCAGCACCTCGGTGACCGCCGCCGACGCCCAATTCAGCGTCAACGGCGTCTCGATCACCCGCTCCAGCAACACCGCCAGCGACGTCGTCGAGGGCGTGACGCTGACGCTCAAGGATGAGTCGGCCTCGGCGATAACGGTCACCGTCGCCCCGGACACCGAGCCGCTCAAGACCGCCATCGAGGACTTCATCGAGAAGTACAACGAAGTCAACTCGCTCATCCAGGCTCAGTTCGCCCTCGACGAGGAGACCGGGACCGCCGGCCTCCTCAGCGGCGACGCCACCCTCAGGCACATCCAGAGCACGCTTCAGCAGAACGTCGTTGCCGGCGTCACCGACGCCGAGGGCAACCGCCACTCGATGGGCAGCGTTGGCATCGACGTTGACAAGTACACCGG
>CAYOXX010000153.1:0-2925 GCA_964408025.1 uncultured Acidobacteriota bacterium | reverse complement strand
CCCGGCGGCTGCCCCTGGGACCGCGAGCAGACGGCCTCCAGCCTGCGCCAGTTCGTCATCGAGGAGGCCTACGAGGTGATCGAGGCGATCGACTCCGGGGCGCCCGAGAAGCTGCGCGAGGAGCTGGGCGACCTGCTGCTGCAGGTGGTCCTCCAGGCCCGCATCGCCGCCGAAGGGGAACTCTTCGACATCGAACGGGTCGTCAGGGGAATCAACGAGAAGCTGATCCGACGCCACCGGTGGGTCTTCGGCGACGAGGAGGCCGAATCGCCCGCGGCGGCGCTGCAGAGCTGGAACCGCGTCAAGATCGACGAGCGCGGCGGCGTCGAGAACGGGGCCTCTATACTCGACGGGGTTCCGAAGGCCCAGCCGGCGCTGCAGAAGGCCTTCAGCATCACGCGGCGCGCCGCCCAGGTCGGCTTCGACTGGAAGGAGTCCGGGGACCTGGTCGGCAAGCTGCGCGAGGAGCTGGGCGAGCTGGAGGAGTCGCTCGGGAGCGGGCGCGATCGCGACACCGAGGAGGAGATCGGCGACATCCTTTTCGTCCTGGCCAACGTCGCACGCCACCTGGGAGTGAATCCGGAGCTGGCGCTCGAGAAGGCCAACCGCAAGTTTATCCGGCGCTTTCGCCATATCGAAGAGAGACTGGCCGAATCGAACTCCAGCCCCGACAAATCCAGCCTCGAGGAGATGGACCGGCTCTGGGATGAGGCGAAAGAACTGGAAGAATAGGAGCTTCGTTAAGGACTCCATTTTACGGGGTCAGAAGTCATGCGAAATCTAATATCAATAGCACTGCTGCTGAGCTTGTCGTCGGCACCGGCCGTTTGCGACCCGAGAGACGGGCAGAACCCGGGTAGCCCGGACGGAATATTTATCCTGGGGTTGATCGCCAACGGAGGCGCCTACGAGGTAACTTCGGTCTGGGCCATACTCGGAGTGGTGCCGCCGCTGCAGGCTGACGGGAACACCGTCTTCCGGTTCCGCGGCCGCGAAGGCGGACTGCTACACGAGGGGCGAGTGGAGATACCCACGTTTATTGTCCACGAGCGGGCCGACGAGGAAGGGAACTTCTTCGGCTTCGCAGAGCCGTTCAGCGGACCGCTGACGGTCGAGCTGCCTTACTTCAAGAGAGCCGCCAACCTGGAACTTCTGCGCGACTCCGAAACGATCATCTCGCGCGAACTGGATAGCGCCCAGGTACTGACCGCAAGGCAGGCAACCGCGCCGAGCCAACGACAGCCTTCGACGCCTCCCGACTTCCGTGGCTATCTCAGGGAACTGAAGCGGCGGCTGGCGGAGCCGCTTCCGCCGCCAGAACTCTCCGTCGCGCCAGCCGATGTCTACCCCGCGGGAAAGGTGAGGGTAAACGGGCAGGTGCGAGTAGAGGGCGTCAGTAACTATTCCCTGATTCAGACCGAGATAAGATTTTACCGCCATGGCAGCACGAGCCAGCAGATGAAGACCGTATACAGCGGCAGCGACGGCACCTTCAGCATAAGGCTGAGGCGCGGAACCTACCTTGTGACTGCACGCTGCTACTATTTCGACCCCGCACTTGGTAGCCAATCGGTGCAGCTATATCCTTTCCCACAAGTCGTCTCAAACTTCGTCCCCGGCGGGGGCGGGGGCGATCTTGAGTTGAAGTGGAAGCTCAACACACTGTTCCGCGGCAGCCTTGTCGCCAGCGGTGGCGGTTCCGTCCCGGGTGAAGTTTACGTTCTAGAGCAGAAGTTCACGGGCTCTACATTCCAACCCCGTTTCGTAGCCTGGCTCCGAACCGATCAGAACGGAAATTTCGCCGTGAGGCTTCCACGCAAGTTCTTCGTCATGATCGCGGCGCCGAACCCGGATCAGGCGGTGGGAGAGATGCTGCAGATCATCAAAGTAAGAAAATCGAAGAAAACGGTTAGTCTTATCTGTCCCTCCGACAGAGCGGTCTCCGGCAGAAATCTGAAGAAAATCTGGAACTCGGGTGCTGATCGTAACGCGCTCAATCTGGTCTTCCTGGCCGAAGCGTACACAGCGGACCTGGAGAGCTTTAGCGACACTAACAGCAACAGCCGCTGGGACGGCGACCTGCTGCTCGACGACGACAACGACGGGAATTTCGACCCGGGCGAGTACTACCACGACCGCAACCGCAACGGAGTCTACGACGCTCCGGAGCCTTTTGCGGACGCCAACGGCGACGGTATATGCAACCGCTACGAGCGGGCCCGGTTCGAGGCCGACTGCGCCATGAGCGCCACCGCCCTCCTCAACTTCACGCCCTTCGATGAGTTCGACGACGTCATCAACGTCTACACCTACTGGGTCGCCTCGCAGCACGGCACGCAAGCCTTCACACAGTATCCGCAGTGGGCGAATATGAACACCGCCTTCAGCGTCTACTGCAACAGCACAGGAGGATTCCAGCCCGGCAATATCGGCATGGACGCCAAGGCCTATGCCAGGCAGCTTATCCCGAATGCCAATCAGCTGGTGCCGATCGTCATGGTCCACGACCCCCTTAACGCCATGCGCGCCAACGCCTACTTCCACTTCGGCCGCGTGCTGCTCTCGGCCGAGGACCACCGCGCCGGCGCCGTGCTCATCCACGAGCTCGGCCACAGCGTCGGCAACCTCTGGGACGAATACATCTACCAGGGCGCGTCCGGCAGACCCTACTCCGAGCCGGGCGCTGCAAACGCCACAATCGAAACCGACCTCGCGCAGGTTAAGTGGAACCAGTTCATCACGGGCACGCCGCCGGTGCCGACGCCGAGCTACTACGACGGCTACGGCCTCTTCGAGGGCGCCGCCTGGTACACCAAAGGCATCTACCACCCGACCGACTACTCGATGATGCGCAGCACCAACTACCCCTTCTTCGCCGTCAATGAAAAACGCCTGCGGCAAGTCCTGCAAAGCTTCAGGTAGAGA
>CAYOXX010000152.1:0-3276 GCA_964408025.1 uncultured Acidobacteriota bacterium | reverse complement strand
CCCTGGCTCTCCGACGTCTGGTTCCCGCCGGTGACCTGGGACGCCCATCAGATGGGGCGCACCGGCTACCGCGCCTTCATCCCACCGTTCGTCGACCCGCCGAATCCGTTCATCCACCCGCTGGTGATCGAGGGTATCGCCAACGCCGGCCACGCGATGAAGTCCCAGGCGCTGCGCGACGGCTTCCGCGGCGTCGCCGACAGCTCCTATTTCAGCCTCTGGTGGAACGGTGGCTTCCGCACCACCGCAAATTTCAAGAACTCGATCGGGCTGCTTTCGGAGCTGGCAAGCGTCAGGCTGGCCACGCCGATCGAGGTGACCGCCGAGGAGCTGGCCAGCGAGCGCTGGCCCGGCCCACTCGATAAGTCGGTCTCCAACCCAGCACCCTGGCCGGGCGGCTCCTGGAGCCTCGCCGACATCGTCTCCCTCGAGCTGAGCGCCGCCGCCGGTCTCCTCAGGTACTGCTCGCTGAACGCCGAGCGGATAGTCGCCGATTACCGACGCATGTGCCTCGACGGCCGCGCCGCGGCCGACGGCGGGCCAGCCGCCTACCTGCTGCCCCGCCGGCAGCACGACCCGGCGGCCCTCGAGCGCCTGGCTGGCCTGCTAGCCGACCACGGCATCGAGGTCGAGGAGCTGGCCGCAGCGCTGACGCTCGGCGACGAACAATTCCCCGAGGGCACGGTCCTGATCTCCGGCAGGCAGCCGTTCCGGCCCTTTATCCGCAGCATGTTCGAGCGCATCCGCTTCCCTCACCTGCCGGCCTTCGAAGGCGGCAGCCCACGCGATCCCTACGACGTCAGCGGCTGGACGCTGGCCGACCAGTATGGCCTGCGCACCCGCCAGGTGAGCGCCGAGGAGTGGGAGGAGGCCGGGCTCGACGGCCTGCGGCGGCCGTACGCCGAGGTCCGCTCCCAGCCGCTCGGCACCTCGACCGGCGACACCTTCTACCCCGCTGGCGACAGCTCCAGCTACGCGCAAGTCAACGAGATCCTCGCCGGTGGCGGCTTCGTCTCGCGCACCACGGTGCTGCGCGAGACCGGCGAGCCGGAGCAGCTCTTCGTCCACTACGACCCAAACCGCGACGCCAGCGCCACTGACATCAGCGGGCGCATCGAGGAGGCCCGCGCTTCCTCGCTGAGCCTGCCGCGCCTCGGCCTTCTGCGTGGGAACCTCAACAGCATGGACGAGGGCTGGACGCGGCTGCTGCTCGAGCGCTTCGGCTTCCCGCACCAGGAGCTGACCGAGGAGAGGGTGCGGGCGGGCGACCTGCTCGCCGACTTCGACGCGGTTATCCTGCCCAACGTCCGCGAGTCGACGCTGATCGAGGGTCGCGATGAGGAGGAGTACCCGCCCGAGTTCCGCGGCGGCGTCGGAGAGGAGGGGCTCGAGGCGCTGGAGCGCTTCGTGGCCGAGGGCGGCACGCTCATCTGCCTCTCCAACGTCTGCCGCACCGTCATCGAGCGCTTCGAGCTGCCGGTGGTCGACCTGCTGCACGACGTCGAGCGGCGCGACTTCTCCATTCCCGGCAGCCTGATCCGGATCGAGACCGTGTTCGGCCACCCGCTAGCCTTCGGCATGCCGGAGCGGATCCCTGCGATGTTCGTCCGCTCGCTCGCCTTCGACCTGCCCGAGGGCGGCGAGGGGGGCGGGGGGGCCGAGATCGCCGCCCGCTACGCCGACTCCGACCTGCTGGTCAGCGGCTTCGCCCGCGGCGAGGAGCTGATCGCCGGCAAGGCTGCCGTCGCGGTGGTCGGGCACGGCGAGGGCCGCGTGGTGCTGATCGGCTTCCCATGCCAGTTCCGGGCGCAGCCGTACGCCACATTCAAGCTGCTCTTCAACTCCATTTACCTGGCCGGCGACCGCGCCGCCGCGCTCGATGCGGACTAGAGGGGATTCCACTCGCTGAACTCGAGGAGACGAGTGAAACCGGAAACCTTAAAACGGCTCCTGAACCTCGCCATCGGCTTCGGCCTGGCGGCGGTACTTCTCTGGCTCTTCCTCAAGGACGCCGACTGGGCCTCCGTCGGCGCCTCGATCGCCGGCGCCAACCTATGGCTGCTGGCGGCGGCGATGGCCGGGCACGTCGCCAGCCTCCTGATCAGGACCTGGCGCTGGCGGCTGCTGCTGCACCCCGTAAAGGCCGACATCCCCTACGGCCCGATCTGGAAGTTCTTCAACATCGGCTTCGCCGTCACCAGCCTCCTGCCCGGCCGCATCGGCGAGCTCCTGCGGCCCTACCTGCTCGCCCGCGACCAGGGGATACGCTTCACCTCCTCATTCGCCACCGTCGTCACCGAGCGCGTGGTCGACCTGGTGGCGGTGCTGGTGATGTTCGGCACAATATTCATCTTCCCCGGAGCGCTCGGCCCGCAGCCGGACCACCCGATGATCGGCGTCCTCAAGGCGGTAGGCCTGGGGGCGCTTCTGGTGGCACTGGCCGCCGTGCTCTTCCTGGTGCTGCTCAAGGTGCGCCTCGGGACGGCGCTGCGCCTGGTCCGCTTCCTCACCAAACCTCTGCCCGCTAAGGTCTCGGAGAAGATCGCGGGGATGGTGCAGGCCTTCGCCGACGGCGTCGGAGGTCTGCGCGGCTGGCGCCAGGTAGGTGGGCTGATTGGCGCGACCGCGGTCAACTGGTTCGTGGTCGCACTCAGCTTCTGGGTGGCGCTGATCGCCTTCGGCATCGAGCCGCCGCCGCACCACACATTCTTCCTGCTAGCCGTGGTAGCCCTCGGCGTCGTCGTGCCCACGCCGGCAGGCACCGGCACATACCACGGAGCCGTCGTCCTGGTGCTCGCCACCCTCTGGGGCTTCCCCTACAACACCACGGTCAGCTACGCCATCGTCAACCACATAATCACCTTCAGCCCCGTCGTCGCCTTCGGCGTCAGCTACCTGCTCCGGGGCGACATCAACATCTTCGCCGCGGCCGAAAAAGCGGGCGCCAGAAACGCGCAAGAGAACCAACAATAGGGTCCGATCCTCTTAACGGTAACAGACAGGAGTGTCTGTTATACCGGTGATTGCGCGGCGGATGATATATAGGAGAGCTTGTCCGCCGTGGCTGGTCTGTCTCATCGGAAAGATTACAGATAAGAACTTCCAGTCTTCAATTTTTATCACGGACAATCAGGTTCTGGTGGGATAGGCATTCTTGCCTGTCAACGGCGCGAAGCGCCGCCAAGCGACAGCCGACAGGATAGCTTGTTCGCCTCCGGCGAATGACAGACAAGAATGACGGGGCGGTAAAAAATCTAATTTGACGTTAAGTCGTTT
>CAYOXX010000151.1:0-3340 GCA_964408025.1 uncultured Acidobacteriota bacterium | reverse complement strand
GAGCGCGAGAGCCGGCTGACCCGCGGCGCCGACAACGACTCCTCCCCGCGCTGGCGGCCGGACGGCCGGCGCATCGCCTTCCTCTCGACGCGCAAAGTCGAGGGAGGGGGTGACGTCAGCGGGGCCCAGGTCTGGCTGATCGACCCGGCCAGGGGCGAGGCATGGCGGCTGACCGGGCTGCAGCACGGCGTCGGCGCCCTCGCCTGGCTGGATGACGAGCGGCTACTCGTGCTGGCGCGCGAAGACCGCTCGCTGCGGGAGCAGCGGCTGAAGGAGCGCAAGGACGACACGATTGTGGTCGAGGACGAGGGGCACTTCACGCCTTACCGCCTCTTCGAGCTGACGGTGGAGGGCAACCGCCTGCGGCGGCTGAGCGACAACGTTCTGCCGATCCGCAGATTCGCCCTTTCGCACAACGGGCGCTACGCGATAGCCGTGCAGGCTACCAGCCCGCACGACGCCGACCCGGCCGTGAAGCCGAAGTACTTCCTTCACGACCTGCAGGAGGGCTCCAGCGTCGAGATCTTCGAGGACCCCCTTTTCTACCCCTTCGCCTTCGCTTGGGCGCTGGACGACTCCGGCTTCTATTTCCAGCGCATGCACACCAGCGACTACGTCAATGCGGGACCGGGCGCCGAGTTTCTGTACCGGTTCGACCTGGAAAGTATGGAGTACGAGCAGGTCCCGCTCGCGCACGATTGGGGTCTGGGCCGCGGCTTCGGCGTCACCCGTGACGGCTTCGTCGCCTCCCTGGCCGCGGGCGCCTACATGCGCTTTGCCCGCTACACAAGGGGCGAGGACGGCTGGAGCCGTGAGTGGATCGAGCACGAAGAGGAGGACAACCTGTTCTCGCTCACCCTCGGCGCCGACGGCGAGACGGCGCTGGCCGTCTTCTCCGCCGCCGACAGCCTGCCGCGCCTGATGAGCGGGCGGCTCGAGGGCGCGCGGCTGGCCGAGCTGCGCCGCTTCACCCGCATCAACACCCACCTGGATAACAAGCGGTTGTCGCTGGCCGAGGTGGTGAGCTGGACCGGCGCCCTCGGTGACGAGGTCGAGGGCGTGCTTTACTACCCGCACGACTACGAGGAGGGCCGCCGCTATCCGCTGGTGCTGATGATCCACGGCGGGCCGACCGGCGTCGACACCGACTCCTTCCGCGAGAGCTGGTCCGCTTACCCGAACCTGATGGCCGGCAAGGGAGCCTTCGTGCTGCGGCCCAACTACCACGGCAGCGGCAATTACGGACAGGCCTGGGCCGAGTCGCTGCGCGAGCGCTACTACGAGCTGGAGATCCCCGACATCCTCAACGGCGTCCGGCACCTCGTCGACGAGGGCCTGGTTGATCCCGACAGGCTCGGCGTGATGGGCTGGAGTAACGGCGCCATCCTGGCCATCCAGCTAATCGTCGAGAGCCCCGAAATGTTCCGGGTGGCCGCCCCGGGCGCCGGCGAAGTCAACTGGATCAGCGACTACGGCAACTGCGCCTTCGGCCCCACCTTCGACAACTACTACTTCGGCGGCCCGCCATGGGAGCGCCCCGAGTACTACGTCGAGAGGTCGCCCTACTTCCGTCTCGACCGGGTGCGGACTCCGACCATCATCTTCTTCGGCACCCGCGACACCAACGTGCCGACCGAGCAGGGGTGGGAGACCTTCCGCGCTCTGCAGCTGCTGGGCAACGCGCCGGTGCGCTTCCTGCTCTTCCCCGGCGAGCCGCACGGCCTGCGCAAGCTGAGCCACAAGCGGCGCAAGATGCGGGAGGAGATCGCCTGGTTCGAGCGCTACCTGTTCGAGACCTACGAGGCGCCCAACGAGGCGTTCAGGGAGGGCTCGCCGCTCGACCTGGCGATCAAGCTGCGGGAGGTCGCCAGCGTGGAAGGGCACTACGGCGAGGTCCACGGCGATCTCCTCGTCCCTGAAGTAGTGGCCAGCGGCGACATCCGCGTCGGCCGCTTCGAGGTGACGCGCGCCCAGTTCGCCGCCTTCGATCCGGAGTACGAATACGAAAGCGGCAGCGGCAACTTCCCGGTTTCCGGCGTCGGCTTCGAGCGGGCGCGACAGTACTGCGCCTGGCTCAGCGAGGCGACCGGCGCCGAGTGGCGGCTGCCGACCGTCGCCGAGGCGGAGGCGCTGCTGCGCCGGGCGCGCGGCAACGCGGCCGGTGAGAACACGCTTGATTACTGGGCCGGCTACGCCCTCAATCCCGACGACGCCGCCCTGCTCGCGGTCAAGGTAGGGGAGCTGGGCGGAGGCCCGGTGCTGCTGCTCGAGGTCGGCAGCAGGAAGCCATTCGGCGAAGAGGTGATCTTCGACCTCGGCGGCAACGTCGCCGAGTGGTGCCTAGAAGAGGACGGCGGGGGCGAAGTCCGTGGCGGCTGCGCTGTCCTGCCGCGCGACGAGCGCGCGCCGCACAGGAGGCCACCCGACGATTACATCGGCTTCCGGGTGGTCAGTGTCGGTGCGGTGGTGGAGGACCCCTGATCGACCCTTTGCGGTCGAGGGAGGGGAGGGCGTCAAACCTTTTGTTTTCAGGTGCTTGTGCGGCTCGCGCCCTCCACTTAATTGATTCCTTAAACGGGCTTTGATATACTTCCGGATTATGGGGAAGCTGTCTTCCGGCCCCGGATGGGTGTGCTTTATTGCGGTCCCGCTCCTGCTGGTGGCGGGCTGCGGCCAGCAGGATTCCCAGGGGCTGCGTTTCGTGGAGCGGGCCGAGGGTTCCGGCGCCCCGGGGCGCGACGAGGCCGACGCCGAGGTGCTGACACTGCGCAGCAGCGTCAGCAGCTCCGGCCAGGCCGGCGAGCGGTTCAGGGTCTGCCTGCTCCCCTTCCGCAACTCCGGAGGCGATCCGGAGGTGGAGGATTTCCGGGAGTTCATACCGCGGTCAGTGAAGGACCTGCTCAACTCCTACAGGGATCTAGACGCCATCTACATGGCCGAGAGCGACTACGCCTCCCTCCTCGCCGAGACGGGCAGGCCGCCGTTTGCCGCGCCGGACGCGCAGGTCGCGGAGGCGATTGTCGAGCGCCTCGACGCCGACCTGATCCTCTGCGGCGACATCAGCAGGATGGCCGACGAGACGCTGCTCGTCGAGCCGTTCGCGGTCTCGGTGGAGGGCGGTTTCCGGGTGAGCCCGCTCGAGCCTGTGAGTATCGAGTTGAGCAACTTCTGGCGCTTCCCCCGGGAGTTGACCGACCGGCTCGTCGGTCTGATCGAGAGACGTCGGCAATGACTCGTTTCGCCTTTCTTGTGTCGGTTTTC
This sequence comes from uncultured Acidobacteriota bacterium, assembly GCA_964408025.1. Classification (GTDB taxonomy): domain Bacteria; phylum Acidobacteriota; class DATKUA01; order DATKUA01; family DATKUA01; genus CAYOXX01. Next base: position 79 of record CAYOXX010000151.1, on the reverse strand, counting down.
TTACTGTTGATTACGCCGGCGGCCCGTCCGGCGGCCGATGAGGTCGGCTCGGCAGATGCATTCGCACTTGCCTCCGACG
>CAYOXX010000150.1:0-3462 GCA_964408025.1 uncultured Acidobacteriota bacterium | reverse complement strand
GATCCTGGACCGCTCGCGGCCGGACGGCTACCTGCAGTTCGTGTCGGCCGACAGCAGCCTGGCGGCACTCGGCGTGGAGGACCGGCGCCTCGATGATTTCTACGGCTGGCTGGAGCGGACGCAGCGCGACGACGGCGGCTGGCTGCCCAAGTATCTCGCCGACCGCCTCCGCCCGAGCGGAGGCGACGCCGAGTCCCACCCCCTTCCCAGCCACCCGCTGCACACGGTGAACTTCGCCTGGGCGCTCAGTGCTCACCCGCGCCGGCGGGAGAGTGGCGCCTTGCGCCGGGCCGCCGAGTTCCTGCTGGAGACGGCGCGGCGGTTTATCGACCGCGGGAAGTCGGCTCCCGCGGACCGTCTGGGCCGGCTCGCCTGCCCCCAGTGGGGCTTCGACGGACTCAAGGCGCTGCGGATCGCGCTCGACGCCGGCTGCGGCCCCGAGCACGAGGGCGTGCGGCTGCTGGCAGAGTGGCTGGTGGGGGAGCAGAAGACCTCCGGGCTCTGGCACGGCCGCGGCAGGCGCCCGCTACATGACGAGGATCTGTTCGTCACCATGTGGGCGGTGGCGGCGCTGAAATCGGTGTTCGACCGCGAGACTCCCGACGGCGAGTGACAGATCAGAACAGAAGCTCCAGTAGCAGGTCGCGCACGCGCTCCAGCCCCTTGCCGTCGACGGCCGCGCGGCCGCGCTCTGCCATGCGGCGGCGCTCATCCGGTTCGTCCAGGAGGCCGCGCACTGTCTCCAGCAGCGCTGAGTCGTCGACCTGATCGTGCCGACCCACGAAGGCGGAGCAGCCGTGCTGCCCGGCGAAGGCCGCGGCGGCGGCGGTGCCGTCTTGATCGTGCGCCAGCAGTACAGTCGGCAGACCCAGATGCGCGGCACCGTAAGCGGTGAGTCCGAAGCTGAGGACCGCGAGGTCGAACGTTGTGAGGAACCTGGGCAGGTTCTCTACCTCCTCGGCGAAGACTATGCGACGGCCGGCATTTGCGAACTCGCGTCGGATGCCCTCCGGATCGGCGAAGGCGGGGCCAAGGAGTGCGTGGAGTTCGATCTCGGGCGGCAGGGGCAGGAGGGCCCGCAAGGCCACAGCCGTGATTCCGTGGGGGTCGCTGCCGCCCATGGCGACCAGCAGGCGCCCGCCGAGTTCGTCTATCTCTGCCCGTGGGGCCTGCGTGTAGGCAGGATCGAGGATTATGAAGTCGGGTCCATTGTAGAGGCCGTTCCGCGTACCGCCCTCGAGGTGGTCTGCATGGGCTATGGCGTTGATCACCAGGGGGGCGCCGTCTCTGGCCGGACCATGGTCGTCCAGGAGGGCCAGTGGCGGGCCGAGCGACGAGTAGCGCTCGAACTCCTCGCGGTCCAGGTCGGCCGGCAGGTCAACGAGTATGGCGTCGCCGCCGAGCGTCGACCTCACCTCTCCCATTATCTCCGCCGCCTGGAGCTCGTCCGCCTCGGCGGGCAGCGCCACGGCCGTCACCCTGGCCGAGGCCAGCAGGTGGCTCAGCTCTGGCCGCTCGCGCATCAGCAGGGCAACGGTAACCCCTCGGCCCTCCAGGTTGCGCGTCAGCGCCAGGCAGCGCATCAGGTGGCCGAGGCCGTCGCGGCGGCCGCCGTCGACGCGGACGAGGAGGGTGCGGTCGCTCACCGCTTCGCCCCGCCGAACATGTCGGGCATCAGTTCCTCGCCGAAGCGTATGTCCCGCGTCGCCGGCCGGTCGAGAAGCCGCGGCAGTTCGTCAACGCCCAGCCGGCCCGCCGGCCGCAGCAGCGCCACCATGCCTTCCTCGAGAATCCTCCCGGCGGGGATGTCGGCGGCCGCGTAGAGGCCGCGCAGCGAGGCTCGCCGCACCTCCTCCAGCTCGGGCGTTATCCGCTTGGGGGTTTCCTCCGCAGCTCCAAGGGCCGCCGCGGTCTCGCGGCAGGCGGCAGCCATGGCCGCGAACTGATCCGGTTCGAGGGCGACGGCGTGGTCGGGCCCCGGCAGAGACCTGCTCAGCGTGAAGTGCTTCTCGACGAGACACGCCCCGAGCGCCACCGCCGCGGCGGGCAGCGTGGCGCTGAGGCTGTGGTCGGAGAAGCCGACCGGGAGGCCGAACCTCTCCGCCAGTGCGGGTATCGCCGAGAGCTCGGTCTTTTCAGGCGGCGTCGGGTATAGGGAGACGCAGTGGAGCAGCGCCAGGCCGCGGCAGCCGGCGGCGCGTGCTTCGGCAACCGCTCTCTCCACCTCCTCGGTACTCGCCATGCCGGTGCTCAGCAGCAGCGGCAGGCCGTGCGAGGCGCAGCGTCGCAGCAGCGGCAGGTTGGTCAGGTCGGCCGAGGCGATCTTGAGCGCCGGCACTCCAAGGGCGGCGAGGAAGTCGGCCGCCCGCGGGTCGAACGGCGTCGAGAGGAAAAGCAGGCCCGCTGCCGCCGCCGCGTCGCGCAGCCGCTCGTGCCACTCCCGTGGCAGCGCGTACTCGGCGAAGAAGCGGTGCAGCTCGTGGCCTGGGCGCACGAGGCGCTCGGCGGCGTAGGTCTGGAACTTGACGGCGTCGGCTCCGGCCGCGGCGGCGGCCGCGATCAGCTCGAGAGCCCGCTCAAGGCTGCCGTCGTGGTTGCTGCCGACCTCGGCCACGATCAGCGGCGGCAAGCCGGCAGCCAGCGTGCGGTCGGCGATCTCCAGCGTCTTCATTGCGGCTCACTCCCGGATCGGTTCGAATCCCAGCCGGCGAAGCAGTGCGAACACCTGCCCGCGGGCGTGAAGCTCCTCCATAAAGAGTATCCAGAAGATCGTCATCAGCCTCATCATCTCGCCGTCCGGTGTCACGTAGACCCTCTCCAGCTCGTCGATGTGTGTGCGCTCGAGGATGGCTGCTGTCCACCGCCAAACCTCGTTCAGCCCCTCGAGGATGCCGGCGGCGGTGGGAAAGCGTTCGCGGCCGTAGTCGGACTCGCGGACGACGCCCGCTCCCCGGATCACCTGCTTCGTCCAGTAGTTCTCGGTGAAGAGCAGCCGCCGCAGGAGGTCGCCAACCGAATCGTCGCCGCGTTCCTCGCGGAGGTCGAGCAACTCGGGGTCGAGCGGTCGCGCTGCCAGCTCCAGCGAGCGGCGCACGATCTCCCAGCTGGGGTAGAGGTAGTCGAGCTTCATCGGTCGGCTTCCGCCCTGCCCTAGGCCCGCATATTGCGCAAGATTCAGCCGTCCGGCGGCCTATTGTCTCGAATCTCTTTGTTGGGGCCAATTTTGGGCCCTCGACGTGGTTCTAACCACGCCTTCAGGTCCAAAACCGCCCCCGCCGCGACCTCCGGGAAAATCGGCTCGCCGGTAATAATATGTGACATCACAGCCCCGTGGAAAGAGTGCCGGCAAGATCAACATATCAATCATATAACACCAGAGTCGGCCAAACCTTGTGCAATATGCAGGCTAACTGTGTAACAGAACGCGACACGGGAAACAAGGCGTCGCAAGCGACGCCACAC
>CAYOXX010000149.1:0-3592 GCA_964408025.1 uncultured Acidobacteriota bacterium | reverse complement strand
CAAGGGGAGCAGTGGGTCGGCGCGCCCGCCGGCACGTCCGACGGCCAGGCCCGGGAGATGTTCCGACTGGCCCGCTATCTGGGGAGCGGGCAGAGCTCGGTGCCGCGCCCGGTGCCCGCCGCAAGCGGGCTTATCGAGGTGCCGGAGGGGCTGCGGGAGCGGATAGATTTCTGGAAGCGGGTTTACACCGAGTACTACTCCTACCAGGCCGTCGTACACGACAGCCGCGAGATCGAGCGAGTCTACGGCCTAGTGGACCTGCGCGACGAGCCGGGGGTGCGCATCGGCGACTACGCGAGCCTCAGCCGGGCGGCGCGGCGGGTGGCGGCGCGCTACCGGGAGCACCTGCGCTTCCTGACCGCGACCCGTTACGATTCCGGGCACCTGGCGGGGGAGCGCCGCCGACTCTACCTACTGCTGCAGTCCGACGGCGGGGTCGCGGCCCACAGGGGTGCCGTCGAGAGCCTGCGCGTGCAGCGCGGCCTGAGGGACACGATGCGGGAGAGCATCGTCCGCTCGGGACGTTACATTCCACACTACCTGCGGACCTTCCGCGAGATGGAGTTGCCCGCGGAGCTGGTGGTGCTGCCCCACCTCGAGAGCGCCTTCCGCTTCGACGCCCGCTCCAGCGCCGGCGCCGTCGGCATCTGGCAGCTGACCAGCCAGGCGTCGAGGCGGCTGCTGCACATCAACTCGGCAGTCGATGAGCGACTCGATCCCTGGCGCAGCGCCGAGGCCGCCGCCAGGCTGCTGGCGGAGAACCACCGCAGCCTGGGGAGCTGGCCGCTGGCCGTCACCGCCTACAACCAGGGCCTGACGTCGATCCGCCGCGCAGTCAGGACCACCGGCTCGCGTGACCTGGTAGAGATCATCGAGCGCTACCGCAGCCGCTCGTTCGGCTTCGCCGGCCGCAACTTCTACGCCGCCTTCGTAGCCGTCGTCGAGGTGGTCCGCAACTACGAGCTCTACTACGGCTCGCTGCCGATCGAGCCGGAGGAGCGGGTGGAGAGGCATACGCTGCGGCGGTCGGCCCCGCTCGAGCAGATCTGCCGCGAGCTGGGCATCCTGCCCCGCCAGCTGGCGTCGATAAATCCCGCCCTGCGCCGGCTGGCCTTCAACCCCTCCACCAGCTTGCCGCGCGGGCTGGTGCTCAATCTTCCGGCCGAGAGCGCCGGCGCTAACTGACCCTCACAATTATTATTTTTTCGGGATATGCGCGACTCTGATATAGTTATGTCCCGCGAGACCAGTTCGGCCTGCCGGCGGGAGGGGGACGATGATTGCATTGAACAAGATTCTTTTTCCAACCGACTTCAGCGAGTGCGCCGACGCGGCGCTGGCCTGGGCGGTCTTGCTGGCCACGAAATTCGAGGCGGAGCTGACGCTGTTCCACGCCGTGGTGCTGCACTCCGACGACGTGGGCGACGAGGTCTACTCCCGCTTTCCCGACCTGGACAGGTGCATCGAGTCGCTGATGGACGAGGCCGGCGGGCGGCTGGGCAACGCGGTCCCGAAGGGCGGCAAGCTGGTGGTGCGGCAGCAGGTGCGGCGGGGCATAAGGTCTTCCGACGAGATCGTCGGATACTGCGCCGAGGGCGCCTTCGAACTGGTGGTCATGGGCACCTACGGCCGCAGAGGGCTGAGCCACCTGCTGCTGGGCAGCGTCGCCGAGCGGGTTGTCCGGCTCGCGCCCTGTCCGGTGCTGACCGTCCACCACGACGCGGAGCATCCGGCCGACATCGCCGAGCTGCGGCGCGTCGTGCTGCCGATTGACTTTTCCGATCCGAGCCGCCTGGCGGTGCGCTACGCGGTCACGTTCGCGCGGACGCTCGGCGCCGAGCTGGAGGTGGTGCACGTGTTCGAGCGGGGCGTCCACCCCAGCTTCTACTCCATCGGCAGGGAGTCGGTCTTCGAGGTCGATCCGGGGCTGCGAGAGCGTGCCGAGGAGGCGATCGGCGAGTTCATGCGCGAGGCGGGCGCTGAGCTGCCTTACCGTAGCGTGCTGCTGGAGGGCAAACCGGCCGCCGAGATCGCAAAGCTGGCCGGGAGCGACCGGAACACTATGGTCGTTCTTGCCTCACACGGCGCCGGCGGCCTCGAGCGGGCGATGCTCGGCTCGACGGCCGAGAGGGTGGTGCGGCTGGCCGGCTGCCCCGTGCTCACTGTGAAGCCGGGCGAGCACGATTTCGTTTCCTAAGTACTACGAATCTAAGAGCGTGCGGCGGATGCTGTGATCTACGCTTCGCCTGTCATCGGCGCAGGGATAGTCCAGCCGAAGATTGGCCGACAGGAATGTCGGCCCTCCTGATAAGTGGTCTATAGATAACCGAGAGGGCTGTCGACCCTCCTGAAGTGGAGATAGCGTGGCCGATAGGAATACAGGCCCTCCCAAACCAGGAGCGTGGGCCCACGCCGCATCGGCGGACGTGTCCGCCGCGGCGGAGCGGGCGCTCCCGTCCGCGGCTCCGGGCAAGCCGTAACAATCACATCGCGCACCGACACAGCGATTCTGTGGTTGACCTGTTTTGCATGAAGCAGGTATTATTCCTTAAACAACGAGCCGAGTCCCCACAACCTGGGCGCAGGTCCGATACCTAATCGGGGTCCCGACTGGCGGGCGACAGCTTCACCCGGTCCTTGTCGATGCCGTGTTGCCTGAAGTGCGGCCGGGCTGGGAGAGTGCGTGGGGGGACCGTCGGGAACGCGGCTCACAAGGGAATAGGAGGGGGTAAATGAAACCTTTTCTGAAGCCGTTATTGATCATCATCGGCATCATCCAGATCGTGCTCATGGGCCTGCCGCCGCTGCTGGCGTCTCAGACGACAGCAGATCTGTTCGGCGTCGAGCACGCCACAAACTTCGAGGAGTGGGCCAGGTGGTGCGGCATGGCGAACATCATGTGGGGCCTGCTGCTCATCGGCATCAGCGTCGACCCGGTGCGGAACAAAATCGTGGTGATGTTCTCCATCATCTTCTACCTCTTCTGCCTGGTCCTGACACTCATGATGATGTTCTGGTTCGGCGAACTGAATCCCGCGCTGTGGACCTGGTGGATTCCCGTTGTGTTCCCCGCCATCTTCTTCATCCTGCTGATCGTCTACTACCCTAAAGAAAGGGCCGTCTGATACGCGTGAGTAGGGCCTGATTCGCGAGCACAATCGTTTCGACATCTCGGAGGGCGCCGGGCCGTCCCGGCGCCCCCAGTTTTTTCGCCGGGCGGGCCGGCTAACCGGTTTCTTTTCCCATAAGATAATCGGATAATCCGAAGCTGGATATTGAAGTGGTTCACGATCGGAAGGAGGGGCTTATGATCACGATATTTTTACTCGCGTTCTGTCTGCTTCTGCCGCTGCCCTGCGCCGCGCAGGATGAAGAGGAAGCGGGGGCGGGGGCGAGAGCGGAGCGGAGCGAGTGGACGATAGACGACGTAGTCAACCTGGAGCTGGCTTCGGACTTCGAGGTTTCGCCGGACGGCGCCTGGGTGGTGTGGGTGAAGTCGCGTCCCGACAGCGAGAAGGACAGCCACGTCAGCGACCTCTACCTGACGAGCCTGGGCGAGGAGCGCGAGATCCGGCTGACCCGCAGCGCCGAC
>CAYOXX010000148.1:0-3928 GCA_964408025.1 uncultured Acidobacteriota bacterium | reverse complement strand
GCGTGCTCGTCCATCACGACCAGGAGCTCACGGGCCCGACGACGCACCGGCGCATCCTCGACTACCAGCCGCACCCGCCGACCGGGCCGCTCATGCTCCAGGACCACGGCGACCTGGTCCGCTTCCGGAACATCTGGTATCGCCCGCTGAAGGACTACGACGAATAGCGGCGCCCGCGCGCAGCGCGAGGCACGCAGGCTTCCTGAGGGACGCCTCCTCCGAGGCGCCTGCCGCGACATGCCGGCCAACGTCACGCCAGAATACGAGCGCGCCGAACGGCGCTTCCGTGAGGCGACCAGCGACGAGGGGAAGCTCGACGCCCTGCAAGAGATGCTCCGCACCATCCCCAAGCACAAGGGGACGGAGAAGATGCAGGCCGACATCAAGCGCCGCATCTCGCGCCTGCGCAAGGAGCAGCAGCGCAAGGGCGGGCCCCGCAGGAGCGCGGGCGTCTACGTCAAGAAGAGCGGCGAGGGGCAGGTGGTGCTCGTCGGCCCGCCCAACTCCGGCAAGTCGGAGCTGCTGGCGTGCCTGACCAACGCCGAGCCCCAGGTGGCCGACTACCCGTTCACCACCCGCCTGCCCCGGCCCGGAATGATGCTCTACGAGAACGTCCAGGTCCAGCTGGTCGACCTGCCGCCCGTCGCCGAGGGCTACGTGGAGAGCTGGCTGCCGCAGATCGTCAGGATCGCCGACGCCGCCCTGCTGGTGCTCAGCGCCCGCAACGACGACGTCCTCAGCCAGTACGAGGAGACGCTGCGCGTCCTCCAGCGCCACAAGATCGAGCTCTACGGCCGCCGCGAGCCCGAGGACCTGCCCGTCGGCGTCGAGCCGCTGCCGACCATCATCGTCGCCACCAAGATCGACCTCACCAACGCCGCGGACAACCTTGCGATATTCGAAGAGTTCTACGGCGAGCGGTTCGAGATCGTGCCGGTCTCCGCCCGCGACGAGGAGAGCCTCGACCGGCTGCGGCGGCTGGTCTTCGACAAGCTCGAACTGCTGCGTGTCTACACCAAAGCTCCCGGAAAGCAGCCCGACCGCGAGCACCCCTTCGTGCTGCACCGGGGCGACACGCTCCAGGACCTCGCCCTGGCGATCCACCACGACATCGCCGAGCGGCTCAAGACCGCCAAGGTCTGGGGCTCCGGCAAGTTCGACGGCCAGATGGTCAACAAGGACTACGAGCTCCAGGACGAGGACGTCGTCGAGATCCACGCCAACTGAAAATCGCGCCCTGTATAACTCCCGCTGACGTTCCGGCAGGACAGGCCCGCCCTGGCGGGCATTCCTTTCGGCCGCCTTGCCTCCATTATCACAGTAGGAGGGCCGACATTCCTGTCGGCCGCATAAGGATCGTGGACAAGAATGTCCACGCTCCTGGTTTGTGTGTGGCCGGCATGCCTATCGGCCACACTCGGCTTAATTGCGAGGTGTGTTTTTTCTCTTCGGCCGACGCCTTTCCTGTTCCTGTGGACTGCTCCGGGGCATAGGCCTTTTCACCGTCCCAATGATTGTCTACCATTGGGTGCCTTAGAACTCCTGGGGGGAGAGATGCGCAAAGATCTGCTGGACTACGATAAGGAGACGCTGGTCGGCATGCTCGAGGACGCGGCCAAGCTCTGGCTCGCGCACGACGGCCTCTGGTTCCTGGAGGTGGAGAAGCGCTTCGGCCAGCAGGAGGCGATCGCCATGGACGCCGCGGCCTGGCGCAGCTTCTCGCCGCTCGAGGCGCGGCGGATCATGAAGAGGCTGGGCTTGGAACCGGGCGGCGGCGTCGAGGCGCTGATCACGGCGCTCGGCCACCGGCTCTACTCCCACATCAATATCCAGACCGTGGAGCGGGTCGACGGCGATACCGTCGTCATCCGCATGAACCAGTGCCGCGTGCAGGCCGCCAGGGAGCGTAAGGGACTCAAGCCGTTCCCCTGCAAGGAAGTCGGCATCATCGAGTACGCCGGATTCGCCGCCGCCGTCGACCCTCGCTTCGCCACACGTTGCCTCACCTGCCCGCCCGACCCCAGGCCACCAGGCCACTACTGCGCCTGGGAATTCACGCTGGAAGAGAAGTAACCGCCTGGTCGCACGAGCGGCCGCCCAACCTTGTTCTCCTCGGCGGTAGAACTTGTTTGTTCGTTCGCCGCCGGCGCCCGGAAGGGATTTCGCAGCTCGTCCGCTCCTCGAAGCGGCTCCAGGGGGCCGTCCGGGCCCACGAGGAGTCCGGCCAGCACCGCTTCCTGTCCGTAGCGGTCGCGTATGCGGTCGATGCCGTGGTAGAGCCGCCGGAGTCTGGCGGCGCTGCCGAAGAGGCCCCACTGGCACTCGGCGCTCAGGGCCGAGACGGCCACCCCCACCAGCCGCACTGCCACCCGCGGCAGCTCGAAGGCCCGCAGCAGCCCCCGCGCCGCCGCGAAGACCTCGGCGTCGCAGTCGCTCGCTCCCGCCAGCGTGTGGCCGCGGTTGAAGGTGCGGAAGTCGGCCAGGCGGACCTTGAGCGTCACGCTGCGCCCGACCAACCCCTCGTCGCGCAGAGTGCGGCAGCAGCGCTCGCTCAGCCGGTAGAGGGCCCGCTCGAGGAAGGCGCGGTCGGTGGTGTCCTCGCTGAAGGTCCGCTCGTGGCTGACGCTCTTGCGGGGGGGGCCTTCGGGTCGCCGGCGGCGCCGAAAGCGGTGGCCGTCGCCGCCGCCGAGGGCCTTTAAGTAGAGGTCGGAGCCGGCGGCGCCGAAGGCCAGCTTCAGGAACCGCTCGCCCACCTCGTCGAGCTGGCCGATGCGGGTGAGGCCGAACACGGCCAGCCGCTCCCCAAGCTTGCCCCCGGCCCCCGGCAGCATCCGCAGCGGCAGCGGTGCCAAGAAGGCCGCCTCGGCCCCCGGAGCCACCTCGATCACGCCGCCCGGCTTGGCGAACTTGCTGGCCACCTTGGCGCACAGCCGCGTGCCCGCCACGCCCAGCGAGGCGCTGCAGTCGGTGGCCGCCAGCACCTCGGCGCGCATCCGCCGGGCAACGTCCAGCGGCGGCCCCAGCAGCCGGCCGGTGCCGGTCAGGTCGACGTAGCCCTCGTCCACCGAGGTGAACTCGACGCTCGGGCTGTAGCGCAGCAGCACCTCGCGCGCCCGCCGCGACGCCTCGCCGTACTTGCCGCGGCTGGGCCGGATAAAAACCGCGTCGGGGCAGAGCCGCCGCGCCCGATCCGTGGGCATCCCGGAGTGGATCCCGAAGCGCCGCGCCTCGTACGAGGCGGCGCTGACCACCCCGCGCACGCCGGTGCCGCCGACAACCACCGGCACCCCGCGCAGCTCCGGCCTGCCCAGCCGCTCGACGGACACGAAGAAGGCGTCCATGTCGATGTGGGCAATCCTCTTCTCCATGGCGCTATCTTCCGTGTGACCGCGGGCTACCGGCCCTCGTATTCCTTCCTCGCAGCGGCCCCGGCCGTTGCGCAAACCGGCCTCCGGGGACGCCGATCGCGCCGTCCCCAGCTCGCCACGGGGATCGGCGCGCTACGGGCGAGGCTGCTCGCCCTACCGGAAGTTGAACTTCCTGAGCACCGCCACCACGGTGCCCCAGATGCCGGCACCGTCGGCCGGCAACAGCAGGGGACGCAGCGGCGCGCAGCCGGGCTGCAGGCGCACGCTCGGGCCGTAGCGCTCCGCCGTCCTCAGCACCAGCTCGCCTCTGCGGCCCCGCACCACCACCAGGGTGCTCTCGCGCGGCAGCTTCCCGCGCTCGACCACCAGGTAGTCGCCCTTGCGCACGCCGGCGCCCGCCAGGGCGTCGTCGCGGGCGCGCAGCACGAAGCTGCCGCCCCAGCGCTCCGGGCGGCCGGATACCGGCCGCAGGGCGCCGGATGTCAGCGTCGCCATCGCTACTTTCTCGCAGCCGGCGAGGCGGAGCGGTGGCCACCGCGCGGCCCCCGCCCCCTCTCCGC
>CAYOXX010000147.1:0-3979 GCA_964408025.1 uncultured Acidobacteriota bacterium | reverse complement strand
CCCGCCTTTACCCCCCGCCGGATCGCGATATTTCTAATAATTCATGTTGCCTCGGAAAGACTCATATGCTCTAATTGGGATTATGGTGACGATTGTCGTTTCCTGCCGAAATCAGGATTCGAGGACTTATTTGGGAGGGGAACTCCGATGGCGGAAGTTGTATCTCACGATGTTCTGATCCTGGGCACCGGCCTGGCAGGTCTGCGGGCCGCCGTCGAGATCGCCCGCAGGACGGGAGACTCGGTAAACATGGGCCTGGTGTCCAAAGTCCAACTTATGCGCTCCCACTCGGTCTGCGCTGAGGGGGGCACGGCGGCGGTGCTGCGCGAGGGCGAGGGCGACAGCCTCGACCTGCACGCCTGGGACACCGTCAAGGGGTCCGACTTCCTGGCGGACCAGGATGCGGTGGATGTTTTCGTCGAGACGGTGCCGAAGGAGATCCGGCTGCTGGACCACTGGGGTTGCCCGTGGTCGCGGCGCGAAGACGGGAGGATCGATCAGCGGCCGTTCGGCGGCCACAGCTACCCACGCGCGACGCTGGCGGCCGATAAGACCGGCTTCTTCGAGATGCAGTGCCTCTACGACACGCTGCTGCGCTACGCCAACTTCAAGCGCTACGACGAGATGTTTGCCACCTCGATCGTCGTCGAGGACGGCAGCTTCCGCTGCCTCACCGCCATCGACCTGCCGAGCGGCGAGTTCGTGGCGTTGCGCGCCAAGGCGCTGCTGATCGCCACCGGCGGGCTGGGCAACCTCTTCGGCTTCACCACCTACTCGCAGACGGTAACCGGCGACGGGCAGGTGATGGCCTACCGCGCCGGCATGGCTCTGGAGGACATGGAGTTCATCCAGTTCCACCCGACCGGGCTGGTGCCCAGCGGCATCCTGATGACCGAAGCCTGCCGCGGCGAAGGCGGCTACCTGCGCAACGCCGCCGGCGAGCGCTTCATGGAGAAGTACGCGCCCAAGATGATGGAGGCGGCGCCGCGCGACATAGTCTCCCGCTCGGAGCAGACCGAGATCGAGGAGGGCAGGGCAGACGCTGCGGTCGACGGCGGCCACTTTATCCAGCTCGACCTGACGCACCTGGGGGCGGACAAGATCAACAAGCGGCTGCCGCTGATCCGCGAGGTCTGTATGAAGTTCATCGGACTCGATCCGATCCTGGAGCCGATTCCGATCCGACCGGTAGCCCACTACTCGATGGGCGGCATCGAGACCGACATCAAGGGCAAGTGCACCGTCGACGGCATCTGGGCGGCTGGCGAGGTGGCCTGCGTCTCGATGCACGGCGCCAACCGGCTGGGCTCGAATTCGACGGCCGAGTGCCTCGTCTGGGGCGGCATCACCGGCGGGGAGATCATCGAGCACGTCGGCGGCTCCAACGGGCTCCGGGAGCTGCCGACGGCCCGAGTCGAGGCCGAGGAGAGGCGGGTCTTCGGGGAGTTCCTCGAGATGGACGGCGGCGAGAATCCCTACGATATCCGCCACGCGCTGAGGGCCACCATCGGCGAGAACATGAGCGTCTTCCGCACTGGCGAGCAGATGGCCAGGGCGCTGGAGAACGTGCGGGAGCTGAAGCAGCGCTTCAAGAACATCTCGGTGGACGACAAGGGCCGCATCTACAACTCCAACCTGATGAACGCGCTGGAGACCGAGTACCTTCTCGACCTGGCCGAGATCGTCGTTTTGGGCGGCCTGGCGCGGGAGGAGTCGCGCGGCGGCCACTCGCGGCGCGACTTCACGGAGCGGGACGACGTGAACTGGCTGAAGCACTCGCTGGCCCGCTGCACCGACGACGGCCCGCAACTCGACTACAAGCCGGTGACCATCACCAAGTGGCAACCGGTCGAGCGCAAGTACTAGGGGGAGAGAACGATGGCAAGAGGCAAGAGGTATCCGAACCGACTGGGCCTGAAGGGGTGGGCAGTCGGCGCCCGCTGGGGCTTCGAGCGCTACCTCTACACACTGCACAGGATCACAGGGATCGGCCTGCTGGTCTACTTCCTGATCCATATTGGCGTCACCAGCACCCGCGCCTGGGGTCCGGAGGCCTGGCGCGAGGCGATGGCAACCTTCGCCGAATCGTGGATCGGCTACGGGGAGGTCCTGGTTTTCCTCGCCTTCGCCTTCCATGCCTGCAACGGCATCCGGTTGGTAATGATCGAGATGGGTTGGGCCGTCGGCCCGGCCGAGGAGCCGATCTACCCCTACAAGTCATCGCTGAACGTCCAGCGGCCCCTGACGGTGGTCCTGATGCTGCTGATGGTTGTTTTTATCGTCGGCGGTCTTTACGACTACTTCTTCATGGCGACGCATTGAGGAGGCGATCATGAGAGAGACTAAGTGGTGGGCCTGGCACATGATCGCGGGGGTCGTGATCCTGGTGCTGCTGGGTCTTCACATGCTGATCACACATTTCGACGGCCTGCTGCGCCTCTTCAACCCGGCGGGGCCGAGCGCCATCGCCTGGGAGAACGTTGTGGCGCGGGCGCAGGACGTCGGCCACGCGGTCGTCTACATCGTGCTGCTAGGCGCGGCGCTGTTCCACGGACTCTACGGCTTCCGCACCATCCTCTTCGAGCTCAGCCTCAGCCGTGGGGCCAGGAAGTTCGTCAACGTGCTGTTTTGGCTCTTCGGCATCGGCATGTTCGTGTTCGGCGCTTGGGCGGCGATCGCCGCCTCGTCGCTCGAGATCACGGTTTAGGAGGGTGTAGCGATGGCAACCAAAACTACGAAGCTGCACAACATCGTCTTCCGCATCCGCCGCTACAACCCCGAGGTCGACAGCGCTCCCCACTACGAGCGCTATACAGTGAAGGTCGAGCCAGGGATGACGGTCCTGGACGGCCTGCACCAAGTGCGCGAGCAGCAGGACCCGACGCTGAGCTGGCGCTACTCGTGCCGAATGGGGGTTTGCGGCTCCTGCGGCATGCTGGTCAACGGCAAGCCGATGCTGGCCTGCAACAACCAGATCCTCGACATCTCGGGTCGGGAGCTGGTGATTGCGCCGATGCCCAACTTCGACATCATCAAGGACTTGGTGCCCGACCTGCAGCCGATGTTCGAGAACCACGCTTCGCTGCGGCCGTTTGTACACAACGAAAACGAGGAGGAGCTGGAGAGCCCGAGCGGCGAGTACTATCAGTCTCCCGAGGAGTTGGAGCGCTATCTGCAGTTCAGCTACTGCATCCGCTGCGGCCTCTGCATGTCGGCTTGCCCGACGCTGGCCACGGACGTCGAGTACCTCGGCCCGATGCCGCTGGCGCAGAGTTACCGCTGGAACGCCGACACGCGCGACCAGGGCTTCGACTCCCGCAAGTCGGGTGCGGGGGACGAGCACGGCGCCTTCCGCTGCCACTACGCTGGCGAGTGCTCGAACGTCTGCCCCAAGGGGGTCGACCCGGCGCGGGCCATACAGTTCCTGAAGCGGCAGCTGGTGATGGACTACTTCAGGTTGCTGCGCCGCCGCGAGGGCTGCACAGTCCTGGGGCCGGACCGCGATGCTCAGCGACGGCCGGAGATTCCGGAAGCGCCGCCGTTTACGGTCGAGCAAGGCGGCTGACCGAATATAGGGTATTTTGTTCCTGGTGCTTCGCGTTATCCTGATCTGATGAAAGTGGGAGAGAGATGACGCTATTTTCAGGACATCCATTCCTGTTTGTTTTTCGTCTTTGTTGTTCTATCCAAGTAATTGTAGGGGCGGCATTTATGCCGCCCGCTTTCTCGGAAAGTCGTCGATTTTCGGTGACGCCCAAATTGCTTTTCCCGGGCCGTTGATAGAGACCGTTAAGAGTTTGATATCGCGTTTATCCGGGGCCAGGCTGTTCCCTGAGGCCCATCCGCGGTGGTTTGATCTGGCACCCAAGGACAGGCTGGCCGCCAGGGGGGAACTGCTCGCCGAGAGGGTACTGCGGCGAGCGGGCTACAGGATCCTGGCGAGGCGCTGGCGCTGGCACCGCTTCGAGCTGGACCTGGT
>CAYOXX010000146.1:0-4029 GCA_964408025.1 uncultured Acidobacteriota bacterium | reverse complement strand
TCGCCGGCATCTGCAGCGCCAACCGCCGCGTGGTCGGCATGATGCCCCACCCGGAGCGCGCCGGCGACGCGGAGCTGGACGGCAAAACCGACGGCATGGCGATCCTGCGCTCGGCGGCCGCGTGGGCCGCAACGGGTTGAAGAAATGGTCGACGACATCCACCTGCAGCCGACTACGCTCGACGACGCCATCGGCGAGGGTCTGACCGAGGATGAGTGGGGCAAGATCCTCGAGATTCTCGGCCGCGAGCCGAACATCACCGAGCTCGGCGTATTCGCCCTGATGTGGAGCGAGCACTGCTCCTACAAGAGCTCGAAGGTCCACCTGCGCCGGCTGCCGACCTCCGGACCGCGTGTGCTGCAGGGCCCGGGCGAGAACGCCGGTGCGGTCGAGATCGGCGACGGCCTGGCCGCCGTCTTCAAGATGGAGAGCCACAACCACCCCAGCTTCGTCGAGCCCTACCAGGGCGCGGCCACCGGCGTCGGCGGCATCCTGCGCGACGTCTTCACCATGGGCGCCCGCCCGATCGCCAGCCTCGACTCGCTCCGCTTCGGCGAGCCGGGCCACCCCAAGACGCCGGGGCTGGTGGCCGGCGTGGTGGCCGGCATCGGCGACTACGGCAACTGCGTCGGCGTGCCCACCGTCGGCGGCGACGTCGCCTTCCACTCCAGCTACAACGGCAACATCCTGGTCAACGCCTTCACACTCGGCATCTGCGAGGCCGACCGCATCTTCAGGGGAGTGGCCGCCGGGCCCGGCAACCCGGTCTTCTACGTCGGCGCGCGCACCGGCCGCGACGGCATACACGGCGCCGGCAACCTGGCCAGCAAGGCGTTCGAGGGCGAAGGAGACGAGGAGAAGCGTCCCACGGTGCAGGTGGGCGATCCGTTCATGGAGAAGCTGCTGCTCGAGGCCTGCCTCGAGCTGATGGCCGGCGACGCCATAGTCGGCATCCAGGACATGGGAGCAGCAGGGCTCACCAGCTCGTCGTTCGAGATGGCCGGCCGCGCCGGCACCGGCATCGAGATAGACCTCGACCTGGTCCCGGCCCGCGAGCCCGGCATGACCCCCTACGAGTTCATGCTCAGCGAGAGCCAGGAGAGGATGGTCCTGGTGGCGCGCAAGGGGAAAGAAGAGGAGGTCGAGAGGGTCTTCGAGAAGTGGGACCTGCACGCCGTCGGGATCGGCAGGGTCACAGACGACGGCATGATGGTGGTGCGCCACGGCGGCCGCGAGGTGGCTTGCCTGCCGGTCAAACCGCTGGCCGACGAGGCGCCCGTCTACGAGCGCCCGCTGCGCCGCCCCGACGGCCAGGACGAACTGCAGCGGCTCGACCTCTCGCGGGTGCCGGAGCCCGCGAACAGCGAGTGCGGCGAGATGCTGCTGCGGCTGCTTTCCGCACCCAACCTCTGCAGCCGCGAGTGGGTCTACACCCAGTACGACTCGACAGTGCGCACCAACACGAAAATCGAGCCGGGCTACGCTGACGCCTCGGTGGTGCGGATCAAGGGGACGGAGCGGGCGCTGGCGCTCAAGAGCGACTGCAACAACCGCTACTGCCTCCTCGACCCGTTCGAGGGCGCGCGCATCGCCGTAGCCGAGGCGGCCCGCAACCTCGCCTGCGTCGGCGCCAGGCCGCTGGCGATCACCGACTGCCTCAACTTCGGCAACCCCGAGCGGCCGGAAATCATGTGGCAGTTCTCCCTGGCGGTCGACGGCATCGCCGAGGCCTGCGAGGCGCTCGCCTGCCCGGTGGTCAGCGGCAACGTCAGCTTTTACAACGAGACCGCCGGGGCCGGCGTCGCGCCGACGCCGATGATCGGCATGGTCGGCCTCATCGAGGACCGCTCGAGGATCTGCGACGCGACGTTCAAGGCCCCAGGCGACGAAGTAATCCTCCTGGGAGAGACGAAGGATGAGCTGGGCGGCAGCGAGTATCTGGCGGCGATCCGCGGCCTCGAGCGCGGCCGGCCGCCCTCTCTCGACCTCGAGCGCGAGAAGGCGCTGGGCGATGCCCTGAGGAATCTCATCGGCGAGGGGGTGCTGCGCAGCGCCCACGACGTCTCCGACGGCGGGCTGGCCGTGGCGCTGGCCGAGAGCTGCATCTTCGGCAGGCAGCGCACGGGCTGCCTCGTCGAGCTGGACGATCCGCTCCGCCTCGACGCGCTCCTGTTCGGCGAGTCGCAGGGCAGGGCCGTCGTCTCCTGTCTGCCCGAGAACTCCGCCTACGTGCGCGAAACCGCCGCGGGATTCGGCCTGCCGGCACGCGCCATAGGAACCGTGCGGCCGCCCGAAGAGGGCATCCGCATACTGCGCGGCGGCGAAAGAATCGTCGATTTGAATACGGAGGAGGTATACACGTACTGGTCTTCGGCCTTCGCGGTGCTGGTCGGCGGCGCGGAGGGGGCGGGGGCAAGGGGGCCGGAAAGGGAAGAATAGGTCTTGGTGATGCACGCTTGGGATAAGCTGCACGACAACTGCGGCATCTTCGGCATCCGCGGGCACCGCGAGGCCGCGCGCT
This sequence comes from uncultured Acidobacteriota bacterium, assembly GCA_964408025.1. GTDB lineage: Bacteria > Acidobacteriota > DATKUA01 > DATKUA01 > DATKUA01 > CAYOXX01. The sequence continues at coordinate 1,508 of CAYOXX010000146.1, read as the reverse complement.
TCGCCTACCTCGGCCTCTACGGGCAGCAGCACCGCGGCCAGGAGAGCACCGGCATCACGACCACCGACGGCGTCGAGCTCTACACCGAGAAGGGCATGGGGCTGGTCGCCCAGTTCTTCGACGAGGCGCGCATCGCCGCCCTGCCGGGGGACGCGGCCATCGGGCACGTGCGCTACTCGACCACCGGCTCGAGCCTGCCAAAAAATGTGCAGCCGCTCTACTTCGACACCCACCGCGGTCCCATCGCCCTCGCCCACAACGGCAACCTGGTCAACGCCATGCGCATCCGCGAGGCGCTCAAAGGGGCCGGGACCATCTTCATGACCGGCAGCGACACCGAGGTGGTACTGCACCTGATCTCGCAGAGCGCCGAGGAGGATATGGTCGAGGCGATAGTCGACGCACTAAGGCAGGTGAAGGGGGCCTACAGCTTCGTCTTCCTCACGCGCGACAAGCTGATTGCCGTGCGCGACCCCCACGGATTCCGCCCCCTGGTGATGGGCAGCCTCGACGGCGCCGTCGTCTTCGCCAGCGAGACCACCGCCTTCGACCTCATCGACGCCGCCTACGACCGTGAGATAGAGCCGGGTGAGATTGTAGTTGCCGGCGACGGCGGAATTGCGCAGCTGCGCCCATTCCCGCCCGCCGACCGCCACCACTGCATCTTCGAACATGTCTACTTCGCGCGCCCCGACAGCCGCGTCTTCGGCACCGGAGTCCACAAGGTGCGCCGCCGTCTCGGTGAAATCCTGGCCGAGGAGACCGCCGGCGCGATCGCGGCTGACCTCGTGGTGCCGGTGCCCGACGGCGGCAACTACATCGGCTTGGGCTACAGCGGCGCATCCGGCATCCCGTTCGAGATCGGCCTGGTGCGCAACCACTACGTCGGCCGCACCTTCATCGAGCCGGAACAGCAGATCCGCGACTTCGGCGTCAAGATCAAGCTCAACCCGATCAGGCACCTGATCGACGGCAAGAGGATCGCACTGGTCGACGATTCGATCGTGCGCGGCACCACCAGCGGCAAGATCGTCGAGATGCTCAGGCGGGCCGGCGCCGCCGAGGTGCACTACCTGGTCGGCTCGCCACCCTACGCCAGCCCCTGCTACTACGGCATCGATACGCCCGAGCGCGAAGAGCTGGCTGCTGCTAACCACGAAGTCGAGGAGATCCGCAAGCGCATCGGTGCCGATTCGCTCAATTACCTAAGCCTCGAGGGACTACTGTTAGCCGTCGAGCCGAACAGCGAACACTATTGCGTATCATGCTTTACCGGCCAGTACCCGGTAGCCACCACCGAGAACGCCGACGACCAGCTCAACCTCTGGCACCGCCGTGAGCTGAACGGCGGGCAGTAGTGACGCGCAAGCGCGGATCGAGTTGGAATTGATACTGCTTTATTGATAGCCGCTCAGTGGCGGGACCGCCGCACTGATAAGCCTTGTGACATATGCGAGCTAGATGTCGTAAAGCGGCCCGTCTTGCCAACTTTGGCGAGATAGGCGAAG
>CAYOXX010000145.1:0-4128 GCA_964408025.1 uncultured Acidobacteriota bacterium | reverse complement strand
GCCTGGGAAGGGCACCACCGTCACGATGGTCAAGCGGCTAGCGGCTGGCCACGGGAGCAGCGGGGGCGACGGGGGCGGCGGCAACGGGGCTCGTCGCGCCGGCGGCGACGGCAAGTGAGAGACGATAGACCAGGTTCGGAAGGGCGGTTCTGGCGACGACGAAGATTTTGACTGCAAGGGGGCGACGAGCGGCGAGCCGTCTTCCCCGGGCGAATTAGAGGAGGGTCGCGTGTCACTGAAGATTGAACACCGTCAGGTCAAAGGAGTAACCGTAATCGACCTCAAGGGCAAGATGACGATCGGCGCCGGCGACGTCCAGTTTCGTGAGGAAGTGAAGTCCATCTTGGAGCGAGGCAGCACGAAGCTGGTCTTGAACCTCGAGGGCCTCAAATACATGGACAGCTCCGGGGTCGGCGAGCTGGTCAGCTCCTTCACCACCGTAACCAACCGCGGCGGACAGTTCCTGCTCTGCAAACTCTCGGGCAAGATCCTGGACCTGCTGCAGATCACCCAGCTGCTCCAGGTCTTCGACACCTACGAGTCGGTCGACGAGGCGGTCGCGGCACTGCAGTAACGGATCGAGCGGTCGGGCTCGACCAGCTCGCGACTCCCGCTCGGCGCGCCCCGCGAAGCTTGAGAAACACGGATTGCCTCGCCTTCGAGCGGGGTGTCGACGGCTGCGGGCCGAGACGACCACGGAGCGAAAACAATCCAGCGGAGAGAAATAGCGGGAGAGCCTCAATCTTCCGGCATTGCTGGGGCGCCGGGAGATTACATCAGCTGTTTCTTCAGGATCTCTCGCGGCTTGCTGCCGTCGGCGGGCCCGACTATGCCTTCGCTTTCCATGGTGTCGATGATGCGGGCGGCGCGCGCGTAGCCGAGGCGCATCTTCCGCTGCAGGTTCGAGATCGAGGCCACGCCGGTGCTCATCACCAGGCTGACCGCATCGTTGTAGAGCGGGTCGCGTGCCGGGGCCAGGTTCCCCGGCTCGGCCGCGGCGGCTGGCTCCAGGATATCCTCGAAGGCCTCGCCGCCGGCGCCCCCCTTGCCTACCACGCTCCTCTCGCCCGTCCGTCTTCGCTCGCCGGTGCTCAGGAACTTCACGATCCGCCTCGCTTCCCGGTCGTTGATGAACGGCCCGTGGACGCGGATCAGGCGCGATGTCCGCGGCGGCAGGAACAGCATGTCGCCGTCGCCGAGAAGGCTCTCGGCCCCGTTGCAGTCGAGGATTGTGCGGCTGTCGACCTTGGTGGCCACGCGGAATGAGATGCGGCACTGGAAGTTGGCCTTGATTACGCCGGTCAGCACGTCGACGCTCGGCCGCTGGGTGGCGACGATCAGGTGGATGCCGATGGCGCGCGCCTTCTGCGCCAGCCTGCAGATGCTCTCCTCCACCTCCACCGAGGAGACCATCATCAGGTCGGCGAGCTCGTCGATGGCGATGACGATGTAGGGCATCGGTTCGATGGCCGCCTCGGGGTCGCCGTGCTGCCGCCGCGCCTCGGAGGCGACGCGGTTGTACTGCTCGATGTTGCGGGTCCCCTCGGCCGCCAGCCGCTGATAGCGGCTGTCCATCTCCTCGCAGGCCCAGCGCAGGGCGCTGGCGGCGCGCTTGGGCGAGGCAAGCACCGGCGTCAGCAGGTGGGGTATGCCGTCGTAGATGTTCAGCTCGACCTGCTTCGGGTCGATGAGGATGAACCTCACCGTCTCGGGCGTCGCCTTGTAGAGGATCGAGCAGATCATCGTGTTGATCGCCACGCTCTTGCCGGCCCCGGTGGCGCCGGCGATCAGCAGGTGCGGCATCTCGTCCAGCCGGGTGACGTAGGGGTCGCCGTTGATCAGCTTGCCCAGCGCCAGGGTCAGTGGGCTGGCCGAGTGCTGGTACTCGGGGCAGTCGACCATCTCGCGGAAGTGGATCAGCTCGCGCCCGTGGTTGGGCACTTCGATGCCGATCGTGCTCTTGCCCGGCAGGCGGTTGATGCGCACCGAGACGGCGCGCAGCGCCATGCAGAGCTCGTTGCCGAGACCGGCCACCTTGCTGTACTTGACTCCGGCGGCCGGCCGGAACTCAAAGGTGTTGACGACCGGGCCGGGGTTGGTCTGCAGCACCTCCCCCTCGATCCCGAACTCGCGGTATCGCTTGACGATGACCCGCGCCTGCTTGGTGAGCATCTTCAGGTTGAGCGGGCTGTGTGAAGGGGGCGGCTCGTCCAGGAGGCCGATCGGGGGCAGCCTGCCGTCTGTGGCCACTGCGCGGGCGCTGCGCCGCCGCGGCGGCACCAAGACGACCGGCTCGAAGCGTTCGTCGTCGTCTTCCGCCTCGCCGCCGTCGGCTGGCCGCGCCACCGGCCCCTTGTCCGCCCGCTCCGCGCCCCGGCGCCGCCATGGCCAGCCGAGCCGCAGGCGCACCTTCACCAGTGGAGCCTTCCTGCCGGCCGCGGTTTCCCGCCTGGGCCTGGTCCGCTTGCTACTGCTTTGGCGCAGCCGCGCGGGTAGGGAGGCGATACCAGACCAAGCTTCCCTCAGGACCTTACCGAAGGAGAAGTGGGTCGAGAGCAGCAGCGAGATTGCCAGCACCGCCCAGGCGATGACGTGTATCGCCAGGTCGCTGAATGCGAACCGCATCTGCTCGACGAGCAGCATGCCGACGACGCCCCCTCCGGGGAACGGGTGTACGATGCCGGCTATCGTCATCCAGGGCATCGTCAGGGCGAGGATGACGGCCGTGCTTGCGAGCAGGCCGGCCACCCCGACGGCCTTGGTGGCGACGGCCGGGATGCCGATCCGCAGCGCCAGGCACCCGCCGACGACGAAGAGGGTCACCGGCACCAGGTAGGCCGCGAAGCCGAGGAGTTGGAAAAGGACTGCGGCGGCGTTGGCGCCGGCCGGGCCGACGTAGTTGCGGGCCGCAGGGCGATCGGGGTTGCTGGAGAGCAGCGTGTCGTCGAGGGGGTCGTAGCTGACCAGGCTGAGCGTCAGCAGCGTCGCCAGGGCGATGCAGCTCAGCGCGGCCAGCTCGCGCAGGTAGCCCCTCTCCTGCGCGCCGTTCCTGCCAGTTCGTCTTCGGGTGGCCACCGCGTGAGTTTTCCGCCCGCCGCCCCCGTCTCCGCCGTCATCGCAGGGCTCCCAGCGCGATGGTGAACAGGCCGGCGGCGGCGCAGTAAAAAGAGAAGAGGTTCAGCCTCGCCCGGCGGATGATTCCGGACAAGACTATGAGGCTGAGATAGCCGCTTAAAGCGGCGGCCATTGTACCACAGGCGAGGGAGAAGATCAAGCCGGTGTTGAAGTTAGGGAGATTCTGCACGTCCATGGCGCTCACCAGCGCCGCCCCCAGGACCGCCGGAATGGAGATGACGAAGGCGAAGCGCGCCGCCGCCGTCGATTCCATCCCCAGGGCCTTTGCGGTGACGATTGTCGCCCCGGATCGCGACAATCCCGGCAGCAGCGCCAGCCCCTGGGCTACACCGACGAGCAGGGCGTTGGCGGGCGATGCCTCTTCGCGGTTCCCGCGGCAGAGCGGACTGAGGGCCAGGATGGCGGCCGTGACGAGGAACATGGCGCCGACGAAGACGAGCTGCGAGAACCAAGAGTTCACCGTTGATCTCAGCAGCAGGCCGATGGCGGCGGTTGGTATCGAGGCCAACGTCACGGCGAGCAGGAGGCGCCTGCCCGCCGCCTCCGTGGGCGTCTGTGGCCGGCGGCCGAGGCCCAGCAGAGCTCGCCACATCGACGCCACCTCCCGCCGGCAGAAGAGGACTACCGCGGCCAGGGTGCCCACGTGCAGCATGACGTCGAGAAAGAAGTCCGCACCGGTGTAGCCGCCCCAGAGCTCCTGAGCCAGCACCAGGTGGCCGGAGCTGCTGACGGGGAAGAACTCGGTCAGGCCCTGAAGCAATCCCAAGACGGCCGCGCGCAGCGGTTCCACGTTCAGATCTCCATGATCACGGGCAGGATCATCGGCCTGCGGCCCAACCGCTTGCGCAGGAAGCGGCGCAGCGCCTTGCCGATCTTGGCCTTCATCAGCTCCTCGTCGGCCGCCTCCTCGGCCGACGATTCCCGCACCAGCTCCGCGAGCATCAGCTCCGCCTCCCCGAACAGCGCGGCCCCGTCCTCGCCGAGGCGCAGCCC
>CAYOXX010000144.1:0-4137 GCA_964408025.1 uncultured Acidobacteriota bacterium | reverse complement strand
GTCGTATTCGGGGTATACGGCGGCCATCTGCGGACCGGCTTCGGTGGTTGCAGCCGGTTCGAAGGCCGGCCCCCTGATCGACATCACGGCCACCTTGTCCGGCAGGCCGTAGGCTAGCGGGCTGCCGGCGTCGAGCTCGACGAGCAGGATCGTGCCGGGGCAGTAGTGCTCGGGTGGCTCCAACTCCTCGAGCCGGTTGGCGACCGGCAGCTCCAGAAGCTCGGCCAACGTCATGCTGGTGCGCCCGAAGGCGACGACGCTGCCGCCGCGGCGCAGGAATCGGATCAGAGCCGCGAGACCCTCGTCGCCGATGCCGCCGGCATACTCTTCAGGCCACTCGTCGCCGCCTTCGAGTATCCTCTCGGTGCTCAGCCCGTCGGGAAAGATGATGACGTCGAGGCGCGCGCGCAGCTCCCCGGCGCGCAGGTCGGCGTTGCGCACCACCGCGTACTCCAGTCCCCAGCGCTCGAGCACCAGCCTCGTCCAGCCGGCGTCCATGTTGCCGCCCCAGGGTATGTAGAGTCCGATGCGCGGGTCGCGCAGGTCGGCAAGCCGCGCGTCGGGCGGCAGCGGCTGCGGCAGGCCAACGGCAGTGAAGGCCCGCTCTGCCGCGGCTTCTCTTAAACGGTCGGCCAGATTCGGCGCCGGGGCCGCGATGAAGCTTCCGGCCGGCAGCACCGCTTCGCCGCTTTCGACCGTCTCGCGCAGCCTGGCCACGCTGAACCCCTCGTCCAGGAGGCCGTCGGCGACGGCGTATGCGTCGTTGCTGCATGGCAGGATGGCGAAGCGGCCCTCACCGCCGCCGCTCGCCCGGCCGGGGGCGCCGATCTCAGCGTTCACCGGTTCCAGCTCCGCCTCGAACGGCTGCGGCACTTCGACCGCCTCGACTCCCATCAGCAGCGGCAGCGTGTTGGCCGTTGTGTCGTACGGCGTCAGCGGCGGCTCGGCGGGCGAGCGCCGCAGGTCGGGGTAGTGCTGCACCTCGAGCAGCGACTTCGCCCAGGCCCCGTAGGGCTGGCGCAGCAGGATCACGTGGCTGCCCGCCGCGAACTCGCGCCCGCCCGCTTCGAAGGGAGCGGTGGCGCGGTGGATCTCGATTTCGCCACGCTGCAGCGCTCGCAGCAGCAGCGCAGCGGCCCCGGGGTCGCGCTGGCCCGGCGGCACGACGTAGGCGTAGGGCCATCCCTCGCCCTCGCAGGCCCGCCGCAGAGCCCGGTAGTAGGCTGTGTTGAAGGCGACGCGGTTGGCGGCGGCCAGCTCGAGGGCCGCCAGGTTGGCCGAGAGCTGGTACTCGACCATCTCGCGGAAGGTCCAGAGTCCGCCCGGCCAGGGCAGCGGGAAGTTCCAGCTCGCCACCCGGGGATCGTAGTCGCGAGCCCCGGGGCTCTGGAGCTCCTCGGCCGGCACCTCGCGCGCGCTGGCGAAGTCGGCACTGGCCGTCTCGGTCAGGATCCGGGCGGTGCCGTGGTTCACCTGGTAGGCGCGCGCCGGCGTGTAGAGGTCGAAGATCGCCCCCTTGACCACTCCGGCCCGGCCCTCGGCGGTCAGGCGGTGGCTCATCGCCATGCCGATCAGCGACATCGTCTCCACCACCTGCGGCGCGGTGTTCGGGTCGTGGGGGTCCTTGTAGGGCGGCACGAAGATGCGCGCGCCCGTGGCGCCCATCTGGTGCATCTCGATCGAGTAGATCGGGTGCCAGGCGTTGAAGACCTCGGTGGCGGTCAGCCGCTGCTCGGGGAAGTGGAGCAGGATCCAGTCGCGGTTGTTGTCGTGGCCCACGTAGGGGTGGTAGAGCCACGGCATGCGGCCCTCCCACGGCTGCCCGCGGTGCTCGCCGTACCACTCGCTGTACATCACCTGGCCGTCGGGATTCTGCGTCGGGATCACCAGCACGACGACGTTGTCCAGTATCCGCCGCGTGTGCGGCGAGTCGTCGCTGACCAGGAGATGGACCAGCTCGGGCGGCACCTGCGCGCAGCTTATCTCGCTGGAGTGGATCGAGCCGGCGTGCAGGACCACGGCCGGCAGCTCGGCCGCCAGCCGCAGCGCCTCCTCTTCGTCGAGTGCGCGCGGGTCGCTGAGGCGGTCGCGCCCGGCCCGCAGCCGCTCCAGGTCGGCCAGGTTCGCGGGCGACGAGATCACCAGCAGCACCAGCGGATTGCCGGCGGTCGTCTCGCCCAGCTCGCGGTAGAGCATCCGCTCGGAGCGCTCCGCCAGCAGGCGGTAGTACTCGAGGCTGCGGAAGTAGTCGACTATCTCGCCCTCGGCGCCCATCCGGTGGCCGAAGAACTCCTCCGGCGACGGCAGCTCCTGGCCCTGCAGTTGTGGGACGGCGGCTAGCACGAGGGCGAGTGTAACGGCTGCGATTCTTGCTAAACGGCTCATGGGGACTCCTGCGATTGGGGATCGTCTATTCGTCGTGGCGGAACATTATACACCGCCGGACCATTCTTGCGATCCTCAGATTCACATGTATCTCTGCCGCGTGTGCTTTCCGAGGTGCCGCCGGGCGCTGCGGGAACCTTCCTTGACAACCAATAGCCGGTGCGGCTACTATTCGTCGAGAGATTATCCAACCTAAAGAGGTAGGAGGAAACCGATGAAAACTCGTTACGGGATGCTGGCGGCTATCATCGCCGGCCTGGTGCTGACGCTTGCCTACTGCGGCGGCGGGGGAGCCACGGGGGTCCTAGGGGTGATCCCGGAGGGCGACTACCACACGATCAGCGGCTCAGCGCCGTGGGCGAAGTACAACTCGCCGTTCTACCAGCAGTACGCCGACGAGGTCGACTCGGCCGAGGACGCCATGGACGACGTCGGGGACGTCGCCGACGACATGGGGATCGAGCTGGAGCAGTACCGGCTGACGATGACCTTCACATCCGAGGATGCGGAGGAGAACCTGACCTACTACGGCGGCCCGATCACCTCCGACGACTTCGAGGACTACTGCGACGACGAGCTGAACTGGCAGGACATCGATGAGGAGGAAGAGAACGGTGTCGCCTACTGGGTTGCCGACAACGACCAGGGCTTCCTGATGGCCGCGGGCGGAGTCCTGAGGGGCCACGAGGACGGCCTCGAGGACGTAATCGGCGTGATGACCAGCGGCGGCGACAAGCTGCTCAACGACAGGGATTTCCAGGAGGCGCAGCCGCTCGTCGATTTCAACGCCACGGTATTCAATCTCACCTGGGACGAGGTTGACAGCACAGTAAACATGTTGAAGTCGATGTTCCGTCAGATCGATGACGACGAGGATCTGATGGACGCCCTTGATGACCTCGAGGCGATCGGCGTTTCGACATACTGGCGGGGCGACCTGGAGACCGTCCTCAAGGCGCGCTTCAAGAACGACGCCGCCGCCGAGACGATCCAGGAGTTCCTGAACAACGAGATAGACGAGATCTTCGAGCAGTATGCGCCCGGATTCATCACCCGGTTCTTCCAGGGCGAAGACGTCGACACCGACGATGCCGAAGACCTGGCTGCACACGTAACCGTCCGCCGCAACGGCGCTGTCCTCGAGGTTCGCTTCAGTGTCACATGGGAGCAGATGGCGGAGTTCCTCGACTGATACGATACGAAGAAAGACTGTAACCGAAATCGCCTGCCTTGTGGCGGGCGATTTTTTTGCAATCGGGCGGGATCGCGGCCTCGTTTCCCCGAAGATTGTACAGATGTCACATAAGCGATGGGAAAAAAAGCTTAACTTTATCCACGGGGCGTCACCGGCATTTGAAACTCCGCCGGGGCGCCCGACTACCAAGCTGTCCCACTCTGCGCCCACCGCGGGATCTGCCCACCGCAAAGATCCCGCGGTTTTTTCCGGGCCCCGGGTCGGCGCCGCGGATCCGATCAGCGCATCCGTTATCTAAGGTTGCTCGGCATCCCGGGCCAGACGGGGCAGGGGTTGGTGTTGGGCGGGTTGCCGAAGCGGCTGCTGCGGCGGCAGAACAGCCTCGAGTCGGTCAGTAGCTGCGCGTGCACTTCGAGGCCGATGACAGCGTAGTGAGCGGCCCGACGCGACCCATCATTCAGCTACTTGTCGCACCAAGCGCTGAATTTTAAATGCCTAGCCAGCATATTGCACAAGATTCAGCCGTCCGGCGGCCCCTTTCCCCGAATCTCTTTGTT
>CAYOXX010000143.1:0-4144 GCA_964408025.1 uncultured Acidobacteriota bacterium | reverse complement strand
TGCGGGGAGTCTTCAAGCGGGGCGGCGATTAACGGGAAGGAGAAGGCTAAGAACAGGACCAGAATACAGTTTGTCACGGAGGGCCTCGCATCCTCTGTGGTCACGGTTATTTTAACATTCGGCTCCTGGCGCCACAAGCAAAGACGGCGCTGCGAGGCTCCCCCAAGGCGAGAGGTCAGGGGCTGTCTTCGCCGGTGGCCCTCTTGAACTCCCCCACCAGGTAAAGGCTGCCGGTGACGACGATAAGGTCCCCTGAGGCGCTCCAGGCGCGGGCCTTCTCCCAGGCGTCGGCGACGCTGGCGGCTGTCGTCACGTCGGGGTGGAGATCCCCGGTCAGCTCCAGTATTTCCGCCGGCTCGGCGGCCCGGCGCTGCGGCAGCGGAGGTAGTATAACCTTCGCGACAGCCGGGAAGAGCAGGCGGGCCGCAGAGCGGATGTCCTTGTCGCCCATCGAGGCGTAGATAAGGATGCGCCGCCGCGCAGGTATCCGATCCAGTTCGGCCACGAGCCGGCGCACGCCTTCCGGGTTGTGGGCGCAGTCCATCAGGACGCGCCGCTCGCCGTGGCGCAGCTCCAGGCGGCCCGGCCACCAGGCCGCCGCCAGGCCGGCGTCCACGGCTCCCTTGCCGATGTGGAATCCCCGCGCGGCCAGCAGCTCGCCTGCCCGCACGGCGCAGGCCGCGTTCTCCCTCTGCGCGCGGCCGCCAAGGCCGAGCCGAATCCGGGCGTACCTTTGCCGCGGCGTGGTCAGCTCGAGGCCGCCCTCGGTTTCGCGCCAGCGGCTCCCCATGCGGACTGGAAGGGCTCCGCGGAAGCGGGCCAGCTCCACCAGCAGGCGGGCGACGCGCGGGCGCTGGGCTCCTATCAGCAGCGGCCGGCCGGGGCGGGCGAGGCCGAACTTCTCGAAGGCGATCTTGCCCAGGCTCCTGCCGAGCGTCTTCGGGTGGTCGATCGAGATACGGGTGACGACGCTCAGCAGCGGCTGCGCGGCGTTGGTGCCGTCGAGCCGGCCCCCGAGGCCGGCTTCCAGGATCGCCACGTCCGCCCCGGCCCGCCGGAAGTGGACCAGGGCGGCCGCCGTCATCGTCTCGAAGAAGGTCGGGCGCCCCGGGTCGTCGGTCGCCCACCCCGATTCCGACGCCGCCCGCACTTCCGTCAGGGCGCTGGCGAACTCACCGGGTGAAACGGGCCGGCGGTTGATCCTGATCCGCTCGCGGGGCGTCACCAGGTGCGGCGAGGTGTTTAGCCCCGCCCGGTAGCCGGCCTCGGCCAGTATCGATTCGAGGAAGGCGCAGACGGAGCCCTTGCCGTTTGTGCCGGCGACGCAGACGACGGGAAATCGCCGCTCCGGGTGGCCGAGGGCGGCCAGCAGCCGGCGGATGTTTACCAGGTCGTACTTGATCCCGGCGCGGATAACGCTCTCCAGGTACTGGCGGGCCTCAGCGTAGTCCACGGCGCTTCTCCGATTGCAAACGTGCAGCCGAATCTTAGATCAGTGCGCACCGCTTGAGGGTGCGAACCTTTCCGGTCCGGTGAGAGCGCTAAAGAGCATCATCCCTGGATCCAGATCTTTTTTGCCCCCACTATCTCCGCCCTGCTGTCAATTTGTAGCGGATCTCTCGATTTCGTGAAAAACGCGAGCCCTTTATAGGAGGTCAGGTACTTGTAACTAGTTTTTTTGAAGAACTTCTCCTCAGACACTACTACTAACGGATTGTCAACTCGCGAAAGTAGCGCTTCGAAGTCCGCCGGGCTCACGTTGACGATCGCTCCCGATGCCTTGATCGCCTGGATGATGGCTGCCGCCGCCGTCGCCCCACCAGTAGCTCCAGTCGCCATACTGTTGCCCTCCATTCACCGGTTACACTATCCTGGATTCTCTCCAGATCGGTTAGCATCTGTTCGCCAATTCATACGACGACGTTTTCCAATAGCCACCGCAGCCTCCCGATGACACAGGAGCGCCTCTTGCGAGGATGACGGTACGTGGGTGGGTCAGGCGGTGGCCTCTTCTATCGCTTCCGGGTTGTAGAAGGTGCGCAGGATCTTGACCAGCGTGCGCTTCAGATTCCGGCGCCGCATGACCATGTCCAGCATCCCGTGCTCGAGCAGGAATTCGCTTCGCTGGAAGCCCTCGGGCAGGTCCTGGCGGATGGTCTGCTTGATCACGCGCGGCCCGGCGAAGCCGATCAGCGCCTGCGGCTCGGCGACGTTGAGGTCGCCCAGCATGGCGTAGCTGGCGGTGACGCCGCCGGTCGTGGGGTCGGCCAGGATGCTGATGAAGGGGATGCGGGCCTTGTCCAGCTTGGCCAGGGCGGTGCTGATCTTGCCCATCTGCATCAGCGACAGCGCCCCCTCCTGCATGCGCGCGCCGCCCGAGGCGGAGACGATCACCAGCGGCACCTTCAGCTCCAGCGCCCGCTCGACGGCGCGGGTCACCTTCTCGCCGACCACCGAACCCATCGAGCCGCCCATGAAATCGTACTCCATGACGCAGACGATGCAGGTCTGGCCGCCGATCTTGCCGACGGCGTTGCGGATCGCGTCGGTGCGGGCCACATTGCTATGGTACTTCTCAAGGCGCTCGCTGTAGGTCTGGTGGTCGGCGAATCCGAGCGGGTCGGTCGAGACCACCCCGCGCTCCAACTCCTTGAACTCTCCGTCGTCGAAGAGCAGCCCGAAGCGCTCCTCGCTGGCCAGCCGGAAGTGGTAGTTGCACTTGGGGCAGACCTGAAGGTTGTGGGCCAGCTCCTTGCGGTAGAGGAACTGGTTGCAGGAGGGGCACTTGATCCAGAGCCCCTCCGGAACGATCGCCTTGGAATCGGCGTCGGACGGCTTCTTAGCCGCGTCGCGCTTGAACCACGGGACCTTCTCTTCGGCCATTTTTTCTACCGGCTCGCCCTTCCGCCGCCAAACCGCGCGGTCAAACAGCCCGGCGTGGGATCGGAACCAAGCTGCGAAGTGATTGAAAATATAGGCATTCGATGCGCATGTCAATCCCGGCCGAGTTCCTTGACAGCCCATGCGGAGGCCACTAAAATCCACAATAGAACAACGGAGGTGTGTGCAGACAATTCGCACGACGTCCAAATCCTTCCTGTAGGTGCGTAGCTCAGGGGGAGAGCGCTACCTTGACACGGTAGAGGTCGGTGGTTCGAAACCACCCGCACCTACCATTTCTGTATTTACGGAAGCGCCCGGAGAATGGCACCCGAGATCAGCATAGCGCTGCCCGACGGCTCCGCCCTGCGTGTCCCCGCCGGGACGACGCCGCTGGAGGTGGCGTGCCGAATTGGCAAGAGGCTGGCCCGCGAGGCGGTGGCCGCCAGGGTCAACGGCCGCCTGATCGACCTCACCCGGCCGCTGACGGAAGACGGCGAGCTGGAGATCGTCACCCGCGACGGCGGTGACGAGGCGCTCGAGGTGCTGCGCCACAGCACCAGCCACCTGATGGCCCAGGCAGTCAAGCAGCTCTGGCCCGAGGTCCAGGTGGCGATCGGCCCGGCGATCGAGAACGGCTTCTACTACGACTTCCTCAAGGAAGAGCCGTTCAGCGAGGGCGACCTGGAGCGGATCGAGGAGCGGATGCGCCAGCTGGCCGCCGAGGATATCCCGATCCGCCGCCTCGAGGTGCCGAAGCGCGAAGCGGTCGAGCGCTTCCAGGAGATGGGGGAGACCCTCAAGGCGGAACTGGTCGAGGAGCGGGTCGACACGCCGGAGGCCAGCCTCTACCAGCAGGGTGACTTCGTCGACCTCTGCCGCGGCCCCCACCTGCCCTCGACCGGCGGCATCAAGGCCTTCAAACTGCTCAGCGTCGCCGGCGCCTATTGGAAGGGTGACGAGCGTAACCCGCAGCTGCAGCGGATATACGGCACCAGCTTCTTCAGCCAGAAGGACCTGGAGGCCCACCTGGAGCAGCTCGAGGAGGCCCGCCGGCGCGACCACCGCCGGCTGGGCAAGGACCTCGACCTGTTCAGCTTCCAGGGCGAAGCCGGCGGCGGCCTCGTCTTCTGGCACCCCAAGGGAGCCCTGGTCTACGACATCATCGTGGACTACCTTAAGGAGCAGCTCCTGCGCCGCGGCTACGACCTCGCGGCCAGGCCCCACACCGCCCGTGCCGAGCTCTCGGAGCGCTCGGGCCACC
>CAYOXX010000142.1:0-4390 GCA_964408025.1 uncultured Acidobacteriota bacterium | reverse complement strand
GGGCTGGACGGGCTGCTGGCGGCCGCGGTAATTGTCTCGCCGCTGGCATTCGGTGTCCACATCGGGTGGGTGCTGCTGGGCCTGACGGCCGCCGTGTGGGCTTTCCAGAAGCGGGGAGAGCGGGTGGTCTCGGTGGCGGCGCTGGTATTCCTCTGGCTGGGAGCCGGCCTCGTCGCGCTCTCCTCCGGTCTGGCGGCCGGCATGACGACTCTCAGCACCCAGGCAGCCTTCGCGGCCGAGCGCTTCGACGCGGACGAGACGGTGGTGCAGGGGCTCGAGGATCGCCTCCTGCGCGCGGGCGCCATCGCCCAAGACGGCAGCCTGAGTGTGCCGGACGATCAGCACGGCAGGCTGGAGCTCTTCCTCTACGCCTGCAGCCTGCGCAAGCTCGGCCTCTGGCACGGTCGCGGCGGCCTCGAGATCCTGGAGATCTTCGAGGCGCTGGGCGACGACGAGGCGGTCGGCCCGCTGGCGGCCGTCAACGCCGCAAACATACGGCTCGAGCGGGGGGAATTCAGCCAGGCCCGCATCGCCTGCGAAGAGCTGCGCGAGCGGGAGCCGGCCAGGCCGTATGCGCTCTTCAACCTCTGGCGGCTGCACTACGAGCACCGCAACACCGACCGGGCGCAGGAGCTCTGGGACACCCTGACGGCGGCCTATCCCGGCTTTGTGCGGCGCTTTCGCCTCGACGACGAGTCGCTGCAGCCGGCCACCCTCGATGCAGGCCCGACGCCGGCCCAGATCAGCGGGCTCATCGATCGCGGCCTCGCTGCGGCCACGTTGCGGAGTGCCGACTCGGTGGCCCCCACGCGGCTGCTCCAGCGGGAGCTGCAGCGGCAAATCTGGTGGCCGGCGGCCGCGTTGGGCGGCATGATCGTCGCCCTGCTGGTCTTTGGCAGGTTCGGCGCAGCGGTCTCCTGCACCAGCTGCGGCAGGATCTATTGCAGGCACTGCGACATCAATCCGCGCACGTCCGAGGTCTGCCAGTCCTGCAGCGCGGTGCTGTCGCCGGGGCTGCCGCTGGACTCCGAACTGCGGCGTTCCCAGCGCGCCCGCATCGACCGCCACGAGCGCTGGGGAAGGATCCTCTACTACCCGCAGAGCCTGCTCGTCCCAGGGCTGGGCCACGCGACGTCAGGCCGCACGCTGGTCGGGTGTGTTCTGATTCTGGGCTGGAGCGCCCTGGCGGCGCTTCTCTACTGCGCCGACCGTTTTCCGCGGGCGGAATCGTTCCCATTCTTCTCCCACTGGACGCCACTGATAGGGATCGCGGCCGTCGCCCTGGCGCTGGCAACCTACCTGCCGGCGCTGCTGAGAAGGGAGAAGCCGGAGTAGCCGTATGGAGCTTTCGGGCAACCTGAAGAAATTTGGCGTCTCCAAGATCTTCCAGCTTATCAACACCGAGAGCGCCACGGGCATGCTGACGCTAAAGCGCAAGCGCACGCGGATCACCATCGCCGTGCGGGAAGGCCTGGTGGTCGACGTCGAGGAGAGCGAAAGGCCGAAGGACCAGAGGATGGGGCAGATACTGACCGCCTCCGGGCGCCTCGGCGAGGGAGAGCTGACGAAACTGCTGGAGGAGCGGCGCGCGCGCCTGGTGACGCTGGGCACGGTGCTGCGCGAGAAGAGCCTGCTGAGCGACCGGGAGGAGGCCGACCTGGCGCTGCTGGTATACAACGACATCCTCTTCGAGGCCCTGAGCTGGAGGGACGGGCTCTACGACATCAAGCAGCAGGAGGTTGTCGATCCGGGGGAGCTGGCGGCGCCGATCTCGATGGTGACGGTCCTGCTCAATGCAGCCCAGCAGGAGGACGAGTGGCCTCACATCATGCGCTACGTTCCCTCCATGGAGATCGTCTTCGCACCCGCTCCCGCACCCGTCGAAACCGGCAAGTGGGAAAGCGTCCTCAACACTCTCGGCCCGGAAGACCGCAAGGTCGCCGAGCGGATCGACGGAGCGAGCTCCGTGCGGATGATAGCAGCCTCGCTGCTGCGCCCGGAATTCGAAGTGACGCGCCTGATCGCCGAGATCTCCTCCAAGGGCCTTTTGGTCCGCGTCTCCCGGCCGCGGGCCGTGGGCGAGGAGCTGAAGAGGCTCGACTTCTTCGCGCTCGAAGTGGGGCCGGCCGCCGTCGTGCCGCTGGCCTTCATCTTCTCCGCCCTGATGCTGATCTTCTCCTGGCGGCACTACCTGCAGCCGCTCGTTGCTGAGCCGCAGCGGTTGACAGTGCCGATCGCCAACGCCGGGCGCCACCCGGCGGCAATCGACCGGCTTCGCTTCCAGAGCGTGGTCCAGGCGGTGCGGCTCTACAGGATCGAGAACGGCGCTCCCCCGCCGTCGCTCGAGACGCTGGCGCGCCGGGGCTACTGTACCCCCGGAGATCTGCGGACCACCGACGGCGGCGGCTTCGAGCTGAAGGTGTTGGGTCGGGCCGGCCAGACGGCAATCGTCCAGGCTACCGACGCCGAGGGGCGGGCGAGGCCGGAGCTGACGGTCGAGTTCTCGCTCCGCTGAGAAAAAACAAAAGAAACAACTGATTACCTGCGGCCGTTGTAACGGCGGTCTTCAGGCCGCCGGGGTTATGCGCCACTACTTCGAATCTGGTGATTCCGCGGCGCCGCGGCTGCTGAGAATCAGGTCGCAGACCTCGCGCACCGCCCCGCGCCCGCCGGGCAGCGTGGTGACGTAATGGGCGACCTTCTTGACAGCCTCGGGAGCGTCGGCTACCGCCACCGCGAAGCCGACACTGCGCATCACCTGCAAGTCGATAAGGTCGTCTCCCACGTAAGCCACCTCCTCCCAGGCAAGCTTCCGCAGCTTTAGTATCTCCTTGACCTCCGGCTCCTTGTCCATACAGTCCTGGATGACCTCGCCCACCCCCAGCTCCCGGGCCCTCTCCGCTACCAACTCCGACTTCAGGCCTGTGACGAAGGCGGTGGCGATGCCGGCCCGCTGGATCAGCTTGATCCCCAGCCCGTCCCTGACGAAGAACCTCTTCATCTGCTCGCCGCTTTCGGAGTAGTAAAGCCCGCCGTCGGTAAGCACGCCGTCGACGTCCATCATCAGTATCCTGATCGCCGCCAGCCTTCTCCTCAGTTCTGCGTCCACTATCTGCCTCCCTCGCTCCCCTAAGCCTCCTCGTTTGTGCGCTCACGCGCCCTTGCGAGGCGGTAGCCGGCGAGCGGCGCGGCCAGCGCCGCGCACGCCGCGAAGACGGCGGCAGCGGCGATCATCCCCATCGCGTGCCCGCCGGTCAGGGTGTTGATCCAGCCGGTCGCCACCGGTCCGACCGTGTTGCCGAGGTTGGAGAAGGTGAGGATAACCCCGAACGCCAGCCCGAGTCGAGCCGGCGGCATGATCTGGGCGGGCAGCGCGTAGACCGCCACCGGCAGAAAGTTGGCCGCCAGCCCCGCGCCCAGCATCATCGCCGCCGGGTGCAGACCCGCGTGCAGTCCGAGCAGGCAGAGCGCCGTGCCCAGTGCGGGGAAAACTATATAGAACTTCAGATTCCCGAAGCGGTCCATCAGCCAGCCCGCCGCCAGGGCACCCGGCGTGGCGGTCCACATGATCAGGCCGACGACGAAGCTGCCCGCCGCGTAGCCCCAGCCGCTCTCCTGCAGGAAGCCGGCGCCGAAGGTGAGCACCGAGATCATAGAGGCCGTGAAGCAGAACCAGACGCCGCCGGTCAGCCACAGGTCGCGCGGCAGCTCAGCGATCTCGCGCACGCGCCAAACCCGCTCGCGACCGCGCGCCGCCCCCTCTTCCCGCGGCGCCCA
This sequence comes from uncultured Acidobacteriota bacterium, assembly GCA_964408025.1. GTDB lineage: Bacteria > Acidobacteriota > DATKUA01 > DATKUA01 > DATKUA01 > CAYOXX01. Next base: position 613 of record CAYOXX010000142.1, on the reverse strand, counting down.
GAGGGCGAAGGCGGCTACGGTGGCGGCCAGGAAGATATTGATAGCCAGCGTCGTCCCCTGCCAGCCGAGCGCCTCGCCGCCGGCGACGAAAGTGCTGAAGCAGATGATCCCCCCGATCGGCCAGGCGGTGTGCAGGACGCTCATCGCCAGCCCCAGCCCCTTCTCCCGGAACCAGTGCGAGAGCATCTTGGCCGCCACCAGGTTGATCGAAATCGCCCCCACGCCGACGACGAAGCGGCCGATCATCATCAGCGAGTAGTCCGCTCCCAGGTTGAAGAGGATATTGCCGCCCAGCATCACCAGGCCCGAGACGATGCCGGCCCGCTTGGTGTCCAGGCGGTCCAGCAGCACGCCGCCGGCCAGGGCGAACAGCACCGCCGGCAGCGCGTAGATCCCCTGCAGCCAGCCGACGGCGACGTCGTCCATCGGGATGTCGGCCCTGATCTCAGTCAGCAGCGGCGGCACCATGAAGAAGAGCACGCCGGTGCCGAAGAAGAGCAGGTAGCTGGTCCAGAGCGCCTGCCAGCGCCGGCCCGGTCCTTCCACTGCTCCCTCCCTCCCCGGTGTGGGCATGTTAGCACAGCTCATGCCGGCAGTCCGCGGTAGCGCAGTG
>CAYOXX010000141.1:0-4492 GCA_964408025.1 uncultured Acidobacteriota bacterium | reverse complement strand
CGGGAAGATGTTCTTGAAGACGGCCTGCAGGCCGTCTTCAAGAACATCTTCCCGATCACAGACTACCGCGAGAACTGCTCGCTCGAGTTCGTCAGCTACACAATAGGGGAGTGGGAGTGCGCCTGCAGCCGCCTCAGCGGCCTGCACCACCTGCGCTCCTCCTGCAAGAAGTGCGACGCGCCGCTGCCGCCGGCGCCGGAAGGCGTCGCCGAGGTGGTCTGCCAGCAGCCGAACTGCGGGCACGTCAACAAGATCTCGCCGGCGACCTGCGAGTTCTGCGGCACGCCCGTCAGGCCGCGCTACAAGTACGGCGTCGAGGAGAGCATCGAGCGCGGCATGACCTTCAGCGCGCCGCTGAGGGTGACGATCCGGCTGGTGGTCTGGGACAAGGACGAGGAGACCGGGGCCAAGAGCATCCGCGACATCAAGGAGCAGGACGTATACTTCGGCGACATCCCGCTGATGACCGATGGCGGCACCTTCATCATCAACGGCACCGAGCGGGTGATCGTCAGCCAGCTCCACCGCAGCCCCGGCGTCTTCTTCCACTACAACGCCGCCAAGAACCTGCACTTCGCGCAGATCATCCCCTACCGCGGCTCCTGGGTCGAGTTCGAGATCGACAAGAAGGAACTGATGGCGGTGCGGATCGACCGCAAGCGCAAGTTCCCGGCAACCATCCTGCTCAGGGCCCTCGGCCTGACCAGCAGCGAGGCGATCGTCCGCCGCTTCTGCCGCCTCGGCACCCTGCGCGGCGGCGAGGGCGGGCTGAGACTCGACCTCAGCGAGGCTTGTCTGGGCATGGCGCTCGCCGCCGACGTCAAGAAGGGCAAGGAGACGCTGGCCCCCGCCGGCCGCAAGCTCACCAGGGGGCTGATGGCCAAGCTGAGGAAGGCCAGCATCGACTCCTTCCCCACAGAGCGGGAGGCACTGGAGGGCGCGCTGGCCGCCGCGGACGTCGTCGACCTGGAGAGCGGCGAGATCCTGCTGGAGGTTAACGAGGAGGTCGAGCCCAAGCTCGAAGAGATCTTCGGCGCTGGCATCGCTAAGCTGGAAGTTTTCTTCCCCGAGCGCGACCGGGTCAGCGCGGTGATCGCGGCCACGCTCAAGAAAGACTCCGTCCGCTCCGTCGAGGAGGCGCTGATGGAGATCTACCGCCGCCTGCGGCCCGGCGACCCGCCAACGGTGGAGAGCGCGCGCAAGCTTTTCGAGACGATGTTCTTCGAGCCGCAGGCCTACGACTTCTCGCGCGTCGGGCGGCTTAAGTTCAACACCAAGCTCGGCACCGACGTCGAACTCGACCAGAAGACCCTCACCCGCGAGGACTTCCAGGCGGTGGTCGAGTACCTGCTGCAGCTCCGCGACGGAAAGGGATCGGTCGACGACATAGACCACCTCGGCAACCGCCGCGTGCGCTGCGTCGGCGAGCTGCTGGAAAACCAGTTCCGCATCGGCCTGGTGCGCATGGAGCGGGCGATCAAAGAGAAGATGAGCGTCTACCCGGAGATCGCCACCGCCCTGCCGCACGACCTGATCAACGCCAAGCCGGTGCTCAGCGCCATCAAGGAGTTCTTCGGCTCCAGCCAGCTGAGCCAGTTCATGGACCAGACCAATCCGCTCAGCGAGATCACCCATAAGCGGCGCCTCAGCGCTCTCGGCCCCGGCGGCCTCAGCCGCGAGCGCGCCGGCTTCGAGGTGCGCGATGTCCACCCCTCCCACTACGGCCGCATCTGCCCGATCGAGACGCCGGAGGGGCCGAACATCGGGCTGATCTCCAGCCTCAGCAGCTACGCGCGCGTAAACGAGTTCGGCTTCATCGAAACCCCCTACCGCAAGGTGGAGGGAGGCAAGGTGGTTGACTACGTGCGCGTCAGCAAGCCCGGCGCCGGCAGGTTCAAGGTGGGCGAGGTGGTCAAGGCCGTCAATCTGGCCCGGGAGCAGAAGCGGATGAGGGCGGCCAAGAAGAAGCCGCCAGAGGGCGAGCCGCACGCCTTCTACCTCAGCGCCTACGAGGAGGACAAGTACTACATCGCCCAGGCCAACGCCAGGCTCGACAGCCGCATGCGCTTCATCAACGAGCGGGTCAACGCCCGCAAGGCCGGCGAGACGATGCTCGCCGCCCGCGACGAGCTGTCCTTCATCGACGTCAGCCCCAAGCAACTAGTCAGCGTGGCGGCCTCCCTGATCCCCTTCCTCGAGCACGACGACGCCAACCGGGCCCTGATGGGCTCGAACATGCAGCGCCAGGCCGTGCCGCTGCTGACCACAGAGGCCCCCTACGTCGGCACCGGCATGGAGGAAATCACAGCGCGCGACAGCGTCGCCGTGGTGCTCTGCCGCCGCAACGGCGTCGTCGATAGCGCCGACGCCCAGCGTGTCGTGGTCAAGCTCGACACCGAGGGCACCGGCAAGGGCAAGAGCACCGGCGCCGACGTTTACACACTCAACAAGTTCAAGCGCAGCAACCAGAACACCTGCATCAACCAGAAGCCGATAGTCAAGGTCGGCCAGCGCGTGCAGCGGGGCGACGTGCTCGCCGACGGCCCCTGCACCAGCCACGGCGAGCTGGCCCTGGGCCGCAACGTGCTGGTAGCCTTCATGCCCTGGCGCGGCTACAACTTCGAGGACGCCATCCTCATCAGCGAGCGGCTGGTCAAGGAGGATCTCTACACCTCGATCCACATCGAGGAGTTCGAGATCGAGGCGCGCGACACCAAGCTCGGGCCGGAGGAGATCACCCGCGACATCCCCAACATCTCTGAGGAGCTGCTCAAGAACCTCGACGACAGCGGCATCATCCGCATCGGCGCCCGCGTCCGCCCCGGCGACATACTGGTCGGCAAGGTGACACCCAAGGGCGAGACGCAGCTGACGCCAGAGGAGAAGCTGCTGCGGGCGATCTTCGGCGAGAAGGCCGGCGACGTGCGCGACGCCTCCCTCTACACCCCGCCGGGCATCGACGGCGTCGCCGTCGACGTCCGCATCTTCAGCCGCAAGGGCATCGAGAAGGACGAGCGGGCCCTGGAGATCGAGGGCGACGAGATCGACCGCCTCGAGAAGGACCTGGCCGACGAGATCCGCATCATAAACGCCGAGCGGGCCCGCAAGGTCTCCGAAATCGTCGTCGGCAAGGCGTTGGCTGCCGACGTCATCGACGACGAGAGCGGCGAGGTGGTGGCCGAGGCCGGGACCAAGCTGACCAAGGAGGCCCTCGCCAAGCTCGGCGACGCGCTCGCGCGCGACGTCGTCATCGACCACAAGAAACAGGAGATCGTCGACCAGGTCAACGCTAAGATCGACAAGCAGATCGACGTGCTCAAGGTCCAGTTCGCGGAGAAGACTAGCCAGTTCGACCACGGCGACGAGCTCCCGCCCGGCGTGCGCAAGAGCGTCAAGGTCTACATCGCCATGAAGCGCAAGCTGCAGGTCGGCGACAAGATGGCCGGCCGCCACGGCAACAAGGGCGTCATCGCCCGCATCCTGCCCGAGGAGGACCTGCCCTACATGCCCGACGGCACGCCCATCGAGATCATCCTCAACCCGCTCGGCGTGCCCAGCCGCATGAACGTCGGCCAGATCCTGGAGACCACCCTCGGCTGGGCCGGGCACGAGCTGGGGGTGAACTACGCCACGCCGGTCTTCAACGGGCCGAGCGAGGCGGAGATCGGGGCAGAGCTCAAGAAGGCCGGCCTGCCGCCGGACGGCAAGACGGTGCTCCACGACGGGCTCACCGGCGAGCCGTTCGAGGGGAAGGTAACGGTGGGCAGCATCTACATGCTGAAGCTGTTCCACATGGTCGACGACAAGATCCACGCCCGCAGCATCGGCCCCTACAGCCTCATCACCCAGCAGCCGCTGGGCGGCAAGGCGCAGTTCGGCGGCCAGCGCTTCGGCGAGATGGAGGTCTGGGCCCTCGAGGCCTACGGCGCGGCCCACGTCCTACAGGAGCTGCTCACCGCCAAGAGCGACGACGTCTACGGCCGCTCCAAAATCTACGAGGCGATCGTCAAGGGCCAGACAACGCTGGAGCCGGGCGTGCCGGAGAGCTTCAACGTCCTGGTGCGGGAGCTCCAGAGCCTCTGCCTCGACGTTCAGCTGCTCAAGAAGCCGCGCCACAGGCTGGACGAGCTTGTGGAGAAGGCCGCGGCCGCCGATACGTCCGACGTCCCGGCAGGCCGGGAAGAGGAAACCGTATAGGATTGGCGCCAGGAGGATAGGACAGTGCTGTTCGACCTGCCCCAAAAGAAACCGAGGGCCGCCATCACGCGCGACTTCGACATGGTGCGCATCAGCCTCGCCAGCCCGGAGAAGATCCGGGAGTGGAGCTGGGGCGAGGTCACCAAGCCGGAGACGATCAACTACCGCACCTTCAAGCCGGAAAAGGACGGGCTCTTCTGCGCCCGCATCTTCGGCCCGGTGACCGACTGGGAGTGCCTCTGCGGCAAGTACAAGCGGATGAAGCACCGCGGCGTGATCTGCGAGAAGTGCGGCG
>CAYOXX010000140.1:0-4506 GCA_964408025.1 uncultured Acidobacteriota bacterium | reverse complement strand
GACCTGACGCAAGGTCGCCAGGTGGCATACGAACGGCTGCACATCGCCCTCGGCCAGCAACGCGACGGTCACGAGTATCCCGGCCAGGATGCGAATCACTTTCACAACCTGCCCGCCTGAGGTCTCGAAGGCCTGATGTCCTGAAGGCATGTTTCCGGCCGCTGGTGTCCCGGATGTTACGTACAACTCTAGCACGACCCGCAGTTTCGGGCAACACGGCAGCGCAGCTTAGCGCACTGTTTCTTGGATTCCTAGGCGCCGAGCGAGCGGGCCAGCGTCAGCGCCTTCACCTCTGCGGCGCCGGCGCGGCGCAGCTCGCGGGCGCACTCCCGCACGGTGGTTTCGGTCGTCGCCATGTCGTCGACCAGCAGCACCCGCTTGCCGCGCACGACGCTGCGTCGGGGCACGGCGAAGGCTCCCTTGAGGCTGCGGCGCCGCTGCTCCGGCTCCAGCGAGCTCTGCGGGGGCGTGTTCCGCCGCCGCCTCAGTGCGGGGAGGAGGGGCAGGCCCATCTCCCTGGCCACCAGGCGCGCCAGCAGCTCCGCCTGGTTGAAGCCGCGCTCGATGCGGCGTAGCGGGTGGAGCGGCACCGGCGCGACGAGCTCGGAGGATGCGAGGTCCGGATGCCGCGCGGCCCACTCGGCCAACCGCCGCCCCAGCTCGCCGCCGATGCCGGTTTTGCCCTCGAACTTGAAGATGTGGATCATCTCCCGCATCGGCGTCCGGTAGTCGTATAGCGAGCGCATCATCGAGTAGGGGATCCGGCGCCCGCGGCAGGCGCCGCAGAAGTAGGCCTTCGAGACGTCCTCGACCGCCTCGGACTCTATCGGCAGGCCGCAGCGGAAGCAGACCAAATCGCCCACCTCGCGCACCTCGCTCCAGCACTCCGCGCAGACGTTGTGAAGCAGCTCCCGCCGCACAGCTGCCCCGCCGCAGACGTAGCACTCCGGCAGGAAGAAGAGCGACGAAATCGGCTCCAGCAGACGACTTAACCGAGCTACCATCTCCGCGCCCTTATTTGATAAGGTGGAGTCTAGGCTCACATTAACATATTCGCACATATATATTGGGGTCAGATATTTATTTTTGTGTAAGTGCTTTGTTTTGAAGCATTTAAAAAATGTGCCGGTCCCTATTATCATATATTCAATAGGATGATGGTGGCGATGGCGAACAGGATGCCGATGACGTTGGCGCGGGTGACTCGCTCCTTCCAGAAAAGCGCCCCGGCGCCGAAGGCCAGCGTCATCACCGAGACCGAATATACGGTGTAGACAATTATCGAGAGGTTGAGAAAGACGGGGCTCTTCAGGCTCTCCAGGAAGAAGAACATGGAGAAGAAGTTGGGGACTCCCAGCAGCATCCCTCTCAGGAAGGCCGACTTATCGACTCGCTGCTTCCTGGCCACCACCGCAGCCCACGCGGGGACGCAGGAGAATGAGAAGATCAGGGTCATGAAGACGAACTTCTCTTCCGCCACGCCGACCTTGTTGAAGAGGTTGACCCAGAATTCCGACGTTCCCAAGAGCAGCACCAGGAGCGGGAAGAACCAGAGCGCCCTCCTGTCCACGCGCCGCATGTCGCCGCGCCTGAGCGGGCTGATGAGCACGAAGGCAACGAAGGCCGCCGGCAGCCCCGCGCCGATGGCCGGCGTCAGCACTTCGCCCAGGAAGATCAGCGCGATCAGCACCGGCACGGTCAGCGAGAGCCTCGAGACCGAGCCGGTTATCGATAGCCCGTAGCGTCGGATGCCCCACATTATCATAAAGAATGTAGTCGGCCAGAGGACGCCGCCGCCCAGCCCCAGCGCCAGCGTCGAGGGGCTGATCGAGCCGACGCCGTAGCCGCAGGCGAAGGCCCAGGCGAGCGCGGAGGCGGAGAGGTAATTGCCGGCCAAAACAACCAGCGTGATGACGCCGCGGCTCTCGTTGAGCTTGATCAGGATGCCGATGCAGAACGACGAGAGTATCGCCAGAACCAGGAAATGCATTTAGGGGTCAGTCCTTAGATCTCGGTTTGGTTGATATTATTCTGAGCGCGCTCCGTTCAAACACAACAAAGTACATAATCGGTATTACGGTTAACATCAAAATCTGAGGACTGACACCGCTTTCTCGCCGGCGAGCTGTGATATATTCGCCCCGGAGCGGCATGATGGCAAACGAAAACGACCTCGTAATCGACGTCTGGGGCCTGACGAAGCGCTACCGAGGCTTGGACCGCCCCGCGGTGCGCGACCTGACGCTGAGGCTGCGCCGGGGCGATGTGTTCGGCTTCGTCGGCCCCAACGGGGCCGGCAAGACGACGACGATCAAGATGCTGCTCAACCTGGCGGTGCCGGACGCGGGCGGTGGCTCGATCCTCGGACTCGACATCGTCAGGGACTCGGTGGCGATACGCCGCCGGGTCGGCTTCATGAGCGGCGAGGTGCGGCTCTGGAACGCGATGCGGGGCGGCGAGCTGCTCCGCTTCCTACTCTCGCTACACGGTGGGGCAGACGAAGGGCTGCTGGAGGAGCTCAACAACCGCTTCAGGGTCCCGCTGGACCGCAAGGTGAAGACCTACTCGTCGGGCCAAAAGCAGATGCTGGCCCTGACCGCCGCCATGGCCCACCCATCGGAACTGCTGCTGCTGGACGAGCCGGCCAAGGGGCTCGACCCGAGCAAGAAGGCGCAGTTCTTCGAGCTGATCGAGCGCTACCGCGACGGCGGTGGCACCGCCCTGATCAGCTCGCACGTGCTCAGCGAGATCGAGGCGGTATGCACACGCGTCGGCTTCATCCGCCGCGGCCTCCTGCTGGGCGACGAGGAGATCGAGGCCGTCCGCGGGCACCTGGAGAACGTGATCATCGCTTCCTTCAGCGAGGAGCCCGACGAGGAGCGCCTGCGCGGCCTGCCGGGCGTCGGCGAAGTCCGCAGGCATGGCGTCGAGTTCGTTTTCCACGTGGACGGGGACGCGCGGGACGCGCTGCGCGCCCTGGCCGACCTGCCGCTGGCGAGCCTGCGCTACCGCAGCGCCTCGCTCGACGACCTCTATGCGGAACTATACATGCCGGAACTCGATCCGGAGGGGGAGGGGGGGAGCAGCACGTGGTGATGTTTGGCAAGATGCTGCACGACGAGCGGGGCAAGCTGCTCATCTTTGTTTTCTTCATGTCCCTGGTCTCGGTGATCCAGGTTGCCTTCTGGCCCACTTTCCGCGAGATGCTGCCCAGGATCAGCGAGTTTTTCCCTGACTTCATGCAGTGGATGGTCGGCGGGATCACCGAGGAGGGGTTCATCTTCTACGTCATCACGCAGCAACTGATCAAGAACATCGGCATCTCCGGCAGCGCCCTGGCGGTGCTGCTCGGCGCCTCGGCGATCGCCAAGGAGCGCGAGGCGGGCACACTCGAGCTCCTGCTGGCCCAGCCGATCTCCCGCACGCGGGTGCTGGCCGAGAAGTTTGTATTCAACGCGGCCGTGCTGGCGGTGCCGATACTGGTCTCGACGATGCTGGTCTGGCCGGCGGCTATCGCCGTCGGCGACGAGATCGACCCTACAGCGCTGCTGGTCTCGGCGGTCTACTGCTACACCATCTTCGTGGCTATATTTGCCTTCACATTCGCCGTCGGCGTCGTAGTCGACGAGCAGATGCGCGTCATCTCCTACGGCCTCGGCGCCTGCCTGCTGATGATGATCCTGATCATCTACGAGGAGACGAAGCCGTACTCGATCTACGGCTACCTCGACGTCGAGATCCTGCGGCCGGTCTTCGCAGCGGGGCGGATTCCGTACTGGGAGACGCTCGCCTTCGCCACGCTGAGCGCCGGCTTCTTCGTTGCCTCGCTCCTGCTGTTCAGGAAGAAGACGATCTAGGAACTTGGATCAGGTCGAGACCCGACCCCCTTTCTCGCGGGGAGCGAAGGGATGGATATCAGGTCCTTCGGCACGCTGCTCATCGTGGTCGGTTGCCTGATCACCGGCTGCGGTCTGCTGATTTTGCTGCTGAAGAAGCTCGGTATGGTTTCGGGGAAACTCGTTGAAGATGTTCACATCAAAGGCGAGAAGGCCTCTTTCCCTGCTTTACTTGTCGTCTCTGCAGTGATCGCCGCTGTCCTGATCGCGGTGCTCTACGTCATCTCCGTTCTGCTCGGCGGCTAGCGAAACCGTGCGGATGAATTCATGGCCCCACGCCTTTACTCGACAATGCTGTTCCGGCTTGAGAAAGAAGCGGGGGCCCTAGCCCGCATATTGCACAAGTTTTGGCCGGCTTTGGTGATAAGTGATTGATATGTTGATCTTTCCAGCGCTCTCTCCACAGGGCGGTGAGGTTACATATTGTCACCGGCGAGCCGATTTTCTCGAAGGTCGCGGCGGGGGCGGTTTTGGACCCGCAGGCGTGGTTAGCGCCACGTCAAGGGCCCAAAATCGGCCGCAACAAAGAGATTCGGGAAAAGGGGTCGCCGGACTGCTGAATCTTGTGCAATATGCGGGCTTGTCTAAAGCGGCATCGGTTGTCAACCCC
>CAYOXX010000139.1:0-4563 GCA_964408025.1 uncultured Acidobacteriota bacterium | reverse complement strand
CTCATCCCCAACCCCGTGCCGCGGCCCTTCTCCTTGGTTGTGAAGAAGGGGTCGAAGACCCTCTCCACGACCTCGGGCGGGATGCCGACGCCGTCGTCGGCCACCGAGAGGCGGGCGTAGGGCCCGGGAGCAACCAGGTTGCCGCCGAAGGTTGTGCGCTGCTGCAGGCGATACGGCTCGGTGCGGATGGCGATCATCCCGCCCCTGGGTACCGCGTCGCTGGCGTTGATGATCAGGTTGATCAGCACCTGCTGGACCTGCAGCGGGTCGGCCAGCACCGGCGGCATCGCATCGTCCGGCTCGAAGTCGAGGCTCACCTGCTTGGGAATGGCGTTGCCGATCAGCTCGATCGCTTCTCGCACGGCGGCATTGAGGTCAAGCGGCTTCCTGTCGCCCCGGCTTTCGCGGGCGAAGCTCATCAGCTGCCCGGTCAGCGACGCCGCACGCTTGGCCGCCGACTTGATGGTAATCGCCCGGCGGGCGGTCTCGCCCCCGTCCTCCGCCTTGGCGAGAATCATTTCGGCGTTGGGGACGATTGCGCCCAGGATGTTGTTGAAGTCGTGGGCGATGCTGCTGGCCAGCGTGCCGATGCTCTGCAGCTTCTGGATCTGCACCAGCTGCTGCTCGATCAGGTAGGCCTCGGTGACGTCGCTGTACGATACGACTACGTGGGATGGCAAGCCCCCCTCCGGCGACAGCGGGTAGGCGGTGACGTTGACGTAGATCGGCGTCTCCAGGCCGGCGAGGAAGGGGGAGGGGGAGTCGACGCCGGAAAGCTGCACGGTCGGCGTCTGCACCGAGCGGCCGTCCAGCGCCTGCTTCAGGTAGTGGCTTATCCCCGACTCGACGAATGCGGGGTCCGCGAGGATGCTGTAGCTCCCCTTGCCGATAATCTCCTCCAGTTCGAAACCGAACATCCTGACCAGCTGCGGATTGACGCGTACGGTCCAGCCCTCGGGATCGAGTACCTGCAATCCCGAGGGATTGTTCAGGAATATCGCCTCGAGGAACTGGTGGGTCTCGCCCAGGGCCCGCTGGATGCGGCGCTGGTCGGTGATGTCGCGCAGCACGCCCTCAATTATCTCCTGGCCGGTGGAGCTGTCGCGGCCGGCGAAGGCGCTGATCAGCAGCACCACGGTGTGGCCGTCGCCGCGGCGCAGCCTCAGCTCGTAATCCTTGATGAAGCCCTGCTTGCTGTAGGCAACCGTCAGGCGCCGGAATGCGAAGGGGTTTTCGAAGTGGTCGACGATGTTCGGGGCCTTCTCCCGCAGGTCGTCCAGCGAGGGGTAGTTGGCGATCCGCAGTGCCGCCGGGTTGGCGTCGAGGATGGTTCCGTCCGGAGCGACCTTGATGACGCCGTCCTGGAGCTTGGATAGGAGCCCTCCGTAACGCTCGTCGGCGTGCGCAGGCCTGCGCTCGACCTTCGCTGCCTCCTTCTCCCTTTTGCTGGCCAGTGCGCGGAGCTCTTTGTTGAGCCTCAGCAGCTCCTCGAGGCGTTTGCTACGGCCGCGGCGGATCTCGATAAGCTCGCCGGCGACGGCGCGGAAGAAGTGCGGCTCGACGAACAGCTCCTCCATTACCCGGCGGTAGCGCTCCCTGGTCCACTTCCACTCCAGTGAAAGGATCCAGTTGCCGCTGCCGGCTTCCCAATGGCCGCGGCACTGCTCGATACTGCAGTCCCACAAGCCGACGGCGGCCGTCAGGAAGCCCTGCAGGAAGCTCAGGTACTGCTCGGGCGGCCGCGCGTCGTGCCAGGGGCGGAAGGCGATCCGGCAGCGGTTCTCGGTCACGTATTCGACCGAGGGCGCCATAATGGTGTCGAGTTGGGCCTGGAAGATGTGGACGTTGCGGATGAACAGCGTCGGCCCGGAGAGGAACCAGGGGAGGAACTCGATGGCGCCCATCAGGTCGAAAGCGCCGGCCTTCTGCCCGCCGAGGAGAAACAGATCCTCGTCGCCGCCGGCCTCGGCCAGAACCGCCTCGGCGGCCTCGGTCCAGGTTTCGACATCGAGATGGCTGTCGGGGTCCGACAGCTCGCCGCCCGGCAGGCCGCAGCGCTTCCCCACCCTGTCGGCGATCTCCGGCATACGCTCCGAGGCGCGCATGGCCGTGGCGATGGGAAGGCAACTGATCTGTCCCCGCTCTTTCACATGCCACCCCCTGGCGTTTCCTTTCTGCGTACCGATCGAGTATCGCGCTGCCCGCGTCCGCGCGGTCGCACGGTCTTAGCCTTAGACTCCTTCTAATAATAGCGCAGCCCGGGTGCCCTGTTAAGTTGCCACTTCAATCGGGCTCGATTTCTGCTATGCTGTCGGTGTGCGGCCGGGAAGGGTGGGTGTGCCATTGAACCGATTTCCAGAGAAGGCGAGGACACTCTGCGGCTTGGTCGTTGCCATCTGTCTGGTGGCTCTTCTCCAGCCGGTGCCGGCCGGCGCCGACGAGGCGGGTCCCGTGCCGCCGGAGAGTTCGCGGCGGATCGGCGTCATCGGCCTCAGGCTTGGTCTCGCCCCGGGGCCGCTCGCCGGCGAGGACAACGGGGCCTGCGGGTACGCCGCCCAGCGGATGCCGGACATAGATTCGATGCGCGACGCCGGCCTGCGGCTGCGTCCGCTCTTCAGCCTCCCAACGGCGGCCCGCGATTTCCCCGCGGGGATTGCCCGGCCCGACCTCGAGCGCTGGCTGCTGTTCGAGCTGCCCGACGGCCGCGAGATGGGCAAGGCCCTGGCCTGGCTTCGCTCGCTCTCCGCAGTCGAGACGGCCTACGCGCTGCCGCGCGCGCTGCCCGCCTCGGTCGGCGCCAAGGCGGTTCCCGACTTCAAGCCGCAGCAGGGCTACCTGGGGCCGGCGCCGGAGGGGCTCGACGCCGAGTACCTCTGGGACCAGCCCGGCGGCAGGGGCAATGGAGTGGTGATCGCTGACGTCGAGGGGGACTGGAACCGCAACCACTACGACCTGGGCCGCGCCACTCGCAGCGCGATCAACGGCGAGCCCCTGGGCGGCATCTGGTACAACCACGGCACGGCGGTCCTGGGCGAGCTGGCGGCCACGCGCAACAACGCCGGCGTCACCGGCATCGCCTTCAGGGCCAAGGTACGGATGTTCTCCATCGGCAGGGTGGGCGGCGACGGCAAGACCTACACCAACGTCCCCGACGCCATCAACCGCGCCGCGGCGGCGCTCGGGCCCGGCGACGTGATCGTCCTCGAGGTCCAGTACAGCGGCCTCCAGCACAGCAGCGCCTACATCCCGGTCGAGTATTACGAGGCCGACTTCGAGGCGATCAGGTCCGCCGCTGAGCGGGGCATCGCGGTGGTCGAGGCGGCCGGCAACGGCTCGCAGAATCTCGACGCCGCCATCTACGGGGGCCGCTTCGACCGCGCGCAGCGCGATTCGCTGGCAATCCTGGTCGGCGCCGGTGCGCCGCCCGGCTCCTACTACGCCGACCGCAGTCGCCTGTCGTTCAGCAACTTCGGCTCCAGAATGGACGTGCAGGGCTGGGGCTCGGGCGTGACGACCACCGGCTACGGCCACCTCTACCGCAAGGGGGGCGAGAACTACTACTTCACCAACGCCTTCAACGGCACCTCCAGCGCCACTGGCATGCTGGGCGGCGCCGTGGCCTGCCTCCAGGGTTTCGCCCGGGAAGCCGGCCTGCTGCTGAAGCCGCGCGTGCTGCGGCGCATACTGACTCGCACAGGCAGCCCGCAGCAGGGCAGGACCAGTCGCGCAATCGGTCCGAGGCCGGACTTGCGGCGGGTGGCGAAGGCCATACTAAAGATGGCCGGCAAACGCGCGGGGAGCTGACTACCGGCGCTCCCGCGGTGCTCAGTCAGGATGATCCGATCCGCACACGAACATCGGGCATATAAGAAAATCGTTTCCGCCCAAGCGGGATTTGTCATACGGGAATGTCTGACCCACCATTTTTCCATTCACTCTCTTAGTAAAGCACTGCCGGCAGGTCAGGATTCCAGGCCTAAGAGACAATCCTATCGGGTCTGAGATGTCAGCTCGCGAGCCCGCAACGCCAGGGCGCGCCTAGGTGGGCGCGGCGGAACGGGCCCCGCCGAAGGCGGACAAGCTTAGGCCCTGGAGCCGGAATCCTGCACTCCGGCTGCTACGCGTCATGGGTCCAGGTTTCTGACCTTGTTAGCGTCGCGTAAGCAGCCAGAGAACGAATGAAACGATCGCGCTGACCAACAGCATCGTGGTCAGGGGGAAGTAGAAGACGAAGCGCCGGCCGCGGAAGACGATGTCGCCCGGCAGGCGTCCGATGAACGGCACCCTCCCGGCGAGCAGAGCGACCAGCCCCAGGAGCACCAGTATCCCGCCGGCCACCAGCAGCACTCTGCCCAACTCCGTCGGAATCATCTGCGGAATTTCCCTCGCTTGGCGACGACGTTAGCAGCATCGGCCGCCGGCGCGCAAGTGGCCGCGCCGCGCTCCCAATTTTGATATATTGCTTGCCAACCGACGGGCTGCCAGCGTCTGAGGCGGCCGCCGGCAAAGGAAGGATCGGTCGGCGAGTGCACGAGCTGAGCATAGCCCAGAACATAGTCCAGT
>CAYOXX010000138.1:0-4679 GCA_964408025.1 uncultured Acidobacteriota bacterium | reverse complement strand
CCTCAATAGTGCCCGCCACCTGGTCGAGAAGCAGCGCCTCGTCGTCTGCGATGCCATCACGCCGCAGTGCAACAGCGGGCCGTCCTACAGGCCCGACTGGGCCTGGGGCTACGGCGGCCTCCTGGTCTCCCGCGACCCGGTTGCCGCCGACGCCGTCGGCGCCGAGATCATCGAGCAGCGGCGCAGCCGCCTCGGCCTGCCCACACTGCTCGAGGCCGAGCGCCCGCCCCGCTGGCTCGAGACGGCTCACGAAATGGGCCTCGGCCTTGGCAGGCTCGAAGAGATCAGCAGGATGGAGATCGAGTGATGACCAAAGGCAACTCGAACAGGATCGACCTCTGGGATGGCGAGTTTCTGACGGCCACACGTAGCCGCCGCGACTTCCTCGCCCACGCAGGTGCCGGCATCTGCGTACTACCGTTCCTCGAGGCGCCCGCCGCGCGGGCGGCCGCCGCCACCGCCCCGCCCCGGTCGCCCCAGGACGACCCCTACGTGCGGGAGGCGCGCCACTACCGGCGCATCGAGGAGCAGCGCGTCGAGTGCCTCCTCTGCCCGCGCAGGTGCCGCGTCGCAGACCTCGAGAGAGGCTACTGCGGCGTGCGCGAGAACCGCGGCGGCACTTACTACACGCTCGTCTACTCGCGCGTCGTCGCCCTGCACATCGACCCGATCGAGAAAAAGCCCCTCTTCCACTACCACCCCGGACAGCAGGCGCTCTCGCTGGCCACCGTCGGCTGCAACATCGAGTGCGACTTCTGCCAGAACTGGAACATCTCCCAGTTCCGCCCCGAGCAGGTCGAGGCCTCGACAGTCACGCCGCAGCGCATGGTGCAGATCGCCCGCGAGCGCCGCGTGCCGCACATCGCCTTCACCTACAGCGAGCCGGTCATCTTCTACGAGTACATGGCCGACATCGCCGCCGAGGGCAACGGCCAAGGCATCGGCAGCGTCATGATCTCCAACGGCTACATCCTCGAGCAACCCCTGCGCGAGCTCGTGCCGCTCCTGGCCGCCGTCAAGATCGACCTCAAGGCGTTCACTGAATCGTTCTACCGCGACACCTGCAGCGGCGAGCTCCAGCCCGTCCTGACCGTCCTCAAGCTCCTCTCACAGCTCGAGATCTGGTTCGAAATAGTCGTCCTCATCGTACCCACACTCAACGACTCGCCCGACGAGATCCGCCAGATGGCGCGCTGGATCATGGGCGAGCTCGGACCCGATGTCCCCGTACACTTCACACGCTTCCATCCCACCTACAAGATCACCAACCTGCCGGCCACACCGGTCGGCACCCTCGAGCGCTGCCACGGCATAGCGCGCGAAGAAGGGCTGCACTTTGTATATTGCGGCAACGTCCCCGGCCACCCCGCCGAGTCGACCGTCTGCCCCGGCTGCGACCGCGTTGTCATCAGGCGCTACGGATTCTCCATCCTCGAAAACCACCTCCAGGACGGCAACTGCGCCTACTGCGGGCGCGCCATACCCGGCGTCTGGTAAGCGCCGCTTTCACTAATACGTTGCCAGATAAGACCATGTAAGGGTGTCCTGAACTTGTCCACCGGAGCCTCGGCGGAGGCTGATGACGCTCACGATTCATACAAACGATAGTAGGGACGGCCCGCCGCCAAGGCTATAGCGGACAAGTCCGCCGAAGTTTTAACGAAGGCGGATTCCTGTCTGTCTCTAAATCCCGGTGGGACAGACATTCCTGTCTGTCATCCGCCGTAGGCGGACAAAACAGACCCAACTGAGGCAGGCACGCTATCTTGTCTACCATCGCTGCGAAGCCTCGCTCAACGACGTGGCAGAAGCATCTGCCTCTAAACCATTCCACTCTTTAACGTTTGCCGCCGCCGGGGGTCTGAATTTAGAAGTGACAATATTTTCTAATCGGAGAGGTGCGGCATGCGCATCGTAAAAAAATATCTCGTAACGACGCTTCTGCTCGCTGTCGTGGCCTCTGGACCGGCAGTCGCCGATGAAGACATGCTGGCCGACCTCCACGAGATGAAATCGCTGATCTCCTCCATCAACCTCCTCAACGGCCTCCACCTCGGCGGCGACCAGCTGCGGCAACTCCTCCAGCTCAACCTCGAGGCCGAGCAGTTGCGGCGTGACTACTACTCGGAGCGGCAGGCGCTGATCGCCGAGGCCGCCGGCCTTTACCGCACACTGCTCGATAACTACGCCGGCGACCGACGGGCTCCCGAAGATTCCGAGCGCCGGGCGGCGGAGCTCAACCACCGGCTCACCGAGGACTACAAAGGCTACCAGGAGAGGCTTGCCGAGCTCGGCGACCGCCTCGAGGCGCTACTCACTGCCGGCCAGCGGCAGACCGTCTACGACTTCAAGCCTTGTCTGATCCCGCCTCGCGACCTGCGCGAGCCCTCCAGGGCCGGCCAGGCCAGCTCGAGCGACCGCAGCGAGGTAACACTCAGCCGCTATCGCGACCTGATGCGCAGGGCTGAGGAAATTGAGAGGCGCGCCGCCGCCAGGCAGAGCGGCCGCTATAACCGCTATGGCAGGAGCCGTTACCGTTACAATCCCCAGATCTTCGCCTCCAACCGCGCCCGCGACGCCTTCGCAGACCGCTACTTCCCGCGTTACTTCGAAATACTCGAGAGGATAAACGGCGAGATGACGGAGGAGGAGAGGTCGGCAGAGCGGCGGCGCGTGCTCGAGATTCTCGACCGCGGCGCGGCGATGGGCGACGAGGAGTTCGCCCTCAGCTCCGGCGAGTTGGCCGGCGAGCTATCCACCCCCATCGAAGCAGGCGAGGAAGAGATGCGCCGGGCGATGTCCGTCCTGGCGCGACGACACGGCTCCATAGGCAGGGCCGCGCGCTTTCTCATCAGGCCCGACCTTATACCCGTCCTTGATGATCGCCTGCGCCAACGAGATGCAGCCGAGGCGGCCGCACAGTAAGGGAGGACAAGGCTGGCACCTGCTGCCGATCGAAATATCTTGTTTTAAATGAAGTACTTATAGCTGAGGAACATCGCCTTTATTTCCCCTCGTGATGTTGGACACCTGGATCTGGCTCATTCCTTATCGATGACGCTGGAACTACCGCTTGTTTTGCCGATCATTCTTACTTCTTTATGGATAAATGCGTGTGATGGGAGCGCTGAGAGAAAAGTTTGCCTTACGCTAGACAGATCGAAATCTGGCCGCGGCCCAGGCCACGCACCGGTCGCCCCGGCGTGTAGAATCGGAGCAGGGAAAAAAATCAGCCGCAGTCAGCACGGAGGAGCAGCCTGATAAGATCGCATAACCGGTGGAAGTGATACCGCTCGACGACAAGGAACTCAGGTATCTCAGAGTTTGAGTAGTCACCATTTCATGGTAATAGGGGCAGCGGATTGGTTAAATACCTCCCGCAAATCCGCTGCCCTCGGTTTTTCATATGACGATATCATCAGGAGACGATAGAATCTAAATTCTATCTAAAGAGCGCTGTTCCGTATCGAACAGGCGATGAATACTAAGGAGGTCAATATGCGAGCCGACAAGACGCTCTGCTTCTTACTTGGACTGATCGTCATGTTAGGCGCGCCCGCAACGGCCACGAGCGACAACGACGAGAACGCCTTTCACGTCTACTGGCGCAACGGCCTGCGCTTCGACACCGCCGACGGGCGCATCAAGCTCGAGATCGGCGGCCGCCTGCAGAACGACTGGATGTTCGGCAGCGGCGACGAGGCGTTGGAGTCGGCGCTGGGCGAGGTCTCGGGCGGCACCGAGTTCCGCCGGGCTTGGCTCCACGTGTCAGGCACCTTCTACAACGTCATAGAGTTCAAGGTCCAGTACGGCTTCGAGGGCGGCGACGTCGACCTCAAGGATGGCTACATCGGCATCCGGAGCATTCCCGCCCTCGGCACATTCCGCATCGGCCACTTCAAGGAGCCGTTCAGCCTCGAGGAGCTGACCGGCAACAGCTATCTGACCTTCCTCGAGAGAGCGCTTCCGAACCTGTTCGCTCCCAGCCGCAACACCGGCTTCGCAGTTATCAACAGGGCGCCGGGAGTGACCTGGGCCTTCGGCCTCTTCAGGGACACCGACAGCTACGGCGCCCTAACCGAAAACGAGAAGGACTGGGCCTTCACCGGCCGCATGACGGCGACGCCCTGGGACGAGAACGGTGGCCTCAGGCTTCTCCACCTTGGCGGCGCATTCAGCATCCGCAGCCCCAACGACGACGTCATGCGCTACCGCCAGCGTCCCGAGGCCCACCTGGCCAACCGCTTCGTCGACACCCGTGCCTTCGCCGCCGAGTCGGTCAATCTCTACGGTCTCGAGGCGGCGATGGTCTACAACTCTTTCTCGTTGCAGGGAGAGTACATCGGCGCCATGGTTAACTCCAACGAGCTCGGCGATCCCAGCTTCAACAGCTACTACCTTTTCGCTACATACTTCCTGACCGGCGAGCACCGTCGCTACAGCGGCTCGACGGCCACCTTCGGCCGCACCACGCCGAATGAAAATTTCGGCCCCGGGGGCGGCATGGGCGCCTGGGAGGTCTGCTTACGCTATTCCCATCTTGACCTGACTGACGGGCTGATCGCCGGCGGCGTCCTCGACGACTTCACCGTCGCCCTTAACTGGTACCTCAACCCCAACACCCGCTTCATGTTCAACTACGTCTACGCCGATCGCGAGGACGTCGGCAGCGCTAATAT
>CAYOXX010000137.1:0-4963 GCA_964408025.1 uncultured Acidobacteriota bacterium | reverse complement strand
ACCTTGATCTGGGCGCCGTGGCTCTGCAGTATCCCGAAGCTGACGCTCATTCCCAGCCCCGTGCCCCTGCCGACCTGCTTGGTGGTGAAGAACGGCTCGAAGATGCGCCGCCGCGTCTCATGGTCCATGCCGACGCCGTCGTCGGCGATCTCGGCGGTCACGGCTCCCTCGCCGACGGCGGTTGCGATGGTGATCGTGCCGCCGCCGGCGCCCCTGGCCTCGACGGCGTCCTTGGCGTTGAGCATCAGGTTCATGAACACCTGCTGCAGCTCCAGAGGGCTGGCGCTGATCGGCGGGAGCTCGCCCAGGCGCAGCTCGATGCGGATGTTGCGCTTTTCGATCTGGCGCCGCACCAGGGCCACCGTCTCGCCGATCACCTCGTTGAGGTCTATCAGCAAGCGCTCGCCGAGTCTGGGGGAGGCGAAGTCGCGCAGCTTGCCGACGATGACGCTGCACTGCTCGATCCCCTTCAATATCACTTGCAGGTCCTCGCTATCGGCGGAGCCGCCCTCGCCCAGGGTCAGCATCACCTCCTCGGCCCGCAGCCTGATCGGCGAGAGGGCGTTGTTGATCTCGTGGGCGATGCCGCCGCTGAGCTGGCCGAGGGTGGCCAGCTTCTCGCTTTGGCGCAGCTGCTCCTGGCTCGCCTTGAGCTGGGTGTAGGCCTCGTCCTTCTCCCGCAGCAGGCGGTTGATGTCGCCCGCCATGCTGGCGAAGCTGTGGGCCAGCAGGCCGACCTCGTCGTCCTCGGCGTCGATGCGCTCCAGGCGGCTGGTGTCGCCGCCCTCGGCGAAGATCTCGGCGTTGCGGGCCAGCAGCTTCAGCGGCCCCGTGATCCGGCGCGCCAGCAGGTTGAGCACCAGCACGCCGACCAGGCTGCTGAGCGCCATGGTGCCGATGAAGAAGATGCCGGTGAGCCAGCGGAAGCGGTCCTGCTCCGCCGCCTGGCGCTGGAGCTGACGGCGGATCTCCTCGGTGGAGACCGCTATCTTGACCACTCCCCAGCGGTTGCCCTCGATGTAGAGCGGCATGAAGACGTAGTCGACCTCGTCGCCGGCGACGAAGGCGCGGGTGGTGATGCCGACGTAGTCGAAGATGTCCGGCTGCTCCTCCTCCCCGCCTTCGGCGGGCGGCTCGGAGCCGAACGGCACCAGGTGGACCGCGCCGAAGTCATCCAGAAGCTCGATGTCGCGGATGATGGTATTGAAGGTGACCTTCTCCCAGAGGTAGGTGCGCACGAGCGGGATCACCGTGTCGGCGCTCTCCCCGTCCGCCGGTTCGTAGAGGATTCCCCAGAGCTCGTCGAGTCGGCTGAGTTCGAACACCAGCAGGCGCGCTATCGTCTCGGCCTCCTGCCGGATGTTCTCGCGGTTGAACGCTTCCTGCTGTTCGATCTGCAGGTCGAGCTCGTAGTTGAGGAAGGGCAGGAAGAGCATCAGCGTGGTGAGCACGGTGAGCAGGAGGATAATGCCGCTGGCGAAGAATTTGGAGCGCAGGCTACCCCTGGGCGCCGGCCGCTGGCGACCGCCCGGCTCAGCGCCCGGCGGGGTCGTCACGTCCCCGGAGCCAGGCGAGCTCCTCGGCGATTTCCTTCTGGGCATTGCTCAGCACCTCCAGCGGGTCGAGGTCGTTGATCAGGGCTTCCATGATCACGTAATCGAGGTAGTCGTTGATCTCCCTCTGGTACGGGCGCGCCCGCAGCTGCACGCGTTCGAACACCCGCGCGATGCGCAGCACCGACGGCGCCTGCGCGGCCACCTCCGGATCCTCGAGCACGTCCCAGCGCGACGGCAGGTCGCCGTGGTGCAGCGCCTTCCAGCGCTGCGCCTCGTAGCTGGTGACCAGCTCGATGAAGCGGCGCGCCTCCTCCCGGTGGCGGCTGAAGTAGTTAATGCCCCAGCAGAAGGAGCCGATGTTGGAGTAGCTGCGGCCGCCCTCGCCGGCCGGAATCGGCGCCACGCCGACCTGCCCGATTGAGATCACCTGCCCGGGCAGGCCCCGCTCGAGGTCGCCCCAGCGGGTGTTCCAGTTGATCATGAAGATCGCCTGCCCCTGGGCGAAGAGGTGCTCGACGGCGAGGTAGTCGTCGAAGAGCCCCGCATTCTCCATCTCGATCGGGTCGGGGCTGATGCGCCCGAGCATGCGTTTGACCAGGGCGAGCGCGCGCACGTTCTGCGGCCGGTCGATCGCCAGGTTGCCCTCGGCGTCGAAGATGCCGCCGCCGAAGCCCCATGCGATGGGGTAGAAGTCGTTGATGAACGCTATGCCGTGGAAGAGGATGCCCCAGCGGACGCCGCCCTCGCTCTCGCCGCTCCCCTCGCTGCTGTTGGCGAGGATGCTCAGGCACTGGGCGAAGAGCTCGTCCCAGGTGGCCGGCGGCCGGAAGCCGGCCTCCTCGAGGAGGTCGGCGCGGTAGAAAAGGATGTTCCCCTTGGTCTCGAACGGCACCGCCAGCACGCGGCGGTCGGGGCCCTCGTCGGTGCTGATGACCTCGAGCAGCTCGGAGCGGAAGGGCGAGAGGTCAATCTCGCCGTCCTCGGCGGCGATCGGCGCCAGCCAGCGTGTGGCCGAGTAACTCTTGACCCAGGGGGCGTCCAGCAGGTAGAGGTCGATATCCGGCGAGCCGGTCGAGAGGCTGAGTACGTACGGCTCGCGGAAGAGCGCCACTCGGGGGATGTCGAGCGGCCGCACCCGCACCCCTCCCAGTTGCTGCTCCAGCCGCAGCGCCTCAATGATCTCCGGGGTCGGATCGCCCTCGATGTAGGTGTAGTTGAGGATGATGTCGCTCCGGTCCACCTGCCCCACCGGGCAGGAGATCAGGGCGGCGGCCAGGGCTACCGCCGCCAGCGCGGCGGCCGGCTGTGCGAGCCGTTTCATCGGTTCCCTCCGTTCGGCCGCGGCCAGAGCCGCTCGAGGTGGCCGCGGAAGCGGCGCAGGTCGAACAGGGCGATAAGCAGCAGGCAGAGGAGGAGGCCGACGGCTTCGAACAGGAAGAGGATACCATAACTGAGTGCCATGTTGCCGGTAACCCTGAGGCTGAGGTCGACGATGACGCCACCGCCCAGCTCCCCCAGGCCGATGGCCACGCCGCCGACCACGGCCCACATGCCCATAATCAGCCCGCTGAGGTCGGGCCGGGCGACGCGCATTATCAGGCGGGCGAGTCCCACGTTGAAGATCCCCTTGCCGAAGCCCATGATGAAGACGGCTATCAGTGTGATCGCCTGCAGCTCGCGCATCGACGACAGCGCCAGGAGCCCGAACGAGAGGCTGCTGACGACGCAGCCGAGCGCCACCACCCGCTTCTCGCGCATCCCGGGCAGGAGGCTGAACAGGGCGCTGAAGCCGATCATGCTGATCAGGATACCGACGCCCATGTAGAGGTTGAAGGAGGTGGTGTAGGCGACCGAGAGCTGGAACACCTCCTGACCGAATGCCTCCAGCACGTACTCCTGCGAGAAGAAGAAAAAGTCGGCCATTGCCAGGAAGAGGAAGAGCACGCGGGCCTGCGGGTTGCCGATCAGGGCCCGGAGCTTGCGCGCGAACGTCGCCCGCTCCCGCGCCGCCAGGGGAGGCGAGAGGAGCGAGGGCTGGGCGGGCCGCAGCGGCGGCTCCTGCCGCCGCACGGCGACGAGCGTAAGCACCATGGCGGCCGCCGCTGTGGCGGCGAAGATGAGCCGCAGGTCGTCCTGGTCGTAGGCCGGCAGCGCCAGGGCGAAAACCGGTGCGGCGATGATGAAGCCCACCAGCGTGATTATCCAGACGGTGGTGAGCGCCTCGCCCCGCTGTTGCGGCGGGCAGCGGTCCACGATCAGCGAGTGCAGGGCGATCGAACTGACGGCTACGCCGAAGCCGAATAGCGCCAGCGAAACGATGCCGATAGCGGCGAAGAAGGCGTAGTTGCCCTGCTCCGCCATGGCCAGCGCCACGTCTGGCAAAAACGGCAGCGGCAGGCAGCAGAGCGCCATGCCCAGCACGATGTAGGGGACGCGGCGGCGGCCCCGCAGCGGCCGGCTGTCGCTCAGGTGGCCGAAGTAGAGGGCGAGCGGGGTCACCAGGTGCTGGAAGGAGAGGACGGTGCCGACCAGGATCTTGTTGATCCCGAACTCGGCGATCATTATCCGGTTGAGGATGCCGACGATGAGGATGACCAGGAAGGAGGTTGCCAGCCTGACCAGGCTGAGGCGGATGATCTCGGCGCGGCTCACCGCGGCCCCCTCGGGTCGGCCCCGCGCCCGCCCGCTTTCCGTGAGGCCCGGGGTCGAAATATTTTCTGCACTTCGTTAGTATTACTTTTCACGATGGGATAATATAGCCCGTTGGGCTCATCTAATCGAGGAGAATGCGATGGCGGAGAATCTAGTTGAGTTGACAGTCCAGAACTGGGACGACGAGGTGACGAAGTCCGACATCCCGGTGCTGGTGGACTTTTGGGCAGAGTGGTGCGGCCCCTGCCACGCCGTGGCCCCCATAGTGGCGCAGCTCAGCGTCGAGTACGAGGGGCGGGTGAAGTTCGGCAGGCTCGACGTCGACGACCACGGCGAGATTGCCGGGCGCTACGGCATCCAGAGCATCCCCACGCTGCTTCTGCTCAAGGGCGGCGATGTGGCCGACAGGATAATCGGGGCGGTACCCCGGGTGGTAATCGAGAAGTTGTTCGAGGGGAACATCTAGGCCGCATATTGCACAAGTTTTGGCGGGCTCTGGTGTTAAGTGATTGATATGTTGCTCCTTCAAGCGCTCTCTCCACAGGACAAAGAGGTTACATATTGTCACCGGCGATCCGATTTTCTCGAAGGTCGCGGCGGGGGGCGGGGGCGGTTTTGGACCCGCAGGCGTGGCTAGTGCCACGTCAAGGATCCAAAATCGGCCGCAACAAAGAGATTTGGGAAAAGGGGCCGCCGGACGGCTGAATCTTGTGCAATATGCGGGCTTGTCTAAAGCGGCATCGGTTGTCAACCCC
>CAYOXX010000136.1:0-5008 GCA_964408025.1 uncultured Acidobacteriota bacterium | reverse complement strand
CCGCTCCTCCGCCCCCGACCCCAAGCGCGAGGAGCCGGGGGCGGAGGAGCGGGAGGCGGAAAAAGTACCCGCCGAGCAGGATGCCCCCACACCCTGAGGCCGGATCGCCGCGCCCGGCAGCCAGGCGCCTGCGGATCGGCGCCTCGAGCTTCGACTTATCCGAGCAGGTAGTGCTCGTCGGCATCCTCAACGTCACGCCCGACTCATTCTCCGACGGCGGACTCTACCTAGAGCCGGACAGGGCGGTGCGGAGGGCGCTGGAGATGGCCGACGAGGGGGCGGATGTGATCGACGTCGGCGGCGAGAGCACCCGGCCCGGCTCGCTCCCGGTAGCCACCGGTGAGGAGCTGGGCCGCGTCGTGCCGGTGATCGAAGCCGTCCGCCGCCGCTCCGACATCCCTATCAGCATCGACACCACGAAGGCCGAGGTGGCGCGCGCCGCGGTCGATGCGGGCGCCGACATGCTCAACGACACCAGCGGCCTGACGCGCGACCCGGAAATGCTAAATGTCTTGCGCCACAACAAGTTACCTGTTATCATAATGCACAGCAAGGGGGAGCCTGCAAAGATGCAGGACGACCCCCGCTACGACGATCTGATCGGCGAAATCTCGGACTTCCTGCGCGCCGGGGCGGAGGCGGCCCTGGCCGCCGGCGCGCCGCCCGGGGGCGTCGTCGTCGACCCGGGCATAGGCTTCGGCAAGACGGCCGAGCACAACTTGACAATCCTCAAGCGGCTGCCGGAGCTGGCAGCGCTGGGCTACCCGCTCCTGGTGGGGCCCTCGCGCAAGAGCTTTATCGGCGCCGCCCTCGGCCTGGAGGTCGACCAGAGGCTCGAGAGCACGCTGGCGGCGGCGGCGATCGCCGTTGCCAACGGCGCCTCCCTGGTGCGGCTGCACGACGTCAAGCAGGGGCGCCGGGCGGTCGACCTGGCGGCGAAGATCCGCGGGGCTAGTGACTGATGGAAAACATCCTCGCTTGGCTCGACGTCCTCAACCTGAGCCACTTCAGGTTCAAGGACTTCATCGACATCGTCCTGGTGGCGGTGGGCATCTACTACCTGCTGATTGTGATCCAGGGGACCCGGGCCATGCGGATCGCGCTGGGGATCATCTTCCTGGTGCTGCTCGGCTACCTCTCGACCGAGTTCAAGCTCGAGACGATCCAGTGGCTGCTGAGCAACTTCCTGACCTACCTGGTGATCGCCATCGTCATCCTCTTCCAGTCCGAGATCCGCAAGGCGCTGGCCCGCTTCGGCATGAACCCCTTCCGCAGGCGCTCGGGCCGTGACGAGAACCTGCGCACGCTGGAGGAGGTTTGCCTGGCGGCTTCGCTGATGGCGGCCAAGCGGACCGGCGGCATCATCGTCATCGAGAAGGATCAGGGCCTGAAGAACTACGTCGAGGGCGGGCGCCTGGTCGACGCCGAGGTCAGCTACGACCTGCTGATCACCATCTTCAACCCGGCCAGCCCGCTGCACGACGGCGCCGTGATCATCCAGGAGAACCGCATCGCGGCCGCCTCCTGCTTCCTGCCGCTAACTGCCAATCCGAAGCTCAGCACCACCCTGGGCACCCGCCACCGGGCGGCGATCGGCCTCTCGGAGGAGACCGACGCGGTGGCGGTGATCGTCAGCGAGGAGCGGGGCGCGGTGAGCGTGGCCCAGCACGGCCGCATCACCAGGGCGCTGGAGGGCAAGGCGCTGATGAAGCTGCTGACCAACATCCTCGTGCGCGACATGGACATCCCGCCCCGCGACGCGGCCAAGAGAACCAGAGAGATGGCGCGCCACGACTTCACCCTGGCCGACGGCTCGGAGCAGTGACCGTGGTCAGGGCCCAATCCAAGAGGTTGGCGGCGCGGCTGCGGGGTATGCTGCTCGACAACATCTGGCTGAAGCTGATCTCCCTGCTGATGGCCTTCACGCTCTGGTACATTGTCACCGGCGGGCCGCAGCGCGAGGAGACGATCGGCGTGCGCCTGTCGCTGGAGCGCTTCCTGCCCGAGGGCTGGGCGCTGGCCGGCTCCCACATCGACCGGGTCGACCTGCGGCTGCGCGGACGCTACGAGGAGATCGGCCGGCTTATGGAACCGGAAGCGGCGAACCGTCTGGTGTCGATCAACCTCGATCGCTCCCAGATTCAGAGGCGCGAGGGGGTACAGAGGATCCGGCTGGACGCCTCCAACGTAAGCCTACCCTTCGGCGTCGAGGTGCTCGAGCTGAGCCCGAACGCGATACCGCTGCAGCTCGATGAGGAGGTCACCAGGAGGAACATCGAGGTCCGCCTCCAGGTCAGCGGCGCCCCGCTGGACTGCTACAGGGTGGCCGGCGAGCCGGCCGTCGAGCCGCAGAGGGTGGACATCACGGGAGCGCAACGGCTCGTCGAGCGGCTGCAGTTCGTCACCGCCGACATCTCCTACGAAGGCCGCGCCTCGGCCGACCGCATCGCCGTGGTGCCGATAAACCGCGAGCCGCTGCTGCGCTACAGCCACCGCACCGTCGAGGCGACTCTGGACATAGTCGAACGGGACGATGAGGAGAGGACCTTCGCGATCGGCGCGCCCAACTTCGTCTACGGCAACGGCGGCCAGAGCGTCGAGATAAGCATCGATCCAGCGGAGCCGCGGATCACGATCCTCGGCCCCTGCGCCTGGGTGCGGTCGCTGCAGGCGGGCGAGATCACGATCCGGCTGAGCGAAGAGAGCGTGCGCATCGACGGGGGCCGCGCGCTGATCGAGTTCGCGCCCGAGATGGTAGTCTTCGAACGCCCGCCGCCGCGGCCGGAGGCGGTTACCGTGAGTGCCAATCCCGGCCGCTTTCACGTCGTCGTCAGGCAAGCCAACGGAGGGTGACCTTGACCAAGCTCTGCGTCAACGTTGACCACATCGCCACGGTGCGCCAGGCGCGCGGCGGCAGCGAGCCGGACCCTGTATTCGCCGCGGCCACAGCTGAGTCGGCCGGAGCCGCGGGCATCGTTGTGCACCTGCGCGGCGACCGCCGCCACATCCAGGACCGCGACGTGGAGATCCTGCGCCGCACGCTCAAGACCCAGCTGAACATCGAGATGGCGGCGACCGAGGAGATGCTGTCGATGGCCGAGAGGGTGCGGCCGCAGGTGGTGACACTGGTGCCGGAGAGCCCCGGGGAGGTGACCACCGAGGGCGGGCTCGACGCCGCCGGCCAGAAGGAGGTGCTCGCCGCTGCTACCGGCAGGCTCGCGGAGGCGGGTATAAAGGTCAGCCTATTCATCGACCCCGACCCGGCCCAGGTCGAGGCCGCCGCCGAGATTGGCGCCCCGATTGTGGAGCTCAACACTGACGCCTACAGCTCCGCCGAGAGCGACGAGGACGAGGAGGCTGCCTTCGAGGCCCTGCGGCGGGCGGCCGAGGAGGCCGCGGAAGCGGGACTGCGGGTCGCCGCGGGCCACGGGCTGAACTACCGCAACGTCGGGCGGGTATCCGAGCTGCCCCAGGTCGAGGAGCTCAACATCGGCCACAACATCATCGCCCGCGCGGCCCTCTGCGGCCTCGAACTCGCCGTGCGCGACATGCTGGTCCAGATCGGCTAGGCGCGGGCGAAACAGAACAATCCACCGCGCCGCCTCGTCTTACCAGAATAGAGGAATCCTGCAGGTAATTGCGGCCATGGAAGAAGGCGAAGGAAACGGAAAGGTCCGGCGGCTCTACCGGTCGCGCAAGGACCGTATGATAGGCGGCGTCTGCGGCGGCCTGGCCGAGTACCTGGGCATAGACACCACACCGGTGCGGCTGCTCTGGGTAGTCTCGGTTTTCCTGTTCGGCTTCGGCTTCCTACTTTACATCATCGCGCTGTTCATCGTGCCGGACAACCCGGAGCAGGTCGCCAAATCCTCTTCTCACCCGAAGGCAAAGCACGAGTGGAACATGGCGATCGGCGTGGTGATGCTAGTGCTGGGGGGGTTGCTGCTGTTGGGCCAGTTCGACCTCTTCGATCTCGGCCCGCTGCGCCTCCACTTCTTCCCCTGGCGGCTCTTCTGGCCGCTGGCGCTGATCGGCGTCGGCGTTTTCCTGATCGTCAACAAGGCGACCGTCGAAGAGACGCTGGGCGAGGTGAGGAAAAAGGCGGCGGAGTCGCGGATCCGCAAGAGCCGCTCCGACAAGATGATCTTCGGCGTCTGCGGCGGCGTGGGTAAGTACTTCCGGATCGACTCGACCGTGCTGCGGGTGCTCTGGGTGATAGCCGCGCTCTTCTCCGGGGGGATCGCCCTGCTGGCTTACATCGTACTGGCGGTGCTGCTGCCGCACGACGCGGAAGAAGAGGAGCAACCGCAGGAAGGGCGAGGGCAGTCGGAGGCTTCCCCATCGAACTCCGAGCAGCCCGGCGGCTGATCGCCGGGTACTATCGTTCCGGCTCGCCCTGTTCGGCCTCGGCCCGCAACCGCTCCCTGCACTCTTCCAGCAGCTCCCGCACGGAATCGGCCATGTCGGATTCGGGGTCGAGGCGCAGGTAGACTTCGAGCTGCTCTGCCGCCCCGGCCGGGTCGCCCAGTACCGACAATACGGCCCCGAGCTTGGCGCGCGCGTCGGCGAATTCTCCGTCCAGCTCGATGGCCCGCCGAAAGGCCGCGGCCGAGGCATCGAGGTCGTGGAGGTATCCGAGCACCTCGCCGTAGGTGTACCAGTGCAGCGGATCGTCGGGCACCGAAGCGAGCAGCCTGGCGTAGAGATCGGCAGCGGAGCTCATATCGCCGAGCCGGATGTTACTTTCCGCGGCGGCCGCCAGGGCTCCGGTGTAGTCGGGATAGCGCTCGAGCACGACGGCGAAGCGGGCCTGGGCCAGCAGCTCGCACTTGACTGCTCCGGCGCGGTCGCCGGCGAGCCGCCGCTCGGTGGCCAGCTCGGCGTGGCAGAGGCCGACGTTGTAGTGGGCCAGCACCAGGAACGGGTAGCGGTCGGCGAACTCGTCGAAGATCCCCAGCGCGCGCCCCGCTCCGCCCCCCTCGCCTACCTCGCCGCGCTGCAGCATCAG
>CAYOXX010000135.1:0-5124 GCA_964408025.1 uncultured Acidobacteriota bacterium | reverse complement strand
GAGAAGAAGTACCACCATCGAGGCCTGCGGCGCCTAGCCGGCGTCGACGAGGTGGGGCGGGGCTGCCTTAGCGGCCCTGTGCTGGCGGCGGCGTTCGTCGCCAGACCGGACGTCGAGCCGCCGCCGGTGAGGGATTCCAAGCGGCTCACGCCGCGCTGGCGCGACCGCCTCTACCCGCTCCTGCTCGGCGCCGCTCTCGACTACGCCGTGGGGCTGGCCGGCCCGCGCGAGGTCGAAGAGTTAAACGTGCTCGGCGCCACGCGCCTGGCGATGGCACGGGCGCTGCGTGGGCTGAGGGTGGAGCCGGAACTGGTGCTGATCGACGGCCTGGAGCTGCCCTCGCTCTCCCTGCCCCAGCGTAAGGTCGTGCGCGGCGACGCGACAGTGGGCTCAATAGCTGCCGCCTCGATCATCGCCAAGGTGACGCGCGACGCGCTGATGGTCGCCCTGCACCGGGCCTTCCCCGCCTACGGCTTCGACCGCAACAAGGGTTACGGAACGCCGCAGCACCTGCGGGCTCTGCACCGCCTCGGGCCCTGCCCGCTCCACAGGCGTACTTTCAGTGGCGTCCGCCAGCCCGAACTCGTAATATGAGCAGATCAAGGAGATTCGGCGGCACGCGATGACCGAACGCCGAGAAGCAACGCGACTGGCCGAGCAGCTTATTTCCCAGGGGAAGTACGAGCGCGCTGTCGAGGCCTACAAGGACCTGCTCAAGGAGAACCCCGACGACATCGCCTTTAACAACGCCCTCGGCGACCTCTGCGTGCGCATCGGGCGCGGCGAGGAGGCGGTGCCATTCTTCCTCAAGGTAGCGGACACCTACCAGCAAACCGGGTTCCGCAAGAAGGCGATCGCCACGCTCAAGAAAGCCCACCGCCAGTCTCCCGCTGACACCACGGTGGTTGAGCGGCTGGCGTCGCTGCACATCCAGGAGGGCTTGGCGGCGGAGGCCCGCAGGCTGCTACTGGAGCTGGCCTGGCACCACCAACAGCACGCCCGCCTGCCTGAGGCCCGCGAGGCCTACCGCAAGGTAGCGGAGATCGACCCGCACTACATCCCGGCGCTGCTGAAGCTCAGCGAGCTGGCCGCCGCCGAGGGCGACAGCGAAGCCGAGTACGTCGCCTACTGCGCCGTGGGCCGCGAGCTGGCCGCCGCTGGGCGCCTGCAGGAGGCGGTCGAGCTGCTGGGACGGGCGCTCGAGGCGGATCCAGATCACCGCGAGGCCGCCAGGCTGCTCGCCGATCTCCTGCGGGAGAGCGGCGAGCTGGACAAGGCCCTTGAGCTCTACCGGCGCCTGCTCGAGGCCGACCCCCGCGATGCCGAGCTGCTGGCGGCGCTGGGGGAAATAGCCATTGAAGACGGCGACGAGAAGGCCACCGCCGACTACTTCCACCGCGCGCGCGAGATCAACCCCGAGAGCGAGCGAGTGCTGTTGCTGGGCAGCCGCATAGCCAGCATGCGCGGCGACGTCGCCACAGCCCTAGTCTACCTCGATCCCCTCGTCGACCGGCTCCTCGAGGAGCGTCGCGAAGGGCCGGCCGTCGCAACCCTCGAGGAGATCGCCGCCCAGACGCCCGGCCACGTCGAAATCCTGGAAAAGCTGAAATCGATATACATCTTCCTCGGCAACAAGGAACGACTGGCGAACCTCCTCGCCCGCCTCTCCGACGCCCTCGAGGAGACCGCCAACTACGCCGGCGCCATCGAGGCCGCCGAGCAGCTGCAGGACCTCGAGCCGGACAAGCTGGCCCACAAGGACCGTCTCGAGCGCCTACACGGCCTCCGGCAGGGAGCAGTGATGTTCGGCGACGACGAGCAGCCCCCCCCCCAGCCTCTCGCGGAGGCGGAGGAAGCGGGGCCGTCCGCCCTGCCTGTCGAGGCGGAGGTAGACCCGGCGATCGAGCGGATACTCCTGGAGGCCGACACCTTCCTGCGCTACGGTCTGCGTAAGAAGGCCCGCGAGCGTCTCGAGGCAGGTCTGGTGAGCAACGCCGACAACGCCGTCCTGCACCAGCGGCTCGCCAGGATCCTGGTCGACGAGGAGGAGTTGGAAGGCGCCGTGCAGTCGTTCGCCCGCGCCGCCGATCTTTGGGAGGAGCGTGGCAAGCCGGATATGGCCGCGCAGCTGAAGATGGAGATCGCCGAACTCGTCGCCGCCGGCGAGGAACCGCTTCCCGAGCCGGCCCTGGAGCCGAGACCGGAGCCAGCGGCCGCCGAGGCCGCGGAGCAGGACATGGACACGCTCGAGGGCCAGCTTGCGGAGGCGGAGTACTACCTCGACCAGGCCTTCCTCTCCCCCGCCCACCAGCTGCTCTCCAGCCTCAGGGAGCGGAATCCCGACCATTCCGCGCTCCAGGATCTGTGGAATCGTCTGCGCTCGATGGCCAGCGTCGAGCTCGACGCCGCGGAGGTGGAGAAGGATCTCGACGACTTCTTCGCCCCCCTGGAATCGGTCGCCGGTGGCGAGCCAGCTGCCGCTCCGGCGTCCGAGGAGTCGATTACGTCAGGCCTGGAGAAGGAGCTCTACGCGCTGCACGGAGCGGCGGAGCGACGCCTCGATAAGCTGACCGACGAGAAAAAGGTAGACGCGGAGCAGATCCTGAGCCACCTGCCGACGGGCGCGGTCGACTCGCTGATGCAGGAGGACTTCGCCATCCACTTCGAGCTGGGGACTGCTTACATGGAGACCGGCCTGCTGGTGGAAGCGATCACGGAGTTCCAATTGGCTGCCGAGGATCCCGACCTGCATCAGAAGGCCTGCCTCAACCTGGGTTCCTGTTTCCGCCAGCGGGGCATGGACGGAGCCGCCCTGGTGTGGCTCGAGCGCGGTCTCACGGCGGGCGGCGACGAGGAGGTGATGGCGGAGACCCTTCTCAACATGGCTTTGATCCACAAGGCTCACGGCAGGCAGGAGAAGTACCGATCCGCCGTCGAGCAGCTCAAATCCCTGGCGCCGGAGCATCCCGGGCTGGAGTCGATCATTGAGTCCGATTCCTAAGCCAGTCTGATGTCGGCGCTCGCGTTAACCCGCATATTGCACAAGGTTTGGCCGGCTCTGGTGTTAAGTGATTGATATGTTGAACTTTCCAGCGTTCTCTCCAAAGGACTGTGAGGTTACATATTGTCACCGGCGTGCCGATTTTCTCGAAGGTCGCGGCGAGGGCGGGTTTGAACCCGCAGGCGTGGTTAGCGCCACGTCAAGGGTTCAAAATCGACCGCAACAAAGAGATTCGGGAAAAGCGGCCGCCGGACGGCTGAATCTTGTGCAATATGCGGGCTAGGCGGCATGAGAGAGGGCAGCAACAGCGGGGGGAGCGCGATACGGCTGGCGATTTTCGATCTGGACGGCACGATCACCCGCCCCAACCTTGACTTCAAGCGCATCAAGCACGCCGTCGGCCTCGACGACCCCGAGGTACTGCTGCTCGACTACATCCTTTCGCTGCCGCAGGAGCGGCGGCGGCGGGCGTTCGAGATCGTGGACTCGTTCGAGGAAGAGGCCGCCCGCAGCGCGGAGCTGAGGAAGGGGGCCGCGGCGCTGCTGCGGCGGCTGCGCCGGCGGGGCATCAAGGTCGCCATCTTCACGCGCAACTCGCGCAAATCGGTGCGCACAGTGCTCGACAGGTTCCGGCTCGAGGTCGACGCCGTGATCAGCCGCGAGGACGGACCCCCCAAGCCGGAACCGGACGCTCTTGTGGCACTGCTGCGGCGCCTCGGGCTGCGGCCCTGCGAGGCGATAATGGTCGGCGATTTCGGCATCGACGTCATCGCCGGCCGGCGCGCCGGCATCCGCACCGTGCTCCTCGACAGCGGCGAGCGGGCGGTAGAAGCCGAGCCGGACGAACGGATCGAAAGCCTACCGCAGCTTCTCGAACTGATCGACAGATGGCAGCCAGATTCGCGGTCCTGACGCTGCTGCTGGCGACCGGCCTCGCCGGATGCACGGAGCCGGTCCGCCAGGCCGACATCCCTGATGAGCTGCCGGCCCCGAGTCGGTGCTACGACCTCAACACCGTCACCTTCGAGCAGCTGTGCAGCATCGAGTCGCACGGGAGGAGTCTGATCCCGAGAGACACCGCCCGCAACATCGTCGAGTCCCGGCGGCAATTCCGCTACCGCCGCGTCGAGGACCTGTTGGCGGTGCGCGGCATCGGCGAGGTGACCTTCCTCAAGATCCGACGCTTCTTCTACGTCCTGCCCTCCGACAGCGAATAGTGTGAACAGGCATTTAGTTTCCCTATTCTGTCCAAGCAAGCCTCTCGAACAAAATTCTACCGACATCCAAAAAACTGTACGAGTACCAAAATATTGAACCAATTTTCTCTGCTTGAGTCCGTAACTACTTGAAAATGCATACGTTAGGTTACCTCATTTTCTGGCATCGAATTTGCGATATCCGACGAGAGAGAGGTAAGTTGCAGAGTTTGTGCAAGTATTCATCGCGGTATGGAAGGAGGTTTATTCAAAGCCGTGTGGTTCGACCCATCACCCATGGGCACCATTCATAGTTACTTCCAGATGCTCAGAAAGGAGAAGACTTCATGAGGAAAATCATCTTTACTGGCCTGCTGCTGGCGCTCGCTTCGAGCGTTGCGCTGGCGCAGATCATCACCGGGTCGATTTTCGGCACGGTAAGAACACCGGATGGTCCGGTCATCAGCGGCGTTGCGGTGACGCTCAGTTCCGGGCACACCGCGACGCTGACGACAACCACCAGCGACCGCGGCGTCTTCCGCTTCGGCGAGCTGTCGATCGGCGAGTACACACTGACCTTCGAGCTTGAAGGGTACCAGCGGATCGTGCGCGACGGCGTCGCCGTGCGCCTGGGGACCGCAACCCGCCTCGAGGTGACGATGCAGGCCTCCGACGTCGAGAGGGTGATCACGATCACCGGCGAGACGGCGGTTGTCGACGTCAAGAACACCGGCACCTCGACGGCGTTGACACAGGACGTGCTGGCCAACATCCCGTCGGCGCGCGACCCCTGGGTGATCATGGAACAGGTGCCCGGAGTCACCGTTGACCGCGTCAACATCGGCGGCAGCGAGTCGGGCCAGCAGAGCAACTTCGTCAGCCACGGCGATGACGGCGACGACGCCATGTGGATCATCGACGGCGTCG
>CAYOXX010000134.1:0-5299 GCA_964408025.1 uncultured Acidobacteriota bacterium | reverse complement strand
GAACCGGCAGATCGTCCGGGAGCACCAACTCGACAGCCTCGCCCGCGGTCGACTCGAGCCGGCGTTGCCAGGATGCCAGTGGCCCGCTGAGGTGGAGCTCGGAGACTGCCTGGCCTTGAGTTATCTCGATGGCCAGGACGTGGCCCGCCACAGGCGGGTCGGGCTGCAGCGCCAGCTCGACCGCCTGTGCGGCGGCCAGCAGCGCCAAGATGATCGCGGTCACCATCGGCTCAGCGCACCGTCACGACAGCGCGCCCGGCGCCGACGTTGTAGAGTTCGTCCATCGCCTGCACCGTGACCGTGTGAGCCCCCGGCGCCAGCCCCTGCAGGCGCACCGCCACCTGCTCGCGGCCGGAATCGGGTATGCCGTCCTCGGGCAGCACCACGCGCCAACGCCCGGCGTCCACCCGCAGGCGGATGCGCTTGATGGCGCTGAGGTCGTCGGCGGCGGTGAAGGTCACCGTGGCCTCGCCGCCGTCGGCGGTCGCAGCCAGGTCCTCGATCCGCGGCGGCGTGTTGTCGACGTCGAAGGGCTGCGTGTCGAGGTGCCCCGTTTTCGCCCTCTCCGGCGTGTTGGAACGGATGTCGCTGGCCTCGATGCGCGCCACGTAGGTACCGTCGGCCAGGCTGCGGGTGTCAAAGCTGAATAGGCTTGTCTCGTGGTCGCCGGTCAGCGCCGACCACTCGCTCGACTCGATGGGGCGGTAGAGGACGCGGTAGGTCAGCTCGTCGCCGTTGGGGTCGGCCGCCTCCCAGCGGATCGTGCGCATCTGCCGCGCGAACACCATCTTGCCGGCGGCCGTCGTGCCCGGCACCATGATGCTCAGCTCGCGCAACTCCGTGGCCACCTCCGCCGGGATCGCCTCGGCGTCCGGATCAACCATCGCCGGCTGGAAGTGGATTCCCACTGGCAGCACCGCCGCCGTCCGCACCCGCGGCCGCAGGTTGTTCTGCAGGTAGAAGATCGAGACGCTGCTGAGCAGCGGGCTGGCCCCGGGTTCGGTAGTTGATAGCTCGGCTTTCCACTGGACGAAGCGCGCAGCGGGGCTGGCCACCGTCGAGGCGCGCGGGTCGGAGTAGGGCTCCGACCAGGCGCTCCAGGTGTTATCCGGCTCGGCGGTGTTGCCGCTGCGGGTGAGGAGCCGCAGCGTGGTGCCGGCCGGCGCCTCGGCACGCCAGCGGATGGCGCCGAAGGTGCTGACCGTACCGGTGTCCTTGACCTGGCTTAGAAACTCGCCGCGCACGTCGAACTGCTCGCTCAGCCTGTAGACCCGGCCCAGGTTGCTGACGCCCGCGTGCAGCTGCCCGCGCGAGCTCAGCAACGCCGTCACCTGCCTGCCCTGCAGCCGGCGCAGCACCCGCTCGGTGCCGTCCGGCTCGATGGCGATCAGGAGCCCTCTGGGGCCGGTGCCGACCAGCGCGCGTCCGCCGCGGTCCAGGGCCAGCGAGTAGGCTACCAGCTCGTCGGACGACCAGACGGTCTCGACCGTGTTGTCGGGCAGGATGCGGTAGACGGCGCTCACCTCGCCGTCACCGCCGTCGCTGCCGTCGGCGATGGCGGCCACGGCGACGCTGCTCGTGCGGCCCAGCAACGGCGCCGGCCGGGAGCCCGGTTGCGGCGTCCCCTGCGACACCGCCGGGACCTCCTGCAGCTGCTGCTCTTGCCGCGGCTGCGGGCTCGGTTCTACCTCTCGAACCGCTCCGGCGCCGACGCCGGTGGCGTAGAGAGCCCCACCCGGCCCCACCGCCAGGTTGTTGATCTCCTTGAGGGTGGAATCGAAGAGCACGAATACGTTCCCCTCGGCGTCGAGGCTGAACACCTGACCGTTCGGGTCGCTGCCGAACAGCACCCGGCCGCCCCCGCTCGCGTCGACGGCCAGGCAGCTTATGTGGGCCTCGTCGGAGTCGAAGACCACCCGGCCGGCGCCGTCGCGCCCGACCTGGTAGAGCCGCCCCTCGATGCCGGTGGCCACGTAGAGGTTGCCGTCGCCGTCGAAGGCCAGGTCCCAGATGTAGCGTTCCGCCCCGAGCCCGCCTTCCGGCCGCGGGGTAAAGAACTCGGCAACGGTGCCGCCGGGGGCGAGGCGGTAGACGGCGCCCAGAGGCGATGTGGCGAAGTAGAGCATGTTATCGGGGCCGACGGCCAGGGCGTGGATCTCAGGCTTCTCGTCGTCGTGCACCGGCGTGCCGCGGCCGTCGTAGATGGTCCCCTCGTTGCCTCCCGCCACGAACAGCTGCCCGGTGGCGTCGACGGCCATGTCCCAGACGAACTGCTGCGGCGAGTCGAACAGCTTCGTGGCCTGCGGCGGCAGCATGATGCGGCCGTCGCTGGTGATCGAGGCGCTCTCGGGGCTGCCCCTCAAAAACTCCTCGCGGCCGCCCTGGATCCAGCGCCTCGCGGTGTCGGCCGAGGCGGCCGCGCCGAGGGCGAGCGCGACGGCCGCCGGCAGCAGCCAGGTCAATACGATCCGCTTCATCTCTCCTCCAGGGGTTTGAGTGTGGGGGTTGGTGTGAGTGTGGGGGTCACGCGGGCACCTCAGCGCCGCCGTACCGTGAACCGGAGATTCCTGACCCCGCTTACGAAGTACTCGGTCTCCATGCGCCGCTCGTCCACCACCGTCCCCAGCAGGCGGATGATCCGGTCGTCGCCGGAGTTGACGCGCATGACCGAGAGCGCCGAGGGCGGCAGGCCGGGGAACAGGTCGCCGTCAAAGTAGATCCCCTCCTCCTCCCGCCAGACCTGGGCGTAGAGTCGGTTGTTGGGCCGCAGGGAGTTGATGAGGCGGATCATGTGCCGCAGGTCGCGGATGCGGAGCTCGCCTCGAACCATCTCGTTCTCCAGCCGCGTGATCTCCGAGCCGCTGCCGACCGTGACGCGGTAGGCGCCGCTCTGCAGCGTCGGCGGGATCATGTAGTCCTGCTCGAGAACGAGCTCCTTGTCGCGGCGCGGCCTGAGCTCGATCAGCACCTGGAAGCTCTCGCCCGGCTCGAGCTCCGTGTCGGTGATCCAGGCGCGCTGCAGCGTCGCGACGCGCTGCTCCT
Source organism: uncultured Acidobacteriota bacterium (assembly GCA_964408025.1). Taxonomy (GTDB): domain Bacteria; phylum Acidobacteriota; class DATKUA01; order DATKUA01; family DATKUA01; genus CAYOXX01. The sequence goes on along the minus strand of CAYOXX010000134.1, from coordinate 2,257 downwards.
CAACCAGGTCGAGCGTCAGCCTGATGTCGGTGACGGTGACCGATGAGAACTCGTTGTCGCTGAGGAAGAAGTAGACGGCGGCCGGGAGCGCGCCGACCCGGGTGCCGAGGTTGAAGCCGCTGTAGAAGTCGTCGATGTTGACGTCCTCGTAGCCGTCGATGACGAGTGTGCCCGAGATCGCCACGCTGCTCTCGCCGAACTGCCGCTGCGTGGCGAGCAGCGAGTTGCTGACGGCGATGTCGATCAGGGCCGGCGTCAGCAGCGCGTTGCGTACCAGCTCGTAGCTGAAGACGGAGACCGCCTCGCCGGCGTGCCTGACCTCGATCCGTAGCGGCAGCATCGACGGCTCGCGGCCCAACACGCCGTAGACCGCTGTGGCGCGGTCCTGGACGATGGTCCCGACCTGCTGTCCGGCGGCTGAGATGTTGAACGACCCCTGCATCGAAGGGAAGACCTCGATGATCTCCGCCCGCGCCAGCGGCCACTCCACCGGGCCGAGCCGGAAGAAGGGGTGGCCGAAAGCCCAGACCCGGTCGCCCTCGATGTGGGTGAGCGTGCCGGAGGCGCCGATGCGGAGGTCACCCCGCACCAGGTCGACGCTCACCGGCACTCCCGGTTCCAGGGGGCCGTCGACGGGGCCGCCGACGCCGGAGCCGAAGGCGGTGAGCTCGGCGCCGAGTTCGCGGAATAGCGGCGCGTAGCGCGCCGCTACGGTGGCCTCGAGGCCCGAGCAGTAGATGCCGAGCGTGAACGGCCGCAGCCCCACGCCCGCTGCGTCCGGTTGAGGCGGACTCGAGCCCCGCGGCAGCTCCCGGCCGAGGCGCCGGGCGAGCTGCCGGATCGACTCGTTGCCGCTCCAGAGGCGGTGGTAGTCTAGCGAGAGATGCGGCCGGCCGCGGCCGCCGAACTGCGTGTCGACGATGTCGGCGATCGGCGTCACGCCGGCTATCGGCTCCTTGGCGAAGAGGCCGATGCGGATCGACAGCGCCCCAACCAGCTTGCCGTCGATGTAGAAGGGGCTCCCGCTCATGCCGTTGGCCACTCCCTGGAACTGCATCCGCTCGCCTCGCAGGCGGATCAGCACCAGGTCGATGTTCGGGCCGAGGGCACTGCGCATCACGCCAAGCACTTCGGCCTCCACCTCCTCCACCTCGGTGCCGCGGAAGGTGGTCCTGACGATGCCGGTCATGCCCGCCTCGATGCTGTCCACCGGCATCAGCTCGGTCTGGGCGGCAGCCGCGACGCAGCCGAGCAGCAGCAGCGCCGCGGCGGCGCCTGTGGGTCCGATGATCGCGTTTCTCTTCACGGCTGAATTTTCTCCTTGAATCAAACAAAGGCGGCCAAGTATAGCACGGGAGCACGGGGCCAGATGTAAGAGCCGCTTCAGTTTGACTACGCTATCCGGGCCGCGGTTCCGCCAGGACTTTGAGTCCGCCCGCCACCGCTTCCACCTCGACCTCGATGCCCGTACCGCTGTCGGGAAGCAGCTCGCCGTCTACCAGGATCGGCAGCTCGTGGGCGCTCTCGATGCGGACGCGGCGCGCCTGCAGGTATTCGAGCTTCGGCAGGGCGAGGTGGCGCCCCGTCTTGAGCTTCGGAACGTGGCGCACCCTGCCGGCCACCCCGTAGTCGCCGAGAATCACCAGGTCGAGGAGGCCGTCGTCGCAGGAGGCCCTGGGCGCGACGCGATAGCCGCCGCCGTAGGTCGTGCCGTTCATCACCGCGGCCAGCACCGACTTGACCGAGCCGCCCTCCCCGTCGGCGCGCCAGCGGATCACCCGGTTGCGGTAGAAGAAGATGTTAGCCAGGATGCCGTAGTGGTAGGCCAGCTTTCCCGGCAGCCAGCGGGTGCGGTTCATGGTGCGGCCGACGGCGGCGTCGAGCCCGATGCCGATCGAGTTTACGAAGAGCCTTTCGTTGACGATCCCCAGGTCCACCCGCCTGCTGCGGCCCTCGAGCACGATCCGCAACGCCGCCTCTGCATTCTCGGGGATGCCCAGCATCCTGATGAAGTCGTTGCCCGAGCCCAGCGGAACGATGCCTAGGGCCACCTCCGTGCCGCGCAGGCCGTTGACTACCTCGTTTACGGTGCCGTCGCCGCCGACGGCTACCACCGTCTCGAACTCCCTGGCCGCAAGCGCCGCCAGCTTGACGGCGTGGCCGGGGCCGTCGGTGAGGCCGATCTCGTGCGGCCTGCCGTCGGCGGCCAGCAGCTCGCGCAGGCGCTCTGTCCAGCGCGCCGCGCGAGCTGCTGGCC
>CAYOXX010000133.1:1833-5305 GCA_964408025.1 uncultured Acidobacteriota bacterium | reverse complement strand
GCGCGGCGCAAGTTCATGCGCAGCAACGCCACCGAGTACGCCCACTGCCTCAACGCGGTCACCAACTACGCGCTCGCATTCCCCGAGCGCAGCGTGATGCTTCGCCACAACGGCGCCGACGTCATAGCCGCGCCGCCGGCCGGCTCGCTGCGGGAGCGGCTGGCCCAGCTGCTGGGGCCGGACCTGCTGGAGCGGCTGCTTCCCCTCGAGGGTCGGGACGGCGAGATGCTGGTGGTCGGCTTCGCCGGCGAGCCGTCGCTGCACCGGGCCAACGCCTCGATGCTGCACTTCTTCGTCAACCGCCGCGCGGTGCGCGACCGGGTGCTGGTCAGCGCCGTGCGCGCCGCCTACGAGGACCTGCTGCCGAAGCGGCGCACGCCGGCGGCGTACCTTTTCATCGAGCTGCCTGCGCGCGAGGTCGACGTCAACGTCCACCCATCGAAGACGGAGGTCCGCTTCCGACGCGCCGACCGCGTTCACCGCCTGGTTGTCGGGGCCGTTCGCGGTGCCCTCTCGGCGGCCAAGCCGCTGGCCGCCCTGGCGCCCGAACCGCGTACGCCAAAGGAAGCGGCACCACGCCCCGGTAAGCCCGCAGCGACGCTTGAGAGCCTCGACGCGGCGCTCAGGAGCGACACCGATGGGGTCGAGCGGAGGATCGACTTCCGCGAGCTGCGCGGCACCCGGCCGCTGAGCGGGCGGGAGGTCGCGACCGGAGGTGGCGGAGGGAGGCGCGGGGAATCGCGGGCTGGACCGCCGGCGCCCGAGAGGTTCACCGCGCAGCCGCCCGATCCGGCCGCCGCGCAGGTGCGGCGGGATGAACCGCCGGCCGGCAGCCGCCCCCAGCGCTTCCGCGTCGAGCAGATCGATCCCGAGAGGGTGGTGCCGCTGGGTCAGGTGGGCGGCAGCTACGTCGTCGCCGGCTTCGAGGGCGGGCTGATGCTGGTGGACCAGCACGCCGCCCACGAGCGGATTCTGTTCGAGGAGCTGATGGGATCGGCCGCGGGGACGCCGCCCAGCCAGGGGCTGATCCGGCCGCTGGTGGTCGAGCTGCCGCCGACCCAGGTGAAGCTGCTGGAGGAGCACGCAGGGCTGCTGCGTTCGCTGGGCTTCGATGTCGAGCCTTTCGGGCGCGGCGGCGCGGCGCTCAGGGCCGTGCCCGCCTCGCTGGCCGACGCCGATGCGGAAGATCTGATCGCCCGCATGGCGGCGGACCTGGAGGATTTCGGAGGAACCGACCGCGATGGTCTTCTGAAGGAGCTGGTTGTCTCGGCGGCCTGCCACGGCGCCATCAAGGTGAACACGCCGCTGAGCGAGGAGAAGATGCACTGGCTGCTCGAGGAGCTCTTCCGCTGCGAGATGCCGATGCGTTGCCCGCACGGCCGCCCCGTCGTCCTGACCATCGGCGCCGACGAGCTGCGCCGGCGCTTCGGCAGGAGCTGAGCGGTGGCCGCTGCGCTCCCGTTCCGCCTTTCGCAGGGCGCACTGCTGCTGCGCGGCGAGCCCCTGGCGCCGCTGACCAGCTTCAAGATCGGCGGCCCGGCGGAGCTGCTGCTGCTGCCGGCGAGCGAAGGCGACGTGAGGCGGGGGGTAGAGCACGCGGCCGCGAGCGGCACGCCGTGGAGGGTCATCGGCAGCGGCACCAATATCCTGGTGCCCGACGCCGGGCTGCCGGGGCTGACGATCAAGCTCTGGAAGCGGTTCGACGACATCGCGGTCGCGGGCGCAACGCTGCGCGCCCGTGCCGGAGCCACCATGTGGGCGGCCGCCAGTGCCGCAGCCGACGCCGGACTAAGCGGGCTCGAGTTCGGCTGCGGCATACCGGGAACGGTCGGCGGCGCGGTCTTCATGAACGCCGGCGACAGGGAGTGGGAGATCAGGGATGTGCTGCTGGCGGCCGCGGTGCTGGGCCGCGACGGCGTAGTGCGCAGCAGGGCCGCGGCCGACCTCGGGCTGCGCTACCGCGGCTCGGCGCTGCACGAGGACGGCGGCGTGGTGCTCGCTGCCGAGTTCGGTCTGCGCAAGGGAGATGCGGAGACGATCGTCGGAGAGATGAACCGGCGGCTCGAGGAGCGGCGCCGGCGCCAGCCGCTCGACGAGCCCAACTGCGGCTCGGTCTTCCGCAATCCCCACGGGGATTTCGCCGGCCGCCTGATCGAGGAGGCGGGCTGCAAGGGGCTCGGGCGCGGCGGCGTGCGGGTGTCGGAACTTCACGCCAACTTCATGGTCAACATCGGCGGGGGCAGGGCCGCGGACGTCCTGGCCCTCATCGGTGAGGTTCGCCGGCGCGTGAGCGCGAAATTCGGTGTAGAGTTGGAGCTGGAGCTGCGTGTGCTAAACTGAGGGAACCTGGAAACGGGAGGAGCAGAGAGGATGCTTCGACGGGAGCGATTGCTCGCGGCGGCGGCGCTGGCGGCGCTGGCCGTTCTCGGCGCCGCAGTCGAGGAATATACCGATGAGGAGCTGGCGGCGGAGCGGGAGCGGGTGCAGGCCCTGGCCGAGGAGCTGGTGCCGAGGGTGGAGGAGGCGACCGGCATGCGCAGCACCGGCCCGGTGAGGATCGAGGTAACCACGCGCGCCCAGGTGCGGGAGTACCTGGTCCAGCTTCTGGAGGAGGAGTACCCCTGCGGCGAGCTCGAGCGCCAGGGGCGCTGCCTGGCCGTCTTCGGCCTGCTGCCCGCCGACTACGACATCCGCGCCGGCCTCGTCGACCTGTTGCAGGAGCAGGCCGGCGCCTTCTACGACCCGCGCACCAGGGCCTTCTACTCGATCATCGACCTGCCGGAGGCTTTCCGGTTGCCGCTCATGGAGCGGCTCATAGTCGCCCACGAGCTCACGCACGCGCTGCAGGACCAGGCCATCGACCTGCTGGAGATGCAGCGCGCGGACAAGGAGAACACCGACGTCGCCTACGCCCACATGGCGGTGATGGAGGGCATGGCGACGGTGGCCATGTTCGTCGCCGCCCAGGGCACCGCCGTCGAGAGCCTGCCGAACCTTGGTGGGATGCTGCGCATGTCGGTGGTGGCCGCGGAGTCGAATCCGATGATGCAGGTCTTCGCCACCTCGCCGCGCTACATGCAGGAGAGCCTCATCAGCCCCTACGCCGACGGCTCGGTCTTCGTGCAGGCCTTCCTGGCCGCCGAGGCCGGCGGTGCCTGCAGCGACCTGCTGGGCAGGCTGCCGTCCTCCTCGGAGCAGATCCTGCACTTCGACCGCTACGTCGAGGGCGACGAGCCGACCGACATCGACCTCTCCGGCCTAGGCACCGCACTGCCCCCAGGCTGGACGCCGTATTTCGATAACGTTCTTGGCGAGCTCGAGGTGAAGGTGCTGTGCGAGCTGCACGAGCCGACGAGCGAGGCGGCGCCGGAGATCGCGGCGGGCTGGGACGGGATCACCTACAGCGCCTTCGCAGACGGCGAGAGCCTGCTTATGCTGGGCTGCTCCGTGTGGGACAGCGAGGCCGACGCGG
>CAYOXX010000133.1:0-1733 GCA_964408025.1 uncultured Acidobacteriota bacterium | reverse complement strand
GGCGGAGGTGACGGTTGAAGGAGAACAGCGACGAGCGGCGGCGGCACACGCGCTACCGTTACAAGACCAACGTCTGGCTTGAGGATTCCCCCAGGGCCGAGATGGTGCGCCTGCGGTCGCTGAATCTCAGTGCGGGAGGATTGCTGATCGAGATTGACAAGGAGAAGCCCGTCGGCTCGACCTGCCTGCTTCGCATCGAGTTGCCCTTCTTCGTCGATCCGATCACCGCCGCCTGCTGCGTCATCCATTCCACCAAGCTGCCTGACGGCGGCTACGCTACCGGAATCGAGCTGACCGCCGTCGAGGGCATCACCGAGGAGCAGCTGCTGCAGTTCCTGGGGGAGCTGTTTGGGTGATGCCGGTTGTCCCCGATAGGGGACAGCCGGACGGCGCCACAGGACAGCCCCGGCCCAGCGGGCGGCGCCGGGCTTGTCGCTTCGCGTTGGTACGGTGCTTGCTAACACTAGCCGTGCAAGCCAAGGACGGAGGATTTCGATGAAGAAAACCTTACTGCTGGTCGCGGCAGCCCTGCTGCTGCTGCCGCTGGCCGCGAACGCTCAGGGCGAATGGCAGCGCCTCAAGACCGGGAGCGTCAGCTTCCGCGTCGGCTATTTCTACCCCAGTGGCGGGAGCGACATCTGGGAGCTGAACACTTACGACTTCACCTACGAGGTCGCCGACTTCAACCACTACATCGTCGGCTTCGAGGTCAACTGGTTCGCCACCCGCTTCATCACACTCGGCTTCGGCGTCGATTTCTACTCCAGAACAGTCGGCTCGGAGTACGTCGACTACGTCGACCAGTACGGCGATTCGATATTCCAGGAGTTCTCGCTCAAGATCACGCCGGTGACGGCGACGGTGAAGTTCATGCCGCTGGGCAACGGCTCGCCCGGCTACCGCGGCCGGCGCGGCTCGCCGATCGTACCCTGGGTCGGCGGTGGCGTCGGTGTCTACCCCTTTACCTACGAGGAGTATGGCGAGTTCATCGACTTCACCGACATGACGATATTCGAGGGTGACTTCATTACCGAAGAGTCTGCCGTCGCCTTTGGCTTTCACGTAGCCGGCGGCGTCGTGGTGCCGATGGGGTTCGACTGGGACGTCTTCGGCGAGGTACGCTACGCCTACGTCGAGGGAGACCTCGGCGACGACTTCCTCGGCTTCGAGCCGATCGACCTGGGCGGGCTCAGCGTGTTCTTCGGCGCCAGCTATCGCTTCTAGGCCGGAAATCGAAGCGCGAAACCCGAGCGCGACCCCGCGGGAGGAGGGGAGGAGAAAGTCACAACAATCTCCCGCGGAGCTGCTCCGCTATATGTGCGTGGCTAGTGCGTCACACGGGCACCGGCCCGCTCGGCGGGAGTCTTACCCCAGTGGGATTCCTGAGGAGCTGCGTAACAAGCTTTATTCAATACCGCAGATTCAGAACGTAAACTATAAGGAGCGCGGGATCCGCCGCAGGCGTTATCCCGCGTCTCCTTTATGTGTAGAGTAACCAGGAATTGGTTGTTTGAGACGGTATTGGATGGTGCTCAGCCGCATTCCCGATGCATAATGGGCGGGGGCGCAAGATAGCGCATACATATTGTTGTTGCCTGTGATTGCGCAAGCTTGTCGATAGCTACCATCGCTTGTCCGGTAAGTATTCGTTGGGACGAAGGATGAGACGATCAGCGATTATCGTTCTGGCTCTCACCCTCGGCCTGGCACTTCTTTTGTCGGCACCGGCGACC
>CAYOXX010000132.1:0-5330 GCA_964408025.1 uncultured Acidobacteriota bacterium | reverse complement strand
CATATCAATCACTTAACACCAGAGCCGGCCAAACCCTGTGCAATATGCGAGCTAGTCCCGCCCGCGGCGCTGCGCTATACTGGCTTAGCCAACCGCATGGAGAAGCGACGATGGCCGCGCAGGTTCTGATACTTATCGGCAGCGACAGCGACCTGCCGGCCGTGCGGCCGGCGCTAGAGATGCTGCGCGAATTCGGGATCCCATTCGACATCAACGTCTCCAGCGCGCACCGCACGCCGGACCGCACACGGCGCTTGGTGGCGGAGGCGGAGGCAGCGGGAGCCAAGGTGATCATCGCCGCCGCCGGCGGTGCCGCACACCTGGCTGGTGTGGTGGCTGCCGAGACGACGCTGCCGGTGATCGGAGTCCCCCTCGACTCCTCGCCCCTCGCCGGGATCGACGCGCTCCTGGCCACGGCCCAGATGCCATCCGGGATCCCGGTGGCCACCATGGCCGTCGGCGAGTGGGGCGCGGCCAACGCGGGCGTCCTCGCAGCCCGCATACTGGCGCTGTCCGACGACCGCCTGCGCTCGGCGCTGGCCGAGCACAGGGAGCGGATGGACCGGCGTATCGAGCAGAAGGCAGAACGCCTGCGCAGGTCGCTCGATAAGTGAAGCGGTTCTACCTCCAGACATTCGGCTGCAAGCTCAACCAGTCCGACACGGCCGCCGTGCGCGCGGCGCTGCGCTCGCGCGGCCTGGCGGAGGCTTCGGCGCCCGCCGAGGCCGAGCTGATCGTGGTCAACACCTGCACCGTCACCGCCCGCGCCGACAGCCACGCCCGCCAGGCGATCCGCCGCCTGAAGCGGTTATCGCCCAGGAGCCGCCTGGTGGTCACCGGCTGCTACGCCGAGCGCGACGCCGAGCTCCTGGCCGCGATGCCGGAGGTCGACGACGTCCTCGGCCTGGGCGAGAGGGGTGAGCTTTACCGGCTCGCCGGCGGCGAGGCCGAGCCGCCGGGTCAGGCCGGGCCGTTCGAGCCGGAGGCGGACTTCGGCGGCCGCACCCGCCCCTACCTGAAGATCCAGGAGGGGTGCGACATGGAATGCAGCTACTGCGTCGTGCGCACGGTAAGGGGTCCGAGCCGCAGCCTGCCCGGAGACGAGGTGATCGGCAGACTGCGCGCCCTCGCCCGGCGGGGATTCAAGGAGGTGGTGCTCACCGGCACCCACCTCGGCCTCTGGGGCGGGGGCAGGGAGCGGCGGGAAAACCTGCTGGACCTTCTGAGAGCGGTCGACGGCGCCGAGGGGTTGCCGAGGATTAGACTCTGTTCGCTCGAGCCGTACGAGGTCGGCGACGAGCTGCTCGAGCTGATGGCGAGCTCGCGCCGCATCGCCCGCCACCTCCACCTGGCGGTGCAAAGCGGCTCGGCTAGAATACTGGAGCGGATGCGCCGGCCGCCTGATCCGGAGGGGATCCGCAAGGCGGTGAAGACGGCGCGGCGGATGATGCCCGAGTGCGGCATCGGCGCAGACGTCATCGTCGGCTTCCCCGGCGAGAGCGACGACGATTTCGCGGCCACCGTCGGGCTGCTCACCGGAGCTCCCTTCACCTACGCGCACGTCTTCTCCTTCAGCCCCCGCCCCGGCACCGAGGCGGCCGCCATGCCCGGCAGGGTTCACACGGAGACGGTGACCCGCCGCGGCGCCGAGCTGCGGGCCTCGATGAAGGAGCGGAACTACAGCTTCCGCCTCGACCTCGTGGGCTGCACGCTGCCTGCGCTTGTCCTGGCCAACCGCGACAAGAGAGGCCGCCCCGTGGCCCTCACCGACAACTTCATACACGTTTCCGTCGAGGCAGAAGGGTCGGTTGCGCCCAACAGCCTCTGCAGCGTGGCAATCACCGGCGCTTCGCGCGGGGAAACGGTGGGCGCGATGGAGAGCGGTGAATCGCCCGCCGGCTGAGAACCGGTTCCGTCAGAAGCGGTCCAACGAAAAAGGCACTAAATATGGTATCCCCTAAATAAAGACAACAACATCTATTGGGTTGGCAATCTAATTGTCTGGTCTTAGATGTATCTGAACTTTGTCAAAATTACGGTTGACATGTAGACAACAACGTAGGTTAAATATAGAGGTCCTCTTTCTTAACCTTTGTCCTGTCAGGCGGTTAAGTTAACCAGTTTGGGGTGGTCAGCGCATGAAAATCTATAAAAAAGATTGTATCGGCAGGGTGCCGTCGAGCATCCGCGAGTTGGAGGAATGTGCCCTCTGCGAGAACGAGCAGATCTGCATGTCGCTTTGGGGCGCGGTCCAGATCCAGGGCAGCAGCAGTACCGAAAGCAAAGAAAAAGAGGAGCTATCACCGCGCCGCCGATAAGGGTGGAGGTGCAGCAGGATCCAGTTCGCCGATAGCGCTGCCAGTGAAATGAATTTGTATATTCAGCGGGAAACCAGGGGTAAAGTAACCGCCCCTTGCGGAACGATGTAGCCTATTCCCTCCTCGTCCAGGTGGGAACCCAAGTTTGATAGAGCCTCGTCGAGATTGGTGGCCGGCGTAATCCCGAACTCTCCGACCTCCGTGGGCGGCAGGTCCGATATGAGTACGATGCGGAACTCGCGCGCCTTGGCGTGGGCGGCAAGCGCCGTCTGGCCGTTGGGGGAAGGGTTCTTGTGCAGGCGGCGGAGGAAGGCGCCGGAGTCGCCAATCGGAAAGAAGTTCTGGAACTGGTCGCTGCCGAAGCCTTCGGGGCAGCGCGCCAGCAGCACCAGTGTGCCTCCGGGCTCGAGGGCGCGGGTAGCAAGTTGGATCGTCTTGTGGCTCTGGATGAGGTCGATGTCCTTGGGGCTGCCGCCGCAGCTGGCGATAACGACCTCGCGGCGGGCCGCGACGGCGACGCCGTAACGTCGCATGTACTCGTCGCAGGCCCTGCGGTGGGCGGCGACCCAGTTCCCGGCGAAGAGGGCACCGATCTCGCGCTCAGGGGTGAGGACGACGTTGACGGCGAACGACGGCGGCGCCATCGCCGCGGCCTCCTCGAGGTCCTCGTGCACCGGGTTGCCGTCCAGGCGGCCCGGCTCGACGCCATCGGCCAGGCGCCCGCGCTCGAAGTCGATGGCCAGGAGGTGGTTGTCGACTATCGTTTCGCGCGCGGCTAGTCCGGGTACGATCGACTTTCGCCCGCCGGTGAAGCCGGCGAAGTAGTGGAAGTTGACCATCGAGACAGCGATCACCAGGTCGTGCTCCGCCAGCAGGCGGTTCAGCCGCACTTCGGTGCCGCGTCCCGTGCGCCCGAACCGCACGAGCCCGGCCGGGTCGCGGCCGTCGTGCTGGAGCACCTCAAGCAAGCCGGCCGTTTCGCCGAGCAGCGAGCCAATCTCCTCCGGCGTAGCCCGCCTGTGGTTGCCCAGGGCAATTATTACCTTCACGCGCCCGGGAGCCAGGCCGCCGAGATGCAACTCTTCCAGCAGGATCGGCAGTATCAGATCAGCGCGGGCGATACGCGTGGCGTCGCTGACGACTACGAGCGCCGAGCGCGCGCTCCCGGCCAGCTCGGAAAGGGGAGGTGAGTCGACCGGCGCGCGCAGGGCATCGCGCAGTTCCCCGGCGTCAAGCGGCCGAGTGGGGGGGTTGGGCGTCAGGAGGCGGAAGGCGGCCGGGTCGTAGTGCATGGTCAGCTCGCCGTCGCCGTAGTTGAGGACAGCCTTCGCCAACGGATCTCCTCCGGGGGAGATGATACGGCCGCCGGGGGCGCTTAACAAGGGAAGCCTCTGGTATACTCGGTGCCCGGGAAACGCTGGGGGAGCGAACGATGCGCGTTCTGGTGACCGGCGGCGCAGGCTTTATCGGCTCGAACTTCATCCGCCTGCTGCTGAGGGAGCTTCCCGGCTGGGAGATTGTCAATTTCGACCTGCTCACCTACGCCGGCAACCTGGATAACCTGGCCGAGGTGGCCTCGTCGCCGCGCTACGCCTTCGTGCGCGGCGACATCGCCGACGGCGGGGCGCTCGAGGGCGTGCTGGGCGGGGCGGAGTTCGATGCGGTGGTCAACTTCGCCGCCGAGAGCCACGTCGACCGCTCGATCGAGGAGCCGGCGCCTTTTTTGCGCACCAATGTCGTCGGCACACAGATGCTGCTCGAGGTGGCGCGGCGCGAGGGCATGCCGCGCTTCCTGCAAGTCTCGACCGACGAGGTTTACGGCTCGCTGGGGCCCGAGGGGCGCTTCGTCGAGGACGACCCGCTGCGGCCCAACTCGCCCTACGCCGCCAGCAAGGCCTCGGCCGACCTGATCTGCCGCGCCTACGAGAAGACCTACGGCTACCCGTCGATCATCACCCGCTCGTCCAACAACTACGGTCCCTACCAGTTCCCGGAGAAGCTGATCCCGCTGATGATCAACAACGCCCTGGCCGACAAGGAGCTGCCGGTCTACGGGGACGGAGCCAACGTTCGCGACTGGATCCACGTCGAGGACAACTGCCGCGGCGTCCTGGCGGCGCTGGAGCGCGGCGAGCCGGGGCGAGTGTATAACATGGGCGGCGGCGCCGAGTGGCGCAACATCGACCTGGTGAAGCTGCTGCTGCGCCTGCTGGGCAAACCGGAGTCGCTGATCGGCTTCGTGGGCGACCGGCCCGGTCACGACCGCCGCTACGCCCTTGACTCCTCCAGGGCGAGGGAGGAGCTCGACTGGCGGCCGCTGGTCGACTTCGAGGAGGGCCTGCGGGCCACCGTAGAGTGGTACCGCGGCAACCGTGCCTGGTGCGAGAGTATCCTCAGCGGCGAGTACCAGCAGTACTACCGCCGCATGTACGGGGGTCGCTGATGCTGGAGCCGGACACGCGCGTGCTGGTCCTGGGTGCCCGCGGCATGCTCGGGCAGGCCCTCTGCGCGGCGCTGGCGGGCCGCTGCCACCTGACGAGTTGGGATGTCGAAGAGCTCGACATCACGGAGCGTGGTAGGGTCCTAGAGGCCATCAGCAGGTTGGCCCCCGACGAGGTGGTCAACTGCGCGGCCTTCACCGACGTCGACGCCTGCGAGGAGAGCGAGGAGCTGGCGGCGGCGGTCAACGGGGCGGGAGCGAGCCACGTGGCCGAGGCCTGCGCTGGTGTAGGCGCTCGGATGGTTCAGATCAGCACGGAGTACGTTTTCGACGGCGAGCTCGCGGCCGGATACGCGGAGGAGAGCGAGCCGAATCCGATCAATGCCTACGGACGCAGCAAGCTGGCCGGCGAGCGCGCGGTCGCCGCTTCGGACTGCCGCCATGCCATCGTCCGCACGCAGTGGCTCTACGGGCGCGGCGGCAGGAACTTCGTCGACTCCTTTGCCCGGCTGGCGGGCGAGCGCGAGGAGATCGAGGTGGTCGACGACCAGTTCGGCCGCCCCACCTGGACC
>CAYOXX010000131.1:0-5386 GCA_964408025.1 uncultured Acidobacteriota bacterium | reverse complement strand
GACACTAAACGACTTAACGTCAAATTAGATTTTTTACCGCCCCGTCATTCTTGTCCGCGAACCATGTACGGCCGACAAGAATGTCGGCCCTCCTACTATGATGATTGAGGCAAGGCGGCCGACAAGAATGTCGGCCCTCCTACTATGATGATTGAGGCAAGACGGCCGACAGGAATGTCGGCCCTCCTACTATTCGCTGTCGGCTCTCGCAACAAGCCGCTTATTACCGATGTCCACGCTCCTGGTTTCGGGCTAAGAGAGGGTCCAACGGTGACGCCCAACCTGCCGGGCGGGAAGAACGGAGGAGATGCGTGGGGAGCCTCGAGGTGGCCCTTGCGGCCTCAGTTCGTGAGGGGATCGTAGAGGCAGATATCGCTGAAGGTAAACTCCCAGCGCTCGAGCGGGTCTGCGCCGTTGCCGACGTCGGCGCGAGCCTTGATGGCGGCGCCCCAGACGACGTAGATCTTGTCGCCCACCTGTAGCCAGCAGTCCCGCCGCGCCTCGGCGTCGGCCGCCAGGCGCGACTGCTCGAACCAGCGGTCGAGGGCGGTCGCGTCGAGGCCGTCACCGCACCTGCGCTCGGCGAAGAAGCTTTCGCCGCCTTCGTCGAGACCCGAGACGTTTTCGAAGCGGATGTCGGGCAGGTCGAAGGTCCTCAGCAGGACCTCATTCGCTTCATCGGCTCTCAGCATCTCGTCACCCCCTTTCGGGCGGCTCATGCCGTTACTTATGGGCCGCCTATTGTACAAGCAACATCTGTACCACGCGCCGGCGAGCGCAGGTGCGGCGCCGCCGGCAACTGGTGTCGCCGGCGCTGGACTGCTGTCCAGTGGATTGGACGGGCGGCGGTTGTTGCCCCCGGCGGGCTGTGCTAGCATCGCCGCCATGGTGTGGGTAGCGATAACTCTGGCGACGCTTGCCGCGGGGGTAGCGGTGGGGGCCGTGCAGGAGTCGGCCGACGACGCCCGCCTGCACTACCTGCGCGCCGCCTACCACTTCCAGTCGGGCAACCCGCACCAGGCGCTCTCCGAGCTGCGCCTCGCGATTGAGGCGGACCCGGAATCGGCCCGGCTGCGGACGGCGGAGGCGATGATGCTGTTAAGCCTCAGCCGACCGGAGGAGGCGGTCGCGGCTCTTGAGCTGGCGCTGGAACTAGACCCGGAGGACGCGGAGGCACACCGTCTGCTCGGCCGCGTCTACATGCAGCGCGGAGGCGGCGACGACGATCTCCGGCTGGCCGAGGAGTCGCTGCGGCGCGCCGCCGAACTCGATCCCGACGACAGGGCCTCCCTCTTTTTCCTCAGCCTTCTCTACGACCGCGCCGGGCGGCTGACAGAGGCGATCGAAGTCAGGAGGCGCCTGCTGACGCTCGACCCCTCGCTCCTTAACGTCTGGCTCGAGCTGTCCTCGAACTTCCGGCAGCTTGGCGACCTGGAGGGCGAGTCGGAGGCGCTGGGCCGCGCCGCCGACATAGATCCCGACGACGTGGAGCTGCAGCGCCGCGCCGGCTTGGCCGCAGAGCGGCTCGGGCGGCTGCCGCAGGCTTTCGCCTTCTACGACCGCGCTCGCGAGCTGCTGCAACGGCAAATCGCCGCCCGGACCGACGACATCGCGCTGCGCTTGCAGCTCGCCGACCTCTGCCTGCGGCAAACCGGCCAGTTCGACATCGCCGCTCAACAGTTCGGCCGCGCACTCGAGCTGGCCGAGGAGGCCGGCGCCGCCGCCGCCTCCCTGACGACGCTGGCCGAGGCCGCCATCGGCCGCGCCGCGGCCCTCTACCTCATGGAAGATTACGAGCCCGCCGCAGAACTATTCGAGCGCGCTGAGGAGCTGGTGCAGGCGCGCCCCGACGTGTTCCTGAGGATGCTGATTACCGCATACTCCCGCTCGGATCGGCGAGCGCGGGCTCTGGAGATCCTCGACGAGCTGGAATCGCAGTACCGGCCCGACAGCGCGCCGTTCTCCATGTTCGAACGCCTGCGGGCGCGGGTGCTGGACTCCGAGGGCCGCTACGAGGAGGCCGACCGGATACTGGAGGAGCTGATCTCCAGCGATCCGGGCGAGAACGAGAACTACATCGAGCTCTGCCAGCTCCGCCTCGGCCGGGAGGACTACGCGGGAGCGGCGGCGGCGCTCGACGCCTCGGAGGCCGGGGCCGGCGGCAGCGACGACGTGACGTTCCTGCGCGGCGTGGTGCAAGAGCGCGGCAGCGACTTCGCCGCCGCCAGGGCGACCTTCAGCTCGATCATCGAGGGCGACCCGCTCAACCACCTGGCCCTTAACTACCTCGGCTACATGCTGGCCGACCGCGGCGTCGAGCTCGAGACGGCCCTCGGTTACATCCGCAGGGCGATCGAGCTGCAGCCCTACTCCGGCAGCTACCTAGACAGCCTCGGCTGGGCCCACTTCAAGCTGGGCGAGCTGGAGCCGGCGGAGCGCTACCTGACGGCGGCCGTGCGCACGCAGTACATGTCGGCCGAAGTGCGGGAGCACCTTGGCTACCTCTACTTGGCGCTCGAGCGGCCGGCAGAGGCGCTAGCGGAGTTCCGCGCCGCGATGGCCAACGACCTGGCCTCAGTCAAGTCGACCGCCGAGGTAGAGGAGGAGATCGCCCGCCTCGAACGGCTGCTGGGGGAACGATGAACTGCAAGGCCGGGAATCTCCTGCTGGCGGCCGCCGCGGCCGCCCTGGCGATGACGGCGACGTCCTGCCCGGCCAGGCGAACCGACGGCTACCGCCCGCCGCCGGCCGACGACCCCGTAGCCGCTTTCGCCGACAACTGGGCGCCGCTGGAGGCGATGAGCGGCGCCTACCGCGCCCGCTTCCGCTACGCCGACGGCAAGAGGGTCCCGCTGACGGCCAACATGGTAGTCGAGCGAGGGGCGCGCCTGCGCGTCGACCTCAGCAGCGACCGCGGCTCCGAGGCGATCGTGATCATCGTGCCCGAGCTGATCAACCTGGTGAACCTGCGCGACCGCTACCACGTCCGGGAAGAAAACACTCCTCACAACGCGGGCCGCATGATCGGCATCTACCTGCCGCCGGAGGAGGTGGCGGCGATACTGTGCGGCCGCGGTTTCGAGCCGGGTCGCTTCTCGCAGGTCTACGCCGACCCGGCCGACGGCGGCGGGGCCTACCTGCGCGCCTACCACGCCGGCGAGGACCTGCGAGTCGACGCCTACGTCGACGCCTACGGCCGCCTGCGCAGCGCGCGCTACATCGACGGCCGCTCCGACGAGCCGATCGTCGCCGTCAGCTACCGGGGCTTCCGCCTCGACGGCGAGAGCGGCATCGTCTGGCCGGGCACGACGGAGATCGAGCTGGCGCAAAGCGGAGAGCAGATCACGCTGAGCGCCCTTCGGGTCGACGTCAACCCGACGGGGCTCGACCTGGACTTCATCTTCCTGCCCCGCGAGCGGGGTAGCCGCCTATGGCTCGACGACGTCCCCCCGGGGCCGCCGCTGCTCTACCGCTCAGCCAGGGAATATGTGCAGTAGCATTTCCGTACGCTGCTTCGCCAAGGTGAATCTATCGCTGCGGGTGCTGGGCACGCGTCCCGACGGCTACCACGAGGTCCGGACAGTGATGCAGAGCCTCAGCTTGCACGACACGTTGCAGATCGAAGCCGGCGGCCAGGGGATCGAGCTGCGCTGCGATGCCGACGGCTTGCCGACCGACGACCGCAACCTGGTTGTGCGAGCCGCCGAGGCGTTCGCCGAACGCGCGGGCGGTCCGCCGGGGCTGCGCATCGAGCTGTGCAAGCGGATACCGATCGCCGCCGGCCTGGGCGGGGGCAGCAGCGACGCGGCGGCCGCCCTGAGCGCCCTGAACATGCTGGCGGGCAAGCCGCTGGCCGCGCGGGAACTGAGCCGGGTGGCGGCGGAGCTCGGATCTGACGTGCCCTACTTCCTGACGGGCGGCACGGCGGAGTGCCGCGGCAGGGGCGAAATGGTGACGGCGCTGGAGGACCTGCCGCCGGCCCCGGTAGTCGTCCTGGTGCCGCCGCTGAGGATCAGCGCGGCTGCCGCCTATAGGCATTTTGATTTGACATCGGGGGGACGTATCGGCGATATTACGGCGGATTGGCCGCCCGGAGAGGTCCATTCACCAGCAGCTCCCTGGCGCAACGATCTGGAGGGGGGCGTCTTCGCCGCCCACCCGGAAATCCGTGGCCTGAAGGAGAAGCTGCTGGCGAGCGGCGCGACCGACGCCGTCATGTGCGGCAGCGGATCGGCGGTTGCTGGGCGCTTCGCCGACAGAGGTGCGGCGGTGCGCGCCGCGGAGATTTTGGAGGCGGAGGGAGTCGGCGTTATCGAGTGCAGCTTTCTGACGAGGCGGCAGTTCCGCCGACGATTCGTCACCGGGGAATCCACGCCGACGCCGTGACGTTGTTTCCCTCCGAGGACAGTCCGGGAAGGGCGGGAACGGCGGAAGGGAGTTTAGGGGGCAACCGATGAAAATCACCAACATTCGCGTGTCTCCGGTCGGAGAGGAAAAGCTCAAGGCGTTTGTTTCGGTCGTCTTCGACGACTGCTTCATCGTCAGCGACATCAAGATCATCGACGGCAACAACGGGCTTTTCATCTCGATGCCCTCGAAGAAGAGCAAGAGCGGCAAGTTCCGCGACATCGCCCACCCGCTCAACAGCGAGATGCGAGGCAAGATGGAGCGAGCGATCATTGACGAGTACAACAATGTCCTGGAGACGGAGCCCAGCGGCGCGCCCGCAGATATTCCCGTGGAGCAGGGAAATGCAGCCGAAGAGGAAGGACTTAGCGCGGGCTGACCGTATTAACTATCGGCAATTGAAAACGGGTCACGAAGGCCTTCCATAGACCCGACTATTCGTTTCCGGCGATCTACGGTTGGGGCGTGGCCAAGAGGTAAGGCACGGGACTTTGGATCCTGCATCGGAGGTTCGAATCCTCCCGCCCCAGCCAAGCAGTATTGATAGAAAAGCCAACGGAGATTGGAGGTTATGAGCAACGGCAAGCTGAAGGTCTTCTCGGGCAGCGCCAATCCGGAGCTGGCTGCAGCAATTTGCGAACACCTGGCCATCCCCCAGGGCGATATTCTGCTGACTACTTTCAGCGACGGCGAGGTCCACTGCCAGATCCTTGAGAACGTCCGCGGTCGGGACGTCTTCATCGTGCAACCGACTTGCCATCCGGTAAACACTACCCTGATGGAGCTGCTGATCATGATCGACGCCTTCAAGCGGGCGTCGGCGAAACGCGTCACGACGGTTATGCCCTACTTCGGCTACGCGCGGCAGGATCGCAAAGACCGCCCCAGAGTGCCGATAAGCTCCAAGATGGTGTCCAATCTTCTCGAGGCGACCGGTGCTGACAGAATTCTCACAATGGATTTGCACGCTCCTCAGATT
>CAYOXX010000130.1:0-5427 GCA_964408025.1 uncultured Acidobacteriota bacterium | reverse complement strand
CGGCAACTGGCGCTGCGGACCCTATCACAACTTGAGTGGCAAGCGCTGGTCAATCACATGAGTGGGGCCGGGTATCAGGATATTGCCCAGCAGCTTGGCTGCAGCGTTAAGCAGATTGACAACGCCCTGCAGCGGGCGAAAAAGAAGATCGTTGGGCAGGCCCCTGCCGAAATAACTAACTGAGCAAATACAGCCGACCTGGACAAGAAAGTGGATTCTAAGCCGACGTAGCTCAGGGGTAGAGCAGGTCACTTGTAATGACCAGGTCGTCCGTTCGAATCGGACCGTCGGCTCCAAAAGATTGACACATAAACCCAGAAAGTGTATAATGTGAAACACGCTGGGCGCCTGGGCGTTGAAAGGCGCCCGGTCTAATCTTAGGGTGTGTGGTAGGTAGTGGAGGGGTGCCCGAGTGGCCAAAGGGAGCAGACTGTAAATCTGCCGGCGATTGCCTTCGGAGGTTCAAATCCTTCCCCCTCCACCATAACTGGGCCCACGTAGCTCAGTCGGCAGAGCGTGTCCTTGGTAAGGACAAGGTCACCGGTTCGACCCCGGTCGTGGGCTCCAGCAAACGTTCTTACGCCGGCGCCGGCGCGGCGGCGGGTTTGGAGTAAAGAGGAGAGACGGAGGGAGGCTATGGCCAAAGAGAAGTATGAGCGCACGAAGCCGCACTGCAACGTGGGCACCATCGGCCACGTCGACCACGGCAAGACGACGCTGACGGCTGCGATCACCAAGCTGCTGGCGATGCACAACCCCAAGGTGGCCTACCGCGACTTCTGGAGCATCGACAACGCGCCGGAGGAGAAGGAGCGTGGCATCACGATCGCCGTGGCGCACGTCGAGTATGAGACGGAGAACCGCCACTACGCGCACATCGACTGCCCTGGCCACGCCGACTACGTCAAGAACATGATCACCGGCGCGGCGCAGATGGACGGCGCGGTGCTGGTGGTCAGCGCCGCCGACGGCCCGATGCCGCAGACGCGGGAGCACATTCTGCTTGCGCGGCAGGTAGGTGTGCCGGCGATCGTAGTGTATCTGAACAAGGTTGACATGGTCGACGACCCGGAGCTTCTGGAGCTGGTGGAGCTTGAGGTGCGCGAGCTGCTGAGCAGCTACGAGTTTCCCGGCGACGAGATCCCGGTGATCAAGGGCAGCGCGCTGGAGGCGCTGGAGAAGGGCACCGGCGAGCCCGGCGACCCGGCCTCGGCCAGCGTCTTCGAGGTTCTGGAGGCGATCGACAGCTACATCCCGCAGCCCGAGCGCGACATAGACAAGCCGTTCCTGATGCCGGTCGAGGACATCTTCAGCATCAGCGGCCGCGGCACGGTGGCGACCGGCCGGGTCGAGCGCGGTCAGATCAAGGTGGGCGACGAGATCGAGATAGTTGGCATCCGGCCGACGATCAAGCGCGTGGTGACCGGGGTGGAGATGTTCAAGAAGATTCTGGACAGCGGCCAGGCCGGGGACAACATCGGCGTGCTTCTGCGGGGCACGGACCGCGAGGAGATCGAGCGCGGGCAGGTGGTTGCGATCCCGGGCAGCATCACGCCGCACGTGAAGTTCCGCGGCGAGGTCTACGTGCTGACCAAGGAGGAGGGGGGCCGCCACACGCCGTTCTTCTCGGGCTACCGTCCGCAGTTCTACTTCCGGACGACCGACGTGACGGGCAACGTGGCGCTGCCCGAGGGCGTGGAGATGGTGATGCCGGGCGACAACGTGACGATCGACGTCGAGCTGATCACGCCGATCGCGATGGAGAGGGGCCTGCGCTTCGCCATCCGCGAGGGCGGCCACACCGTCGGCGCCGGCACGATCACCGAAATCGTGGAGTGACGCAACGATGGCGAAGGCGACCAAGCGGGAGATCATCACCCTGGCCTGCACCGAGTGCGGCGACCGCAACTACACCACCACCAAGAACCGCCGCACTGCGCAGGGCAAGCTCGAGGTGAAGAAATTCTGCAGGCGCGACCGGAGGCACACGCCGCACCGCGAGGTCAAGTGAGCGCGGGCGGCGATCGAGCGAGGTGAAAAGGCCAGTAGCTCAATTGGTAGAGCACCGGTCTCCAAAACCGGGGGTTGGGGGTTCGAGCCCCTCCTGGCCTGCCAACCTTTTCCGCCCGGCGGCGGTCGCCGGAAGGCAGAGGAAGAAATGTTCAAGAGGATCAGACGGTATTACACCGAGGTCAAGGGCGAGCTGAAGAAGAGCACCTGGCCCAAGAGGGACGAGGTGCGCAACACCACCTTCGTGGTCATCGTCACCGTGTTCATCTTCGCATTCTACCTCTACCTCTGCGACATCGTCCTCTCCCACGCGATCGGATTCATAAACGACTTCTTCAGCGGTCTGGTGGGATGACAGCAGCGGCAGAGGACAGCAAGCGCTGGTACGTGGTGCACACTTACTCCGGGTTCGAGAAGAAGGTGCAGGAGAGCCTGGAGCAGCGGATCCGCGCCATGGGGCTGGAGGACCGCATTGAGGAGATCCTGATCCCCACCGAGGATGTGGTGGAGCGCCGCGGCAGCAAGCGCGTGGTGACCGACAAAAAACTCTTTCCGGGCTACCTGCTGATCCGGATGGAGATGGACGACAACCTCTGGCACTTCGTCCGCAGCACACCGAAAGTCACCGGCTTCGTCGGCTCCGGCAAGAACCCGACGCCGCTGACCGACGAGGAGTTCGGCCAGATCGTGAACCGGATGGAGGAGACCGCCGAGAAGCCGGCCCCGGCCGTCAGCTTCGAGCACGGCGACTCGGTGCGGATCATCGACGGCCCCTTCACAAACTTCCAGGGCCGCGTCGAGGACGTCAACCTCGAGCGCAGCACGCTGCGCGTGCTGGTGACGATCTTCGGCCGGGCGACCCCGGTGGAGTTGGAGTTCCTGCAGGTAGAGAAGGTCTAGAAAGCGATGGCCAAGAAGGTTAGCGGCTACATAAAGCTGCACATCCCCGCCGGCAAGGCGACCCCCTCGCCGCCCGTCGGCCCGGCTCTGGGCCAGCACGGGCTCAACATCATGGACTTCTGCAAGGCGTTCAACACCCGCACGGCGGACCGCGAGGGCCTCATAATCCCGGTGGTGATCACCGTCTACGCCGACAAGACCTACAGCTTCGTCACCAAGACGCCGCCGGCCTCGGTGCTGATCAAGCGCGCCGTGAACATAGCCAAGGGCAGCCCGGAGCCGAACCTCGAGAAGGTGGGGCGGCTGACGCAGGCGCAGCTCGAGGAGATCGCCCGCGCCAAGATGCCCGACCTGAACGTCTACGACATCGAGGCGGCCAAGAAGATCATCGCCGGCAGCGCCCGCAGCATGGGCATAGAGATCGAGAAGTGAGGGCAGCGCCATGGCGCGACGCGGAAAGCAGATAAAGGCGGCCCGGGAGAGGGTGGAAGACCGGGCCTACGGCCTCGAGGAGGCGCTGCGCTTCCTGGTCGACGCCGGCTACGCACGCTTCGACGAGACGCTCGAGATCGCCATGCGGCTGGGCGTCGATCCCAAGCACGCAGATCAGATGGTTCGCGGCACCGTGATGCTGCCCCACGGCACCGGCAAGACCAAGAGGGTTGTCGCCTTCGCCGAGGGCGACGCCGCTGCGGCGGCCTCCGAGGCCGGCGCCGACGAGGTGGGCGCCGAGGAGCTGGCCAAGAAGATCGAGGGCGGCTGGCTCGAGTTCGACGCGGCAGTGGCCACTCCTGACATGATGCGCGTCGTCGGCAAGCTCGGCCGTGTGCTCGGGCCGCGCGGGCTGATGCCAAACCCCAAGACCGGCACCGTCAGCCCCGACGTCGGCGCGGCGGTGGCGGAGATCAAGAAGGGGAAAGTGGAGTTCCGGGTCGACAAGGCCGGCATCGTGCACGCGCCGCTGGGCAAGCTCAGCTTCGGCGTCGGCAAGCTGGCGGACAACACGCGGGCCTTCGCGACCGCGGTGATCAAGGCCAGGCCCCCCGCGGCCAAGGGGCGCTACCTGCGCGCAGTGTCCCTGAGCAGCACCATGGGGCCGGGCCTGAGCGTCGACCCCGCCACACTCGAGGAGCAGTGAGAACAGCGCCATGAAAAAAGAGCGGAAGATCCAGTTCGTCGAGGAGTGGTCGCGGGAGATAGCCGACGTGCCCCACGCTGTCCTGGTCAACTACCGCGGCCTGACGGTGGCCGAGGTCACCGAGCTACGTCGCAGGATGCGCGAGGCCGACTGCGTATACCGCGTGGTCAAGAACAACCTGGCCTGCCGCGCGCTGCCGGGCACCGCGCTCGAGGGCTTGGCCGAGCACTTCGTGGGGCCGTGCGCGGTGGCCTACAACCGTCAGGATCCGGTGGTGCTGGCCAAGACGCTGGTCGAGTTCGGCAGGGACAACCCGGCGCTGGAGGTTAAGGTCGGCGTGGTGGAGGGCCGGCTGCTCGAGGCCGACCAGATCAAGCAGCTCTCCAAGACACCTGCCAGGGTCGAGCTGCTGGCCAGGCTGGCCTTCCTGCTGCAGCACCCGATCCGGGGCTTCGCTACGGCACTGAAAAACGTAGTGCGCAACCTGGCGGTTGTTCTCGACCAGGTCGCTAGGAGCAGAGAGTAACTTCGGCCGCAGCCAAGGCCGATACTGGAGGAGACGATGGCAGAACTAGACAACGAAAAGATCATCGAGCACATCAAGGGCATGAACGTTCTCGACCTCAACAACCTGGTCAAGGCGATCGAAGAGGAGTTCGGCGTCAGCGCCTCGGCCGCCGTCGCCGCCGGCCCTGCCGTCGCGGGCCCCGCCGGGACGGCCGCCGAGGAGAAGACCGAGTTTAACGTAGTCCTGGAGAGCTTCGGCGACAAGAAGGTGCAGGTGATCAAGGCGGTGCGCGAGCTCACCAGCCTCGGGCTGAAGGAGGCCAAGGAGCTGGTGGACAAGTGCCCCAGCCCGGTTAAGGAGGCAGTCGGCAAAGAGGAGGCCGAGGCGGCCAAGAGCAAACTGGAGGAGGCCGGAGCGCAAGTCCAGATCAAGTGACGGGCGTGGCGGAACTCCTCCGGAATCAGGGCGGAACGGCGAGGGGGCGAGGGGGCCAGGTCGGCCCCGCGTCGCCGCGTGCGTGCCCAATGGCTCTTTTTAATCGAGATCCTATGGCCTGGCGCACGGGGTCGAGGGCTCACCCCGGCGCGCCTCGATGGGCGAGTTGAACCGAGGCCGAACCCTCCCCCACGTCGGGGCGGCGGCCCGAAACAGTCTCTGTTTAGGAGAATCATCGATGGCCAAGATGAGCAAAAGGGAGCGGACAGGCTTCGCCGAAATCCCCTCCGCCATCCCGATACCGAACCTCATTGGCATCCAGAAGGAAAGCTACAACCGCTTCCTGCAGATGAACCTGCTGCCCAACGAGCGCAGCGACGTCGGCCTGCAGGCCGTCTTCAAGAACATCTTCCCGATCACAGACTACCGCGAGAAC
>CAYOXX010000129.1:0-5437 GCA_964408025.1 uncultured Acidobacteriota bacterium | reverse complement strand
CTTGTCGCGCAGCTCCAGCACCAGCCGCTCGGCAGTCTTCCTGCCGATCCCCGGCGTCTGTGCGATGCGGTGGTACTCCTCGGACTCGACGGCCGCCAGCAGCTCGGCAGGTCCCATGCCGCTCAGGATTGCCAGGGCAGTCTTGGGGCCGACGTTTGAGATGGCGATCAGCCGCTGAAAGAGATCCTTCTCGCCGCGACTGATGAAGCCGTAGAGGGCGATCGAGTCGTCCCGCACCAGAGTGAGGACGTGCAGCCGCGCCTCGCCGCCAACCTCCCCCAGCTCGTAGAAGGTGCTGACCGGGATCGCCAGCCGGTAGCCGACACCACCGGCGTCGACGATCGCCTCGTTCGGCCCCTTGGCCAGCAGCCGGCCGCGCAGGTAGCCGATCACGATCCGGCCTCCTCGCGCGCGGCGGCCTGCCCGCGGCTGTGCAGGTGGCAGATGGCGGCCGCCAGCGCGTCGGCAGCGTCGGCCGGCGCCGGCGTTTTCTCCAGGCCCAGCAGTACGCGCGCCATCTCGGCCACCTGGTGTTTCTGCGCGCGGCCGTAGCCGACCAGCGCCTGCTTGATCTCCAGGGCGCTGTACTCGTGCACCGGCAGGCCCCGCCGACAGAGCTCGGCCAGGATCGCGCCTCGGACGTGCCCCAGCAGCAGCGCCGCTTTGGCGTTGGTGGCGTAGAACACCTGCTCGACGCTGGCGCAGTCGGGGCGGCGCTCGTCGATAACTTCGGAAATCCCGCGGGCGATCTTCAGCAGGCGCTCAGGAAGCGGAGATGAGGCACTGGTGCGGATGGCGCCGAACTCGACGGCCCTCAACCCTTCACCCTCCACGCCCTCCTTTCCTCCCTCGGCCACCAGGCCGTAGCCGGTGGTCTGGAGCCCCGGGTCTATGCCGAGCACCACCATCAGCCGCTTCAGGTCTCGAGCGCGTCGGCGTCGATGTCGAAGTTGGCCCAGACGTTCTGCACGTCGTCGTGGTCGTCGAGCATCTCCATTATCCTCAGTACCTGCTCGGCCTGCTTGCCCTCCGCCTTGACCGTGTTCGTAGGCACCATGGCGATTTGGGCCTCGAGCGTCGGGATCTCGCTGGCCGCCAGCGCCTCGGAGACCGCCTCGAAGTCGGCGGGGTCGGTCAGAACCTCGAAGTTCTCGTCGTCGCTGGTCATGTCCTCGGCGCCGGCCTCCAGCGCCAGCTCCAGCAGCTCATCCTCGTCGACTGCGGAGCCCTCGATCAGGAAGTAGCCCTTGCGTTCGAACATCCAGGCCACCGACCCGGTCTCGGCCAGGCTGCCGCTGCACTTGCCGAAGATGTTGCGGATCTCCGGCGTGGTGCGGTTGCGGTTGTCAGTCATCACCTCGACCATCACCGCAACGCCGCCGGGCCCGTAGCCCTCGTAGGTGTACTCCTCGTAGCTGGCGCCCGGGAGCTCGCCGGTGCCCTTCTGGATGGCGCGCTTGACGTTGTCCATCGGCATGTTGGCCGACCTGGCGGCCGAGACCGCCTGGCGCAGGCGCGGGTTCGTCTCCGGGTCGCCGCCGCCCATCTTGGCCGCCACCGCGATCTCCTTGGCCAGGCGGCCGAACAGCTTGCCCCGCTTGGCGTCAGTGGCCGCCTTCTTGTGCTTGATCGAGCTCCACTTCGAGTGACCGGACATCGTTAGCTCCGAACGGATTTCGCAGGTCGATGTTAGCACAAGCCCCGCTGCGCTTCAATTCGGTGTAAGGGGGTGTGACGTCAAGCTGATTGTGTAGAAACTCTGAGGATGTGTTTCTCCCTTTCTTTGTTGAACCTATTGAAGATAGGTAAGACTATGCGGTCGAAGCTCTCAGAGTTTGCGAAACAGACCATCGGCTGTATCTTCCTCCCGATCTCCACGATAAACCTCTCTATTACTAGCTTTCCGTATTTCAAAAATTCTCGAAATCTTCAAGATCAGCCATTTTTGTACCCCCTTAAGTAATTATCTACTTTTCCCTTCCTCCTCTATATATTCGGAAAATTCGTTATAAATTTTGTTCAAGTATATTCTATTTTCCCTATTTCTTACCAGGCTGGTTGCAGCAATTAATAACAAAATAAAAAGAGAGACAAAATCTTCTGGTCGCCGACCCAAGTGCAGAATAGTTGCTATCGCAACAAGAAAGAAGCTGGTTAACGACGACGCAAACAAAGCAGAGCAAGCAAGTCTAAGAAAATTCACTCTTTCGATTTTCTTGCAGGCGCTTTCTCCGTATTTGCGCTCAATAAGTGCCTCCAAAATTATATAATTCCTGTACTTTCCTGAATCCATATTTGGTATTCTGGCTATTTTATAAATTCTCGTGCTTAAATAACCTTGCGTGATTATTACTCCTAAAAAGTATGAAAGTACTATAAAGATTAAAAAGGCAATGAAATTGCCCGTTATAAGATCGAAGCCGTCTTTAAGATCTCCACTGATCAGGTATTTTGCGCTAGTTAATATCATTCCCCCGCCAACGATATATACCAAGTCGCGCATAATGAAGTTTGCATACAAGCTGTCAAGAATGCCTTTCCTGGTCATTGCCTTTCCTCAGAGTGTCCCAAATCAAATTAGAATTTGAGTATGACGATTCAACATGAGCAAATTTGATAATATTGGTTAGGAAAGAACTTGAAAGAAGGAACCGCCACGAAGAGATTTTAACATATAGTTGAGAGCAAGAGCACTAAAAAACCATAGGCTTTAGCTACCTTTTCGTCAATCCCTAGATCGTTGAGTTCTTCCGCCTCACTCGGACTGTATCTTCCGCAGGCGCTCACGCGCCGCCTCGAGCGTCTCGATCTTCTTACAGAAGCAGAAGCGCACCCAGCTTCGGCCGTCGGCGGGATTGTGGTAAAAGCTGGAGCCGGGCACCGCCGCGACGCCGATGTCGGCTGCCAGCCAGCGGCTGAACTCGACGTCGTCGCCGGTGCCGAAGCCGCTGATGTCCGCCATCATGTAGTAGGCGCCCTGCGGCCTCACGGGCCGGAAGCCGGCCTCTTTGAGGATCTCCTCGGTCAGGTCCCGCCTTTCCTGGTAGAATGGGGCGAGCGAGCGGAAGTAGCCGTCCGGCATCCGCAGCGCCGCCGCGCCCGCCTCCTGCAGCGGGTGGGGGGCGCCGACGGTGACGAAGTCGTGCACCTTGCGGATGGCGCCGGTGATCTCCGGCGGCGCCACCGCCCAGCCGACGCGCCAGCCGGTGACGGCGAAGGTCTTGCTCAGGGCGTTGATGGTGACGGTGCGCTCCCGCATCCCGGGCAGCGTCGCCGCCGGCACGTGCTCGCGGCCGTCGAAGGTTATGCGGTCGTAGATCTCGTCGGTGATGCAGAGCGCGTCGTGCTCGACGCAGAGGCTGGCGATCCGCTCCAGCTCCTGGCGCGAGAACACCTTGCCGGTCGGATTGCTGGGTGTGTTGAGCACCAGCGCCGCCGTGCGCGCTCCGAAGGCTCCCTCCAGCGCAGCCCAGTCGACCTCCCAGCCGCCCTCGCCGATGACCAGGGGGACGAAGCGGGGCCGCGCGCCGCTGAGGATCGCGTCAGGGCCGTAGTTCTCGTAGAACGGCTCGAAGACGATCAGCTCCTCGCCCGGGTCGACGGTGGCCAGGATCGACGAGATCATCGCCTCGGTCGAGCCGCAGCAGACGGTGATCTCGCGCTCCGGGTCGACCTCAAGCCCGTGCCAGCGCCGGTAGTAGTGGGCGATCGATTCGCGCAAGCTGCGCGCGCCCCAGGTGATCGCGTACTGGTTGTAGCCCTCACGCAACGCTTGCGTCGCCGCCTCGACTATCTCAGCCGGCGGCTCGAAGTCGGGAAAGCCCTGCGCCAGGTTGATGCCGCTGTGCAGTTCGGCGATCCTGGTCATCTCTCGGATAACCGACTCGGTGAACTGCGTAGCTTTCCCGGAAACCTTCACTTCTCCCCCACCACTCAGAGAGCGGGCGGACGGTGCGACGGAGCTTGTAGACGGTATAATCCGCTCGGGCGGGGCTCTGCCGACTGGGCCGTCACTCCTCCCCCAGCAGCGACGTGTCGCCGTCGGCGAGCTGACGCACCAGCTCCTCCCGGAAGTAGTCGGCCGCCTCGCGGGTCTCGGCTGCTATCCGCTCATCGTAGAGAGAACGGCTCTTGTCGATCTCGTCTTTCAGGCGGATCATCAGGTCGGCGTTCTGGCGGCCCTCGCTCACGGCCTCCTCGTTGTAGAGCTTGATCTCCGAAACCAGCAGGCGTGCGAAGCGGATCGCCTTCTCGTGCAGCAGCCGCTCCTCCTCGCCGAGCGCGGCGAGCTCGTAGCCTTCAAGCCCCAGCTCGGGGATCGCCGGCTCAGCCACCTCGACTGGCGGGCTTTCCTCCGCGGCCTCCATCTCTTCCACAACCTCTATTTCTGGCGCCGCAGCCTCCGGCTCTTCTACAACCTCTATTTCCGGCGCCGCAGCCTCCGATTTCGCGGCGATCTCGAATTCTACCGGCGGCGCTGGGGCTGCCTCGGCGACTATGGTTCCCGCGGGCATCGGAATCCTCACGTGGCCGACCTTCTCGCGGCTCGGGAGGAGCTCGATGGCCATGCCGGCGTAGCGGACCAGTATCGCCAGCGCCTCGACGTCGGGCACGAATCCGGCGGCGGCGTCGGCCAGCACCACCGCCTGGATCTTGCCCCGGATCGCCATCGGTATCGCCGCAATGCCGCCCGGCGCCTCCTGGCCGAGCGCGTTGTATAGGGCCGCGTCGTCGGGCGAGCCTGAGTACAGCGCCGCGATCACTGCCGCCTCTTTGGCCG
Source organism: uncultured Acidobacteriota bacterium (assembly GCA_964408025.1). Taxonomy (GTDB): domain Bacteria; phylum Acidobacteriota; class DATKUA01; order DATKUA01; family DATKUA01; genus CAYOXX01. The sequence goes on along the minus strand of CAYOXX010000129.1, from coordinate 657 downwards.
CCCGCTTGACTACCGATCCCTCGGGCAGCGGTAGTGAAATCTTCTTCGCTCCTAACTGCTGTCCCGGCTCGAGGCCGAGTCCGGTGCCGGGCCAGACGGTCGATATCGGATCGCCGACGATGACAACGGCGCTGCCCCTCGCCCGCGCGCCGACCAGGCCGACGAGCCTCTCGAGGATCTCGAGTTGACTAGCTCCCTCGTCGATCTCCGCCAAGTTGCCGAGCAGCTCGGCGGAGCCCCTCGTCTCGACCGCGGCTGCCGGCTCCGGAGGCGCCGCTTCCGCGATCAGGGCGCGGATATCCTGGGGGTCGATCTCGATCTCCCGGAGACTGCGCTTCAGCACCTCGTTTAGTTTTCTGGAGATTTCCTGCAGCTTATCTTCGCTGATCATCGGGAGCCTCCTCCCTCTCCCGCCGGCCGGCGGGGCAATCGGTGCCTTGACAGCAAGGCTGAAAGGTCGCTCTATTGTGCTATGGCCGGAGGATCGACGTCAAGGCGCGCAGTAGTCGCGGCCGAGCTCTACACCGAAGCCGACCGCCTCTGGATCCTGCTCGCCGACCCCCGCGAGCCGGAAGAGCCGCGGGTGGCGCGGCTGCCGATCCGCCTGCGCGAACTTGAGGTGGCGGCGGAGCTGGTTCGCTCGGGAGAACTTACATC
>CAYOXX010000128.1:0-5519 GCA_964408025.1 uncultured Acidobacteriota bacterium | reverse complement strand
AACCTTACTTGTTATCGCGCTCCTGGTATCAACCTCGGCCGCTGCGCCGGCGCAGGAGGGCAGAGCCTTCACAATCGAGGACCTCTGGGCCGTCAAGCGCGTAGACGGCCCTGTGATGTCGCCGGACGGCCGCTGGCTGGCGGTCACGCTGACCTGCTACGACATGGAGACCAACGAGGGCGGGGGCCAGAGCGACATCTGGCTGCTGGCGACGGACGGCAGCGAGGTCAGGCGGTTGACCACCCATCCTAAGAACGATTCCGCGCCGGCCTGGAGCCCCGACGGGCTCACAATCGCCTTCGTCTCCGACCGCGAGGGCGATGCATCGCAGCTCTACATGATCCGCGTCTACGGCGGCGAGGCGCAGCGCCTGACCGACATCCCGACCGGCGCCAGCGGCCACAGGTGGTTCCCCGACGGGCGCCGCATCGCCTTTGTATCGAGGGTTTGGCCCGACTGCGCGGACAACGACTGCAACGCGCAGCGGCTCGAAGAGCGGCGCGAAAGCCTGGTGAAGGCTCACGCGACCGAAGACGCGCTGTTTCGCTACTGGGATCACTGGGTCGACGACGGGCGCGTGCCCCACATCTTCGTCGCCGATGTGGAGAGCGGCGAGCACCGTGATCTTTTCGCCGGCAGCGAGTGGCACCTGAACCTAACCAGCTCCGGCGCCGACAGCTACGACATCTCGCCCGACGGCGAGGAGATCTGCTTCGCCTTCGACACGGCCTGCAATCCAGGCCTCGACAGCAACATGGACCTCTACCTGATTGCGCTCGAGAATGGCGAGGTCGAGCGGATCACTGACAACGAAGCGAGGGACAGCTCCCCCGTCTACTCGCCCGACGGACGCTGGATCGCCTACGGCATGACGCGCTCGAAATTCGGGCCCGACTACACGCGCATCGTCCTCCACGACCGCGGCGGCGGCGAGCGCCGCGTTTTGACCGAGCCGTTCGAGCACTCCTGCTCAGGCTGGGTCTGGAACGCCGGATGCGACCGCCTCTACTTCACCGCCGGCGTCCGGGCCCGCACCCCTATCTTCACCGTCTCGACCGCCGGCGGCGACGTGCAGACCGTGCTCGAGGGGCACACAATGAGCTCGGTCCAGCTCTCGCCCGACGGCCGAACCCTCTACTTCTCGCGCCAAGGATTCTCGCTGCCGCCGACCATCTTCGCCGCCGCCACCAACGGCGGCGGCCAGAGACAGCTCAGCCGCTTCAACGACGAGCTGCTGGCCGGCATCGCCTGGGCCGGGGTTGAGGAGCACTATTTCGAGGGCGTCGGGGGCGACGAGGTGCAGATACTGCTCCTCAAGCCGGCCGGCTTCGATCCCGAGCTCAGGTGGCCGCTGGTGCACATGATCCATGGCGGCCCGCACGGAGTCTTCGGCGACATATTCCACTTCCGCTGGAACGCGCAGCTATTCGCCGCCCCTGGCTACGTCGTGGCCTGCGTAAACTTCCATGGCAGCACCACCTTTGGCTTCGACTTCCTCGACTCGATAGCCGGCGGCGAGGGCGACAAGCCGTTCGACGACGTCATGCTCGGCACCGACTACCTGCTCGGCCTTGGCTACATCGACGCGGAGCGGATGGCGGCGACCGGCGGCAGCTACGGCGGCTACCTGGTCAACTGGATCAACAGCCAGACGGACCGCTTCGCCTGCCTGGTGTCCCACGCCGGCGCCTTCAACCACCACGGCATGTTTGCCTCCGACACTCCCCGCTTCCGCGAGCGCCGCTGGGGCGGCTTCCCCTGGGCCGACCAGGCCAACACCGACCGCTGGAGCCCAAACCGCTTCGCCGCCGACATCGGCACGCCTACACTGGTGATCCACGGCGAGCTGGACTACCGCGTCGTAGTCACCCAGGGCCTCGAGCTCTACAATACCCTCAACCTGCTGGGCGTGCCGGCGCGGCTCCTCTACTACCCCGACGAGGGGCACTGGATCCGGAAGCCGCAGAACGCGCGCCTCTGGTACGGCGAGGTCCACGCATGGCTCGAGCGCTGGATAGGCGCCGGCCCGAGCGAGGGCGATTAACGCTGACGCAATAGAAAAGGAGAGAAGATCATGCGAAGCAACGGCAGCACAAGCCGCCGGGCACCGTCCCGAGGAAGAGAAAGGGACGGTGGTGGCATCCCGCGACGCTCGTTCCTGAAGGGGGTGGGAGCGGGAGTTACCGCGGCCGCCGCCCTGCCCGCGCTCACCGCGGCCGCCGCATCGCCGAAAGCGGTGCCGCTGGCAGCGCTCAGCTCGCCCGCCGACGACGCCGCCTACTGGCGTTTGGTCCGCTCCTGCTTCGTTACGGAGCCGGGCTACAGCTACCTAAACACCGGCACCGAGGGCTGCTCGCCCGTGCAGGTGCTCGAGGCGACGGCTGAGTGCGCCCACGGCTGCGCGGCCGACCCGTTCGGCGTGGGGGAGATGCATGACCGGATACGGCGGGACCTGGCGATGGTGGCGGAGTTCATCGGGGCCGAGGCGGAGGAAGTGGCGCTGATGTACAACACCACCGACGGCATGAACGCCGTCGCCCACGGCCTCATGCTCGGCGAGGGCGACGAGGTGCTGATCTGCGACCAGGAGCACCCCTCCGGCATCCACCCGTGGCGCCGCCGGGCCAAGCACGACGGCATCGTCACCAGGGAATTCAGCACCAGCATCGCTCCCGGCGGACCGCAGGTACCCTTTGAGCCGCCCGAGAGCCCGGAGTGGATAGTGGCCAGCCTCGAGGCGGAGATCACGGCGCGCACGAAACTCATCAGCATCAGCCACATCTGCTACACCACCGGCCTCGTGCTGCCGGTGCGCGAGATCTGCGAGCTGGCCGCCAGCCGCGGAATCCTTACTCTTGTCGACGGCGCCCACCCGCTCGGCATGCTCGACCTGGACATGCGCGAGCTGGGCTGCGACTTCTACGCCGCCAGCGGACAGAAGTGGCTCCTGGGGCCGCTCGGCACCGGGATCCTCTACGTCCGCCGCGAAATGCTCGATCGAGTCGACCCGGTCGTCGTCAGCGGCGGCTGGGATCGGCCCGGTACGGCTCTCAAGTTCATGGCCCGCGGCAGCATAAACGTGCCGGCCTTCTACGGCTCCCTCGCCGCGTTCCGCTTCCAGCGGAGCATCGGGAAGGAGAAGATCGAGCGGCGAGTGCGGGCGCTGGCCGGTCGCCTGCGCGCCGGCCTGGCCGAGATCCCCGGCATCCGGCTCTACACGCCCTCCGACACGCGTTTGGGCGCCGGTCTCACGTCGCTGCGAGTGGACGGCTGCGAGAACGACCTCGTGCTCGCTGCGCTCAACGAGCGCTACGGCCTCTTCCCGCGCACCATCGGCCACGACCTCAACGCCCTCCGCTTCTCGACCCACATCTACAACACCGAGGAGGAGGTCGACCGCAGCCTGATCGCTTTGCGCGAGATCGCGACACACGGCCTGCCGGAGCTCAGCGCCTCCGAGATCCGCCGCTCGAGCGTGCGCGCGGCCGCGATCGAGTCGCGCTGCGCCTGAGAAGTAGGAGGATAAGGACTTCTGCCAACTGCCGCTTGTGTCAATTCGCCACTGCTAGTCGACGAAGAGAGAGACCTTCTGCGGGTAGCGGCCCGGCTTGATCTGAATGATTCCCTTGTCGGTGATCTTCAGCAGCGGGATCACCGGCAGCGATACGAAGGATAGCGAGCTGACGGGGTTTTTCAGATTGCTCCCCAGGTCGTGGCGGCAGAAGGCGGAGAACTCGCGCTCCTGAGCCACAACCTCTTCGAACGGCTTCTCGCTCATCAGGCCGGCGATCGGCAGCGGGATCTCGACCAAACGCCGCCCCGCCGCCGCCACCTGGCCACCCCCGAGATCGCGGATGCGGCCGGCGACCTTGAGTATCGACCTGTCGTCGAGGCCGGCGACGATGATGTTGTGGGAGTCGTGGGCGACCGAGGAGCCGACGGCGCCGCGCTTCAGACCTAATCCCTTGAGGAAGCCGACGGCGAAGCTGCCGCTGTCGCGGTGGCGCTCGAAGACGCAGACCTTCGCCAGGTCCCTGGCTGGGTCGGCCACCGCCTGGCCGTCCTTGAGTTTCGGTTCGATGATCTCCTCGGTAGTTACGACCTGGTCCTCGACGACGCCGATGGCCCTGATCCTGCCGCCGGCCGCCCTCACCCTGATGGCATCCGTCGGCGGCAGGACCACGTTCATGGTCGAGCGCAAGTAGTGGTCGACGTCGCGCCCGACCGGCACCTCCTCGCCGTCGCGGAAGACGAAGCGCCCGCCGCGCATCACCGAGGTCGGCTGAAACTGCTCGAGGTCCGGTGCGATCACCAGGTCGGCGCGGGCGCTGGGGAAGATGGCGCCGATCTCGCGCTGGCCGAAGTAGTTGGCCACGTTGACAGTGGCCATCTGGATCGCCCGTATGGGATCGAAGCCCTCGGCCACGGCTGTGCGCAGGATGTAGTTTATGTGGCCGCGCTCGGCGAGGTCGACCGGGTCGAGGTCGTCGCTGGCGAACATGATGCGGGAGGAGTTGAACTCGTTGACGATCGGCAGCAGGTCGAGCAGGTTCGACTCGGAGCTCCCCTCGCGGATCATGATCCTCATGCCGCGATCCAGCTTCTCGATCGCCTCCTCGGCGCTGGTGCTCTCGTGGTCGCTGCGGATGCCGAGGTAGATGTAGGCGTTGAGCTCGAGGCCGCGCAGCAGCGGCGCGTGGCCGTCGATCGGCAGACCGAGCGAGCGGAAGTCGCTCAGCTTTTCCAGCACCTTCGGGTCTCCGTAGATGGCGCCCGGCATGTTCATCATCTCGCCCAGCACCACGAACCACGGGTTGTTGAAGAAGGTGCGCAGCTTCGTCGGGCCGATGTAAGCGGCGAAGGTCTCGATTTCCGGATCTGGAATCGCCGGCACGCACGATGGAATGGTGAAGAAGATGCTCAGGCGCTCGTTGTAGGCGGCGGTGTCCAGGAGGTAGCTTATCCCCTCGATCGAGGCGACGTTGGCGATCTCGTGCGGGTCGGCGAAGATCGAAGTTGTGCCGTTGCGGCTTAGCAGGCGCGCCAGCTGCGGGATCGTCATCTTCGACGACTCGATGTGGATATGGGCGTCCATGAGGCCGGGGTATACGTACTGGCCTCCGACGTCGACCGCCTCGAGGCTTTCGTAGTCGCCCACGCCCACAACCCGGCTGCCGGATATGGCGATCGAGACACCCTCTTCTATCCGGCCGGAGAGCACGTTGACCAGCTTGCAGTTGGTCAGCAGCAGCTCCGCAGGACGCTTACCCAGGGCGTCCTCGCGGTAGCGGAAGTAGCGTTCGTCTATCGGCATCGCAGCTTCCCCGCCAAAAAGTGCCGCAGTATAACCCCCGCCCTGCCCGCCTACAAGCGGTATCGAATTCAATTCCGCCCGCCGATCTGCCGATACAATCGATGGGGGTGACGCCTTATGCTTCCAGTTAGTAATACGGATACTGGAAAAAAATGTAGACGTTATTTTTTAGTTGCAATTTCAGCAGGCAGTTGTGGTATAATAT
>CAYOXX010000127.1:0-5750 GCA_964408025.1 uncultured Acidobacteriota bacterium | reverse complement strand
GCCCCAAAAAGGTCACCGGATCGTGATCCGCTTCCTGCTGGCCTTGTAGTTGTTGTCGGCATTGGCGTCGCCGCTGGTGCCGTCGGGGTCGGCGACGGCGATGACGTAGTAGTCGCCGGGCGCGACGCCGCTCGGAACCCTGAATTTCTTCTTCACCTTCTTGAACCCACCGGGCCCTAACGCCGGCAGGTTGACATTACCAAGGGTGGCGACAACCTCCGGAGGGCTCCCGTCGTACGCGTTGGTGGACGAGAGAACGAATCTCACGGAGGTTGCTTCGCTGCGCTTGCTGCTGACGTTTCGGACCCGCCCGATCACGCGCACGCGGTCGCCTGCCGTTACGTTCCTTCCCTTGAACTTGCAGAGCCCCACGCTCAGGTCGAAACCGCTGGTCAGGTAGTCCATCACGTTGAGGGCGAACGCCGAGTTGTCGTGATCATCGATGAACATGTTCATGAACAGGCAGTCGTAACCTATTACGACGATACCTCCTCTTCCCAGGTTCTTGTGGGTTGAAGTGGAAGACACAATGTAGCCGCTTCCGGTTACCGCGGCGGCCTGAGCGTTTCCCTGGTCGAGCAGTTGATATACCCTACCTGTTTCATTATATCCGATCTGCCGGCACAAACGGGGGCCACTGAGAGGGCTGCCGGACAGCACGCCGGCCAAAGTGTCTTGCGATGTTTTCGGGTTAAAACGAATCCCATAGTCCACCAGGAAACTACCTAAGTTTGAAAGATCCGCATAACCTTGACAAACCATCAGCACGAGCCCGCCGCCGTCGCGCAGGAAGTTCCGCAGGGCCTGCTTGTCCTCATCGAGCAATGCAAAGTTGGGGTCCAGCAGGATCAAAACGTCCATCCCCTCCAGGATTTCATCGGTTAGATCCCCCAGCTTCCCATGATTAATTCTGTACCCTTCGGCGCGAAGCCGTTTCCCGAGCATGCTGTGAAGATCAAGATCGTTGAATCCGATCCCATAAATTTCTGAGTTGGTATTCAAGAACACCAGCGGCTCGTCCTGGCTCGCGAGCGGCTCCTCGTCCGCAACCGCGCCGACAGCAAAGCAGAGAACGAAGAAAGCTAATAAAATGGGGATGCTTTTCATGACAACGCCCTCTTGGCAAAAGAAGATCTCGATATCTTCATTTGAACTTGCCTTGTGCAATATCCGGGTTGACAAGCAGGGCCATCAATCCGTGTGTGCGTCGAAACGACCCGAATGCATGTAGGAAACATCAATTATAATCCATATCGGCTCGGATGTTCGGTGACATAAGTCCTAACGCGTAACTCGATATGTCGAGGTCAGTGTCGCGACCGCGGTCGGTGCTCCCGCTACGGCAGAGAGGCCCAACTGCTATCCGATATCTTCAGCGGCCCCTGCAGTACGCCCACCGGCCTGTAGGCCGCCGCCGTAGACGTAGCGCTCGATCCACTCCGGCGGCGCCTCGTCCCGGAGCCGTCTCAGCGACCAGCCTTCCTCCGCCGCGCGCAGCAACAGCTCGCCCAGCTCCTCGCCGCCGCGGCCGAGCAGCGTCTGCAGCACCGCCTCCCAGGGGGCCATAGTCGCCACTTCCAGTCCGGGTAGACACGAGAGGCCCCTGCGCAGCCGCCTCAGCCGCCGACGCAGCTCGCGCTCAGCCGCCAGCGGCTCGCCGCCCCAGGGTGTCCCCGGCTTGGGTATGAAGATGTTGACGCTGAGCGAAAGCCTCAGTCGCCCGCCGGCGGCTTCCGCGATCCTGCCCACGAGATCCGGGATGGCCTCGACATCGGCCGCGGTCTCGCCCGGCAGGCCGACGAGAAAGTAGAGTTTCAGCGAGCGCAAACCGGCCTCGGCCACTCGATGGGCGGCGTCGACCACCTGCTCATCGCTGATCCGCTTACCGACCCTCCTGCGCAGGCTCTCGCAGCCGGTCTCTGGGGCGAGGGCTACGCTGCGCGTGCCGCTCTCTGCGAGGCAGGCGAGCAGCTCGTCGTCGAGCTGATCGATCCTCAGCGCCGAGACGGCCAACCGTTTGCCCCTTCGTCTAAGTCCTCTTATCAGATCCATGAATTGCGGGTGATCGAAGTGGCTGGAGGCGATGAGGCCGATGCGGTCCGATTCCGGGGGCAGGGTGTCTACGGCCGCCAGCATCGCCTCGAGGTCGTGGCCGCGCGGCGGCCGGCAGGCCCACCCGGCCCAGCAGAAGCGGCACCCCATGCTGCAGCCACGGCCCACCTCCATCAGCACCGACTCGCCGAACTCGGCATCGGCGGATACGGCATCGGAGAGGGCTATATCAGCGGGAAGCAGAAGGGGCGGCTCCAGGCGCCGCGACTCCGGATCGTCGTGCAGAGCCGGAACGTATACGCCCGGCAGCTCAGCCAGAGCCCCGAGTAGGGCCACGCGGTCGCCGCGCAGCTCACTGACGGTCTCCGCCAGCAGCGGCAGCGGCCGCTCCGACTCGCCCAGGACCACGGCGTCCAGGAAGGGCGAGAGCGGCCGCGGATTGATGGTCGCCGCCGCGCCCCCGGCGATGACCAGCGGGTGGTCCTGGTGCCTGTCGGCGGCGCGCGGCGGCAGCCCCGAGAGCAGCAGCATGCGCACCAGGTTGGTGTAGTCCAGCTCGAATGGGACGCTGAAGGCCAGCAGCTCGAAGCGGCCCGGCGGCTCGAGCGATTCCCAGGCCACCAGGGGGCCGGCGGCGGCTCCAAGCCCGCGCTCCTCGGCGGCGCCCGGCATGAAGGTGCGCTCGACGCGGCAGCCGGCCCGGGCGAAGAGGCGGCGCACAACCTGGAAACCGAGGCTGGCCATGCCGACCCGGTAGGAGTTGGGGTAGGCGAGGCAGACGCGCAGCTCGCCGCCGTCGGGCAGCGAACGCACCTGCTTTTCCCGACCGAGCAGGGTTGCGATCGTGCTGCGGTAGCGGCTCGACCTCATCTCATCCGCCGCGGGCGCCCTAGATATATCACGTAAGAAATCATGTAATCGATCACCACGGATTGAACAGATCGGACCTCATATGTGGATTGTTGCGCCCACAATATCTTTCCGACCTCGATACTAACTGCACATCTCGCAACTAATTGTAGGGGCGCGCTTTATCGCGCCCGCTGTTGTGGGCAGAATAATCCGCCGTCCGCCTTGGCGGAGACGGCCCCTATTGCAAACCGAGGTCTATTGCTAACCGAGGCTTCGGAATATAACGTCATAAAAACAAAGATCAGGACAACAACGTGCATTGATGTTCATTAACGTTAATTCTTACGCGGTCTCTTCAGCGTATCCGAAATCATACGGGTAGGAGAATAATAGCGCTCCTGGCAGAGGAGCACAAGGGTTGCATCGAAGCCGGAGGCGGTGGTATCGCCGCGGCTAGTCCATCACCTTGCGGCGCATGTATGCGGGGCTGTCGAGCTCCTCGAGCTCGTCGCTGTCGCGGCCGCCGAAGCTGTTGTTGGCGAACTCCTCGGGCACGGACTCGCTCGCCTCGGCGCCGCGGTAGAAGGAGTTGGAGCCTCCTGCCGGGGCCGCGCTCGAGGAGTGCGAGGCCTGCGCAGCCTCCAGGGCAGCCTGGCGGGCGGCCAGCGAGGCGACGTTGTCCAGCTCGCCGCCGGCGCGCGCGCGGCGCTCGCCCTCGAAGCCGGTGGCGATCACCGTCAGCTTCAGCTTCCCCTTCATCTCCGGATCGATCACGGAGCCGAAGATGATGTGGGCGTCGTCGTCGGCCGCCTCGTAGATGGTGTGGGCGGCGGTGTTGACCTCGTGCAGCGTCACGTCGGGGCCGCCGGTGATGTTGATCAGCACGCCGCGGGCACCCTCGATCGAGGACTCCTCGAGCAGCGGACTCGAGATGGCCCGCTGCGCCGCCTCGGCCGCGCGCTGCTCGCCCTCGGCGATGCCGGTGCCCATCAGCGCCATGCCCATGCCGCTCATCGTCTCCTTGACGTCGGCGAAGTCGAGGTTGATGACCCCGGGGATGGTGATCAGGTCGCTGATCCCCTGCACGCCCTGGCGCAGCACGTCGTCGGCCAGCACGAAGGCGTCCAGCAAGGAGGTCTTTTTGTCGACGGTGTGCAGCAGGCGCTCGTTGGGGATCGCCAGCACCGTGTCGACGCACTCGTGCAGCTCCCGCAGCCCCCGCTCAGCCTGCATTATCCGTATCCTGCCCTCGAAGACGAACGGCTTGGTGACCACCGCCACCGTCAGCGCGCCCATCTCGGTGGCCAGGCTGGCCACTATCGGCGCGGCGCCCGTGCCGGTGCCGCCGCCCAGGCCGGCGGTGACGAACACCATGTCGGCGCCCTCGAGGGCTTCCATGATCTTGTCGGTGTCCTCAAGCGCCGCCTGGCGGCCCTTGTCGGGGTTCGAGCCGCAACCCAGGCCCTTGGTCAGCTTGGCGCCGATCTGCAGCTTCTCCGGCGACCGGTTGGCGCGCAGGTCCTGGAGGTCGGTGTTGATGGTGATGAACTGCACGCTCTGCACCTTGCCGGCGATCATCCGGTTTATGGCGTTGCCGCCAGCGCCGCCGATGCCTACGACCTTGATCACCGGCACCAGCGCCTCCTCCTCGAACCGGATTGGCAACGGCTCCCGCACCGGCTCGCCACTCTCGCTCATCTGGTAACCCCCCGACACTACACGCAACCGCGATCGCGTATGGCACACCCCAAGTTGGCTCCACACACGGTATAGTGTTACAGATCAAGACATTATACAATATCTGGAATTTATACGCAATCTTTTTTTCGCATCGTAAATATTGGCGCTAAATGATTGAGCCGATTGGAATAAGCCGGATTCCGCGCTCAGCGGATCACGCTGCGGGGCGGATAGTACCCCTGCTTTACGGTGGCGTTGGCGTAGATCCAGCAGCCGGCCCCGCAGAAAACGCCGGGAGTGGTGACGGAGTTGCAGCCGGTCTCGCAGTGGTCGCCGAGCACGGCGCCCAGTTTCGGGACGCCCGCGGGAACCGTCTCCTTGCCGAAGCGGAGGCTGAGCGGCGGGAAGGTACCGCTGAGCTTGTCCGCCCGTCGCCGCAGGCGCAGGTTGGCCAGCTTGGTGCCGGCGCCAAGGTTGACGTAGGAGCCGAGGATAGAGTCGCCGACGTAGGCGAAGTGGCCGGCCTCGGCGTGGTCCATGAAGACTGAATTCTTGACCTCCGTGGCGTGCCCGATCGTGCAGCGCTCGCCGACCAGAACGTCGCCGCGCAGGTAAGCGCCGTGCCTCACCTCCGTGCCCGCGCCGATGATGGCCGGGGCCTTGATCAGCGAACCCGGCTCGAGCACGACTCCGGCGCCCAGCACGACGCCGGCACCTGCGACCAGCACCGCCTCGGGCACCTCGACGAGGCCGCGCGCCACGAGCAGGGTTTCGCCCCGGCCCAGGCTCCGGTCCCGCACCTCGAGGCCCTCCAGAGCGCGGTTGGGCAGGACCGAGCGGGCGCGGGCGATCTCCTCCTCCAGGTAGCGACTGATGCGGGTCACGGCGTCCCAGGGCGCTGCGGCGCCGTCGATGAGGCGGCGGTGGGCGAACCCCTCGAGGTGAGGGAAATAGGTTCCCGGGTTGGTGATCTCCGGCAGCATTGGCAGGCCTCCCGGTCCCTTATATCACACCCGGAGCAGCAACCCCCGAGAGAGCGAGAGAAACCGGACCCCGGCGCGCCGCGCCGGAGCCCGATTCATTGCGCGGGGCCTAGATGTCGTAAAGCGGTCCGTCTTGCCAACTTTGGCGAGATAGGCGAAGGTCAGTCTCCTAGTTCCATCAAC
>CAYOXX010000126.1:0-5852 GCA_964408025.1 uncultured Acidobacteriota bacterium | reverse complement strand
CCTTCGCCCCGGCTACGGCGGACAGGCTCAAGGCCGCCGCCCGGCGGGCCGCTCCCATCTCCTCTGGGCATTCTTTCGCTCTACCTTTCTATAACAGTATCGGCCGCCGCAGCCGGTGAGCCGCAAAGATATCCAGGCCCACCGGGGCTCGCGGTCAACTGTTTCACTTTTCGCTCTTGGCTTCCGCCTCGAGCTCGGCGATCCGACCCCGGATCTCCTCGAGCGCCTCGCCGTAGTACTCCGCCTGCGACTTCAGCGCCTCGAGCTCCTGCTTGGCGGTCGTCCTGCGGCTTGCGTAGGGCGGCACAGGCTCACCGGCAGGCGGTCCGTACCAGCCGCCTCGCGCCCACCCGGGCAGGCCGGTGGCGTAATACTGGTGCCTCCAGCCGCGACCGCCGCCGCCGAAGCCGCGACCTGCACCCCAACCACCGCCACGTCCCCCGCCGGGAATTGGGTTGACGTAACCGGGCACGCCATAGCCGGCGCAGTAGCCCGCCGCGCGGCCCGTCATCGGTCCCTGACCATACGGTCCTGTTCTGTCTCCTCCAGGCATTGCTGCCTCCTTTCCACCGACGTCTCTCGTCGGTTCATATTGATGCGTGCGGCCTCGCTCGCGACGCTAGACCCAGTGGGCCTCGACGTCTGCTTGCTCGGCCGACCGCAATTCACCGTTCTCGTATTTCTCCAGGGCCTCGGCGACGGTCCCCTCGGCGCCGATCATCACCTCCACACCCACGGCCTGCAGCGTTCTGAACGCCCTTGGACCGCAGTGACCAGTGATCACCGCTCCGACACCGCTGTTGACCACCGTCTGGGCGGCCTGGGGGCCGGCGCCATGCGCCGCTTGGAGATTCTGCGCGTTGTCGACCGTCTCGACCTCCCTGGTCTCGATATCGACGATCAGGAACCACTTCGCCCGCGCGAACCTGGGATCTACGGGGCTGTCGAGATCTGTACCTTGGCTCGTTATCGCAACTCTCATAACTCATCTCCCAACCACTTGTGTTCGTTCAGCGTCCGCCGCGGTGGCCCCACCCGCGCCCGCGGCGTCCGCCCTCGCGCGGCATGCCGGCAGTGTCGTCGTAGACTCTCACCGGCGCCGCCTCAAGCATCTCGGATGCGGCGTATGGGTAGTTGCTCGTCGGCACCACCTGCAAGGCAGACCCGTTGAGGACGAAATCGACGAGCCTGGCGCGGCCGGCGGTCAGCAGCCGCTGCACCGTCCCACGCGAAACGCCCATCGCCTCGCCGGCCTGCTCCTGGGTTTTGTTCTCCAGGTCGCAGAGCCGCAGTGCCTCGAGCTGGTCCAGCTCGAGCTCGGTCAGCGGCAGATCCTGCATCGGCACGCCCAGCGGCTTGAAGACAGCCTGGCCGCGAAACCTCATGCATCGTCTGCGCTTCTTCCACCTGGGCACCGGGCCGATCCCTCCTCCGTACTGTGCATATGCACATTATAATGCTAAGGCCACCGCAGGTCAAGACCCTTGAACGCCATGCGGCAAGAGGATATTCTTGTCCTATCGACTCGCCGCGGAGAAACCTCAGATGACGGGAACCGAGATCCTGCTCTACGGCATCGTGGCAAGCACCGCCGCGGGGCTGGCCACCGGCGTCGGGGCGCTGCCGGCGCTGGCCGTGAGAGAGGTGTCGCGGCGCGTTCTGAACGTGATGCTCGGCTTCGCCGCCGGCGTCATGCTCGCCGCCACCAGCTTCAGTCTTATCATCCCAGCCATCGAGATCGGCGGCGTATGGATCACCGTCGCCGGCCTGGCGGTCGGGGCGCTGGCGCTGGACATCGTCGACCGCACCGTGCCCCACTTCCATACCGTCAAGGGCCGCGAAGGGCCCAGTTCGGCGATGCGCAAGGTATGGCTCTTCGTGCTGGCGATAACGATACACAACTTCCCCGAGGGTCTGGCGGTCGGCGTCGGCTTCGGCGGCGGCGACGTGGCGGCCGGCACCGCGCTGGCCATCGGCATCGGCCTGCAGAACATGCCCGAAGGGCTGGCCGTCGCGCTGCCGCTGCTGCGCGAGGGCTACAGCCGCTGGGCGGCCCTGGGGATCGCCCTGGCCACGGGACTGGTAGAGCCTCTGGGCGGACTGCTCGGCGCCGGAATCGTTTCGGTGGCCCGACCCTTCCTGCCCTTCGGCCTCGCCTTCGCAGCAGGAGCGATGCTCTTCGTCATCGCCGACGAGATCATTCCGGAGACCCACAGCCAGGGCAACGAGCGCCTGGCTACCTTCGGCCTCATCGTCGGCTTCCTGGTCATGATGGCGCTGGACAACCTGTTCGGCTGAGCACGCAGGCAGTTCCCAGGAGAATAACAAAAAAGGATCAGTCTCGGATTCCGATGACCTTTAATCAGCTGGCTAAGATATCCTACCCGCGGTTGCTCTTGCTCATCACGTAGTAAAAGGACAGTCGATTATGGATAAACCTACAGACAAAGACCTGGAGCTGTTTTTCGAGATTCACAGCGGTATGCCTCGCGAAGGCCCGGGGGACAAAGAGTCGACAGCCAAAGCCTTTTCCCTGCTGACGGAGCTGCCCGCAAATCCCCGTGTCCTGGACATCGGCTGCGGGCCAGGAAAACAAACGATCGACCTCGCGCGGTTGACCGACGGCGAGATCGTTGCCGTTGATAACCACGTTCCCTATTTGGATGTGCTGAAGCGAAAGGTCATGGATCGGGGTCTCGAGGAGCGCATCAGAGTTGAGTTCGGTGACATGTTCAACCTTGGGTATGAGGCGAGGAGCTTCGATCTGATCTGGGCGGAGGGGTCAATCTACATTTTCGGTTTTGCGCGCGGACTGCAGAGTTGGAAGCGCCTTCTCAAGAAGGGCGGCTACCTCGCGGCTACCGAGCTGACCTGGCTGAAGCCGGATCCGCCGGGTGAGCTGACAAAATACTGGCAGGTAGAGTACCCCCCGATGACTACAACCGAAAAGAATCTCGAGGTAATCGGAGGCTGCGGTTACGAAGTTGTGGGGCACTTCGCTCTTCCCGAATCCGCCTGGTGGGACGATTACTACGACCCCCAGGAGAAGCGGCTGAGCCTACTTCGCGAGAAATATCGTAACGACGACGAAGCCCTGACTCTTTTCGCTGCCGAGCAGAAAGAGATCGATATCTACCGCCGGTATTCCGACTTCTACGGATACGTCTTCTACGTCTGCCGGTCCGCTTAAGGAAGAGTGTAGGATATCGCTACGGCGGTCCGGCTAATCGCTTGATATTGAACCACGATATACCCGATCCAGGGCATCCGCGCCGTGTGCGATTAGGATGAGTAAAATGAAATACCAGCGATACCCGTGGAGCTAACTTCACGTATTTTTCCTTTATCCCTTGACATTTCGCGGCTGGCGCACTATATTTTGAAATGAGTTTGTGACGCAAACTAGTATCTAGTGCGGACAAGTTTGTAGGAGGTGCAAAATGAGATCCGAGATCGACTTGAAAGAAATCGAGCGAAGGGCGTGGGGAGCTTACTTCCAGGATGGAATCTGGGAGCTGTTCTTTGGGGTTTTTCTGATCGGAATTGCCCTCAGCCCATTGCTTTCTGTAATCGGCGTCCCAAGGCCCCTTAACATTTTCCTGCCTCTTCTGGCCGCGCTTATCCTTTGGGGAGGGAAGAGATTCGTAACCAGACCTAGACTTGGATTGGTGAAATTCGGACCGAAACGGAAGGCAGACGCGAAGAAGCTCCGTATAGTTATGACTATTATCACGCTCATCACTGTCGTGATTCTTCTTCTGACGGTCACAGAAGTGATTCAGCCTGTATTGAATAACTTGCTTGGAGGGTACGCTTTCCCCATAGTCCTTGGGCTGTTTGTACTAACGGTCTTCAGCCTGGCGGCCTATTTTCGGGAGTTCACACGATTGTACATCTACGGCGTGCTGATGTGCATAGGTGTCGTGCTCACTGGACTGCTATTCGACTATGGGGGCTCTACACCCTATAGTTATATCGCCTTCGGTATCATCGGGAGCATCATCCTGCTTTTCGGGCTGATTCTTCTCGTCCGTTTCGTACGAAAGTATCCCCTGCCCGTAGGAGATGTGTCCAATGAGGAATGATAGCGCAAGCGATGACAGGCTTGAGCCCTTCTCAAATATCGACAAAATTATCCACGAGCCGGCGCGGCTCAACATCTTGGCGCATCTTTACGTTGTGGAAAGTGCTGATTTCATTTTCCTGATGCGGCAAACGGGATTGACGCGCGGAAACTTGTCTTCGCACTTGAGCAAGCTTGAGGCGGCCGGCTATATAGGGGTCGAGAAAAAATTTGCTGCTAAGAAACCTCTTACTCTGCTACGCCTTACTCGCGTAGGTAAGGCCGCGTTCCAGTATTACCGGTGGATAATGATGAAAGCACTCGATGAGTTGCCCGGCTGAACCTCAACGATTGCCCCGGCTCAGCGCGTGATATCGAGCTACGGTATATCCGATACTGGGCATCCGCGCCGTGGGCAATTGATAGCAGCAACACAACTTATTAGCGATAACTGAATCCCTGGGCAGGTCGTATTACTTACCTCTAGACACTTCGCATAAAAATATTCCGCTTTCCCGACTCAAATCGTTATGTAATGTAGGAAATCAAATCCTTTACTGGATGTCAGTGCGTACGATTCGTTACGCATTACATCCCAATTAAAAAGGAGAGAACCATGCCTGAGCTAACAAAAGAATACATCGCCGAGCGTCGATCGGGTATCCATACCTACGAGTCTTTTGGCCGTGCCCTTATAGAGAGGGTTTGTCATTTGGCTGAAGAACGTATCGGTGATAAACCCATTAAAATGCTCAAAATCGATGACGTTACAATTCACGTAAGACCTTTGGTCAGGAAGCCCATATTTTGTGTAGAGGTCTGCCTGGACATAGGAGGTCAATATACATGTCTACATGTCCGCAAACCCCCTGAAGAACTACCCCCTAAATAATCATTAACCCCTCCCATGGACTTATGTGTAGGTTTGGAACAAGGGGGAAAGAAGTCAGAAAGGGATCAGCCCTGGGATTCTAGTACTTCAGTCCGGCTGCACGATTATCGTCGCCCCACCGCCTCGACCAACCGGCAGGGGGAAGGGGATTGGTCCCGTGCTTCGAGCACCTCAATCCGGCTGGACGGTTATCGTTGCCGCCTCGCTGCGGCGCAGGGAGAGGAAGTAGTCGTTGACCTGTATCTGGATCGGGTCGCCGGCCGGGGCGAGCTTGACCACGCGCAGGCGGCTGCCGGCCAGGAGTCCCATCTCCATGAGGCGGCGTCGCAGCGTGCGCTCGCCACCCAGATCAACGACGACGCCGGCTCCGCCGACCGGCAGGAGATCGAGCGTGACTTCCTCAGCCCGGCGTCCCGCACGCCGTCCTCCGCGCCGGCGGTGACGAGGCCCCCTCATTTCTCCTTCTCCCGCCGGTGCCCGAGGTCGCAGCTCTCGGCGTCGCAGCCGGGGCAAGGGGGCAGCGCGCTCTTGCCGCGGGCTGCACGCACAATGGCCCGCAGCGCCAGCAGCGCGGCGACTGCGACGACGGCGTAGGCCAGAATCGACTGCCAGTCCATCAGACAAATCCCAAGGCGAGGCCGCCCTGGTAGACGGCCAGCGAGGCTATATAGGCAAGGGCGAACGTGTAAACGAGTACGAAAAGCGGCCATCCCAGCTTCCCGGTCTCGCCGTAGATCGTGATAAGAGTGGGGAAGCACATGCAGGCCAGGACGAAGAATACGAGCAGCGACGTCGCCACAAGCGGCGTCCAGACCGGCCTCCCTGTAACCGGATCGACGTCGGCGCGCATCGACTCGCGCAGCGCACCCGGGGTCGTCAAGTCCACGCGACATCCCA
>CAYOXX010000125.1:0-5920 GCA_964408025.1 uncultured Acidobacteriota bacterium | reverse complement strand
AGCAGCACCCACCCGATGTGGACACCGAATGCCAGCGGCGAGACAATTACCGCGTCCGCCAGCAGCCCGGCCAGCCCTGGCCCGAAGGGGACGGCCAGCAACTCTGCCAGCGTGTGGTGGGCGACGAGGAGGTAGCGGATGAGCATCGCGCCGCTCCACAGGCAGCCGGCAAAAAGGAGTGTGAAGCCGATCCAGAGGACCGAGTCGGCTAGCAGCAGGTAGCGCCCGCGGGCGGAATCGAAGCTGCCCCACACCGCTTGCAGGTAGGCCGGCATGTAGGAGCCAACGTCCAGTGGATTTCGTGCAGCGAGGGCCGAGGCCATGGCGACGCGGAACTCGCGGGCCGACGGCTCGAGCGCCACCGCGGTGCGGTACTCCGCGACGGCCGCGTTTAACTCGCCGGCCTGCCGGCACCGCCAGCCGCGCATGGCGAAGGCCCTCGCCCAGCCGGTGCTGCCCAGCATCCCGGCACGGTGGCGGAGCTCGATTATCCTCTCCGCCAGCCTCTCGGCCCGCTCCGGCTCGCCCTCGGCCGCCTGGTAGAGCTGCCAGAGGGTGCGTATCTGGGCGACGTTGGCCGGCGTAGACTGCACCGCGACCGGGAGGTCCTGGCCGCCCGCCGGCTGCGGAGCCGCCGCCAGCAGAACCGCCAGAAGGCATGCTTTCCGGACGATCGCTCTTCTCAATAGCCGCCCCCGCCCCGCATCACGACTTCTTGCCGCGCTCGATGTACTGCATGCGCAGGTCGAACAGTAGGGACTCGAGGAGCTTGGCCTCGTCCTTATCGAGGTTCCCCTCCGTCTTCTGTTGCAGGATGGCGATGATGTCTATCATCTGCTTGGCCTGCGGCAGGCTGACCTCGAGCTCCTTGGATACCGGATCGGGAACGAATCCCAGGAACATCATCGCTTGCGTGCCGAGGCTAATGATAAAGGTCTTGAAATCGATCTCGATCTCGGAGGCCTCTCCCTCGCCCAGCGGCTCGGCGTCCTCCTTGGGCTCTACGTCGCCTATCTGCTCGGGCTCCGGCTCCGTAGCGTCCTGCGTCGTGGCCCCGGCGTCAGCCTTCTCCGGCGCTGGCTCCTGGCCAGCCGGTTCACGAGGAGTGCCGTCGGCTTCGAACTTGCGCTTGTCGGTTATCTTGATCTTATCTTTATCCTTATCCTTGCTCATTTATTTTCACTTCCCTCTCGCAATTCCGGAAGCAGCATACGGGCTTGGAGCTGTGCTGTCAACGCGATAGCCGCGCCGCGATCGGCCCGCGCGATGGAGGTTACGCCGACGATATGCTACGATGAGCGCATGAGCGACAGACCCAACCCGGTTGCAGCGCTGGCCGTGGTGGCCTACTTCATCGTCACCGGCGTCATCCTTATCGCCGTCCCCTGGAGCTCCCTCTGGCCGGGGGTTTTTTTCGGCGCCCCGTGGCTAACTGAGCTGTTCGCCAGCCCGATACTGCGGGGCGCGGTGAGCGGCTTCGGCCTCGTGCTAATCGTCGGCGCCGTCGTCGAGATCCGCAATGCCATTTCCCGACTCACCTGACCGCTTTCTCCTCTACGCCATCACCGACCGCCAGGCGCTGCCCGGCCGGGACCCGGGGCCGTTTCTACGCCGTGCCGTCGGCGCTGGCGTCGACCTAGTGCAGGTCCGGGAGAAGGACCTGGCCGACGGCGATCTCTTCGCGCTGGCGAGGCTGGCTGTCGAGAGCGCGCGCGGATCGGGGACGAAGATCCTGATAAACGACCGCCTCGACGTGGCGATAGCCGCCGAGGCCGACGGCGTCCACCTGGGCGGGCACAGCGCGCCCGCGGATGCGGTGAGGGCCGTGGCCCCGGAGGGTTTCATAATCGGCGTCTCGACGCACAGCCTGCAGGAGGCGGGCGAGGCGGCGGGGGCGGAGGCCGATTTCATCACCTTCGGGCCGGTCTTCCACACCCCGTCCAAGGCCCGCTACGGCCCGCCGCTCGGCACCGGGGCGCTGCGGGAGGCCTGCGAGGCCGTGGAGCTGCCGGTATTGCCCCTGGGCGGCATCAACAGGGAGAACTTCCCGCAGCTGCTCGGCCTGCCGGTCGCCGGCCTGGCGGCTATATCTCTCTTCCAGGGCGCGCCGGACCTGGAGGAGTTGGTGCGGCTAATCCGGAGCGCAGCGGAGGGAAGTAGATGACCGCGAACGTCGCCGCGGCAGTCGACCGCGGCCTGGCCGGAACGGGCCTCCATCTGCAGGACGGCCTTATCCTACTAAGCTGGCTGCTGTTTCTGCTCCTTCTGTTCTTCACCCGCTTTAGCCCGCGCCTGCGCGTGTTCCGCACCCCGATTCTCCTGCTAGTGCTGAGCGCTACGGCCTCTCGGGCAGTCGAGGTTTTTCGGGTCGAGGGGGCGACGATCGCAGTCGCGATCCTCTTCACCTTGGCGATCGCTTACCTGATCGCCAGAGTAATCGTTTTTGTCAGTTTCGACCTAATCGTCGACCGCCGCCGCAAGACATCAACGCCAGCGCTGATCAAGAGCCTCATCTTCTTCGGCCTCCTGCTCATCAGCCTCGTGATTTTGAACGAGAGCATGCCGGAACAATATCGGATACCCCTAACCTCGCTGCTGGCCTCAGCGGCTGTGATCAGCGTCGTGCTCGGCCTGGCGCTGCAGGACACCCTCGGCAACCTCTTCAGCGGCCTGGCGTTGCACCTGGAGCACCCTATCAAGGCCGGCCACTGGATCAAGGTGGGGGATTCCGTCGGCAAGGTGGTGGAGATGGACTGGCGCGCAATCAAGCTGCGCACGTTGGGCCACGACTACCACGTGCTGCCCAACTCGCTCGTCGCCTCTGAGCGGATCGTAAACTACTCCGACCCGCCGACGCCGCACCGCCGCGAGCTGATCGTGCGCGCCCCCTACTCCGCCTCCCCGGACAACGTGATCTCGGCCATCATGCCGATACTGAAGAGCAATCCGGAGGTCGAGGATACGCCGGTGCCGAGCGTCCTGGCGCGGGACTTCGGCGACCACTGGATCGACTACGAGGTCCGCTACTGGTACCGCGACTACGAGAGACTCGAAGCGCTGGACGGCGAGATCCGGCGCCAGGTCTGGTACCACTTCCGTCGCAGCCTCATCGAGAGCCCCGTGCCGCTGCGCGAGGTCTACCTGCACGAGGTGAAGCCCGAAAGCCAGGACCGCGCCGAGCGGCTGGAGGAGATGACGAGGCGCCTGCGCTCGATCCACGTCTTCGAGCCGCTTAACGAGGAGGAGCTGCAAGAGGTAGTCGAGGGGATGCAGTTCGCCCTCTTCGCGGCGGGCGAGAGGATAATCGAGCAGGGCAAGGAGGGGGATAGCTTCTTCGTGATATACTCGGGAGTGGCCGAGGTGTCGGTTCGGCAGGCTGACGGCGGCGACTCCGTGGTCAAGCTTTTACGCCGGGGCGACTACTTCGGCGAGATGGCGCTGCTGACCGGCGAGCGCCGCACGGCCTCGATCACGGCGATCAGCGAATGCGGTTGCTACCGGGTCGACCGGGAGCTGTTCAAGCGCGTGCTCGAGCGCAACCCGTCGATCGTCGAGGCACTCAGCGCCAGCCTCAGCGCGCGCCGTGCGGAGTTGACGGAACGGATCGAGGCCGACGAGGCCCTGCGCCGCGAGCGGAAGAAGGAACCGGACCTGAAGGGCAGGATACTTGCCAGGATCAAGAAATATTTCGGCCTCAAGTAGGTGTTGCATTCGGAGACGACGATGACAACGCAGATAGAGATGGCCCGCGACGGCGTGATCTCCCCGGAGGCGGAAGCCGCCGCCAGTGCCGAAGAGGTTGACGCCGCCTGGCTGCGCGACCAGGTGGCCAGCGGCTACGCGGTCCTCTGCAGGAACAGTGAGCACGAGGGCGCGGCCACGCTGGCCGTCGGCGCCGGGCTACGGACCAAGGTCAACGCCAACATCGGCTCCTCCCAGGACAGCCCCGACGAGGACACCGAGCTGCGCAAGCTCGAGGCGGCGCTCGCCGCCGGCGCCGACGCCGTGATGGATCTCTCCACCGGCGGCGACCTGACCAGGATCCGCCGCAAGGTGCTGCGCCACTGCCCCGTAGCCGTCGGTACCGTGCCGATCTACCAGGTGGCGGTCGAGCTGGCGAGCTCCGGCAAGCGGATAAGCAAGATGGACCCGGAGCGGCTCTTCGAGGCGATCGAGGAGCAGGGCGCTCAGGGCGTCGACTTCATCACCGTACACTGCGGCGTCACCAGGACGGCGATCGAGAGCCTGGAGCGCGATCCCCGCATCCTCGATGTCGTCAGCCGCGGCGGCGCCTTCCTCATCGAGTGGATACTGGCCAACGGCCTCGAGAATCCGCTTTACGAGCGCTTCGACCGGTTGCTGGAGATCGCCGCCCACTACGACATGGTGCTCAGCCTCGGCGACGGCTTCCGCCCCGGCGCCATCGCCGACGCCTCCGACCGCAGCCAGCTGCAGGAGCTGATAACGCTGGGCGAGCTGCAGGCCGAGGCCCTGAGCGCCGGCGTCGGGGTGATGATCGAGGGGCCAGGCCACGTGCCGCTGCACCAGGTCGAGGCCAACGTGCAGATCGAGAAGGAGCTCTGCCACGGCGCCCCCTTCTACGTGCTGGGGCCGATCGTCACCGACATCGCGCCGGGCTACGATCACATTACGTCGGCCATCGGCGGCGCAGTGGCCGCGGCTGCGGGAGCCGACTTCCTCTGCTACGTAACGCCCGCCGAGCACCTGCGCCTGCCCGATGTCGACGACGTGCGCCAGGGCGTAATCGCCGCCCGCATCGCCGCCCACGCTGCCGACGTCGCCAAGGGCATCCCCGGAGCGGCCGAGCTGGACGCGGAGATCAGCCGCCGGCGCAAGGCATTGGATTGGAAGGGGATGCTAGCGATGGCCATAGACTCAGAGACGGCCACGGCGAAACGCGGCCAGATGCTCAGCCACGCCGAGGACGCCTGCTCGATGTGTGGGGAGTTCTGCTCTATTCGGCACATGAAGGCTGCGCTGGCCGGCCGGGACGAGGAGTAAGTCACGCTCGGACTCCCAAACCACGCGAGGAGACCATGGCCCACGACGCCAACCCGCTCGAGCGCGTCGTCGCCGAGCTGAGCAAGCTGCCCGGCATCGGCGCCAAGACCGCCGCGCGCCTGGCGTTCTTCATCCTCAACCAACCCGAGGAAGAAGCGCAGGCGCTGGCGCGGGCGATAGTCGACCTCAAGGAGAAGGTCCGCCACTGCGGCATCTGCTGGAACATCACCGAAGCCGAACCCTGCGCCGTCTGCCGCGACGCAAGACGCGACCGCAGCACCGTATGCGTTGTCGAGAGCCCAGCCGACCTGCTGGCCATCGAGGCCACCGGCGACTACCGCGGCCTCTACCATGTGCTCATGGGAGTGCTGTCGCCCCTGAGCGGCGTCGGGCCGGACGACCTGACGGTCAAGGGTCTAGTCAGGCGGCTCGAGGACGGCCAGATCAAGGAGGTGATCGTGGCCACCAACCCGACGGTCGACGGCGAGGCGACAGCGGTTTACCTGGCCAAGCTGCTCAAGCCGATTGGCGTCGCCGTCAGCCGCATCGCTTTGGGCCTGCCCGTCGGTTCCAACCTCGAATACGCCGACAAGGTAACGATGGCCCGCTCTTTAAGCGCACGCCGAACAATGGAATGATCAACAGAGGAACCTTCGTCAACTCTTCCGTTTATCCTATTCAAAACAAATAACTTATGATGAAGAATTAGGTATCTTTTCGCCTCGCTTGATGCAGTCCTCTACAGGCGGCTCATCATTCTTTCATCGAAAATGTTCCCACATGTCCCGCCCAGGTTCGCAGACCATTTGCCGGCGACATCCGAAGCAATCCCTTCCGCGCCCTTTATAGCGTTTCTCGAAAATAACTTCCTAAATGGCACAGGTTTTTCGGTTGCCAT
>CAYOXX010000124.1:0-6151 GCA_964408025.1 uncultured Acidobacteriota bacterium | reverse complement strand
CTGCCGGAGCGTGCCGTGAGGCCGGAGCTGGTGGAGCTGCGCCGCCTGCGCATGCCGCTGGTCCATCCATTCGAAACCAGCTTCGGGGTGCAGCACGAGCGCAATGTCCTGCTGGCCGCCGTCAGCGCCGGCGGCCTGCAGGGCTGGGGCGAGTGCACCGCCGGCGACGACCCGTTCTACAGCGCCGAGACGCCGGAGACCGCTTGGTACGTGCTGCGGGATTACCTCGTCCCCGCTCTCCTGGAGGGGCGCATCTCAGGCGACCCAGCGACGTTCGCCGACGAGAGCGGCTTCGTCCGTGGCCACCGCATGGCCAAGGCGACGCTCGAGGCGGCGCTCTGGCACCTCGAGGCGCTGCGGCGGGACGAGCCCCTGCACCGCCTGCTGGGCGGCACGCGGAGCGAGATCGCCACCGGCGTCAGCATCGGCATCCAGCCGACGCTGCAGGGGCTGCTGGAACGCGTGGCGGAATTCGCCGACCGCGGCTACCGCCGCGTCAAGATTAAAATCAAGCCGGGCTGGGATGCCAACGCCGTCGCCGCCGTCCGCGAACGCTTTCCGCGCCTGCCCCTGATGGTCGACGCCAACTGCGCCTACTCGCTCGAGCGGGCCGACAGCCTCGAAGCCCTGGACCGATTCGACCTGATGATGATCGAGCAGCCGCTGGCCGCCGGCGACCTGGTGGACCACGCGGCGCTGCAGCGCAGGCTGCGCACGCCGGTATGCCTCGACGAGAGCATCGAAAGCCTGGCGGACGCCCGCGCGGCGCTCGAGCTGGCAGCTTGCCGCGTGGTAAACATCAAGCAAGGGAGGGTAGGCGGACTGACGCGGGCCATCGGTATCCACGACCTCTGCCGCGAGGCCGGCGTACCGGTCTGGCCCGGCGGCATGCTCGAGACCGGTATCGGCCGCGCCCTGAACATCGCCCTGGCCACGCTCGACAACTTCTCGCTGCCCGGAGATATTTCCGGCAGCGACCGCTACTGGGCCGAAGACATCATCGACCCGCCGGTGACGGTGAGCGGCGAGGGGACGATCGCCGTTCCCGAGGGGCCGGGCCTTGGCTTCGAACCGAACGCTGCTCGCATCGAGAAGCTGACCAGCGACTACCTCCGCATCCGCGCTTGAGTTCATGCCGCCCCGTCCGGCCGCCCCGTCCGGGAATAATGTGGTACGATTGAATCTGAACAACGCGTGGGAGGCGATGCCGTATGGGCGAAGGCGAGAAAGAAGTTAGGCGGCGAAGGCGCTTCGACGGCAGCGTCATGACCCTCATCGCCGGCGGGCTGGCGGTAGCCGTTGTGCTGGTTATCGTGGTCGTGTTCCAGCTCGTTATGGAGCCGGGCGAGCCGAGCACAGCCAACGGCACCGCTCAGGTGCCGAGCGATCTACGCCTGGCCGACCTGCGTCTCGAGTTCGCCCGCACCATCGCCCTGGCCATCGAGAGGTTGAGTGGGGCGGCCGCCGTCGAGGGCGAGGAGCTGAGGCGCCTCGCCGACGAAGACCGGCTCACGCCGGAGGCGGCACTGTTGGCCGTGGCCTTCCATCGCAACCTGGTCGAGTTCAACCGCATCGGCGCCGAGGGGCAGAGGTTCTCCGTCAGGCTGCTCTCCGCGGCCGGGCAGACCGGCGACGAGATCGAGGAGGAGGCACTCGACCTCCTCGTCAGGCGGACGGCTGAGCCGGAGTTCGTGAGGCTGGACAGGTCAGCGGGGACACTGCGCTACTTCAGGCCGCTGCGGATGCGGGAGTCGTGTTCTGCCTGTCACGGCACCGCCGAGGACGCACTCGCCTTCTGGGGAGACAGTGCCGTGCCGGCCCGCGACGTGGCGCCGCTGGACGGCTGGACTGTCGGCGAGCTGGTCGCGGTGGTCGAGGTGATACAGTTCATCTCCGGGCATTAGGCACCGCCTGGAGATGTTGACCCGCTGGCGGTTGTCGGGATTACAGATGCCGACGGGCGCCGCCTGCTATACTCGTCGTCAATGAGCGAGCCGCTAAGAATTCTCCTTACCTTGCTGGCCGTCAGTGCGGCCGCGCTGCCTACCGTTGCGCAGCCCCAACAGCCGGTGCGGGTGGATATCGTGGCCCCCACCCCCCTGGAGCGGCTGATAGCGGAGAGCGTCGTCGAGGTGGAGGTTTACGTCGCCGAGGGCGAGGAGCTTGAGTCCGTCGAGGTGTTCCTGGACGGCGAAAGCCTGGGGGTGCTCGCGGCGCCGCCATACAGCTTCGCCGTCCGCAACCTCTCGCCCGCCAGCGTCCACCGCATCCGGGCGGAGGCCAGGACGCGGTCGGGCCGGCGAGCCCTCGATACGCTGGTGCTCCGGAACCAACCGCAAGTGGGCATCAGCGTGCGGGTTGACCTGGTGACACTATACGCCGCGGTCACCGACGCCGAGGGCAACTACGTGCGCGGCCTGACGCGTGACGACTTCGCGGTTGCCGAGGACGGGGCGCCTCAGGAGATCGCCTTCTTCTCCGCCGAGAGCACGCCTCTGACGCTGGCCCTGCTGCTGGACATCAGCTCGAGCATGATCGGCAACCGCATCGCCCGCTCGCAGGCCGCCGCCGTCGACCTGGTCGGCTCGCTCATCGGCGAGGACGACGCGGCGATGGTGCTCGGCTTCGACCACCGCCTCATCCTCTACCAGCCGCTCACCAGCGACACCATGGCGCTGGAGATGGCGATTCGCCTGACCGGTCCCAACGGCGGTACCGCACTCTACGACGCCGTCGCCGGCACCGCGCGCAAGCTGTTCGGCCTCAGGGGCAAGAGGGCCGTTGTCCTGCTCTCCGACGGCGACGACACCGACAGCGCCTTCGACTTCGACGAGGTGCTCGACTACCTGCCCAAGACCGGCGTCATACTCTACTCCGTCGGCCTCCAGACACTCACCGGCGCCCAGACGCGAGCCCACGAGACCCGGGCGACAATTCGACAGCTCCACTCGCTGGCCGAGATCACCGGCGGGCAGGCGTACTTCCCCAGCTTCATCAGCCACCTCCCCGAAATCTACGCCGCCATCGGGCGCGACCTCAGCAGCCAGTACACCATCGCCTACTACCCCACCAGCGGCGTCCGCAACGGCCGCTGGCGCGAAATCGCGGTCAGCGTCAGGGGCCGGCCGGACCTGACGATCAGGCACCGCAGGGGCTACTTCGCGACACCATAAGCCTCCGCCGCCTCTTGCCATTTGCCTCGACCTGTTCTATAGTCCGCCCGATTTCGCCGGCCGAAAAGGTTGGCGTTTTCACAACTGGAGGTCGTCTGCTGTTGTAATAACGCAACAAACAACCGCCTCGAGCGGGCGAGCGGGCCGACAGGTGCCAGTAACATGCTGATTACTAAGATATTATATCGCTCCCAGGCGCTCGTTAACTTTGGCACGAGATATGCTGAGAATATATCGGGTTGTTATAGGGTGGGGTATTAGCATATATGATTTACCAAAAAACGATTAAAGATCCCATTGCATTCACAGGCATCGCGCTTCATACGGGCCGCAGAGTCAAGATGGAGCTGCGACCGGCCGCTACCAATTCCGGGATAACCTTCATCCGTGAGGATCTCGACGGCGCCCGCATTCCGGCCCGCCCAGAGCACTTCTCGACCACCGTCTACGCCACCTCGATCAGCAACAACGGCGCCTCCGTGCAGACCGTCGAGCACTTCATGGCCGCCCTCCACTGCCTCGGAATCGACAACATCGAGGTGGCCATCGACGGGCCGGAGCTGCCGATCATGGACGGCAGCGCGGCCCCCTTTATCTACATGTTGCACGAGGCCGGCGCCAGGGCTCAGACCCGGCTGCGCAAGGTTCTGAAGGTGCTCAAGCCGGTGAAGATCAGCGGCGACGGCAAGGGCATAGCCATCTACCCATCCGATTCCTTCCGCATCACCTACACCATCGAATTCGAGCACCCGCTGCTCAGGCGCCAGAGCCGCAGCCTGATCATCAGCGAGGAAACCTTCTGCGAGGAGATCGCTCCGGCGCGAACGTTCGGCTTCCTCAAGGACGTCGAGATGCTGCGCCGCAACGGCCTCGCCCTGGGCGGCTCGCTCGAGAACGCCATCGTCATCGGCGAGAACCGCATACTCAACCACAACCTGCGCTTCCCCGACGAGTTCGTCCGCCACAAGATACTCGACGCTCTCGGCGACCTGGCATTCCTCGGGCCCAGCATTCAGGGCCACGTGGTGGCCCAGCGCGCCGGCCACCAGCTCCACATCGCCCTGGTCAACGCGCTGCTGGACAACAAGGACGCCTACGAGATCGCCAAGGCCCGCGTCCCCGCCGCCGATGCCTTACCCGAGCTCGGCCTCGCAGAGCAGTACTCATAGAGGAAGAACAAAGACTCCCACATATTTTTGCCGTATCTTACTCGGAATAAAGCACTTTATCCAATTGTACCAACTATATTGCCACACATCATTGATATGGATGAGCGCGGCGAACAGAGCCCGCTCGAAAGACCAGCAAAAACTAGCATATTTACGAGATAGTATTATTGCGAAACAGATGGTTGTTCTTGTTTTCCCTGCTAATTCTTGTCTGCTGCTTCTGTTTCCAGTCGTTTGATCTCCTTCCAGGTGAAGTATATGCGGTGGATGGCGTCGATGTGCGTGGTGACGGCGAGGATCCAGATGGCGGTGATCAGGTGGTTGAAGATCGCGCCGATCATCAGCGTGATGTGGCGCTCGGGGCGCTCCATGAAGCCGACCTTGCACTGGGGGATCGTCAACTCCGCGCGGGCGCGGGCGTAGCTGATCATTATCGAGCCGATCAGCGCGATGCCGGTCAGCACCAGGTAGAAGGTGTTCCGCAGCGCGGCGAAGTAGACCATGACGCCGACCAGGACCGCCAGGTCGGAGTAGCGGTCGATCACCGCGTCGAAGTAGCCCCCGAACCTCGTGATCCGCTTGCCGGCGCGGGCCACGGCGCCGTCGAGGACATCGAAGGCGCCGGCCAGGATCATCATGTAGCCGCCGCCTACGATGTGGCCGAAGGCGAAGAGCACGCCGACGAGGATGTTGAAGACGAGGCCGGTGAAGGTGAGGAAGTTGGGATCGAAGATGACCAGTGTCCTGGCGAGGAAGTCGCGCAGGCCGCCCACGTAGCGGGAAAAGGCGTCGCGAATCATCTCTGAGCCATCCTGACCCTGCCGCCTTCCGGAGCGCCCTGCCCGCGGCTGCGCGCCGCCCGCCTCGCTCACTTGGCGATGGCAACCGCCGCCCGTTCCGCATCGCCCGGCCAAGCGCTCACGATCCGAATCTGCTTCTCTGCCCTGACCGGACCGAAATCATCGTAGGAAACGTCGGTGATCTTGTCAAGCGGTATATAGTCGTGAAATGTATGTTAACTTACTGAATAATAACGGTTTACCTCAATCTCCTCCCTTCGTTGACTGTGCCCGCCGGGCTGTAGTATAGTGGTAGTGGGCCTCTAGTGAAATCCCCCCTAAAGCAATTCACATTCTCGTGGTTTGCGTCTATGTGGGCAATCGGAATCATACCGGCGCGCTACGCCTCGGAGCGGTTTCCGGGCAAGCCGCTGGCGAAACTGCTCGGCCGGCCGATGGTCTGCTGGGTGGCCGAGCGGGCGTCGCAAGCCGAGCTGCTCGACAAAGTCATCGTGGCCACGGACGACGAGCGGATCGCTGAGGCGGTCGACGCCTGCGGCTTCGAGGCGGTGATGACCTCGGACCGGCACAGCAGCGGCAGCGACCGCGTATGGGAAGTGGCCAGGTGCACGGACGCCGAGGTGGTGGTTAACATCCAGGGCGACGAGCCGACAGTGACCGCGGCGGCCGTCGACACCTGCCTGCGGCCGCTGCGCGAGCGCGACGATGTCGACGTAGTCACCCTAAGAAGCCCGATCCTCGACGCGGAGGACCTTCTGCGCCCCGACGTGGTCAAGGTGGCGGCCGACGCAGAGGGTTTTGCGTTCTACTTCTCCCGCTCGCCTATCCCCTATCCGGGCGACGGGGAGCCGGACCCGCGCCTCCATTTCCGGCACGTCGGCATATACGCCTACCGGCGCGAGGCGCTGCAGCGATTCTGCCAGCAGCCGCCTTCGGAGCTCGAGCTGAAGGAGCGCCTCGAGCAGCTGCGCGGGCTGGAGGCGGGGCTGCGCTACCTGGTGGTGGAGAC
>CAYOXX010000123.1:0-6313 GCA_964408025.1 uncultured Acidobacteriota bacterium | reverse complement strand
TAGCGGCACCTCGACAACGGAAACGCCACGGGGGGAAGGCCGCGGCCTTCCCCCCCTTTGTTCGCCTCGCGGGTAGTGGGCGATGTCCCTGTTGCTGCTCTTCGTAGACGGCCTAGGCCTCGGCGCGCCGGAAGGCAATCCCCTGCTGCAGCCGGGAGTCGAGCTGCTCCGCTTCGGGCCCGATATCGAGGTCAACTACGGCTTCCGCGGCGGTGCCGCTCGCTCGGTAGACGCCACCATGGGGGTGCCCGGGCTGCCCCAGAGCGCCACCGGGCAGACGGCCATCTTCACCGGCGTCAACACTGCCCGGCTGCTGGGCCGCCACCTCAGCGGCTGGCCCAACGCCCGCCTGCGCCGCCTGCTGGAGGCCGACAGCATCTTCCTGCGCCTGCGGCGGGCGGGCAAGCGGGCGACCTTCGCCAACGCCTTCACGCCGGCCTACTTCCTGCGGCCACCCGGCCGCATGAGCGCCTCGACGCTGCACATGCTCGGCGCCGGGCTGCGGCCGCGCTGGGTGTGGCAGATCGCCACGGGGGAGGCGATCTTCCAGGACTTCAGCAACCGCTTCCTGATCGAGAACGGCTTCGACGTGCCCGAGCACTCGCCCGAAGCGGCTGCCGCCAACCTGGCCGGCCTGCTTGGGAAACACGATTTCGTGCTCTACGAGTTCTTCCTCACCGACGCAGCAGCCCACCGGCGGATCGACATCGAGGCCGCCGAGGTGATCCTGCTCCTGGAGCGGATGCTGAGGGCGCTGCTCGATACGACCGACCTGGAGCGCCACTGCGTGATGCTCTGCAGCGACCACGGCAACATCGAGGACGCCTCCACCCGCTCGCACACCGCCAACCCGGTGCCGCTGGTCGCCTGGGGCCGCCGCGCCGACAGGGTTCTGAAGGGCGTGGAGAGCATCACCGGCATCGCCGACGCCGCCTGCCGCTGCGTCCTCGACGGCTAGCCCGCCTTGATTGCCGTTGCGAGGGAGTCCGCAGCGGCGGAACCGCCCGTGGCGGAAAGCAATCTCCACAGCCGATATCGATTGCTTCGCTTACGCTCGCAATGACAATTATGTCGTCCTGGCAACCTTCGAAAGATAATTCGGTACCCTCTGCAGTAGGCGGACAGCTACAACTTGAACTCTAATTGGGGAGGAGGGGAATCCGTGAGGGATCAGTCCACCTTGATCTTCAGCGTTCGCAGGAAGTCCTTGTCGTCGTCGCTGAGCGTGAAGCGGGTGACGCGACTGGTCGGCGGGCGCTGCGGCTGGGGCTGAAGCTGCAGCGGCAGGATTGGGCCCGGCGTCAGCTTGTGCGTGGAGTTTTCACCGGACTCAAGTATCAGGTACAGCTCGTACTTGTTCTGCTGCAGCTTTTCCAGTTTCGCTTGGTTTTCAGGGCTGGCCAAGCAACGGCTGATCTCGCGGGACAGATCCTTGAGTAGCCCCTTCAGTTCTTCGTCGGCATCCATTTTTCCAGCGCAACCGAAACGGTGCGATGTGCCAAGTGCGTCCCTTATTTATATAGCACGGTAGCGCGAGCTTGGCAAATGGATTCTTATCTCTGCGGCCACGGCACGCCGCCTCGAAGGCTCCATTTAAGTCTTGAGGTAGAAGGGGGGGGGTTGATTTGTGGTATCTTCATCCATCGACGTTCCGGAGGTCCGAGGTGGTCGATAGCAAGGTCACGCCTTCGCGGTGGGATTACATCGTCATCGGCAGCGGCGTCGCCGGGCTCAGGGCGGCGATCGAGGCTGCGAGGTCGGGCTCTGTCGCCGTGCTCAGCAAGGACTCGCTTCGCGACTCCAGCAGCGAGCACGCGCAGGGCGGAGTGGCGGTGGCGCTCGGCGACGAGGACCGCATAGGGCTGCACTCCAAGGACACTCTGGCCGCCGGGGCCGGGCTCTGCGACGAGGCGGCCGTGCGCACGCTGGTGCGCGAGGGCCCCGCTTACATTCTGGAGCTGATCGACTGGGGTGCCGCGTTCGACCGCGAAGGCGGCCGCTTAGCGTTCACCCGCGAGGCGGCCCACAGCACCAGCCGCGTGCTGCACGCCCGCGGCGACTCGACCGGCAGGGAGATCGTCGGCGTGCTGAGCGCCAAGGCCGAGTCGCTGCGCCGCATCGTGTTCCTCGGCCACATGTTCACCGTCGACCTGATAGTGCGCGATGGCAGGTGCGCGGGGGCCTGGGTCCTGGATAGCGAGAGCGGCGCAGCGCGCGCGCTGCTGGGCCGGTCGGTGATGCTGGCCACCGGGGGCTGCGGCCGGCTCTACCGCTTCACCTCCAATCCCCCGTTCGCCACCGGCGACGGGGTGGCGATCGCAGCCAGGGCCGGCGCGCGGCTGCAGGACATGGAGTTCGTGCAGTTCCACCCCACTACCCTCAACCTCCCGGGCGCGGCCCGTTTCCTGCTCACCGAAGCGATCCGCGGCGAGGGCGGCGCGCTGCGCAACGCCGCCGGCGAGCGCTTCATGCGGCGCTACCACGACGACGGCGAGCTGGCGCCTCGCGACGTGGTGGCCCGCTCGATCATGGCGGAGGTTCGCAGGCAGGGCGGCGAAACGATAACGCTGGACCTCCGCTCGCGCGATCGGGATTACGCCCACGAGCGCTTCCCGATGATCAGCGCCACGCTGAAGGAACACGGGCTCGACCTGGCCGCCGACCCGATACCGGTGCTGCCCGCCGCCCACTACTTCATGGGAGGGGTAAAAACCGATCTCTGGGGTCGGACCTCGCTGCCCGGCCTCTACGCCGCCGGTGAGGTGGCCTGCAACGGCGTGCACGGGGCCAACAGGCTGGCGTCGAACTCGCTCCTGGAGGGACTTGTATTCGGGGCGCGCTGCGGCGAGGCGATGGTCGACGATGCGCCGACGCCGCCGGCAGCCGTGCCGACGGCGCCGGATATGGAACCGCCGCTCCGCTCGGCCGCCTGGATCGAGCGAAGGCGTCGCGAGCTGACGGAGACAATGTGGCGCTCGGTCGGGATCGAGCGCTGCGAGGCCTCGCTGCTCGAGGCCCTACGCCTCCTGCGAAAGCTGCGCGCTGAGACCGAAGCGCGCGCCCCCGACCGCGCCTGGCTCGAGCTGGGGAACATGGCGGTCGCCGGCGAGGCGATCGCCTCGTTCGCCCTGCGTCGGCGGGAGAGCCGCGGCGGACACTTCCGCACCGACTACCCCGACACCGACGACTCCGGCTGGCGCAGGCACCAAGTCCTCGACGCCAGCCAGTGGTGAGTGTACGCCGCTTCATCCAGGCGTTGAAGAGAAGGAGGGGGCAGGGAGCTGGACCTGCTTCCCGTATCGGTATGACGGGCGTCAGCGCTGTGAAGCGGCGGACTCCTCGGCGGTTTCCGCTCCCCGGCCCTCGCCCTCGAGCAGGCGGCGGCGCAGGACGGTGGTGCAGAGGCCGATCAGGACAGCGTACCAGAGTGTGGCCAGCCGGGTGATCAGCGTTGCCGCGACCGCCTTGGCCGCCGCAACCCTGAGCAGCAGCAGGAGGCCGGTCATGGTGCCCTCGGTGGCCACCAGGCCGCCGGGCAGCATCGTCACCGCCCCGACGACGGTGGCGAAGGCGTAGATGAAGAGGGCGTGGTGGAAAGCGACCTCGACGCCGGGAAGGGCGTTGACCACCAGGAAGAAGCCGACGCACTCGCAGCCCCAGGCGAGCGTCGAGAGCGCCGTCGCGGCCAGCAGCGGCGCCGGGCGCACGAGCGAGGCGATGCTCTCGTATGCCTCCTCCAGCTTGTGGGCGACGCGGGCGACCAGGGGCAGCCGCGAGGCGAGGCGCAGCATCCCGAGCGACAGCCGCCTGGAGGCTATTATCGCCAGGGCGAATAGTATGAGCGCGAGGCAGGCGAAGAAGATCAGCTCGCCGTAGCGGAGCTGGAAGACGCCGAAGGAGGCCAGGAGGAGGACGCCGATCAGGTCGGTGAGCCGCTCGGCCAGCACTATCGTGCCGGTGCGGCGGCGCGGCGTGCCGTCGATGT
Source organism: uncultured Acidobacteriota bacterium (assembly GCA_964408025.1). Lineage (GTDB taxonomy): Bacteria > Acidobacteriota > DATKUA01 > DATKUA01 > DATKUA01 > CAYOXX01. The sequence continues at coordinate 2,328 of CAYOXX010000123.1, read as the reverse complement.
TCTTGACGTACTGGGCCTTGAGCAGCTCGCCGAACTTGCCCGGCGTTATCGACATGGCGAGGCCGGCGAAGAAGACCGCCGCGCTGTCGCGCCCACTCAGCCGGATGCCGAGGGAGCGCATGTAGAAGTTCCAGCGCACCAGCCGCACCAGGTAGTTGCCGGTAGCCAGGGCGATAACCGCGGGCAGCAGTATCCAGGGGAAGCTTCCGCCGACCTCGAGCACCTCCCGCAGGTCGGCCAGGAAGGCGAATACCAGGTAGAGCAGGAAGCCGAGTGCGAGACCGATGATCAGCTTGCGGCGCAGCGAGGCGTCCATTGCCTGCCCCCCCGATTTCGCGGTATGTTACGGGATCGCGGACCGCGTAGGCAACCTCCGCGGAAATCCAGTCTGGAGCGGGGAGCGTGAGAGGTATGATACTGGCGGCCGGCCTCGGGACGAGGATGGGGTCGATAAGCCGCTACCTGGCGAAGCCGGCGGTGCCGTTCCTCGGCGTGCCGCTGATCGAGCACAGCGTCGGCGTCCTGCGCTCGGGCGGGATCACGGAGATCGCCGTAAACCTGCACCACCTGCCCGAAACGGTCCGGGGGGTGCTCGGCGACGGCTCCCATCTCGGCGTGCGCATCACCTACTCGCTCGAGGACCCGATCCTGGGCACCGGTGGCGGCATCGGCCGCATGCGCGATTTCTTCGGCGGCGAGACGTTCGCGGTGCTCAACTCCGACGTGCTCGTCGACGTCAACCCCGCCGAGGTGCTCCGCGCCCACCGCCGGGCCGGCGCCGCCGCCACGCTGGCGCTGCGGCGCGACGAAGAGGGACGCTACGGCTCCGTCATGGTCGGCGGCGACGGCTCGGTGCGCAGCATCGAGGGATTCCCGCCCGGCGCCGCGACCGGGCAGTGCGAATCGCTGATGTTCGCCGGGCTGCACGTGATCGAGCCGCGCTGGTTCGACTACGCCCCGCCCAGGGAGGCTTACGACTCGATAGCCGACGTCTACGGGCCGATGCTGGCCGCCGGCGAGAAGGTGCTGGGCTACCGCTTCGGCGGACGCTGGCTCGACCTGGGCTCCGCCCGCAGGCTGCTGGAGGCCACCACCGCCGAGCTGGTCGGCAGCCTCGTGCCCCCCTCCGCACGCGTCGGGCTCGGCAGCTCGGTGCGGTGCTCGGCGCTGACGCCGGAGACCGTTGTGGGTGAGGGCTGCTCCCTGCGCGAGGTCCTCTGCCTGGGGCCCGCCCGCATCGGCGACGGCTGCGACCTGCGGCGCTGCATCCTCTGCCCCGGCGCCGCAGTCCCCGACAACACGACGGCGCGGGAGGCCGTCTTAGCCGACGGCGAGAGCCAACCGCTGGCGGAGCTGCCCGCATGATGCCGAAGCCTGCGCTTTCCGTGGTAAAATAGAAGGTTATGAAGACGTCCACCGCGGTCAAGATCCTGCTGACGCTGTTCCTGGGGGCGTTCGTCTGGTTCGTGATCCTCAGCATCCGGCCCCCCGAGCGGCGCGCCGAGGCGCCGCCGGCGCCGGAGCTGCGGCGCGACCTGCTGAGCCGTATGGAGGACGTGACGCTGGAGATCGGCGACATCGCCATCTCGGCAGCGGTGCAGGAGAACTACAAGAACGGCGAGCTGCACTTCCTCGACTTCACCATGGTGCGCGAGACGCAGGAGCGAACGTTAACCGTGACCGGCCGGCTCGCCCAGACGCGGTTCGAGGGCTCCGAGGTCGCCTTCATGGAGATAGAGGGCGACGTGCGCGTGGTCAGCTCCGACGGCCTCGACCTGCGCAGCCGCACACTCAACTACGTCGCCGCCCAGAGGCGCATTTTCACCCAGACTCCCGCCAGCTTCGCCGTGCGCAACCTAAGCGGCCGAGCCGACAGCTTCGTCTTCGGCACCGACTCGCAGCGTCTGGCGCTGCGCGGCAACGTGCAGGCCACCTTCTTCCCCGACCCCGAGGAGGCGGCGCAGCCGCCGCCCGAAGGGGAACACGCCGGTCCCGCGCAGGCGGACGAAGAGGTGGGAACCGGCACCTACGAGGAGCAGCCGACGGCGATCGAATGCCACCGGCTGGTGTTCGACCAGCAGGAGCACCGTCTGACGCTGGAGGTCGGTGTCAGGATCGAGCAGCCCGGGAGCTTCCTGAGGGCCGGCCGGATCGAGTCCGAGCTCACCGAGGACAACCGCCAGTTCGCCTCCCTGGTGGCACATGGCGTCAGGGCGCGGGCGCGCGCCGAGGAGGAGGAAGGGGATGGTGAAGCGGAGTCTGAGGGCGAGGGGGGCGAGGGGGGCGAGCAGGTCGGCCTGGTCGACCGCGCCAGCGGCATCAAGGACC
>CAYOXX010000122.1:0-6394 GCA_964408025.1 uncultured Acidobacteriota bacterium | reverse complement strand
TGCCGGGGCTGCGGAAGGCGTTCATGTAGAGGTGCAGGCGAAGCTCGTTGGTTGCCGGGCCGTCGGTGTTGAGCCAGCTGATCGTCTCACGCCCCACAAGGCGCTTCTCCGCCGGGTCGAGCGTCACCTGGATGTCGTAGTCCGCGATCCGCGTGCGGTCGACCCCATCGGGTGTCGAGGTCTGGCTGCTGCTGCGCACGAGCGGCCAAAACAGCGCGGCCGCGACGTAAGCGGCCACAAAAGGTAGTATTCCTACTGGCCTCGTTCTGCTCATGGCGAGAAATCTTGCGAACCGCAATTATAGGTTCAGCCGCCGCTGCGGCGCAACGGGGAAGCTTACCCACCCCGCCGGTCTCGCGATCCCGAGTCCTATACCTCTAGGGATCAAAAACTAAGGGTTGATTTCTACTAACGTTTATGTTAGTAAATTTGGTCAGTTATTCCAATGCTACGGAGCGGCGTGAGAATCGCCGTAACCGTTCGCGGGCGCCGAAATTAGATTCGTAAAGCGGCGAGGTGGTCATTGCAGAAGTGCCGCGCTCGCACGAGTGGGCACGCAGTTACAAGGTCAGCGCCCCCACCCCCCGCCCTACCAGTTGCCGTCGAACTGCCGAGCCGGCTCGGACGGCATGGAGAGAATGATGGCCCGGAAGCTTATCCGCCCTCGTCTCGCTGAGATGAAATCCCGTGCGGGCTCCAAGGCTCTCAAGAGCAAGCTCACCACTCTCACGGCGCCCGCAGCGACCGGCCGCAAGCAGGTCCCCCCAGCGCAGACCAACGCCGAGAACTTCTACTACCTGAAGCAGATGGCCGGCAAGACGCCGATGGTTATCGTCCTCAATGACGGCGAGCAGCTGCGCGGTATCATAGAGTGGTACGACCGCGACTGCATCAAGGTGAACCGTATGCGCGAGCCGAACATGCTCGTGATGAAGCGCCACATCAAGTACATGTACAAGGAGCGCGACAGGCGCGGTTAGAACGCGCCCGCCCGCTGCGCTCTTGTGCTGATGACTGAGCAGCACACCGCCTCCGCCACCACCCACATTGCCCTCGCTGTAACCATGGGCGACGCGGCGGGGATCGGTCCGGAGATCTGTCTCCAGGCGCTTACCGGCGCGGCGGCGCCCGCCGGCGTCACGCCCATCCTCATCGGCGACGGCGCCGCCCTGCGCGCCGCCGGGTCAGGCGAGGAGCTGCCGTTCGCACCGCTCCCCCTCGACGCCGAGGCCGCCGCGGTAACTCCGGGCGCGGCCCACTTCATCGACCTCGGCGGGAATGAGGAGCCGATCGAGCGCGGCGTTGCGGGGGCCGCTGCGGGGCGCCTCTCGCTGCGCTTCCTCGAGGGGGCGCTCGAGCTGGCGCGCCGGGGCCTGGTTGAGGGGATAGTCACGGCGCCGGTCTCTAAAGAATCGTGGCGCCTGGCGGGCGCCCGCTTTCCGGCGGGTGGGCACACCGAGTTCCTGCGCGGCGCCTGCGGCGTCAAGCGCACCGAGATGATCTTCATGGGTGGAGGGTTCCGAGTGGCGCTCTTCACCGTCCACGTATCGCTGCACGACTGCCTGGAAGCTATGGAACGCGAGGCGCTGGCCTCCTTCATTTCATTCGTCGTCAGCGAGCTGGGGCGCTTCGGGATGACCGGGCTGCGTGTGGCCGTGGCCGGTCTCAACCCGCACGCTGGCGAGGGCGGCATGTTCGGCGACGAAGAGCTCCGCGTAATCGCCCCCGCCGTCGAGGACTGCCGCCGCCGGGGTATCGATATCCGCGGGCCCCTGCCGGCCGACACGCTCTTCACGCCGCAGGCGCGCCGAAGCTACGACCTGGTGATCGCCATGTACCACGACCAGGGCCTTATTCCGGTCAAGGCGGTCGCCCCCTACGGCGCCGTAAACGTCACCCTCGGACTGCCGTTCGTGCGCACCAGCCCGGCCCACGGCGTCGCCTTCGACATCGCCGGCAGGGGGACCGCGGTGGCCGACGGCCTCGTGGCGGCCATCGAAACGGCGGCCGACCTGGCCGCCCGCAGGAGAGCCGTAGAGGCGGGATAGGGGGGGCGAGCGAAGACTCAGTTCACGCCCGACCCGGAGGAGCGGCGGCGCTGCTCGAGGGCGGCGATCTTGTCCTCCAGCTCGGAGGAGGTCTCCCGCGTCAGGTCGTCCGACACGACGTCCTCCTTCAGGTTCTCCAGCGCCCGCCGGTAGCAGCGCAAGGCCTCGGCAAGGCTGCCGCGCTCCTCGGCCTCCTCGCCGCGCTTGTAGTTGTTAATGAAAGTGACGTATGAGGCCAGGTTCAGCTTCCTGATCTCCTTGGCGCGCGTGCGCCGGACCCTGACGTGGAGCTTCAGTGCCAGCCAGACGATGAAGAGCACCAATATCAGTGCCGACAGGAAGACCACCTCTTGCGTAATCATCTACTCATACTCACCCTGCCGGCGGACGGCGGGCTCACGAGGCCCGGCTATCCGGTCTACGGTCGAAAACCCTTAGGAATCTGCCGCTCGAGCGCTCGCGGGCCACGATCATCGTGCCGACTTGCGCTCCGCGGGCCGCGCTGTCGAGCCAGAAGTTCAGCCGGCCGGTCTCGGGCTTCAGCCCCATCCGCCGCACGCCGGCTCTGGGCACGGCGGGGAAGATGCCGATCAGCTCCAGCTCCCGGGCCTGCTTGCCCACCTGGCTGACGAGCTCGTGCCAGTAGCCAATCCTGCTGTCCGCCGGTAGGCTGAAGAAGCTGAGCGAGCTGCGCCGCACAGGCAACGAGGCAGCGGCACTCAATCCCTCCCGCACACGTGTCGACGGCGCGTCCGGGCCGCGCAGCACGCTGGCCGTGGTCTTCGGTAGTTCGACGCCGCGGCTCCGCGCCGGCCCCAGGCTCGGATCGGCTTCCCGCAGCCGCGCCTCGCCCAGCCTCGCATCGGCGCTGCACACCTCGGTCTCCAGGGCGGGCGACGGCAGGTCGACCACCCCCACCTCGATCACGGAGTTGCCCTCGCTCACCGCCACATCCGCCTCGATCGCGGCCTCCACCTCGTGCAGAACGGCGCTGAACTCCACGCGGCCGATCTCCGGCTCGGGCGGGACCAGTGGCAGGATGTGGATGGCAGAGGTCGGGGCGACCGGAATCCCGCGCGCCTGAGCGCCGATGGCGCAGCGCACCTCGAAAACGTCTATCCCGAGGAAACTTGTGCGCAGCGCCTCGATCAGCCTGCGCCAGGCGTTGCGCAGAACCTGACGGGACTTGCGGAACACGGACCGCTACGCCTCCTCGCGCAGCAGGGCGTGGAGCGCCTGCTCGACGCGCTCGAGCGGCTCGGCAGGGTCCATGCTGCCGCTGAGCTCCACCAGCATCGCCGCCACCCGATCCTGCTGCTCCCCGTCGGCGGCACCGAAGATCAGGCGCAGCGGGTCGCTGCCCGCCTGCGCCTGCACGATGAGCTCGTTCTCCTTCGGGCGCCGCGTGTCGCCGGGCCGGTCGAGGTGCGGGATGCGGGCGCGCTGCAGCGCCACCATCGGGACCCCCTCGCACAGCCCGACGAGCGAGAGATCGGAAGTGTCGACGAAGATCAGCTCCGGCCGCGTCGCGAGCGACTTGGTCAGCTTGCCGCGTATCACCTCGATCTTTATGTAGCGCTCCAGCGCGCCGCCGTAGATGATCGCCTGGATGCGGGTCGGCCTGATCGGCTCGGTATACTTGAACTCCAGCGGGATGCCGGCGCCGTCGGTCACCATCAGCGCGCCCAGGTAGCGCCCGCCGACCTCGACGCAGGTGAAATAGCCGATCCTCCTCGCGGCCACGTGCGCCTCCTCTGGCAAGCGATCGAAATTAGCTGTCCCAGACTAGCACCGGCGCTGCCGGGGCGTCAACGAGGCCCTCATCGCGTGACACCGCTCTTAGGTCGCAGCGATTAGATTAAATCACCGAGATATGATAGAAAGATTCAATAGACGTGTAATTTTTTCCGTATCGCAAGTGGAACTGTTTGGCGGAGAAAATGTTTATTAGATCGATGTCGGCGTTGCTCGCTTGCGCGGTGCAGCGCGTCGCGCTTCCGCGTGATTTCTGAACTTGATTCCCGGCGCCGCAACCGCCATCATTATTGCAGACTGGCAGCGTAGAGGGGGCTCCAAGGCCCCCTCTTGGTTCGCTCGCCGGGGGAGGCAGGATCTCCTCTTCAACTCTCCGCCGATTTGGGAATCGATTCTATCAACGGAGGTATTGAAATGGGTCGCAAAGCACTCGCCTCGATGGTCGCCCTGTTGCTGCTGCCGGCCGGCTTCGTCTGGGCCGACGATTACAAAACCGCGGATCGCGAAGCATCGCCCGCAGGGGTGAATCTGCACGGCAAGGCATACATGGGCTTCCTCGACCTGACCCCACTGGACTCGCCGGGACCGGCGGCCACAACCGACGCCTACCTGCCAACCTACTTCGTCTTCGGCCAGAACGCGAACATACTCTACGGCGCCCTGGTAGTCCCCAGCGAGCCCGAATCCTCCAGCCCTCCAGTCGTCTACACCGAAATCATCCTCCGGCAGTACGACGTCATCCAGGGCCAGGTCGACGGCAGCGAGATATCGTTCAACCTCGACAAGTCGGCCGACCTCGGGCTGGACGGGCCGTTCTACGGCACGGTTAAGGGCGGCGGCAGCAGCATCGACATCAACATCCAGGTCCCGTTTCTCGGCAAGATAGGGCTCGGCACGATCTACCTGTGCAACCAGAGCGACTACCTCAGCGGCCAGTACCTCGGCAGCGGCCAGATAATAGGCGCCCCACCGCCGGCGGCCAACAACGTCATGATCGGCGTCCTGGTCGAGGGGACCGAGATCACCTTCACCGCCTTCCTCTTCGACCCCGCCGAACCCACCAAACCTTACACTGTCACCGGCGAGGCCCAGTACAATCCCAACACCGGCGCGCTGACCTTCGACGGCAACGCGGCCCGCGATGAGCCGGACGTCACCGGCACGATAGCCGACGGCGTCGTGTCGCTGCACATCGACTTCACCGACGGCACCGAGGCCACCGCAACCCTCTACTTCTTCTACGACAAGAAGTGTAAAAAGCCGAAGCTCAAGAAGCCCAAGCCGAAAGCGATCAAGGCGGGCCAGGTCACGCGTGTGCGCATCAAGGGCCGCTTCCTGCTCATGGGGTCGCTGGTCAGCGTCAGCCCCGCCGGCCCGTGCATCACCCGCTACAGCTACGCCCCCAAGTACACCGATGTCTGGCTCGACGTCCCGGCTGGCACCACCGGCCAGTTCACCATCACACTGACCGGCCCCAACGGCAAAACCACCACGGCCAAAAAGAAAGTCAAGATCAAATAGCGCCGCGATTTCGAGACACGACTGAGAACAGGCCCCCGACGGCGGTGCCCGCGGGGGCCGTGGTCCGTATGGACTTCAGGCGTTAGAATATGGTTATGGCTGACGACTGGCCCTCCTATCTGCGGCTCCACCACAGCGGCGAGCTGAAGCGCCGGGCGGCCGCCCTGCGGGGGATGTTGCGCAGTTGCCGCCTTTGCCCCCACGAGTGTAACGTCGACCGCGAGGCGGGGGAAACCGGCTTCTGCAACGCTCCGGCCCACGCGGTCTACAGCTCCGCCTGCGCCCACCGCGGCGAGGAGCCGGTACTGAGCGGCTTCAACGGCAGCGGCACGATCTTTCTCACCTACTGCAACGGCCGCTGCGTCTTCTGCCAGAACTACGACATCAGCCAGCAGGCCTACGGCAGCCGGATCTCCGTCGGCGAGCTGGCCGACACCTGCCTGGCGCTGCAGTCGCGCGGCTGCCACAACGTAAACTTCGTCACTCCCGCCCACTTCCTGCCCCAGATCGTCGAGGCGCTCGACCTGGCAGTCGAGCGCGGCTTCGCCCTGCCGCTCGTTTACAACTCCAACGGCTACGACTCGGTCGAGGTGCTCCGCCTGCTCGACGACGTCTTCGACATCTACCTGCCCGACATGAAGTACGGCGAAGAGGCGGCCGGCCGGCGACTCTCGACGCTGCCCAATTACCCAGAGGTCAACCGCGCCGCTGTGGCCGAGATGTTCCGCCAGGTCGGGCCCCTGGAGACCGACAGGCAGGGTATCGCCCGCCGCGGGCTCATCGTCCGCCACCTGGTGCTGCCACACAACCTCGCCCACACAGAGGGAGTCCTGCGGGCAATCGCCGCCATCGACCGCCGCATCGCCGTCTCGCTGATGGGCCAGTACCACCCGAGCTGGCGCGCCAACGAGGTGCCGGAGCTGCGGCGGCGGCTCGTCCGCAGCGAGTACCGGGCGGCCGCGGAGACGATGGAGCGGCTGGGGCTGGTAAACGGCTGGACGCAGCACCTCAACCTGCTCGACGACTCGCACCTGCCCGACTTCCGGGGCGACAAGTGGACACTGGACGGC
>CAYOXX010000121.1:0-6398 GCA_964408025.1 uncultured Acidobacteriota bacterium | reverse complement strand
GGCCGTGCTGGACTCGAACCAGCGACTCTCTGCTTAAAAGGCAGATACTCTACCAACTGAGTTAACGGCCCTCCCGCCAACTATAGTAACGGGGATCGTTCAAGTCAACAATGCGCACCCGCTGAGTTTCGCGGCGACCTCCGCCGGCGGTTTTACCAAGCCGGCAGATCCCCGAGAACATCGTCGCGCAAGATCGTATGCGACCGCTCCGAACCGGTCGAGATAATGGCCACCGGCACGCCGACGAGCCCGCTCAGGTGGTCGATGTAATTCCTGGCTCCCTCGGGAAGCTCCTCGAACGACGAGACACCGGAGGTGTCCGACCGCCAACCGGGACGCCGCTCGTAGTCCGGCTCGCACTTCTCGTATTCCTCGACCGTCGCTGGGACGCCATCGATCGCGCGGCCGCCGACCTGGTAGCCGACGCAGACGGGAATCTCACGTAAGCGGTCGAGAACGTCCAGCTTCGTCATCGCCAGGGCGTCGATGCCGTTGATCTGGACGGCGCGCCGGACCGCCACGGCGTCGAACCAGCCGCAGCGCCGCGGCCGGCCGGTGGTGGCGCCGAACTCGCCGCCTCGCTCCCTGAGCTCCTGGCCTACTCGACCTTTCTCCTCGGTCGGAAACGGCCCCTCGCCGACGCGGGTGGCGTAGACCTTGACGACGCCGAGGACGCCGTGGATATGCTTGGGCGGGACGCCCGAGCCGGCGCAGACTCCACCCACTGTCGTGTTCGAGGAGGTCACGAACGGATAGGTGCCGTGGTCGATGTCGAGCATCGTCCCCTGGGCACCCTCGAACAGAATCGAGTCGCCCGCGGCGATCCGCCGGTTGAGAAGCTGCACGGTGTCGTCAACGTAGGGCGCCAGCGCCTCGCCGTAGCCGATGAAGTCTCTGATCATCTTCTCGCTGTCGTACGGGTCGGCATCGAAGAGGCGGCGCACCGTTTCGTTGATTCGCGCAAGCCGCCCCTCGATCTTCTTCGCCAGCATCTGCGGATCGAGCAGATCGCCGACGCGTAGGCCCTCACGGCTCGCCTTGTACTCGTAAGCCGGGCCGATCCCCTTGCCGGTGGTGCCGATGCTGGCCGCGCCCCGGCGCTCCTCGCTCCAACGGTCGAGGTCGCGGTGGTAGGGCATCACCAGCTGGGCGCGATCGCTGATCGCCAGGCGTCCCTGCAAGGCTCCGAAGCGCTCCTCCAGGCTCCCGAGCTCGGTCAGGAGCTCCGCCGGGTCCACGACCACGCCGTTGCCTATCACGTTGAGGGCGACGCCTCGCAGGAGCCCAGTCGGTGCCTGGTGGAGAATGAACTGTTCGCCGCCCACCACCACGGTGTGCCCGGCGTTGGCGCCGCCCTGAAAGCGGACTACGGCGTCGAAGCGTTCGCACAGCAGGTCGACGATCTTGCCCTTGCCCTCGTCGCCCCACTGGACGCCCAGCACAACCAGATTCGGCATACCCGCTTTTCCTCCTGCAAAACCGCAAGAGCCTATCACGAGAACCGCCGATTTGGAAAGGTAGGCTTCCGGCCTTGCCGGCCGCCGCAGAGGGACGCCGTCTTGACACCGTCCGGGGCGCCGCTAATATGTTCCCATGACCGCGAAGCTGCCTCTGGAGATATCCGAGAAGAAGGAGCGGCTGGAAACACTGCTGGCGGAGTCGGGATCTGCCGTGGTCGCCTTCAGCGGCGGCGGCGACAGCTCGCTGCTGGCGTTCCTCGCGTTTCGAAACCTCGGCGAACGGATGCTGGCAGTGACGGCACGGAGCTCGACCCACCCGGAGTTTCAGCTCGCCGACGCGCGCACCCTCGCCTCCCGGCAAGGTTTTCCCCACCTCGTGATCGAGAGCGAGAAACTCGATATCCCAGACTTCCGCTCCAACCCGCCGGACCGCTGCTACCACTGCAAGCGGGAGCTGTTTGCCAAGCTGCGCGAGATCGCCGACGGCAGGGGCTTGCGCTGGGTGTTCGACGGCAGCAACCGCGACGACGCGTCCGACTACCGCCCGGGAATGCGCGCGGCCGCTGAGCTGGGTGTACGCAGCCCGCTGGCCGAGGCGGGTCTGGGTAAGGATGAGATCCGCGCTATCTCGAAAAGCGAGAGCCTGCCAACCTGGGACATGCCCGCCTACGCCTGCCTGGCGAGCCGCTTCCCCTACGGCGTGCGCATCGACCCCGAGCGGCTGCGGCGGGTCGAGAAGGCCGAAGCCGCAGTCCGCGCGCTCGGCTTCAGGCTCTTCCGCGTCCGCTACCACGGCGAGCTCGCCCGCGTAGAGATAGCGCCGCAGGAGCTGCCCCGCGCCCTCGCCGCCGAAATGCTCGCCAAAATCAGCGCGGGCGTCAAGGAAGCCGGATTCGCCTACGCGGCGCTCGACCTGGACGGCTACCGCCAGGGAAGCATGAACGAGACGCTGGACATCGAGGACTTGCCGAAGGAGGACCGGCGCGAATCGCACCGCACCGCCTCCGGAGGAGCCAGGCGGGAGCGCGGCCGAGCATGAGCGCGATACGGTACCAGGCCGGAAGCGAGGTGTTCCTGAAGATCTACCAGCCATCGCTGCAGCACCTGGAGCAGATCGCGGAAGACGGCAAGCCGTTCAAGACACCCGAAAGGACTCCGGAACGCCTTGTAGCGGCGGTCTGGTTCGACCAGCAGCTAGACCACGACAACCTCAGGGTCGCCGACGGCAGGAAGCTGAAGGTTCTCTCCCCCGGACGATGGAACCAGGGGCCGGGACCCGACTTCCGCAGCGCCCGCTTGCGGCTGGCCGGCGGGCCGACGCTGGAAGGCGACGCAGAGGTTCACGTATTCGCCTCCGACTGGGACCGCCACGGCCACGCCGATGATCCCCGCTACGACCGCGTCATCCTGCGCGTCTGCATGTGGAACGATCTCAAGAAGCCCGACGACGTTGGCGCTCCCCTGCTCGAGATGTTTCCGTACCTGGCCGACGCGCGGATCCTCGCTTCGCGTGACGATGTCGCCTACCCCCACGCCGCGGCCACGATGCGCGGGCGCTGCGCCCCGCTTGTAGACGAGCGGCGGATGGATAAGGCGCTACGCTTCATCGCCGCCGCCGGCGACGCGCGCATCCAGAGCAAATCAGCGCGCCTGGCCGCCATCGCACGCGCCTTCGGCTACGACCAGACGCTTTACAAGGGCCTCATGGAGGCCGCCGGTTACTTTGCTAACAAGGAGCCGCTGAGTCGACTGGCCGACCTGCTGCACCTCGACCTGCTGCGCTCCGCGGTCGCCGAGCGCCCCCTCGAGCAACGCCAGCAGGTAATACTTGCGCTCCTGTACGGCTGCAGCGGCTTCTTCGACACCCGCCGCGGCGGAGAGCTGCCCGCGCCGTTGCGCGAGCTGGAATCTTTATGGTCCGAGCTCCGCTCGCAGGCCGGGAACCGCTTCGTCGTCGTCCGCGGTATCAAGCTGGCGCGCACGCGTCCGGCCAACAATCCTTTCCGGCGCCTGGCGGCGCTGTCGCACCTGCTCGGCGGCATCAGCGGCTTGAAACTCTTTGACTACTTCCTGGCCACGCTGGGAAGCGTCGAGCGCCCGACGGCCGTGGCTGCCCGCGACGCCGGCGTGCGCCTGCGGCGGCTGCTGACCAGCCTCTCCGATCCGTTCTGGGATCGCCACCTCTCCGCCACGGGAGCAACACTGCAGCGGCCCCAGAAGCTGATCGGCGACGGCCTCGCCGCCACCATAGTAGTCAACATCCTCATTCCGCTGATGCTCGCCTTCGCGCGCCGCAAACAGCACTGGAACCTCGAGGTCTTCCTCCATGAACTCCTCTGCCGCTTCGGCGGCCAGCCCCACAACGCGCTGACCCGCTTCGCCTGCAGCCGCATCTTCGGCCCCGACAGGCTGCAGCCTCGCTTCGCCGCCAACGCCCGCCTACACCAGGGCCTCCTGCAGGTCTACTACGACTTCTGCCGCAGCCTCAGGCGGGGTTGCGAGGAGTGCGACCTGGTTGACTTCCTCGTCGAAGAAGGCTTTTAAAAAATATCGACAAGTTGCTTGAACTATAAATTCGAAGCTAGGAATCGCCGCGCCAGTGCGATCAGCCTTTGCTCCAGCGGGAATCGCCTCTCAAGCTCCGCCAGGTAAGCGCCGGCGTCTTCCACATCCCCATTCCCGCGTCGGGTAACCACCAGAAAAAAGAGAACCCTGGCCGCGTATTCGCTATTCGGGTAGCGCTCGTGCAGCCCCAACAGCAAGGCTTCCGCTGCCTCAAGATCCCGATGCAATACCATTATGTGAGCCATCATCAGCATCGCGTACTGGGAATCGTCAGAACCGTCGTCTCCTACCGACTCCAAATATCGCTCCAGCAGCTCCTCGGCAGCCAGGAACATTCCGCGGTCGAAGTATTTCCGCGCCAGCAGTAGTCGTCCGGCGTCACCGATCGTCCCGCCCTCCTGCTCCAGCTGCAGCGAAAGGAAGGTGTCCCTGCCGGAATGAATGTGGCGCATCTCATCGACGAACTGCTGCGCAGGAAGGAAACCGATGATCCTGTCCACCTCGCGGCCGTCATGTCTCAAGAACAGTATCGTCGGAAAACCGGAAACGCCGTGACGCCTTGCCAAAGCCTCACCCTCGCCTCCATCCTCGGCATCGAGCTTGACGTTTACCAGCCAGCGGCTGAATGAGATCACCCATCTGTCGGTGTAGACCCGCCGGTCGAGTTCCCCGCACCAGCCGCACCATTCCGTGTAGAGGTCCACCATTACAATGGCTTCCCGCTGCCGCGCCTCCTCCATGGCAGCTTCGAGATTGGTCTGCCAATCGATATCCTCGCCGTTGGCGAAGGCGAACATAGGCAGCGAGAACGCTATAAATATGGTGTTCAGAACTAATAGTCTCATTACCAGCCTTCTCATGCTAAGAAACTCATCCAGAAATAGAGGTTTTTTGCGCTTTTTGTCAAGCGAATTAAGAAAAAGAAGCGAATTCTGTTCTCAAAACTTCTGTCACGCGCCCCAGCCCGTCGTCGGTGATGTCCATGTGTGTGACCATACGGATCATGCGCTCCGAGAAGACGCCACAGAGGACGCCATTCTCCTTCAGCCTAGAGGCGAACTCGGGGGCAGTAATTGTCTCCGGATCGACCTCGAAGACAAGGATGTTGGTCTCCACCCGCCTCGGATCGATGCGCACGAACGGCAGCTCCTCGAGGGCTTCCGCCAGCTTCCGAGCGCGCTGGTGGTCCTCGGCCAGCCGCTCTACGTGGTGCTCGAGGGCATAGAGCCCGGCGGCCGCCAGAACTCCGACCTGGCGCATGCCGCCGCCGAACATCTTGCGCACCGACCTGGCCCGCTCGATCAGCTCGCCGCCGCCGCAGAGCATCGAGCCTATCGGCGCCCCGAGGCCCTTGGAGAGGCAGAACATGACTGTGTCGAAGCCCGCCGCCAGCTCGCTCGCCGGCCTGCCGGAGGCTACCGCGGCGTTGAAGATGCGGGCGCCGTCGAGGTGAAGCGGCACGCCGCGCTCGCGGCAGAGCTCGATTATCTCCTCCACCTGCTCCTGCGGATGGATCCGCCCGCCGCGCATATTGTGGGTGTTCTCCAGCGACACCAGGCCCGTCTGGGCTCGGTAGTAGATGGGCGGACTGATTTTCTCCTTCACCTGAGCGGCGGTAAGAAAACCGTCCTCGCCGACCACGGGCCTGGGCAGGGCACCGGTGAAGGCGCTTATCGTGGCCATCTCGAAGTTGTAGGCGTGGCCCATCGCCTCGCAGATGACCTCCTCGCCAGGCCTCACGTGCAGGTGGATCGCCGTCTGGTTGGCCATCGAGCCGGTGGGAAAGAAGAGCGAGGCCTCGTAACCCAGCATCGTGGCCGTCCGCTCCTGCAGCCGCTCGACGGTGGGATCCTCGATGTAGACGTCGTCGCCGACCTCCGCCGAGGCGATCGCCTCGCGCATCGCCGGCGTCGGCCTGGTGACCGTGTCGCTGCGCAGGTCAACCATTTCATCGCTCATCGACTCACTCCCTTCATTCCATCCGTATCGTCATTTATCGCTCCGCAGGCCGCTGTCACCTCAGACCTGGCAGCAGGGGCACCAGAAGGTTCCGCGTCCCGACAGCACAGAGCGCCTGATAGTCCCGCCGCAGCGGTGGCATGGCTCCGACTCCCTGGCGTATACCTTGAAACTGTTCTGCATCCGCCCCCCGCCGCCGTCCAGGTGCCGGTAATCGCGCAGGCTCGCGCCGCCCAGATCTATGGCTACCTTGAGGATCCGGCGCGCCGCGCGTACCAGGCACGTCAGCTCCCCGCGCGAGAGCGAGCCCGCCGGGCGGGCCGGGCCGATGCGGGCCGCGAAGAGGATCTCGCAGGCGTAAATATTGCCGATGCCGGCCACCAGCGACTGGTCGAGCAGCGCGCTCTTGATGCT
>CAYOXX010000120.1:5799-6746 GCA_964408025.1 uncultured Acidobacteriota bacterium | reverse complement strand
GCACCGCCTACGCCGCCGCGCTCTACGACATCGATGCCTGCGACCAGCCGGGCGTCGGGGCGAGCAAGAAGAAGACGCTCCGCTACCTGCGGGGCGAGGCCTGAGCCGGGCATGGAGACCGGGTCCATCGTCGTCGGCACCGCGGGCCACATAGATCACGGCAAGACGGCTCTCGTCCGCGCCCTCACCGGCGTCGACACCGACAGGCTCGCCGAGGAGAAGCGCCGCGGTATCACCATCGACCTCGGCTTCGCCCCCCTGGACCTGGAGGGCGGCGTGCACGTCGGCTTCGTCGACGTGCCCGGCCACGAGCGCTTCGTCAAGAACATGCTGGCCGGCGCCGGCGGCGTCGACGCAGTCCTCATCGTGGTGGCGGCCGACGAGTCGGTGATGCCCCAGACCCGCGAGCACGTCGAGATCTGCGACCTGCTCGGCATCGAGGCAGCCGTGGTCGCCGTCACCAAGACCGACCTGGTCGACGAGGAGACCGTCGAGCTGGTCGCCCTTGAGACGGCCGAGCTCCTGGAGGAGACCCGCTTCGTCGGCAGCCCGATTCTGCCGGTCTGCGCCGCCACCGGCGCAGGGCTGGAGGCGCTGAGCACGGCCCTGGCGGCGCTGGCAGGCAGGGTGCGCGGCAGGGACGAGGCTCTGCTGCTGCGCCTGCCCGTCGACCGCGTATTCACCATGAAGGGATTCGGCACCGTCGTCACCGGCACGCTGGTCGCCGGCAGCCTGACAGCGGGCGAGACGGTCGAGCTGCTGCCCTCGGGCAAGCGGAGCCCGGTAAAGGGGCTCCAGGTCCACAACGAGAGCGTGGCGCAGGCGGGGGCCGGCCACCGCGTGGCCGTCAACCTGCCGGCACTCTCCAAGCGCGACATCGCCCGCGGCGACCTCCTTACCAAGCCGGGGGTCCTGGAGCCGACAAGCATCCTCGACCTGTACTGCCG
>CAYOXX010000120.1:0-5789 GCA_964408025.1 uncultured Acidobacteriota bacterium | reverse complement strand
TCGCCCTGCGAGCTGGAGCACAACCAGCGGGTGCGCTTCCACCTGGGGTCGGCGGAGCAGATCGGCCGGGTCGCCGTCTTCTCTGGCAAGACGATACGCCGGGGCGGCGGTGGCTACGTCCGCTTACGGCTCGAGGCGCCGACGACGGCGGTCGTCGGCGACCGCTTCGTGCTGCGCCGCTACTCGCCGATGATAACCATCGGTGGCGGCACCGTCCTGGACAACAAGCCGGCCTACGGGCTCCACCGGGAGAAGATCCTCAGCTACCTGCGGGGGATGAGGGAGGCCGACCTGCCGGGGCGCTGCGCCCTGACGCTGGCTCTCAGGCCCGGCCCGGTCGCTGCGCGCGATCTGTCGCGGCGCTTCGGCATCCTCGGCGAGGCGGCCGAGGGGGTGCTGAGCTCTCTGGCCGGCTCCGGCGAAGCCGTGCTGCTGGGCGAGTCGCCGCTGGTCGCCTGCGGCGCCGCCCTCTTCGCTGAGACCAGGGAGCGGATACTCGAATCGCTGGCCGAGGCCCACCGCCGCTCCGCCTTCGCTGACGGTTTCGGCCTCGACGAGCTGCGCAGGGGCTTGCCCCGCGGCGCCGTTGAGGCGGTCTTCAAAGCGGCGCTCGATACACTGCAGCGCGAGGGAGAGGTCACGCTGCGCGAGGGCCTCGCCGCCCTGCGCGACCACAGCGTCGAGCTGACGCTGAAGCAGCAGGAAACGATGGAGGCTCTGATCGAGGCTTACCGCGGCGGCGGCGCCTCGCCCCCGTACGCCTCGGAGGCGCTGGCTGGCCTCGACGACACCGACGCGCGCGTGATGTTCGACCTGCTCGTCTCGCGCGGCGAGCTGGTCAAGGTGACCGAGGGGCTCTATTACCACCGCGAGACGCTGAACGAAATAGTGGCCGGCATCCGCGAGCGGGCCGCCGGCGGGGGCTTCTCGGTACCACAGTTCAAGGACTGGTTCAGCGTCAGCCGCAAGTGGGCCATACCGCTGCTCGAGCACCTCGACGCCGTTGGCGTCACCTACCGCGAGGGCGACATCCGCAAGCTGACGAAGCAGAGATAGCACAATTCATCCTGGAAGCTCGGGCATTCCTGCCGGCCAAAACGTCTCAATCGCAGGAGGGCGGAACCACTCCGCCGCGGCGGAGTGGGAATTCCTGCAATCCACAGCAAATCTTCATTACAGGAGGGCAGACATTCCTGACGAGACGGTAAAAAGTGGTCTGTTGCGAAAGCCGACAGCGAAAATTAATTCCACAGCAGGAGGGCCGATACACCTTGGCGCGCACTGGCGGGTATTCTTGTCTGTCACACGTCTCGGTAGGACAGACATTCTTGTCTGTCAGCTCCCGCGCAGCGGGAGCCATAACTGTCTCGTTTAGCAGCGGACTGCAAGCCATGCCCGCCTGCGGCGGGTGACAGGCAGGAATGCCTGTCCCACCGATTCTCAGGTTGATAGTCAGGAGAGCTTGTCCGCCTATGGCGGGTTCGCCCTCGTCTCTACCGCTTGGTCCGCCGGGAACTCCGCCGTGGCGGAGACGCGCCCTGGCAGGTATTCCTGTCCGCCATCTATTTATCTCGCCGCCGGGCCCACTCCTTTACGTGCTCGAGGGCCCGCTCTGCCTGCGCCTGGCGGCGGCGGCGTCGCGGCCTGCGCGGTAGATCTTCACCATCGAGCAGTCCGAAGGTGACGTTCATCGGCTGGAAGTGTTCTGGGTCGGCCCCGGCGACGTAGCGGCCGAGGGCGCCGATGGCGGTGGTGGCCGGCAGCGGCTCGATGGCGTCGCCACGCAGTAGCTGGGCCGCGTAGAGCCCTGCCGCCAGGCCTGAGGCGGCCGACTCGACGTAGCCCTCGATGCCCGATAGCTGTCCGGCTACAAAGAGCAGCGGCCGCCCGCGCACCTGCCAGGTGGCCTCCAGCACGGCGGGGGAGTTTATGTAGGTGTTGCGGTGCATGCGGCCCAGGCGCGCGAACCCGGCGCGATGCAGCGCCGGTACCAGGCGGATCACCCTCTTCTGCTCCCCCTCGCGCATCCTGGTCTGGAAGCCGACCAGGTTGAAGTGCTCGGCAGCCAGGTCGTCCTGCCGCAACTGCAGGACCGCGTACGGCTCGGCGCCGGTGCTCGGATCGGGGAGGCCTACCGGCTTCAGCGGGCCGAAGCGGAGGACGTCGTCGCCCCGGCGCGCCATCTCCTCGACCGGCAGGCAGCCCTCGAAGAACCTCTCGTCCTCGAACGGGCGCGCCGGGTACTGCTCCGCCTCCCTGAGGGCGGCGAGGAGGGCCAGGTACTGCTCGCGGTCCAGCGGGCAGTTGAGGTAGTCGGCGCCGCCCTTGCCGTAGCGGCTGGCCAGGTAGCAGAGCGACTGGTCAACGGTGTCGGCGACGACTATGGGCGCCACGGCGTCGTAAAAGTGCAGGTAGCCGGCCCCGACCAGGCGCGCCAGGTCCTCGGCGAAGGCGCCCGCGGTGAGCGGCCCGGTGGCGACGATGACGGGCCCCTCGTGGGGTACCGACTTGACCTCCCGGCGGACCAGCTCGAAACCCGGTCGCGAGGCCAGCTCCGCTTCCACCTCGGCCGCAAAGCGCTCCCGGTCGACCGCCAGCGCCTGGCCGGCGGGCAGGCTGGTGCGGTCGGCGGCAGCGATGATCAGCGAGCCGAGCAGGCGCATCTCGGCCTTCAGCAGCCCGGGGGCGGCCGAGAGGCGGTCGGAGCGGAAGGAGTTGCTGCAGACCAGCTCCGCCAGGCGGCCGCCGGAGTGGGCGGGCGTCATCGAGGCCGGCCGCTGCTCCAGCAGCCGCACCCGCAGGCCGGCGCGCAGGAGCTGGTAAGCCGCCTCGCAACCGGCCAGCCCGCCGCCGACGACCGTGACCGCGGCTTCGGCGTTCGCGGTGTTCGGGGACGGGGGGGTCACACTCCGCGTTCCAGGCGCGCGGCCAGGAAGGCCGGCAGGCCGGCCTCGACGATCCGGCGCCGGGCCTCGCCGACGTCGTACGGCACCCGCCGGTAGCGCAGCAGCCCCTCGTCCAGGTCGACGAGCAGGTAGGCGGCGTCCGGCACCCGGTCGCGCGGCTGCCCGACAGAGCCGGGGTTGACCAGGTAGCGGAGGTTGTCGTCGAGGCGCACGATCACGTCCTCCAGGTCGCTCTTGTCGCGCGGCACGTCGAGTGTGAGCGAGCCGTCCGGCGCGATCTCCACCGCCGTCGGCACGTGCGTGTGGCCGGAAAAGATGATCCTGTACTCGACGTCCGGGCCGAGGACGGCCAGGGCCATCCGGATGTCCTCGGCGGAATGCAGGTAGTGATCGGGATCCACGGGAGAGCCGTGGTAGAAGAGGCATTCGCCGTCGCGCATGGTCACCGGCAGCGACTCCAGCCAGGCCAGGTTCTCGGCGGTCAGCACGCGCCGCTGGTAGGCGACGGCGGCCTTGGCGACGGGGTTGAACCACTCGCCGTAGGCCGGGTCGGCGCTGAAGGCGGCGATGTCGTGGTTGCCGACTATGGTTCGCCCGCCGGCGACGCGGCGCACGCCCTCGGCGCACTCGTTCGGCTCCGAGCCGTAGCCGACGACGTCGCCGAGGCAGAAGACGGCGTCGGGCGCCTCGACCTCGAGCCGGCCCAGGACCGCCTCGAGCGCCTGCAGGTTCGAGTGGATGTCGCCGATAACCGCGTAGCGGGACGTCATCGCTCCAGCTCCCGGGCGTAGACGGCGACCTGGCAGCCGAGCTCGCGCGGGTCGCCGGCGGGCGTGAAGGCGGCGGAGCTGGAGATTCGCAGGCGGAAGAGCGCGCGGTGCATCCAGCGGGTCGCCAGCTCGCCTGGGACCTCTATCGTCCTCTTCCAGCCCGCGCGCTCGAAGCGGAGACGGAAAAGGGCGCCCTCGACCCGCAACTCTACCGCCTGCGAATCGACCGGGCTGCGCACGTCGATGTATAGCGTTTCGGGCCGCCGCCCGCAGACCACGTCGACTCGCGCCGCCTCGCCGCCCCGCACCCAGAAGCCGAGCTGCTCTAGGCCGCGCCTACCGACCGGTTCGAGCCCGTAGGTGCCCTCGTCGAGGAAGACCAGGCGGACCGCGCCGCCCCCTTGCATCGTCTCGGGTGAGATCAGCTCGGCATCGAGGTAGGCCGCCGCGAACAGCAGCAGAGGGATCCCCGCGGCCGCGGCGTAGGCGACCGGCTTGGGAAAGGCGGCTGGCGGTGCCGACCTGGCGCCGATTCGGTAGAGCATGAGGACGAGTGTGGCGGCTGCGGCCACCGCGAGGACGGTTGGGATCGGGTGGATGTCCTGTGGATTAAGCAGGTTAGGGAAGAGCTGAGTCAGATCCAAGGGTGTTGTGACGCTGGCCAGGAAGTTGTTTCCGTGCGCGACGGTGTGGCCGAGGATCACGTGGTAGAGGAGGAAGTTGTTGGCTATGAAGACGGCGATAAAGGCGACGGCGACTGTGGCCGCCGCCACCCGGACGACGGGCGCCAGCGATCCCCGAAGGCGGGCGAAGGCGAAGGCCATGCCTACCACCAGCACCCAGGCCACCGCCGCCAGAGGTCGCCCTGGCGGAGCGTGGCCGCTGCTCCAGCCGCTGAAGGAGTAAGCCGCCCAGTGCGCCAGGAAGATGGCGAGCATCGTCCAGCCGCCGCGAACCCGCCCCAACATCAGCATCAGGCCGGCGATGCCGAACAGGAAGATTGGGCTGTAGAAGAGGATGCCGTCCCGCTGGTCGAATAGGTAGGCGAGGCCGAGGCGCAGGACGCCGGCCGGTGTGCCGGCGTCGGCGGCCAAGAGCCCGCGGTTGAGCTCGGCGGCAGGGCGCGAGCCGTCGCCGACACCGGCGTAGATCGCCGCGGGCGAGAGCGTCCCGTAGAACGAGTAGAGGAAGAGGGCGAAGGCCGCTGCCGAGATCGCCGGAAAGAGCAGCAGGTATCCGGCCGAGCGCAGTGGCGCCGCGCTCTTGCGCACCGTCGTCGCCAGGAAGGCGACGCCGGCGACCGCGGCGACGGCGGCGTACTTGAGACCCAGCCAGGGGAGCAGAGCCAGCGCGAGGCCGGCCAGCAGCGGTTGGCGCGCCCCGCGGCCTTCCCACCTCAGCATCGCGCGCAGGCCGGCGACCGTCAGCAGCGCCGCCGGCACCTCCGGGTAGATGCTGTAGCTGTAGAAGGCCAGCGGCACGGTGAAGGAGCCGAACAGCCAAGCCCCGGCGGCCGCCCGCCGCGGCAGCCCCAGGTCGCGGCAGAGCAGGTAGACGACGGCCATCAGGGCAGCGTAGAGCAGCGCCATCCCCAGCCTGGCCCAGAAGACGACCGCGCCGGTGGCGAGGCCGATCCAGTAGAACGGCGCCAGGTAGAAGCTGAGCCCGGTGGTGCGCGTGGCGTAGCGGCCGCCGACGCCGGCGGCGTAGTGGGGGCTCAGCTCGGGCCCGGCGTAGAAGGCCCGCCAGGCGGCCTCCTCGTTGTAGTCGTCCCAGAGGTCGAGGTCGCCGTCGGTGACGATGCTGTGGGCGAGTACCAGGTAGTGGGGCTCGTCGCCCGTCAAGCCCTTTAGCGGCGCCGCGATCTGCGAGATCAGCAGGAGCGCGAAGAGCAGGTTGAGCGGCACTATCCAGAGGAGGTCGCGGCGCGCGCTGCTGTGCAGGAGGTCGCTTTGTTCTCTGCCCTCGTCCGCCATGCGCGGTTACCTCTCCGGCCACCAGACGGAAATCGTTGCGCCCTGAGTGCCGAGTGCGAAGAGGTGGAACTCGCGGATCGCCGAAGCCGTCTTGCGGTTGCGAAGCCGGTTCTCCGCCGAGCGCTCCGGCCCAGCCG
>CAYOXX010000119.1:0-6994 GCA_964408025.1 uncultured Acidobacteriota bacterium | reverse complement strand
GCGTTACGATCTGCTGATTACCGACGTTCGCATGCCCGGCATCGACGGCATCGAGCTGCTCGAGGCGGTCAAGGCAAGGCGGCCGGGGCTGCTCTCGATCGTCATCACCGCCTTCGCCGATGAGGAGGCGACCATCCGGGCCCTGCGCGTCGGCGCCAACGACTACATCCGCAAGCCGTTCTCCATCAGCGACCTGATCAACGCCATCGACCGCCAGATCGCCGTCCTGCGCCTGCGGCGCGAGGCCGAGCGCGCGCGGCGCCTGCTCGAAGGCCTGGTGCGTAGCGTCGACGCCGGCGTGCTGGCCATCGACGGCGATGGACGCGTCGCCAGCACCAACTCGGCGGCCCTGGAGATGATCGGACGAAGCGAGGAGGAAACGCTGGGCGCCGAGGTGGGCGGGCTCCTCGGCTTCGAGGGCGGCGAAGTAGTGAAGGAGCTGCTCAATGAGCTGGCCTCCAAGCGGGCGCGCTCACTCGAGCGGGAGATGACTGTGCGCCACGCCGGCCTGCCGCTGAACTACAGGGTCGGCGCCACCGCCATCCGCGACGCTGAGGGCCGTGAGCTGGGTACGGTGCTGCTGTTCAGCGACGTCAGCTCGCTGATCCAGGGTCAGAAGCTCCAGGCGTGGAAGGACCTGGCCCGCACTGTGGCCCACGAGATCAAGAACCCCCTGACCCCGATCAAGCTCTCGGCCCAGCAGCTGCTATCGGCGCGTGAGGCGGGCACTGAGGCGCTGGGCCAGCAGCTCGACGCCGCGCTGGGCAACATCATCAGCAACGCCGAGCGCCTCGACGTCCTGGCCACCGAGTTCAGCCGCTTCGGGCGCCTGCCGGAGCCGCGGATGTCGCCGCAGGACGTCAACGCAGTGCTCTCCGAGGCGCTGGCCGCCTTCGGCGAGACGGCGGAGCAGTTAGGCGTCAAAATCGTACCCGATCTCACCGAGGGCTTGCCGCAGATCAGCGGCGACCGCGAAGCGCTGCTGCGCATGGCCGGCAACCTGATCCGCAACGCCGTCGAAGCGATGCCCGGCGGCGGCACCCTCACTGCCGCCACCGCCCTGCGCGAGGACGGCCATGTCGAGATGCGCTTCTCCGACACCGGCGGCGGCATCTCCCAGGAGGTGCGCGAGCGCCTCTTCCTGCCCTACGTCACCTCCAAGCACGGCGGCACGGGGCTGGGGCTGGTGGTCGTCAAGGAGATTGTCGCTCAGCACGACGGTGAGATCGGCGTCGACTCCAGCAGCGGCGAGGGCACCTCGATATGGGTAGCACTGCCGGCGCTGCGCCACGACTGAGCGGATCCAGAGCCAGGGCACACACGGTACGACTCGCTGCGAGGGCATGAAGCCCCCCTACGCTATCGGGCAGCACAAAGAGCACTTCCCGGGGAGCAGGTAGTGTGGAGAGGGCGGCCGCGTAATCCAACCGCTCAGCGGTCGCCGTGCTCTTCCTTCTTCCCAATGAATGCGTTCAGGGCCCCCACGTCGCCATCGATTACGTCGACGAATATTACCGCCATCCGGCAACCGCCATCGGGATTCTCCTCCGTGCGCAGAACCTCCGCCACCGCTACCAGATCGGAGGTGCCGGCGATCTCCAGGAGGTCCGAATCGGGGTCGTCGGCCAGGATTTCGAAGAGCCGGATTCTCACCTTTATCCGCTCGCCGATTTCCATGCACTTGTTGGCGCAGAACAGGGCGCCGCCAATCGAGAGGTTGAAGGAATCGGCCGGCATGTAGTGGGTGACCCCCCGCTGACCATCGAGCTTTTTCAGGGGCCGGTAGACGAGGGTGGCGAACGACGTGATCCGCTTGTGCTTCCTGCGCTCGTGCTCCCTGCGTTCGGAGGGGCCGACCTCCTCGGAGCCGCTCCCCTTGCGGTTTCCCTCCGCGGAACCGTTGGCCAAAGCAATACTCCCACCCTGTCTAAGCAGACTTGATCCCACCGGAAACGAAGTTCGGAGTAGTTCGCACTCCCCGATATAGTAATCTAACTCCAATACTGTTTCAATATATCAGCTGAACATTACCTGATCTCGATCTGCAGCGAATCCAATTCCCGGCAGATCCCGCGATGGCTGCGCACGCCCCGGCTCAGCCTCGGATCCCGAGGATTTCCCGCTCGTAGATCGCCGCCAGCGCCTCGTAGGGGTCGCCGGCGAGGGCGAAGAGTTCTCCGAACGCCTCCTCCGTGGTCCGCCCCTCTCGCTTGAGGCGGCGGACCTCGCCGATCGCCTCCGGGCCGGCGCGTTGGAGCAGCAGCGCCTCGGCCAGCATGTGCACGAAGGCCCGCTGGCGAAATATCGGCAGCTCCTGCCCGACCACCTCGACCCGCCGGCGCCCGGTGCGGAAGCGAGCGACGACGGAGCGGACGCCGCCCAGCGGCTTCTTCCGGCACTTGAAACCCGGCTGGTCTCCGAAGTGCGCGCGCAGGACCTCGGCGAACGGCGGCAGGCGGGGGGCGCAGCAGGCGATGTCGA
The DNA here is from genome assembly GCA_964408025.1 of uncultured Acidobacteriota bacterium. Classification (GTDB taxonomy): domain Bacteria; phylum Acidobacteriota; class DATKUA01; order DATKUA01; family DATKUA01; genus CAYOXX01. The sequence goes on along the minus strand of CAYOXX010000119.1, from coordinate 4,513 downwards.
GGTCACTGGTCGGCAGGTCGCAGCCCAGCGGCACGGTGCCGCAGAGCGCCGGCGTGTAGTCGGCCAGCAGCTCCATGATCCTGAGGCGTACGAGAGCGCGGGCGGCGGAGCGTTGCGTTGTGGTCCCGCTCAGCAGCCTGGAGAGGTCGAACCAGTCGATCTGTCGCGGGTCGTCCACGCCCCAATATGCGCCCGCCGGCGCCGGGCTGTCCAGATGTCGCCGGCGGCGAGCCGCAGCGTCAGCGCCGCTCGGATGCGACCGGCTTGCGCCCCGAGCGCAGCAGGCGCAGCGCCGGCCCGAGGGGATCGCCTTCGAAGGAAAGGGCGGCGATACCCGCAGGTGAAGTCGAGGCCGGCCGGTTGGGGTCCTGGGCGAGTACAGCGGCGACGTCGATCTGAGCCAGGCCGGCGCCGTAGGTGCTGTTGATCAGGTCGATGAACTCGTTGGCGATCAGCGCGTGGGCGGTGTTGGAGGGGTGGATGCCGTCGAGGCTGAAGATCCCGTCGCGGAACTCCGTCGTCAGCTTCTGCCCGGCGACGCGGACACCCTGGCTGTCCCAGAGCCGGGTGAGGGTGTAGGCGTCGACCAGCGGCACGCCGTAGCGGGCGCAGAGCTTGGCGATCTCGGCGTTGAACTGCCGCACAGTGGCCCTGATCCGGGCGACCTCGTCGGGCGTCAGGTAGTCGTCCGGGGAAAGGTCTAAGTTGAATAGATCATTGATCAGTATCAGCGCGTCCGCGGGCACCCCGGTCATCTGTATATAAGTTGGGGGCTCTACGAGCGCGGCAATGGTTGTGACGTCGGGCAGGTTTGCGGCGACGACGCTGGCGCCGGTGGCTCGCAGCCGCCGCAGCACAGTTTCGTAGTCGCGCCGGAAGGTCTCCAGGCAGGTGTGGTCGTCCGGGTCGGTGCTGGTGGCCATGCCGAGGACATCATTGGCGCCGATCCAGAGGACGACGAACGTCGGCTCGAGCCTGGCGGCCTGGTCGATCATCGTCTCCTCCCCGCCGAGGATGATCTCGAACAGGGGATTGGGGCCCAGCCTCTTGGTGTTCAGGGTGTTCCAGGCCGTGGCGCCGGGGACGGCCAGGTTGTCGCACTGCTGGTTCGGATTCTTGCGCCTGCCCGGCGGCTCGTCGGGATCGGGGATGATCAGCTGCCCGTCCTCGATCCTGACGCGGGGGGGAATGCCCGGCTCTCTGATCAGTGGCAGCACGAATCTGGCCCCGGTCTGCCGGGCGATCTGAGTGCCGAAGCCCCATACCTGGTAGGTCTCGACCAGGGAGCCGTCCTGGAAGCCGGCCAGGAGGCTGTCGCCGCAGCCGACCAGGCGGTCGAAGTCGGCTGCGCGCGGCACAACGCGAATCCGCACTCGCGCCCCGCTGCCCTTGACGACGATCTTGATCTTATTCTTGGCGGCCAGCAGCAGCGGGATGGAAGCGGAGCCGATACTCCGATTGACGTTGGCACGGGTGCAGACCTTGACGCCGTTGAGCTTGACGAGCACCGACTTGGCCCGCGCCGCGCCCCCGTAGCCGTTGGTGATCTCCAGCGTGGCCGCGCGCAGGTTAGGCGCCTGGAACGAGCCCTTGACTACGCTCTTCTTCCCGGAAACATCGATCACCGGCGGGCCGTAGTAGTCGTCGGCCACGGCAGCAGCAGCCAAGAGGGCCAAGAGGAAAACGTGAACTACCACCCGTGCAGGCGAAACCATCGTCCACAACTCCGCTGATATACAAGCTAATAATTCTACCACCCGCAGCGAGGATATCCAGTGAGCCACGACACAAGCCTAGTGACATCTACTTGATTTGAGATTGAAAAGGTGCCGAAAAGGGTTCCAGCTCGGACTTCCGCCGAGACCTTACCAGCCGGGATAATTTTCAGGGGCGATGGCGCGATAGACTTTGGTTCAAGAGTCCTCTTTCGACCTGATCCATTCTTCAACGATCTCTTCCAGGATGCCCAGAGGGAGCGATCCGTTCCTCAGTATCACGTCGTGAAATTCCCTGATATCGAAATCGTCGCCCAGCCTTCTCTGCGCCCTGGACCTCAGCGAGAAAATCTTCGACATCCCTATCATGTACGCAGTCGCCTGGGCAGGATTGACGATATAGCGGTCGATCTCCTTGACACAGTAGCTCTCAGGCGCCGGAGTGTTTTCGAGTAAGTAATCGATTGCTTCCTGGCGAGTCCATTTCTTGAAATGGATACCGGTATCGACGACCAACCGGCAAGCGCGCCACAGCTCCATCGACAGCCGGCCGAAATCGGAATACGGGTCCTGATAGAATCCTATCTCTTTCGGGATCTGCTCGCAGTATAGCGCCCAACCCTCAGCGTAGGCCGTATAGGAAACGATTGTCCGGAAAACGGTGTCGAACTCGAGCTCGCGAGCGGTGGCTATCTGCAGATGGTGACCCGGAACGCCTTCGTGATAAGCCAGCGCTTCGAGTTCAAAAATGGGCTGGTTATTCATGTCATGCAGGTTGATGTAGAAAACTCCAGGTCCCGAGCCATCCCTAGGCGGGGGGGAATAAAAGGCCAGCGAAGCTGACTCTTCTCGGTATGGTTCAACGGCTCTGATGGCAAGTTCAGCCTCGGGCAGGCTGAGAAAAAGCTCGTCGAGCCGGCCCTCCATATTCCTGATTATCTCTTCGACTCTTCTTAAACATTGCTGCCTCCCGCGCCTGTTGTTCTTGTAATAAAATCGCTTATCCGTTCTCGTGAATTCGAAGAAGTCTTGCAGATCTCCTTCAAAGCCGACCTGCTGCATCAGCTTTTTCATTTCGCGATGGATGCGGCGAACGTTCCTCAAACCGCGCTTGTGAATCTTGCGGGGGGACAAACTCGTAGTCGTTCTGTACGCCAGGCACATGCGATAGTAATCATCGCCGTCGGGAAACCTCCAGACCCCAGCCTCATCCGTGGCTTCGGCCTCAAGCTCGCGCAGATATGCGATCAGGCTCTCGTATGCCGGCTCGACGTAATACAGCAGCGCATCCGTCGCATCCGCGATGAGCGCATCCCTCTCAGCAGCGCCTATGGTTGTCAATGCGTTGACCTTGTTGGTGAAGTCTTCGTACAGAACGCTGTTCTCGCCGGAATCGTCGAAAGGAGCGCCCGTTATCACGTTCTGCGCCGTCTCGATCACCTGCGGGACGATGAAGCTGGGAAGGATAACCCCCAGATCGGCACCGGTCTCCATGTTGGTTATCAACTGGTCGAAAACATCTCCTATCCCCCGCAGCCGGGAAATGTAAGCGACGGCATCGGAATAGCTCTCTATCCTGTGCATGTTGGTAAGCAGGTCCGGCAGATCGGTATGCAGCCCGAATAGATGATGTATCTGGTACCTGTGGAATCGGTATTCGAAGAACAACAGCTGCTGCCGGGCGTAATTCTCGAAAAGCCGGTAGCTGATTTGGGTTTGGTAATCAAGGATATCGCAATTGAAATCGCTGTGCAGCGTCGCCAAGCTGTCCCGCCAGATCCTCATCTCCTCCACAACCGCACTGTCCGAGAAGTCATCCCATTCGCCGTAGCGCGACCTGTCACCGTAGGACGTTTGAATAATCGGGCTGCGCAGATAGAGCTGGTGGAGAACCTGGTTGAAGAATTCATTGACGCGCGCGGACTCCTGGGCGGATTCCTCTTGAGTCGGGATTACTTCCTGGGTAGCGAAAACCTGCGGCGGGGCGAATAGCGAGGCCAGAAGAGTCAGAATTAGTATTACTGTTCTGAACATTCGATCCCCTCCCCTCCGGATTGATAGTAGCTCCCGGCACATTACTTCGGGTATCAATCATGCTTCTGTAATACGCCATACGCCCCTTTCTCAAACCGCTACAACTCTCCGTAATTCCTTTGTTGTTTATCAAAAGGGGGCCGGCCGTAAACATTCGAGGGTAGGTTTGACGCAAAACTCTCGACGCAACCCGTCCACAGCTTTCAGCGCGCCCTCAAGGCTGCCAAAGCGTGGCCCCAAACGTCGCTCGCTCAGCGGCAGGAGCTGGCCTGTCTTGACTAGACGCGCCGCGCTGGCCTACACTGCCTCGACGACGTAACTGCATAAATCCATCCCGGATATCGTGGAAAAGGAGCGAGAAGATGGGCACGCCCGATGACCGTGCGAAGGCGATAGAGAATGCCCTGCTGCAGATCGAGCGCCAGTTCGGCAAGGGCTCGATCATGCGTTTGGGCAGCAAGGACGCCCTCAGCATCGCCTCCATCTCGACCGGGTGCCTGAGCCTGGACGCGGCCCTCGGCGTCGGCGGCGTGCCGCGCGGCCGGATAACCGAGATCTACGGTCCCGAGGCCGGCGGCAAGACGACGCTGGCGCTGCACATCGCCGCCGAGGCGCAGAAGGCGGGCGGCATGGTCGCCTTCGTCGACGCAGAGCACGCGCTCGACCCGGTCTACGCCGGCAACCTCGGCTGCGACGTCGAGAACCTGCTGATCAGCCAGCCCGACAGCGGCGAGCAGGCGCTGGACATCACCGAGGTCCTGATC
>CAYOXX010000118.1:0-7407 GCA_964408025.1 uncultured Acidobacteriota bacterium | reverse complement strand
TGCGGCAAGTACAAGCGGATGAAGCACCGCGGCGTGATCTGCGAGAAGTGCGGCGTCGAGGTCACCCTCAGCAAGGTGCGCCGCGAGCGCATGGGCCACATCGAGCTCGCCTGCCCCGCCTCCCACGTCTGGTTCTTCAAGGGCCTGCCCAGCCGCATCGGCCACCTGCTGGAGATCACCCTGCGCGACCTAGAGAGGGTCCTCTACTTCGAGGCCTACGTGGTGATCGACCCCGGCGAGACTCCGCTGGAGGAGAAGCAGGTCCTGACCGAGGAGGAGTACCGCCGCCTGCGCGAGGAGCACCCCGAGCCCAAATCGTTCGTCGCCAAGATGGGGGCCGAGGCGATCAAGGAGCTGCTGATGAAGGTCCGGATCGACGAGCTCGCCCTCGAGCTGCGCCACCAGATGAAGGCCGCCACCAGCCAGCAGAAGCGGCAGAAGTACTCCAAGCGGCTCAAGGTAGTCGAGGCCTTCCGCACCAGCGGCAACCACCCGGAGTGGATGATCCTCGACGTAATTCCGGTCATCCCGCCCGAGCTGCGTCCGCTGGTGCCCCTGGACGGCGGCCGCTTCGCCACCTCCGACCTCAACGACCTCTACCGCCGCGTCATCAACCGCAACAACCGCCTCAAAAAGCTCATCGAGCTCAAGGCTCCCGGCGTCATCGTCCGCAACGAGAAGCGGATGCTGCAGGAGGCCGTCGACGCGCTCTTCGACAACGGCCGCCGCGGCCGCATCCTGCGCGGCGCCAACAACCGGCCGCTCAAGAGCCTCAGCGACACGCTGAAGGGCAAGCAGGGGCGCTTCCGCCAGAACCTGCTCGGCAAGCGGGTAGACTACTCCGGCCGCAGCGTCATCGTCGTCGGGCCGGAGCTCGAGCTGCACCAGTGCGGCCTGCCCAAGAAGATGGCCCTGGAGCTGTTCAAGCCCTTCATCTACCACAAGCTCGAGCTGCGCGGCCACGTGCAGACCATCAAGGCCGCCAAGGAGATGGTCGAGGCGGAGCTCGACGAGGTCTGGGACATCCTCGAGGAGGTGATACAAGAGCACCCGGTGCTGCTCAACCGCGCGCCCACGCTCCACCGCCTCGGCATCCAGGCCTTCCAGCCGGTGCTCGTCGAGGGCAAGGCGATCAAGATCCACCCGCTGGTCTGCACCGCCTTCAACGCAGACTTCGACGGCGACCAGATGGCCGTGCACGTGCCGCTCAGCCCCATCGCGCAGATGGAGGCCTGGGTGCTGATGATGAGCACCGAGAACATCCTCAGCCCCGCCAGCGGCGGCCCGATTGCGGTGCCCAGCCAGGACATCGTGCTGGGCTGCTACTACCTCACTCACAGCCGCCCCGGCGCCCGCGGCGAGGGGCGGCTTTTCAACAGCATCGAGGACGTGCTGATCGCCCTGAACCAGCGCGAGGTCGAGACGCTCTCGCGCATCCGCCTGCGCTACAGCGGAGAGCTCGTCCAACTCGGCGAGACCGACGGCGGGCAGGATATGCTGCGCGCCCAGGTCGAGCAGGCCGAGAACCGGGTCATCGAGACCACCGTCGGCCGCTGCATCTTCAACGACGCCCTGCCGCCCGAGGTACCCTTTGTCAACGGCCTACTAAAGAAGAAGGGGCTGACGCGGCTGGTCAACTGGTGCGTCCTCGAGCTCGGCGCCGACGCCACCGTGGCGCTCCTGGACAAGCTCAAGCAGCTCGGCTTCGAGTACGCTACCGTCGCCGGCATCTCCATCGGCATCCAGGACATGGTGGTTCCCGGCGACAAGGACGAAATCATCGCCAGAGCGCGCCAGGAGGTGATCGAGATCAACCGCCAGTACCAGGAGGGGGCGATAACCAACGGCGAGCGCTACAACAAGGTGATAGCCATCTGGAGCAACGTCACCGACCATGTGGCCGATAAGATGTTCGACCAGATGGCTGAGTTCGACACCGGCGGCAGCTTCAACCCGATCTACATGATGGCCGACAGCGGCGCGCGCGGCTCCAAGCAGCAGATCCGACAGCTCGCCGGCATGCGTGGCCTGATGGCCAAGCCGTCGGGGGAGATCATCGAGACGCCGATCACAGCCAACTTCCGCGAGGGCCTGACCGTGCTCCAGTACTTCATCTCCACCCACGGCGCCCGCAAGGGCCTGGCCGACACCGCGCTCAAGACCGCCGACAGCGGCTACCTGACGCGCCGCCTCGTCGACGTTGCCCAGGATGTCATCGTCACCGAGCAGGACTGCGGCACCCTCAAGGGGATAACCGCCACCGCCATCGTCGAGAGCGGCGAGGTGATCGAGAGCCTCTACGACCGCATCATCGGCCGCGTGGCGCTCGACAACGTCGTGGACCCCTACAGCGGCAAGGTGATCGTGCCGCGCGACGCCGAGATCACCAACGAGCTGGCCACCCGCATCCAGAGCATCGGCATCCAGGAGGTGCGCATCCGCAGCGTGCTGACCTGCGAGACCTGCCGCGGCGTCTGCCGCCTCTGCTACGGCCGCAATCTGGCCACCGGCAAAATGGTCGAGCTGGGCGAGGCGGTTGGCGTAATCGCCGCCCAGAGCATAGGCGAGCCCGGCACGCAGCTGACCATGCGCACCTTCCACATCGGCGGCGCCGCCAGCCAGGTGGGCCTGAAGACGACGATGGAAGCGCCCAACGACGGCGTCGTCAAGTTCGTCAACGTCAAAACCGTCAAGCGCGACGACGGCGCCCTCACCGTCATCAACCGCGACGGCAAGGTCGCCGTCACCGACGCCGAGGGGCGCGAACACGAGCTCCCTACAATTGTATACGGCGCCGTGCTCAAGGTGGACGACGGCGGCCACGTCGCCAAGGGGCAGACCCTCGTCGAGTGGGACCCCTACAGCTTCACCATCATCTCCGAGAAGCCGGGCAAGGTGAAGTTCGAGGGCATCGTCTACGCCGAGGAGGTCGACGAGCGCACCGGGCTGAGCAGCCGCGTCATCGTCGAGAATCCCGACATCACCATCCAGCCGCAGATCGCCGTCCGCGGCCGCGGCAAAGTCCTGAGCAAGTACTTCATGCCGCTGGGCGCCCACCTGCTGGTAGAGGACGGCCAGGAGGTGGCGCCGGGCCACGTGCTGGCCAAGATCCCGCGCGAGACCACCAAGACCAAGGACATCACCGGCGGCCTGCCACGCGTTGTCGAGCTCTTCGAGGCCCGCAAGCCCAAGGAGCCGGCGGTGATCACCGAGATCGACGGCACCATCCGCTACGGCGACATCAAGAAGGGCTACCGCGAGGTGGTCGTCGAGGCCGCCGACGGCGACCAGCGGAGCTACCAGGTCCCCCGGGGCGTGCACATCAACGTGCAGGAGGGCGAGCGGGTGAAGGCCGGCGAGCCGCTCATCGACGGCCCCGTCAACCCCCACGACATCCTCGACGTGCTCGGCGAGGAGGCGCTGCAGAACTACCTGGTCAACGAGGTCCAGGAGGTCTACCGGCTCCAGGGAGTGCAGATCAACGACAAGCACATCGAAGTGATCGTGCGCCAGATGATGCGCTGGATCAAGGTCTCCGAGGTCGGCGACACCGGCTTCCTCATCGACCAGCAGGTCGACCGCTTCGCCTTCCAGGCCGAAAACGAGGGCGTCGTCGAGGCCGGCGGCAAGCCGGCCCGAGGCAAGCCGCAGCTGCTCGGGATAACCAAGGCATCGCTGAGCACCGACTCCTTCATCTCCGCCGCCAGCTTCCAGGAGACCACGCGCGTGCTGACCGAGGCCAGCATCAGCGGCAAGACCGACTACCTGCGCGGGCTGAAGGAGAACGTCATCGTCGGGCGGCTCATCCCGGCCGGCACCGGCATGGAGTACTACCGCCGCGTGAAGCTCAACGAGGAGATGCCGCCGGAGCCGACCCCCGACGAGCTATTCGAGCGCGGCCTCGAGGAGATCCGCAGCGCCGGCGAAATCCCCACGCCGCCCGCCCTGACGACGCCCGGGGAGGACGCGGAGCCCGAGGGCGGCAGCGAGTAGCACCCGCTCCTCGCGGCCGGCAGAAGAATGCCGGAAACAGGGGCCCCAATTGGCCTTGACAGCCCTGGGGGCCTGTGGTAGCGTCTTCCGCCGCTGGGCGCCTGAAACCCTCCGCGGCCCGCAAGTTAAGCGGTTTCAGTCGGTTGGACTGTCGGGGCAGTTAAGACCACCGGGGCCGTCGAGACGGTCAGGACGGAAGGAAAGGGTAGGAGACGGAGAGGCGAAGTGCCGACAATCAACCAGCTTGTGCGCAAGGGCCGCGTGGCGGCCAAGGCCAAGACATCGAGCCCGGCGCTGCACCGCTGCCCGCAGCGGCGCGGTGTCTGCACCCGTGTCTACACCTCGACGCCCAAAAAGCCCAACTCCGCGCTGCGCAAGGTGGCCCGGGTGCGGCTGACAAACGGCATCGAGGTGACCTCCTACATCCCAGGGATCGGCCACAACCTGCAGGAGCACAGCATCGTGCTCATCCGCGGCGGCCGCGTAAAGGACCTCCCGGGGGTACGCTACCACGTGATCCGCGGCACCCTGGACGCCTCCGGGGTGGAGGAGCGGCGCCAGCGCAGGAGCAAGTACGGGGCCAAGCGCCCCAAGGGCTAAGCGGAAACCGACAATGCCACGCAAAAGAGGAATCCAGCCGCGGCCGATGCCGGCCGATCCGGTCTACGGGTCGGTGCTGGTCACCAAGTTCATCAACTGCCTGATGGAGCGGGGCAAGCGCCGGCTCGCCGAGAGAATCTTCTACGACGCCCTCAGGCGTATCGAGGAGCGCGCCAAGGAGGAGCCGCTCGGCATCTTCAAGCAGGCGGTCGAGAACGTCAAGCCCGCCCTCGAGGTCAAGAGCCGCCGCGTCGGCGGCTCCACCTACCAGGTGCCGGTCGAGGTTCCGCTCCGGCGGCGCCAGAGCCTGGCGATCCGATGGATCCTCAGCCACGCAGCCTCGCGCAGCGAGAAGACGATGTCGGACCGCCTGGCCAACGAACTTATCGATGCCTTCAACAACCGCGGTGCGGCGATCAAGAAGCGGGAAGACACCCACCGCATGGCCGAGGCCAACAAGGCTTTCGCCCACTACCGCTGGTAGGCCCGCGGTTGGAGGCAAGACCGCGCTTCCGCGGTCCGCTGCCGCTAGCGTGCGCAGCATGTAAACTCCCGCTGTAGAGTAGAGGCGGGAGGCAAAACCGACGGGCCGCGCCCGGCCCCCAGTGGGGGGTAGGTGTGGCGGCTCCGCAGTGGAGGAGAACGTGGCTCGCGTAGTGCCGATCGAGAGCTGCCGCAACATAGGCATCATGGCCCACATCGATGCGGGCAAGACCACGACTACCGAGCGGATCCTCTACTACACCGGCCGCACCCACAGGATGGGCGAGGTGCACGACGGCACGGCGGTGATGGACTGGATGGCGCAGGAGCAGGAGCGCGGCATCACCATCACCAGCGCCGCCACCACATGCTACTGGCGCGACCACCGCGTCAACATCATCGACACCCCCGGACACGTCGACTTCACCGCCGAGGTCGAGCGCAGCCTGAGGGTGCTCGACGGCGCTATAGCTCTCTTCGACGCCGTCGCCGGCGTCGAGCCGCAGAGCGAGACAGTCTGGCGCCAGGCCGACAAGTACCGCGTGCCGCGCCTGGCCTTCGTCAACAAGATGGACCGCACCGGCGCCGACTTCGACCGCTGCATCGCCATGATGCGCGACCGCCTCAAGGCCAACCCCGTGGCCGTGCAGTTGCCGCTGTTCGACGGCGAGGAGTTCGTCGGCGTCATCGACCTCATCGCCATGCGCGCCGTCCGCTACCTGGCCGAGACGCTGGGGGCCGAGTTCGCCAACGAGGAGATCCCCGCTCCCCAGAGGGAGCGTGCCGAGGAGGCCCGGCGGCAGCTCTTCGAGTCCGCCGCCGAGGTCGACGACTCGCTGCTGGAGCGCTACCTCGAGGACGCCGAAATCTCCGAACGGGAGCTCGTCGGCGCCCTGCGGGCCGGCGCCATCGGGGCCAGGCTGGTGCCCGTGTTCTGCGGCTCCGCCTTCAAGAACAAGGGAATCCAGCCGCTGCTCGACGCCATCGTCGACTACCTGCCCTCGCCCGCCGACATGCCGCCGGTGCGCGGCACCTCGGTCGACGGCAAGGGGGTGGTCGAGCGCGGCGCAGGCGACGGCGAGCCGTTCAGCGCCCTCATCTTCAAGATCATGAGCGACCCCTACGTCGGCCAGCTCAGCTTCATGCGCGTCTACAGCGGCAGCGCCAGGACAGGGCACGCGGTGCTCAACGTAAACAAGGGCAAGAGCGCCAAGCTCGGCCGCCTGCTGCGCATGCACGCCAACAAGCGCGAGGAGCTGCAGCAGATCTTCGCCGGCGACATCGGCGCCGCCGTCGGCCTCAAGCACGCCGGCACGGGCGACACCATCACCGCCCCCAACGCGCCGTTCTTCCTGGAGAACATAATCTTCCCCGAGCCGGTCATCAGCATCGCCATCGAGCCCAAAACCAAGGCCGACCAGGAGAGGCTCGGCATCAGCCTCAACAAGCTCGGCTTCGAGGACCCGACCTTCAAGGTACACCAGGACGAGGAGACGGCGCAGACCATCATCAGCGGCATGGGCGAGCTGCACCTCGAGATCCTCGTCGAGCGGCTGCTGCGCGAGTTCAACGTCGGCGCCAACGTAGGCAAGCCGAAGGTGACCTACCGCGAGACCGTCACCGAGCCCGCCTGCGGCGAGGCCCGCTACGTGCGCCAGAGTGGCGGCCGCGGCCAGTACGGCCACGTCGAGCTCGAGCTCGAGCCGGTGCCAGGGCACAAGGGATTCACTTTCGTCAGCAGGATCGCCGGCGGCGCCATACCCAAGGAGTACGTCCCGGCCTGCGAGCAGGGGGTGCGCGAGGCAATGGCCGCAGGCGTCCTGGCCGGCTACGAGATGGACGGCATCAAGGTGGTCCTCACCAACGGCTCTTACCACGAGGTCGACTCCAGCGAGCTGAGCTTCAAGGTGGCGGCCTCGATGGCCTTCAAGGACGCCGTCGCTCAGGCCTCGCCGGTACTGCTCGAGCCGCTCATGGACGTCGAGGTCGTGATGCCCGAGGAGTACCTGGGGGACGTCATGGGCGACCTCAACGCGCGGCGCGGCAAGATCGCCAAGGTGGACCACCGCATCGGCGCCCAGATCGTGCGCGCAACTGTGCCGCTGGCCGAGATGTTCGGCTACGCCACCGACCTGCGCTCCCTAACCCAGGGGCGCGCCAACTACACCATGCAGTTCCACAGCTACGTGGAGGTTCCCAAAGCGATCCAGGCGGAAATAATCGAGCGGGTGACGGGCCGCCGGCCCGCCTGAGCGCCCGCCGAGCGGGAGGAGTTAGCTATGGCCAAAGAGAAGTATGAGCGCACGAAGCCGCACTGCAACGTGGGCACCA
>CAYOXX010000117.1:0-8102 GCA_964408025.1 uncultured Acidobacteriota bacterium | reverse complement strand
ACCGCGAGCTGTCGGGCTGAGTGTCCCCGTCAGGCGGCTGCTCTTCTTCCAGGGAGATCGTCCTGGCGGGCAGCCTCTCGCTGCCGGTGTCGACTATGGTGCGAACGCCGGTCAGCCGCCAGCCGTCCTCCAGGCGGATCAGCTCCGGGATCAGCAGGCTCACCGACATGTCACCGGCCCGCAGGCGGACCACGACCTGCGAGCGGTGCTCGAGCACGCCGTGCAACAGCGCCGCCGCCCGCGGACTGGGGCCGCCGAACTCTATGCCCTCAATGCTCACTTCCCGGCCGTGCAGCAGCGCAGCCGCCCCCCGGCAGCCTGCCAGGAAGCTCTCGCGGTCCGGGCCGCTTGCACGGTCGACGGCGGCGCCGGCGCTGTCGAAGTCGTCCCGCCTGAGGTAGAACTCACCGTAGCGCGCCGCGTCGTTGTCGCGCAACGCTTGGACGAAGGCCCCGATGAACTCGCTCGGGTCGTCGTGGGAGGGCCGCTCGGTGCAGGCCGTAGCCAGGACGAGAGTGAGTGTGAGGGGGAGTGCCGCGCAGAGCGCTGCGGCCCGCGGCGCCCTCATTCCCCGCTTCCGGCGCGACCGTAGTCGTCCTCGAGGCGGACGACGTCGTCCAGCTCGGTGGTGGAGACCTCGACGGCATCGCAGGTCTCGACGGCGACCATGCGGTGCACGGTGCCGGGCGGGATGTGGCGGTAGTCGCCCGGCTCCATCCTGATCGTGCGCCGCCGTCCGTCCTCCTCGACCACCAGGTCCATGCGGCCGCTGACTATGTAGATGGTCTCGTCCTTGCGCCGGTGGTACTGAAGGCTCAGCTTGGTGCCGGCCTCGATGTGCAGGATCTTGCCGACGTAGCGGTCGGTCCTGGCCCAGATCAGCTCGTAGCCCCAGGGCTTGTCGATCCTCATGCGGGCGCCTCCCGCGGCGGCTCGACGATCTCGCTCCCGGAGAGCTCTGGGTAGCGCTTCTCGATCTTTTCGGCGAGGTAGCGCCGCACATCGGCGGCCGAGGCCAAAGCGGCCGCTTCGGAGGCCATGCGCCGGCAGTGCCCGGCCTCGAGTGTGCGGATCACGTTCTTGATCACCGGGATCGAGACCGCGGTCATGCTCAGCTCGTCGTAGCCCATGCCGACCAGCAGCGGCGCGGCGAACGGGTCGGCGGCCATCTCGCCGCACATGCCGACCGCCCTGCCGGCGGAGTGCACCCGCTCGGCGATCTCGCTCAGCACCCGCAGGACGGCGGGGTGGAAGGGGTCGTAGAGGTAGGCCACCTCCGCGTTGCCGCGGTCGATGGCCAGGATGTACTGGATCAGGTCGTTGGTGCCGACGGTGACGAAGTCGCTTTCGGAGGCCAGCAGGTCGGCGGTCAGGGCAGCGCTCGGCACCTCGATCATAACCCCCAGGGGGATCTCCTCGTTGAAGGGGATTCCCTTCTCCCGCAGCTCCGCCTTGCACCGCTCCAGCAGCTCGCGCACCTGGCGCAGCTCAGTAATGTCGCTGATCATCGGCGCCATCACCCTCAGGTCGCCGTGGACGCTGGCCCGCAGGATGCCGCGAAGCTGCGCCCGGAAGAGCGAGCGGTTGCGCAGGCAGTAGCGGACCGCGCGCAAGCCCAGGGCCGGATTGGGCTCCTCTTCCATGCCGAGGCTCTCCAGGCCCTTCTCGCCACCCAGGTCCAGGGTCCTGACGTTGACGAAGCAGCCCTCGGCCGCCTCGGCCATCTCCCGGTAGGTGCTGTAGTGCTCCTCCTCCGTCGGCAGCAGCTGGGGGCTGCTGAGGAAGACGTACTCGCTGCGGTAGAGCCCCACGCCCTTGGCGCCGTGCCGAATGACGCTGGGCATCTCCTCGGGCGTCTCGACGTTGGCGTACATGGCGATGCCGACGCCGTCGGTGGTCTCCGCCGGCAGGTCCCGCATCCGCAGCAGCTCCTCCTCCCGCTGCTCGAACAGCCGCCGCCGCCTGCGGTAACGCTTAAGCGTCTCCGGCATCGGGTTGATGATGGCGGCGCCGGCGGTGCCGTCGACGATGACGGTCTCGCCGTGCCTGGCGTAGGCGCCCAGGTCGTGGAGGCCGACCACTGCCGGGATGTTCAGCGAGCGGGCGAGGATGCCGGTGTGCGTGGTCTGGCCGCCGACGTCCATCGCCAGCCCCGCCATCGCCTTCGGGTCGACGGAGGCCAGTTTGGAGGGCGCGATGTCGTGGGCCACCAGGATGCTCGGCTCAGTCGGCAGCTCTTCGGCGTGGTCGGCGGGCCGGCAGAGGCTGCGCAGCACGCGGTTGCCGACGTCGAGCACGTCGACGCCGCGCTCGCGCAGATAGCTGTCCTCGAAATTGCGGAAGGTGCGGCTGAGCTCGTTGGTCACCTGCTGCAGCGCGAACTCGGCGTTGACCAGCTCGCCGCGGATCCGGCTCTCGACCTGCTCGACCAGCATCGGGTCATCGAGCATCAGCAGGTGGGCGTCGAAGATGTAGGCGTGGTCGGGGCCCATCTTCCTGCCGATCTGCTCCTTGATGCCCAGCAGCTTCGTCCTCGTCTCCTCGACCGCCTCGCGGAAGCGCGCCACCTCCTGCTCGGCCTCCTCCCCCGTCAGCCGGTGCATCCAGACCACCGGCTGGGCGGTCTCGAGCACGAAGGCCCGGCCGATGGCCACGCCCGCGGAGATGCCTATGCCGTCGAAGCGCCGTTCTTCCATACGCCAGTCGCTTACTTCTTCTCGCCGAATCGGTTGCTGATTATCTCGGCCAGCTGCTGGTAGGCCTCCTCTTCGTCCCCGCCCTCGACCGCCAGCGTCAGCGTGGTCCCCTTGGCCGCCTGCAGCAGCAGGATGCCCAGGATGCTCTTGCCGTCCACGGTCACCTCGCCTTTGCTGAGCCTGATCGACGACGAGAAGTTGCTGGCCAGCTGCACGAACTTGGAGGCGGCGCGCGCGTGCAGGCCCCTCCTGTTGGTGATCTCGATGGTGCCCTCGGTCATTTTTCGCCGGGCGTCTTTTCGCCGGTCAGTATCTCGCTGGCGACGAAGATCGACTGCTTGCCCCTGTCCCTGGTCAGCGTCGCCGCCTCGCCCAGCCCCTTGCCCTCGTTCTGCAGCGTCGCAAGCTTTATCAGCATCGGCAGGTTGACCCCCGTGATCACCTCGACCTTCCCCTCGTCCAGGAAGGTGAGGCTGATGTTGGTGGGGGTGCCGCCGAACATGTCCGTGAGGATGATGGCCCCGCCGCCGCCGTCCGCCTCGTCGAGGGCGTCCTGGATCGTCTGCCGCGCCTCGTCTACGTCTTGATTCCAGCCGATGGAAACCGGCTTCACCCGCACCGGCTCGCCGATGATCGTCTCCGCGGCCTTTACCAGCTCCGAGGCCAGCAGGCCGTGGCTGACTACCAGAACTTTGAACATCGCTCCGCCTGCGCCGGCCCGGCGCTACTCGAAGAGCCCGACGCCGCCCTTGGATTCCTCCTTCAGGCTGGGCGGGGGTGCCGGGCGCCGCAGCTCCCGGTCCAGCCGCCGGGTGACGCGCCTGGCCACGTGCACGCCTTTGAGTTTCATCAGCTGGTTGCGGGCCGCCACCTCCACCAGGATGCTGAGGTTGCGCCCCGGGGCGACCGGCATGATAACATACGGCAAATCGATCCCCAAGAAGGCGTAGGTCTTTTCCCTGACTCCCAGGCGGGAGTACTCGACCTCCTGGCGCCAGTGCTCGAGCTTGATCACCAACTCGATCTTCTTGCTTTCGCGCACGCTGCCCACCCCGAACAGGGCCTTGATGTCGATCACCCCGATGCCCCGCAGCTCCATCAGGTAGCGCACCTTTTCCGGGCAGCTCCCCAGCAGCACTTCGTTCTCCACCAGCATGATCTCCAGCACGTCGTCGGCCACCAGACGGTGGCCGCGTGCCACCAGCTCGAGGGCGCACTCGCTCTTGCCGACTCCGCTCTCGCCGATCAGCAGCACGCCGAGGCCGAATATGTCGAGCAGGTTGCCGTGGATCGTGGTGCGCGGCGCCAGCTGCAGGTCGAGGAAGTGGGTGATCAGGTCGATGGCGCTCACGCTCTCCATCGCCGTGGTGAGCAGCGGCGTGCCGGAGGCGTCCGCCGCCCTGCGCAGGTAGTCCGGAGCGGTGCCCCCGGCGGCGATCAGGAAGCAGGCCAGCTCGCAGCCGAAAAGCTTCTCCAGTATCCGCTCCCGCTCGCCCTCCTCGAGCTGCTCGAGGTAGCGAATCTCGGTGCGCCCCAGGATCTGCACCCGCTCGCGGCTGCAGCACTCGAAGAAGTTCGCCAGGGCCAGGCCGGTCTTCTGCACTCGGGCGTTGCTGATCTCGCGCTGCAGGCCCTCGGCGCCGGCGGCCAGCTTCATGCGCAGGCGCTTCCTGTTGGACTCGAAGAGCTGCTGCACGGTGATCGAGTGTCGCCCGCCGTTTTGCTCGTCCATCGCTACCGCTCCTCCGCGGCGGCGATCGCCGCTATGGCTGCGTCGGCCGACTCGGCCGCCATCAGATTACTACGCACCTCGGACTGGGTGAACACCCTCGAGGCGGCCGCCAGCGCATCGAGGTGGGCGTCGGGATTGCGGACCGGGGAGATGACGGCAAAGAAGATGTGCACCGGCCCGCCGTCCGGCGAGTCGGCCGCGATACCTTTGCGGCTGATCCCGAGGGCGAAGCCGGGGGCGTCCAGGCGGTCCGAGGTGCAGTGGGGGAAGGCTATGCCGCTGCCCATGGCGGTGCTCAGCAGCCGCTCGCGTCGCAGCAGTCCGTCCAGGAGGGCGTCGGCGTCGAGGCCGCCGTCGGCGCTGGCGATCAGCGCCGCCAGCTCCCTGAGCACCTCCTCCACGGACCGACCCCTGAGGGATAGCTCCACCGCGGCGGGTTGCAGCTGCCTGGAGATCTCCATCGGCGGGCCGTCGCTGCCGTCTACTGCGGCTCGATCAGCGCGCACCCGCCGTCTTTGCGGCGGTAGACGACGTTGAGTTCGGAGGTCGCGGCGTTGCGGAAAAAGAGGAAGCCGGTGTCGGAACCGCGGAGCTGCAGCATCGCCTCCTCGAGGCTCAGCGGCTTGGCCCGCATGCGCTCCCGCTGCAGCCGCGGCTGGCCCTTGCCCCCGCCCCCGGTCGGCGGCTCCGGCTCGGCTTCCGGCGCGGCCTCCTCCCAGCCCTCGGCGCGCGTCGGGCGACCGTGGCCCTTGTGGCTCTTGATCCGCTTGCCTGCGCGCCGGGCCTGCTTGACCAGGTTGTCGATCGCCTCGTTGATCGAGGCGTACATGTCGGTGGTCTGCGCCCGGGCGGTGAAGCCGCCGTTGCGGGTCTTGACCGTCACGTCGGCGATCTGGAGGTACTTCTGCACGCTCAGCGTCACGTGCGCGTCCATCACGGAGTTGAAGACACGGGTCAGCTTGTTGAGCTTGCTCTCGGTGTAGGACCGCAGGGCGGGCGTGATCTCGATCCCCTTTCCGGAAACCACTATTTCCATCTTGCCTCCTTTCGACCCCAGCCGCGGGCCGGGGCTAGAAGACCGATCTGCGCAT
Source organism: uncultured Acidobacteriota bacterium (assembly GCA_964408025.1). GTDB lineage: Bacteria > Acidobacteriota > DATKUA01 > DATKUA01 > DATKUA01 > CAYOXX01. The sequence continues at coordinate 2,583 of CAYOXX010000117.1, read as the reverse complement.
CTTCGACGGAGGGATACGCATCTCCTCGCGGTACTTGGCCACGGTGCGGCGCGCGATCCTGAGACCATCGCGGTTGAGCGTCGCCATGATCTTGCTGTCGCTCAGCGGCCTGTGCGCGTCCTCCTCCTCGACTATCTGCCTGATCCTGCGCTTGACCGCCAGGCTGGAGACGTCGTTGCCGTCGGCGGAGCGGATCCCGGTGCTGAAGAAGAATTTCAGCTCGAGCATCCCGCGAGGGGTGTGGGCGTACTTGTTGGCGACGACGCGGCTTACGGTACTCTCGTGCATGCCGATGTCGTAGGCGACGTCGCTGAGGATCATCGGCTTGAGGTGCTCGATGCCGTGGTCGAGGAAGTCGCGCTGCCGCTCGATTATGCTCTCGACCACCTTGTAGATGGTCCGCTGCCGCTGCACGAAGCTCTTGAGCAGCCACTTGGCGCTGTTGATGCGCTCGCGCACGAAGTTGCGGGTCTCCTCCGCGGCGCCGGAGCTGCGCATCAGCAGCCGCTGGTAGCGGCGGCTGATGCGCAGCTTCGGCAGCCGGTCCTCGTTGAGCAGGATGTGGTAGTCGTCGCCGTCGCGGACGATGAAGACGTCGGGCTCGATCTGGATGTTGGCCACGGCGTTGTACTTGCTGCCCGGCTTGGGGTCGAGCGTGCGGATCACCTCCAGCGCCGCCTGGACCTCCTTGAGCGAGCAGCCGAGCTCCGCGGCCAGCTCCTCGTAGGCCCTCCGCTCGAGGTAGCTCAGGAAGTCGGCCACTATGCGCTGCGGCAGGCCGCCGGGCGGGTCGAGGTGCTCGAGCTGGATCAGCAGGCACTCGCGCAGGTCGCGCGCCGCCACGCCGGTCGGGTCAAACTGCCGCACCATCAGCAGCACCGCTTCGACCTCCTCTTCGGTCGCCTCGGCTATCTCGGCAATCTCGGACACGGTGGCTCGCAGGAAGCCGTCGGCGTTCAGGTTGCCGATGATCGCCTCGCCGATGGCGAGCGTGCGGTCGTCGGAGGTGCTGAGGTGCAGCTGCCAGGTCAGGTGCTGGCTGAGGCTGGGCGGGCGGGCCAGGGTGGCCTCGAAGTGCGGCAGCTCGACCCGCTCCCGCACCGTGCGCTCGTGCTGGTACTCGATGTAGTCGGCGAAGAAGTAGTCCTGGTCGATCTCCTCCAGCGCCGACACCGCCTCGGGGCCGGCGTCGACCTCGTTGGTGGTCTCGGCGCGCGCCGCGTCGGTGAGCTCCTGCTGCGACGGCGCCGTCTCGACTGCCTCTTCCTCGAGCACCGGGTTTTCCTCCAGCTCGCTCTGGATCAGCCGCTCCAGCTCCATCTTGTTGAGCTGCAGCAGCTTGATGGCCTGCTGCAGGCTCTGGGTCATCACCAGGGTCTGGCTCAGGCGCATGTTCAGCTGTTGTCGGATGTTCATCTGCCCGGCCTATAGCATGCGGAAATCCTCGCCCAGGAAGACCTGCCGCACCTGCCTGTCGGACCCCAGCTCGGCGGGCGTGCCGGAGCGCAGGATCCTGCCCTCGTTGATGATGTAGGCGCGGTTGGTGATCTGGAAGGTCTCGCGGACGTTGTGGTCGGTGATCAGGATGCCGATACCCTTGTCCCGCAGCTGCCTGATCGTCTTCTGGATGTCGGCCACGGCGATCGGATCGATGCCGGCGAACGGCTCGTCGAGCAGGATAAAGGAGGGCGAGATGACGAGGCAGCGGGCGATCTCGGCGCGCCGGCGTTCGCCGCCGCTGAGGGTGTAGGCGCGGCTCTTGGCCAGGTGGATTATCCCCAGCTCGATGAGCAGCTCGCGCAGGCGCTCGCGGCGCTGGGCGGCGCCGATGTTGAGCGTCTGCAGGATGCAGAGCAGGTTCTCCTCCACCGTCAGCTTGCGGAAGACGCTCGGCTCCTGCGGCAGGTAGCTGATGCCCTGGCGGGCGCGCTGGTAGTGGGGCAGCCTGGTGATGTCATCGCCGTCGAGGAAGATGCGGCCCCGCGAGGGCTGGGTTTCGCCGACGACCATGTAGAAGGTAGTAGTCTTGCCGGCGCCGTTGGGCCCCAGGAGGCCCACGATCTCGCCCGGCTCGACGTAGAGGGATATATCGTCGACTACGCGCCGACCGCTGTAGATCTTGACAAGTCGTTCCGTCTGGAGACGGTGGTTGCCGTTGCCGTCCATGCAATTCAGGTTAGTTAATGGAGATCCTTGTTCTCAGCAATTGATCGGCGCGGGCGTCGAATCTAAGTGTATCATTGGCAATGTCGAAAGTCAATTTGTTGTGGTTGGCCTCGAGGCGCCCGCTCTCCTCCAGCCGCACGTTGCTGCCCTGCACCACCAGCAGCCGCTCGGGTACGTAGTACTCGGCGACGTCGCCGTAGATCATCTTGGCGCCGATCGTCACCACCACTTCGCCGCGGGCGAAGGCGCGGCGCGGGCGATCCTCGCCCCCCAGGTCGTAGCGCAGGTGCTGGCAGGAGATCAGCATCTCCCCCTCCTGCGCCTCGACGTTCTGGGCCAGCCGCAGGAGGTTGTGGCGCTTGTCGAACTCGAGCAGGTCGGCCGAGAGCGCCACCCGCGCCTCGCCCGGCTCCCGCG
>CAYOXX010000116.1:0-8106 GCA_964408025.1 uncultured Acidobacteriota bacterium | reverse complement strand
GGTCCGCAACCGGCGCGGCTGGGCGCGGCTGAGCCGCCTGGTGACGAAGCACGCCACCGGCGAAGAGTACGACCTCGTCGGCGAGCTGGCCGGCTGCGGCGACCTATACCTGCTTACCAGCGATGCCGGGCTTCTGGAGCGGGCGCGGGGCGCGCTGCCTGATGTGCGGCTCTTCGCCGAGCTGGTGGTCCACGACGACGACCGCTCGGCCCGCCGCCTGGCCCGCTGGGCGGTCGAGCGCGGCGTCCCGACCGTGGCGACCAACGACGTCCACTTCGCCGAGCCGGAAGGCCAGGAGATCGCGGCGCTGCTGGCGGCGATGCGCGAGCTGAAGACGGTGGGGTCGCTGGCTCCTGGCGACGTGCCGCCGGCCGCGGCGTACCTGACCTCGCCGGCTGAGATGGAGCGTCGCTTCCGCTGGGCGCCGGAAGCGCTTGCCAGCGCCGCGGCGATCGCCGAGGACTGCCGCTGCCGCCTGCCGCTGGGCCGCACGATGCTGCCGCGCTACGAGGCGTCGGGCGGCGCCCCGCCGATGGCGGAGCTGAGGGGACGCTGCCTGCGGCGCCTGGCGCGCCGCTACCCAAAGGGGCCGCCGCGCGCCGCGCTCGAGCGCCTCGGCGAGGAGCTGGGCACGGTGGCCCGCAACGGCTTCGCCGGCTACATGCTGATGGTCGACGACATCGTCCGCGAGGCCGAGCGCCGCGGCATCCGCACCGTCGGCCGCGGCAGCGCCGCCTCGAGCATCATCTGCTACCTGCTCGGCATCACCCACGTCGACCCGATCCGCCACAACCTGACCTTCGAGCGCTTCATGAACGACGCCCGCAGCGACCCGCCCGACATCGACCTGGACTTCCCCTGGAACCGCCGCGACGAGATGGTCGAGTTCACTTACGAGCGCTTCGGGCGCGAGCGCGTGGCGATGATCTGCACGCACGCCACCTTCCGCGCCCGCGGCGGCCTGCGCGAGGTGGCCAAGGCGATGGGGGTGCCCGACGAGGAGATCGGGCGGGTGACGAAGCGCATACCGCACGTGCGGGCCGCGGCCCTGGACGACGCGCTGGCGGGCCTGCCCGAGAGCCGCGGCCTGCCGCTGGACGCCGAGCCGTGGAAGACGGTGGCACGTTTCGCGCGCCGCATCGACGGCTTCCCGCGCCACCTGGCGGTCCACCCCTGCGGCCTGGCGGTGGCGCCGCGGCGCATCGACGAGATCGTGCCGCTGGAGACGGCGGCCAAGGGCCTGGCCGTCACCCAGATGAACATGTACCCGCTGGAGGAGCTGGGGCTGGTGAAGATCGACCTGCTCGGCCAGCGCGCCCTAGCGGTGATCAGCGACGCGATCGAGGTCGTCAACTCGCGCGACGGCGGCCGCCTGACGCAAGACGACCTGACGCTGGACGGCCCCACCAGGCGGCTCCTGCGCGCCGGCCGCACGATGGGCTGCTTCTACGTCGAGAGCCCGGGGATGCGCTCGCTGCTGGCGAAGCTGCGCGTCGAGGACTTCGAGATGCTCACAGCCGCCTCCTCCGTCATCCGACCCGGCCCCAGCGACAGCGGCATGATGAAGGCCTTCGTCGAGCGCCACCGCGGCCGCGAGCCGGTGCGCCACCTGCACCCGGCGATGGAGCGGATCCTGGGCGAGACCCACGGCGTCATGATCTACCAGGAGGACGTGATGCGCGTGGCGCACGAGGTGGCCGGCATGAGCCTTGCCGAGGCCGACCTGATGCGGCGCAGCATGACCAAGAAGCGCCTGAGCGAGCCGATCGCGCGCCTGCGCGAGCGCTTCCTCGAGGGGGCGCTGGGCCGGGGCGTCGAGCCGCGGGTGGCGGAGGAGATCTGGCGCCAGGTGGCCTCGTTCGCCGGCTACGCCTTTTGCAAGAGCCACAGCGCCAGCTTCGCCCAGGTCTCGATCCAGGCGATCCACCTGCGGGCCCGCTACCCGGCCGAGTTCATGGCCGCGGTGCTGAGCAACGGCGGCGGCTACTACCACGCCGGCGCCTACGTCGAGGAGGCGCGCCGCATGGGGCTGCGCATACTGCCTCCCTACGTCGGCAAGGCGCGCGTCGGCTACCAGGGGCGCGACGGCGCCCTGATGGTCGGCCTGATGGCGGTCAAAGGGTTGAGTGCGGCGACGGCGGAGCGGATCGTCGAGCTGCGGCCCTACGACGGCCTCGGCGACTTCCTGGCCCGCGTCCGCCCGGCCCGCGACGAGGCGGAGGCGCTGGCCGCCTGCGGCGCCCTGGACCGCTTCGGCTTCAGCCGCCCGCAACTGATGTGGCTGATCCAGCGGAAACTCAAGGGGGAGGGATCGGGGTTGCTCGCCGGGCTGCGGCCGCGGCGCCTGCGGGCGCCGAGTGTGCCCGACTACGCGCCGGCCGAGCGCCTGCGCCGCGAGATGGAGGTCCTCGAGTTCACAGTCACAGCCCACCCGCTGGCCCTCGCCCTCTACCGTGAGTTGGCCGAGCGCGAGGGGGCGGTCGAGGCGCGCTGCGTGGGCCGCTGCCTCGGCCGCACCGTCACCATGATCGGCTGGCTGGTAGCCGAGAAGCGGGCGACGACCTGCAAGCGCGAGTACATGAAGTTCCTGAGCATGGAAGACCTTACTGACTCTTACGAGGCGGTACTCTTCCCCCAGGCCTACCAGCGCCTCGGCGACCGCCTGCGCGGCCGCGGACCATACATCCTACGCGGCAAAGTCGCCCGCGACGCCGGCGCACTCAGCCTCACCGTGATGGAGCTGGAAAACATCGGCTAGAACGCAGGTGGGAAGGGGTCAGTTCAATTCTACCTGTAGATCTCTTTTCTATCAGCTATGCGCAGAACAAGAATCACCAGCTTGTCTTCAAATACCTGGTAGATGATCCTGAATCGGCCTACTCTGATTCTCCATCTATTCTTATGGCCCGAGAGCTTCTCCACGCCGCGAGGCCTGGGATCGCTCGCCAAGCTTTTGATCTTTTCCAAGATCCGCTTTTGTGCATCTCTCTCTAGCTTGGAGAAATCCTTCTCAGCGCTCGGCTTGAATTCGATCTCGTAAGGCAAGCCGCGATCCCGCCGCTAGAGACCGTACTTCGCTTTTATCTTTTCCAAAGGGATGGCGCCCTCTTCTTCGAGCGCCTTGTCGGCTAACAAATTGTCGACAAAATCTTCCAGTTCGCGATACCTCCTGAACTCCTCCATCGAAATCACGGCGACGTGGTCGCTGCCGTTCTTGGTTATCACGGTAACCGAATTCCCGAAGGCAACGCGTCCCATCAACCTGGAGAACGACCTGCGGGCCTCCTGTGCCGGTATTCTCTCCATATTGCATGCCTCCAATAAAGCCAGATTAAATACATCACTGTACAATCTGATACTAATGTACAGTATGTAACTTTCAGTGTCAAGCGAGTTTCGCCACGCTTCGCCATAGATTCAACTTCCGTTTCGCTGACGCAGCGGCGCAGAAAACATCGAATGGGGCGCGTTTGTATCGGCTATGACATAACCGGGGGATGGATACGCGTCCGGTCGGTTTGAGAAACAGCTTTTCCTGGGGAGAATTAAGCTGAGAAGGAAGGGGGGTACAAAATGATTCTCTTATGGTCACTCTCCATTGTCACCGCGCTGGCCGCGGCGCCGGTCCTCGCCGACGAGATCCCAATCACGGTGGAAAGGTTGAGCGAGAGGACAATAGTCCTGAATACCGCTGACAACTACCGTAACGCTGTCCTCGCATCAAGCCGGGGGCTGGTGCTGGTTGACTCAGGGGTCTCTCGGCGCATTGCGGCCATGTTGAGAGAGACAATCGAACAAGAGCTGGGCCGCAACGATTTTATTTATCTTATTAACACGCATCACCACTCCGACCACACTAACGGCAACCAGGCTTTCCCCGAAGCAGTAATCGTCGGACACGAGCGCTGCGCCGACACCATGCGCCAGTTCGAACTAGGATTAGAAGAAAACATCGCCCGGATAAGAGAGTGGGTAGCCGGTCTGGAAAGCCGGCTCGCGACCTTGGAAACGGATTCCGATGAGGCCGAACAGATCCGCGAGACGATATTCTTCGACAACTTATTGCTCGAAGGCTTGGAAGACGGATTTGTGGTGACGCCGCCCGACATGACCTTCAGTGACCGGATGACTATCGACCTGGGTGATATGACGCTGCAGTTGGTCTACTTCGGCAGGGCTCATACCGATAACGACATCCTCATCTACGTGCCGGAAGAGGGTGTTCTGATGGTTGGTGACCTGTTCCTGAAATCCCGGTTGCCGTTCTTTTACGAGGAAAACGATACTCCGAGATGGCTGGCTTCGTTGAGCCTCGTCCTCGACGGTGAGGGAGTATTGGAACATGTGATTCCAGGACACGGCGAGCTGATGACCGCCGCCGAGCTGCGAGCCCGGCGGGATTACATCAGGGATTTATGGGAGGGGATTGCTGCAGCCATTGAAGAGGGCCTATCACTGGAGGAAACCAAAGAAAGGTTCGCCTTGGAAGCAAGATTCGATCACTTAAGCAATCTAACTCATATTTACAACGGCGAGGATTATCACATTACCAACATCGAAGCCATCTGGCGGCAGCTCCAGGAACCGACCGAGCAGTAACCGCCAAGAGGACTTCACCCGGAAAAGTGAGAAGCGGTAGCGTCGGGCTTCAGCCCGACTAGGCAGCCTAAGGGCCGCCGCTACAGGGGTGACTGACGGGAATGTCGGTCCCACCTGAAAGATAACAGAAAGAAGGGGGGGCTGGGCTCATATATGTTCGGCACCGAGCGTTGTTAACCACAGTCCATTTTGCCTGAATTCAAGTTGTTATTCCTCTATAACTTTCACCGAGCTGAACACACCGTTTTCATGCTCCTTTCAAGGGCGCTGGCTTGCGGCCGCGTCTGTGCCGACGGTCGGGGGCCGGAAAAGGAGCCGTGTTCTACTTCACACTTGGTTGACGCAGAAAAAGCCTCCGCATCCAATTAACCCGCATTAAAACCAACTATATCTAAATTATTACTTGACTGTTTTCTGATACAGATATATATTGTTGTACAGTTCACAGAAATAAAGAGACGGTCTAATTAAGGGGGACGAAATGTGCGAGGATCAAAGCCATAGCAACAACGCCGGCAGTGACGAATACTCAGGCGTCAAAAGAAATTGCGATCTCGTGCTCAAGGGAGGAATAACGAGCGGGATCGTGTTCCCGAAAGGTATCTGCAAGATCGCCAAGGACTATCGATTCAGGAGCATTGGCGGCTCTTCGGTCGGGGTCATTGCAGCGGCAGGAGCAGCCGCCGCGGAGTACAGAAGGCAGAAGGACGGCAGCGCTAAAGGCTTCGATATCATTGAAGGACTTCCCGATGAGTTGACCAACGACGGATCAGGAGGCATAACCAAGTTGTTTTCTTTATTCCAGCCTAAGAAAGAAGTGAAGAAAGAATTTCATTTTATACTCAACTTACTAGGAACAAAAGGAAATCCAATAAAAATAGTGTCTCGTTTAATCGGAGCCGCTCGCAAGTCATTTTGGCCATGGTTCGTAGGAATTGCTTTCCTCATCATTTTTTCTGCCACTTATATTAGCGTAGATGGGAAAAATGTATTTTATTGTAATTTTTTCGAAGCGGGAATAATATTCGCTATGTTTTTTCTGTTAACATTTATTATTAGATTCATATTTAAAACGACAGGAACGATAAGAAAAAACGGCTTTGGATTCTGTTCTGGCCTGACCGAGAAGCCCAATACTGTTGAGAACAATCCAGCACTTACAAACTGGATGGCTGACAAGCTTGACGATATCGCAGGCAAGACAGACGGCTCTCCCCTAACCTTTGGCGACCTGCGCGAACATGAGATAGAGCTGCGCATGATAACCACAAGCCTGACGCACGGCAGGCCCTTCAATTTCCCTGTAGAAGTCGAAGATATTGAATTCTATTTCGACAGCGACTTACTCTCCAAGTACTTCCCTGAGAGAATCGTCGATTGGATGGTCAAGAATCCCCCGAACGGGAAGGAGGAATCCGGTAATCAGAGGATTCATCCGCTTCCACAGGCAGACAAGCTGCCGGTAGTAGTCGCCGCCAGGCTGTGCATAAGTTTCCCGTTCCTGCTCAGCGCCGTGCCGCTTCACGCAATCGACGAATCGATGGAAACCGATGACTACGATCCGGAGCCAGAGAAGTGCTGGTTCTCCGACGGCGGCATCTCCAGCAACTTCCCCATTCATCTCTTCGACCGGCCGCTACCTCGCTGGCCGACCTTCGCGATCAATTTCGCGCCCGAGCACCCGCGGCGCAAGGTTACAGATCAGATTGAGGACCAGGCCGAGAATGTCCAGGTGATAAATAGCATCGGCGAGAAACCTTTGATCAGATTTACCCAGATTAGATCGATTACCAACTTCCTGGCCGCGATACTGGACACCAGCTTGAACTGGATGGACAACGCCCAGATGCGTATGCCCGGCTTCCACGATCGTATAGCGCACGTATATATGAAGGGTAAAGAGGGCGGCTTGAACCTAAAGATGCCGGGCCGTATGGTCAGAAATCTCGCTAGGCGCGGCGAGATGGCAGGGAATATGCTTGTTAATAAATTCGAAGATCCCTCCAATCCCGATATCGAGCTGAACTGGGATTGCCACAGGTGGATCAGGTACCGGCGTTCGATGGCCTCGCTGGAGGAGCTGTTCTGCGAGTTCATCGAATCGTACTTGTACGAGAACCCGGATATCGAAAACCTGAAACTATATGAGGATATCATCAAGCAAAAGGGATTTACGGCGCCGGATGAATTCCAGTGGCGGGATATCGTTCAACGCCACAAGGCAGAGGCAATTACTGAAGAACTAGTTAGGCTCCTGAGGGAGTGGAGGGAATTCGCCGCCGAAGAGCGTGTAGCGGATGAGAAACCTTCAGAGAATAAAAAGCCCTTAGCTCCATGCAAGGAACTTGACAAGATAAACATCTTCCGGGATGACAACGTCCCGAAGCCGAAGATGAAGTACCGCGCCGTGCCGAAGTTCTAGCCCGTTCTTGGAATTCCGGATTCTCACAGCCTGTCGACGGCAGCCTTGAGCTTGGCGCCGACTTGCCCAGCCAGGTCCATCAGCTCCGGGACAACGGAACCCATGGCTGCCTCGACGTTCATTGCCGAGACGACGGTCTGGCCGTGGTCGTCCTCGTAGACGATGACGTTGCAGGGCAGCAGCAAGCCGATCTCGCGCTCGCGCTCGAGGGCCTGGCGGGCCAGAGGCGGATTGCAGGCGCCGAGGATGAGGTAGTTTCGGAAGTCGATGTCGAGCTTCTTCTTCATCGTCGCCCGCACGTCGATCTCCGTCAGGATGCCGAATCCTTCCTTCTTCAGCTCCTCCTCGACCCGGGCGCGGGCCTCGTTGAAACCGTAATCGACCTTTTTGCCGTAACCGTATTCCATCTTCACTCCTCCTATAGGATGTCCACTCCTGAGGACTCAAGATCCCACTACTATATATATAGACCAAAGGCGCCAAATATTTCTCCGGCGGATTCCCGGCGGTGCTCTCGCTCAGCAAGTACCTTGTGCGTCTCGCGGCGAGAAAAACAACTGCCTGCGACTTAAAAGTACTGTAAATTATCTCCATTACACAGACAACGATTCGCTCGGGTTGCGGCCGGACCCGGAGCGACCGCAAACGGGAGGATACGATGCGCAGACATCCTTTGGCAGCCATTGCAGCACTGATCGTTCTCGCCTGCACGGCGACAGCCGACGACGAAGTTTTGCCCTACTATCGCCAGCCGGCGATCTCGCCCGACGGCTCGACCATCGCCTTCGTGCACGCTGGCGACATCTACGTCGTGCCGGCGGCGGGCGGAATGGCCAACCTGGTGGCGAGCCACGAGGCTTACGACTCGCGGCCCCGCTTCTCGCCCTGTGGAAATTGGCTGGCCTTCACCAGCGAGCGGACCGGCGGCGGCGACGTCTACCTGCTGCACCTCGCCGAGGGGACGCTGAGGCGGCTGACCTTCCACAGCAGCGCCGACCTGATCGAGGCCTGGAGTCCCGACGGGGAGTGGGTTTACTTCAGCAGCAACCGCCACGATCTGCGGGGCAACTCCGACATCTTCAGGG
>CAYOXX010000115.1:0-8210 GCA_964408025.1 uncultured Acidobacteriota bacterium | reverse complement strand
CTACGTCTATCGCCTCAAGGACAAGGTCCCGGCATGAGCCGCGGCCGCCGGCGGCGGGCCGTGCGGCTTGGCGGCGGAGGGTGAATAGTACGGAGAAAGCTGATATAATTAATCATTTCCTGCGCAATAGTAATTGCAGGATTATAGGTACCCGGAGAGCGACGAGATGAGGGTCAGGAAGTTCACGGCGGCGACCATGAAGGAGGTGCTGGCGCGCATACGGCGCGAGATGGGCGACAACGCCCTGATCATATCCACGCGGGAGATGAGCGGTGTCATGGGCCGCCGCCACGTCGAGGTGACGGCAGCGGCGGACGACAAGCCGGCCGTGCGGGTGGCGGACGGCAAACCGGCCGCGCGGGCGGCGGACAACAAACCGGCCGCGCGGCTGGAGAAGCTGCCGCCCCCCGGGCTCGAGGAGCAGATCATCAAGAACCGGGTGCTGCTGGGCGAGAGCCTCAAGCCGCTGAAGGAAGAGCTCTTCGGGCTGCGCTCGATCGTCGACGAGATGCGCAGGGAAGCCGGCAGGGGGCCCGACCTGGGGCCACTGAAGGAGGAGATGCGGGACCTCAAGCGGCTGGTGAGCGCCTTGGCCCACGGATCGAACTTGGCCGAGGGGCTGCGTTTCAGCGAGCCGCTCAAGGACCTCTACCGGCGCCTGGTCGCCAGCGAGGTCGAGGAGAGCCTCGCCTTCCAGCTGATCGAGATGCTCGACGCCAAGCTCGCCGCCCCGGAAAAGAACGACGCCGCGGCCGCGCTAGCCGGCCTGCGGGAGCTGATCTGCCTCGCGGTGGCCACCAGCAAGCCGGTGGCGATCAACGACGGCCGGCCAAGCACGCTGGCCTTCGTCGGGCCGACGGGGGTGGGCAAGACCACGACCGTCGCCAAGCTAGCCGCCCGCTGCAGCCTGCAGCTGAAGCGCAGGGTGAGCCTGATAACGATCGACACCTACCGGATCGCCGCCGTCGAGCAGCTCAAGACCTACGCCCGCATCATGGACCTGCCGATCTTCGTCTGCTACAGCCCCGCCGAGATGCGCGAAGCGATCGAGCAGAATCGCGAGAGCGCCCTGATCCTCATCGACACCGCCGGCCACAGCCAGACCGACGAGGAGCAGATTGCGGACCTGCGCAACTACTTCGCAGACGCGCCGGAGATCGACGTGCTGCTGGTGCTCAGCGCCACGACCAAGAACAACGACCTCAGGGACATAACCAGCCGATTCGAGCGGATCGGTCCCAAGAAGCTGGTCTTCACCAAGCTGGACGAGACCACAACTTTCGGCCCGATCGTGAACGAGGCGGTCCGCACGCGGCTGCCGATTGCCTACTTCACCACCGGCCAGAACGTGCCGGACGACATCGAGACGGCGTCGTCGGCCAAGCTGGCGGGCGCGCTGCTGAGCGACGGGTGAGGCGAGGGCGAGCTTGAGCTGATGGGCGAGGCAGACCAGGCCGCGCGCCTGCGGCAGATGATGCGCGAGCGGTCGGAGGTCCCGCCGCAGGCGGCTGAGGATGAGGGGCCCGGGCCGGCGCGCGTCATGGCCATCACCAGCGGCAAGGGCGGTGTCGGCAAGACCAACTTCGCCGCCAACCTGGCCATCGCCTTCGCGGCGCTGGGGCGCAGGGTGGCTGTGGTGGATGCCGACTACGCCCTGGCCAACATCGACATCCTGCTTGGCTTCAACCCCAGCTACACCATCGAGCACGTGCTCAGCGGCGAGCGCTCGCTGGGGGAGATCATCGTCGAGGGCCCCGGCGGCATCAAGGTGGTGCCGGCCGCCTCCGGCGTGCAGAACCTCAGCCACCTGAGCGAGCGCCAGCGCAACCTGCTCTTCAACGCCCTGCAGGTGATCGAGAAGCGCTTCCAGCACGTGCTGATCGACACCGCCGCCGGCATCTCCGACAACGTCATCAGCCTGCTGCGCTCCGCCGGCGAGGTTCTGGTGGTAACCAATCCCGAGCCGCCGGCCTACGTCGATTCCTACGCCCTGATTAAGCACCTGCTGAGCGTGCAGGGGGACGCGCGGGTGAAGGTGGTCGTAAACTCCGCGGAGAGCGAGGCGGACGCGGCCGACGTCTTCGACCGCATCGCCGACACCGTCTGGCGCTTCCTCAAGCGCAGGATCGGGTACCTCGGCTTCGTGTCGCGCGACGACAGCGTGCGCAAGGCGGTGCGCGGCCGGCGCCCCTTCATCCTCGCCTACCCCAACAGCCCAGCCAGCCGCTGTATCACGGCCCTCGCCCACAAGCTGCTGGAGAGCGGGGCTGGGCGGCGCGGCCCGGGCTTCTGGCAGAAGCTGGCCGGCGTGCTCGGCGGCCAGTAGGCGTGGAGGGGGAGACCGGGTGAGCGCGCAGCGCGGATACGGAGTCCAGCAGCGGGAGCAGCGGATCCTGGAGAACTTGGCGCTGGTGAAGTACCTGGCCGCACGCATGCGCTCCCGCCTGCCTGCCCAGGTAGATCTCAACGACCTCATCAACTATGGTATCATCGGCCTGATGGACGCGGTCGACAAGTTCGATCCGTCCCGCGGCGTCAAGTTCAAGACTTACGCCGAGAGGCGCATCCGCGGCTCGATACTCGACGGCCTGCGCAAGCTCGACTGGGTGCCGCGCTCCTTCCGCAGGCGGCAGCGCGAGCTCGAGCGCGCCTACCGCAAGCTGGAGAGCGAGCTGGGGCGGAGCGTCTCCGACGAGGAGGTCGCTTCGGAGCTGGGGATCAGCCTCGACGACTTCTACGGGCTGCTCGACAACCTCAAGGGCGTGAGCTTCGGCAGCTACGAGGTGGTCGACAAGTCGGGCGAGGAAAACCTCGTGGAGTACATCCCCGACCGGGATGAGAATTCGCCCACCTTCATCCTGGAAAAGCGGGAGATGAAGAGGCTCCTGGGCGGCAGCATCGATGGCCTGCCGGAGAAGGAGCGGCTGGTGCTGAGCCTCTACTACTTCGAGGGGCTGACGATGAAGGAGGCAGGTCGCGTGCTGGGCATAACCGAGTCGCGGATCAGCCAGCTGCACTCCAAGGCGATCCTGCGGCTGCGCGCCCGCATGAAGACGATGCTGAGCATGGAGTGAGCGATGGCCAAGATACTCACCCAGGAGGAGGTGGACGCCCTGCTGGACGCGGTGGCGACCGACGAGACCGCGCTTCCGGAGGAGGCTGAGGAGCCGCTTGCCGACAAGCTGGCTCCGGCGAAGAAGTGCTCGGTCTACAACTTCCGCCGCCCCGACAGGATCAGCAAGGAGCAGCTGCGCTCGCTGCACTTCATGCACGACCGCTTCGCCCGCAACCTCAGCGCCTCCCTGAGCGCCTACCTGCGCACCATCTGCGAGGTCAACCTCGTCAGCGTCGAGCAGCTCAGCTACGCCGAGTTCCTGCTCTCGCTGCCCGACCCCACCAGCTTCAACGCCATCAGCATGCGGCCGCTGGAGGGCAACGCCGCGCTGGAGCTCAATCCCTCCGCCGTCTTCCCGATAATCGACAAGCTCCTGGGCGGCCCCGGCGTGCAGCTGGAGATCTCCCGCAGCATCACCGAGATCGAGCAGAACATCCTGGAGTCGGTGATCCGGCTGGCGCTGGAGGACCTCAAGGAGACGTGGCGGCAGGTGGTGGAGCTGGATATACGGCTCGAGGCGCGCGAGACCAGCCCCCAGTTGATCCAGATCGTGGCTCCCAACGAGGTGGTGGTGCTCATCGTCTTCGAGGTCAAGATAGGCGAGGCGCCTGGGATGATGAACCTATGCATCCCCACGTCGCTGCTCGAGCCGGTCTCCGGCAAGTTCGACCACGAGTGGTCCTCCGGCTCGGGGCGCAGGGCCGATCCTGGTAGCGCCGAGAAGCTGATAGAGTTGATTATTAACTCCAGGCAGGAGATCAGCGCCGACATCATCGGCACCCGCATCACGGTGGACGAGCTGATAAACCTTCAGAACGGGGACATGGTGCTCCTGCAGCACGACAGCAAGAGCCCGATCTACCTCAGCATCGCCGGCCAGCCAAAGCTGGTGGGCAGCGTGGTGGTGCAGGACTCCGTACGCGCTTTCGTGGTCAACGACAAGGTGTCCGAACGGACTCCCGTAGTGCGGTAGTCGGCCCCCGAGGAGGCGCAAGATGGAAGAGCGAGACCGAGCTTTTCTGGACGAGACGGGTGGCGTCTTAACCGACGCGGCCCTCTCCGTACTGCCGATGCTTCAGCCCAAGCCGGTGGAGGTAAGCCTGGGCGAGATCAGCGAGTGGAAGCCCGAGACCTACCCCCATCCGGTGGTCCTCGCAACCGTCGCCTTCAGCGAAGGCCCCAGCGGTTCGCTTTACTTCCTGCTCGCCTCCGGTGACGCCAGCGTCATCGTCGACCTGATGCTGGGGGGCGAGGGTTCGGCCGAGCGGAGCATGAACGAGGAGTCGCTGGACGCACTCAAGGAGCTGATGAACCAGTTCCTCGGCGTCACAGCCCAGGCGCTGCGGGACCGCTACGAGACCCCCTTCGGCTTCGAGCAGGTAGAGGTCCACTCGCTGCAGGCGGATATCGACTTGAGCCCGCTTCTGGGCGGCGAGACGCTGAACCGCCTCGACCTCAACCTCGCCATCGAGGGTGCCGAGCCGGGAGTGCTCGCCGCCTTCCTGCCAGTCGAGACGCTCGCTGCGATGGTCGCTGCGGCGGAGGGTAAGGTCGGGGGCGGGGGCGAGGCCCCGGCTCCCGAGGCTGAAGCCGTGGCGGCGGCGGAGGAGGAAGAGGAGGTAGAGGTTACGGCCGCCGAGCCGCAGCCAGCGGAGCTGGCCGCCGCCATCCAGGAGGGCAACGTCGGGCTGATCCTGGATATCGAACTGCCGATCGTAATCAGGCTGGGCAACGCCGAGATGACGCTCCAGGAGATCCTGCAGCTCAGCCCCGGGGCGCTGATTGAGCTGGATAAGGGAGTGGACGAGCCGGTGGAGCTGCTGGTCAACGACAAGACAATCGCCAAGGGTGAAGTGGTGGTCGTGGAGGGGAACTTCGCCTTCAGGGTCACCAATATCGAGAGCAGGTTGGCCCGCATCCGCTCCCTGGTCTAGATGCGGGCGCAGGCCGCCCTCCAACCGCAGAGAACGCATATGGGAGAAAAAGAGCTAGCCAGCCTGATAGCCCGCGTGGGCGACCTGCCCGCGATGCCCGCGGTGGCCATGAAGGTCATGGAGATGGTTGGCGACCAGGCGACGTCGGCGCGCGCGCTGCAGGGAATAATCCAGCGGGATCAGGCCCTGACTGCGAAGGTGCTGAAGATCGCCAACTCGGCCATGTTCGGTGTCTCGCGCGACATCACCACGCTCAGCCACGCCATCGTCATGCTCGGCTTCTCCACCATCCGCTCGGTGGTCCTGGCCGCCTCCACCAAGTCGATCTATTTCAAGTGCAAGGGTATCTCCGGCTTCAGCGCCAAGCTGCTCTGGGAGCACTCGCTCGCCGCCGCGGCCATAGCCCGCAGGCTGGCCGGGAGGCTCGACGGCGTCGACGTGGAGGAGTCGTTCATCAGCGGGCTCCTGCACGACATCGGCAAGAGCGTGCTGAACGTGAACTTCTTCGACAAGTACAGCGAGGTGATCAAGGAGACCTACAACATCGGCGGTGATTCGGTGCGGGTCGAGCGGAGGCTGCTCGGTTTCGACCACGCGCAGGTGGGGGCGATGGTGGTCCGGAAATGGAACCTCGCCAAGGGGCTGGAGGAGGCGGTGCGCTACCACCACAATCCGAGGGTCGCCGGGGAGTACCCGGTCCTGACCGCCACGGTTGCCCTCGCAGACGAACTCGCCAACGTGCTTGGCAAGGGCGCCGGTAAGAGGCCGGATTGGGACATGAACTCCTCGGCTGCCGTGAAGATGCTCAGCATCAGGCGGGCGGATCTCGAGGAGCTGATGGAGGAGGCATCCGGTTTGATGAAGGACGATGAGGCGATGCTCAGCATCTGAGGGCGGTGCCGGCGGCTCCCGGACAAGGGATCCCGCCGGCGTGGTGATAAACTCTGTAGCTGCAGGTCCGCCTGGCGGCACCCCACGGCAGCTGGGGTGACTTGTTGGCCGGGACGGCAAGAGGCAGCCAGACGCGGATCGGGAAGAGATATGGATACTGAACGAGAGAGGGCGGTGGACAAGCTGGTCCTTCGCGTCAAGGACCTTTCTACCCTGCCGGCGGTGATGGAAAAGATAATGGAGCTGACCAGCGATCCGGATGTCTCGATCGCCGAGCTCGAGGAGGCGATCAGCACCGATCCGGTCATCTCCACCAAGCTGCTGCGCATCGTCAACTCGGCCTACTACTCCTTCTTCCGCGAGATAACCTCCATACGCCACGCCATCGTAGTGCTGGGGCTGCAGGCCACCAAGAACTTGGTCTACGGCACCTCGATCATCACCGCCTTCGGGCGCGAGACCAAGATCGAGCGCTTCCCGCTCCTAAGCTTCTGGGAGTTCTCGGTCGCCTGCGGCAACCTCAGCCGCACCCTGTCTTCGCTGCTCGACTACCCGTTCTACGAGGAGGCGTTCCTGGCCGGCTTGGTGCACGACATCGGCAAGCTAATCATGGCCAACCTGCGCACGAAGCAGTTCGAGGAGGCGCTCATCAAGGCGCAGGAGGACTCGATACCGCTCTCGCAGGCCGAGGACGAGGTGGTCGGCTTCAACCACAGCGATCTCGGCCTGCGGCTGGCGGAGCGCTGGCGCCTGCCGCAGCTGTTGCGCGAAGCGATCGCCTTCAACGAGCAGCCTCGCCAGGCTGAGGGTTACCCTGAGCTGACCTCCGTGGTGCGGCTGGCCTCGCAGTTCTGCCGCCTGCACAGCATCGGCGTCAGCGGCGAGCCCGATATCCCGATCGAGCTACGCGGTGAGGAGGCCTGGCAGGTGCTGAGCGAGAGCAACGGCCTGCTGGAGACGCTCGATTTCGAACGCTTTACGCTGACCCTGGACGAGGAGATCGAGAAGGTAAGGAGCTTCGTGCACGCGATCTTTAGCGAGTAGCCGCGGGAGAGCAGGAGGCGGAGGGCGGAGGTCGGTATGCAGTTCCTGCTGACGGCGTTTGGGGTGCTGGTGGCGCTGGCCGCCGGGCTGGGCGTCGTCGCACTGGCGCTGGCAGTCAGGCGGCTGGCGGAGCGGCAGCAGGGGGTACTGCACGAGCTGGAGCAGGTCTCCGCCGCGCAGCGCCGCGTGCTCGAGCAGGCGCACAGCCTCGCCCACAAGCAGCGTGTCCTGGCCGAAAAGGTGGGCGAGGTGGCCGGCGATGCTGCCGCAGCGGTCGAGGCCCGGCTCGAACCTGATCAGAAGGCGATCAAGGAGGACGTGCGCTTCCTGGCCGGCCAGGGATTGAGCGCCGACAAGATCGCCAAGGAACTGAACGTTCCCCTGGGCGAGGTGGAACTTATCCTCGACCTCGACAGGTTCGGCGCCAAGCGCTAGCCAGCATCCCTTTTATGCAGTTTCCAGTTGCCCGCATTGTGTCTGACAGAGCGACTTGAGTCTGCGCCCGCGTGTGCCGATGCTATAGTAAGGGAATGCTGTAGCCGCCGGGCCGCCTGGCCTCGCTGGCGTCCGCCGGATGGCAAGTCGAGTAGCTTTGACCAAAGCGAAAAAGAGATCGGAAATGTGGCCGCCGGAGGGCGCCCCATTGCGGGTTTTACTGGACCATGCCTGATTTCCCCGTGATTGGACAGATAGTCGCCGTGGGCGCCGTCTCGCCGTACGGCGAGGGCGGGGGTGAGCGGGGGAACGTTCCCACGCGGCACGCCGGGCTCGCCAAGGGTCAGGTGCTGCAGGCGAAGGTGGCCGCCGACGCCTCGGGCAATCTGCTGCTGGAGCTGGGCGGGAGCCGTTACCTCGCCTCCGGCGGCATCCGGCTCGTCCCGGGGCAGACGATCACCGTGCGCGTGTCCGAGCTCTTGCCGCAGCTCGAGCTCGAGGTCCTGGCCGAGCGGACGCCGGAGGAGCAGCGCCTGGCCGCGTCGCTGCGGACACTGTTCGCCGGTGGGGGCGACGTCGCCTCGCTTTCCCGCGAGCTCCTGGGGGAGGTGGAGCGGCTGCGGGGGCTGCCCGAGCGGCCCCTGCCGCAGGAGCTGCTGCAGCGCATCGCCCAGCGGCTCGCTCCCGTGGAGGTCGGGTCGGACGCGGCAAAGCTGAGCGGGGATCTCAAACAGGTTCTGGCCCGCGCCGGTCTTGACTTTGAGGCCGGGCTGCGGGCGGTAGTCGAGGGC
>CAYOXX010000114.1:0-8221 GCA_964408025.1 uncultured Acidobacteriota bacterium | reverse complement strand
GCCGAGCTGGTGGCGATCCTGCTGGGCATCGGCTTCCGCAACGTCAGCGCCCTGCAGCTGGCCCAGCTCCTGCTGCAGCACCACGGCGGCATCGTCGGGTTGGCGAAACTCGAGCTGGACGCGCTGCGCGGCGAGAAGGGCCTCGGTCCCGCCAAGGCCTCGCAGCTGGCCGCCGCCTTCGAACTGGGCAGAAGGCTGGCGGCGGCGCACGGCGGGGACCGCCCTCAGGTGACCACACCGGAGGAGGCCGCGGCTCTGCTGATGCCCCGCTACGGCGACCGGCCGCAGGAAAACTTCGGGCTCCTGGCGCTGGACACCAAGAACCGCGTGCTCAAGGAGGCGGTGGTCAGCGTCGGCACACTCGACGGCGCCGTCGCGCATCCGCGGGAGGTATTCCGGCCGGCGATCCTGGCCAACGCCGCCGCCGTCATCCTCTTCCACAACCACCCCAGCGGCGACCCGGCTCCCTCGGGCGACGACGCGCGGATCACCGAAAGGCTGAGGCAAGCCGGCGCCACGCTGGGGCTGGAGGTGCTCGACCACGTCGTGGTCGCCCGCAACCGCTTCGTCTCCATGCGCCGCCGCGGGCTGATGGGCGGGGACGAGAAGAGCGGGATTGCGAAGTAGGTCACTTGTTTGCGCGCCGACACGTCCTATAATGCCTACGGCATACCGATAGCATATCCAGAGGAGGGCACAATGAAGCGGACTCTCACGGTTGCAGCGGCGGCGGCTCTGATGCTGCTGACCTCGGTTCCCGCCGGGGCGGATATCTCCTTCTGGCTGGGACGCATGAGCGGGGAAGAACTGATGATCTCCGGCACAGCCACTTACGGCGGCGCCGTCGGCTTCTCCTTCGCCCGCTACTTCGGCGTCGAGCTGGTGGTCGACTACATCCCCGACTCCGAACTACCCTTCGACCTCGAAGAGGTGGAAGAGATCTTGGAGGTGGACGTCCGCGTCGATCTGCTCGCCGTCAGCGGCAACTTCCTGGTCCAGTACCCCTTCAACGACCAGGTCACGCCGTACTTCACCGTCGGCTACGGCGGCATCGGAGCCTGGGTAAAATCCGACCTGGTAGACGAGCCGGATGCCTTCGGCGGCACCACGGCAATGAACTGGGGCTTCGGCGCCAAGATCCGCCTCGCCCCGTTCGTCGCCATCCGCGGAGACATCCGCTGGTACCGCCTCAACCTCACGGTGGACGACCTGGGGGACCTGATCGAGACTATCGAGAACCCATCCCTGTCGCGTATCGCCATCGGAGCGTCGTTGATCTTCTGAAGCGGCTGCCCGCCCCCGCGGCCAGGGGACTCGGCCGGCAGTCTTCAGCCAATGATCCTCGCCTTGCGGATCGCCGAGGCGTGCTCCAGCGGGAGGTCGGAGAGCAGCTCTTCGACCTCCTCCCTGGAAAAGGAGCCTGTCAACCTCGCGCCGACGGACGGCTTGGTCTGCGAGAGGATAACGCGCTGGCGAACTTTTGGCAGCGCCGGAAAGACGACCTCCTGCAACTCATCCGGCAGGTACTTGAAGATCGCCATCTGACGCGTCTCTTCCATACTCACTATCAGCTCGATAAGCTTCTCATGGTCCCAGTCTTTCAGCAACGCGATGACGGCTGGGGGCCGCATGTAGTTCAGGATCTCGTTGCGCTGCTCGGTCGCCATGAAGCGAAATACTTCACTCTGCTCATCCGGGCCCCAGCGCCCGAACAGGTCGACCAGCGACTTCAGCTCCAGCTTGCTGAGCAGGCGAGCCTTGTCCTCAGGTTTCATCGCCCTTATCAGTTCGGTCCGCACCCAAGGTTTTAAACCGTTAATCAGAGTCTCTTGGTCCTCGTGCTTCAACGAGCTAAGCAGGCTGGATGCTTTCTTAGCCGGTAGTTTCGGCAGCACAACTACCATGTAGGACAGGTCCCAGGTCGCCAGCAGCTTGAGCTCTTTGTCGGAAATGCCTTGTGTGAACTTTCTGACGAGCTTGGCATCCAGGGTTAGCATCAGTTTGCTCTGCTCGGCGGTATCCATCTTCTTCAGGAGCCCGATGCCGTAATCGCCGAGCTGATTAATAATGTGCGCCCGTACTCGTTCCGACCAGTGGCTTATCACATCCAGGCTTCGCCGGCGGGGGAAGGTCTTGAGCACGGCGGCGGCATCCGCCGGCCCTTTCTTCGCCAGGAGCTTTGCAATCTTGGGCGGGGAATAGAACGGCAAGAGTAAACGATCTATCAGGCCCAGCGGATTGCTCATGATAGCCTCCTGCGAGTTGGATAAACCGGATGTTGATATTATACAGCCTGTCCTGATGTAGCCAGCGATTATTTACAGGGGGCGGGGGCCTCCTGGAGCTCGCTTCGACAGCGCCCGCGGGCGGCATTCCTTCCGGCGGAGGGAAGGCGACCGCATCAAGAGGCTGCGCGCGGAAGGCGACGAAACGGCTCGCGTTTACTTCTTCTCCTCTTCCCGGTCCTGCTTCACCTGCTCGATGATCTTGCCCGCCAGGTGGGCCGGCACTATCTCGTAGCGGCTGAATCCCATGGTGTAGGAGCCGCGCCCGCCGGTCATCGAGGTCAGGTCGGGCGAGTAGGTGAGCATCTCGGCCATCGGCACCTGCGCCCGGACGACGGTGCCGCCGGCGCCGGGGTTCATGCCCTGCACGCGGCCGCGGCGGCCGTTGAGGTCGCCCATGACGTCGCCGGTGTTCTCGTCGGGAACGGTGATCTCGACATCCATGATCGGCTCGAGCAGCGCCGGGCCGGCGCCCCGAGCGGCTTCCTTGAAGGCCAGCGAGCCGGCGATCTTGAAGGCCATCTCGGAGGAGTCGACCGGGTGGTCTTTGCCGTCGTAGAGGACCACCTTGAAGTCGACGACCGGGTAGCCGGCCAGCACCCCCTTGGCCGAAGCCTCCTGGATCCCCTTGTCGACGGCGGGGCGGTACTGCTGCGGTATCGAGCCGCCGAAGATCTTGTCCACGAACTCGTAGCCCTCGCCGCGCCCAAGCGGCTCGAGCTTGATGGCGCACTCGGCGAACTGGCCCCGCCCGCCGCTTTGCTTCTTGTGGCGCGCGCGGACGTCGGAGTTGGCGGTGACCGTCTCGCGGTATGGGACCTTGGGCTGGTGCAGGATCACCTCGCAGCCGAACTTGTTCTCGAGACGCTCGACAACCACCTCGATGTGCAGCTGCCCGGTGCCGCGCACCAGCAGCTCCTTGGTCTGCGGGTCGCGCTCGCTGCGCAGCATCAGGTCCTCCTCCTGCAGCTTGGCCAGCGCGCCGCTGACCTTCTCTTCGTCGCCCCGGCTCTTGGGCTCCAGGGCGTAGGCGATCACCGGCTCGGGGAAGGTAACCGGCTCGAAAACGATCTTCTCAGAGGGGCTGCAGAGGGTGTCGCCGGTGTGGGTCCCGCGCAGCTTGGCGACGGCGCCGATGTCGCCCGCGGCCAGCTCCCTAACCTGCTCGTGCTCCCTGCCCTGCAGCACCAGCAGGTTGCCGATCCGCTCGCTGGCGCCCCGGGTCGCGTTCTGCACGGTCGAGTCGGACTTCAGGCGGCCGGAGTAGATCCTGAACATGCTGATGCGGCCAGCGAAGGGGTCGATCACCGTCTTGAAGACGTAGGCGGAAAAGGAGGCCTCGGGCGAGGCAGCGATCGCCCTCTGCTCGCCGCTCTCCGGGTCGCTACCCTTCACCTCGCCCAGCTCGAGCGGCGAGGGCATGAAGCGCAGGATGCCGCCGACGATCTGCGTCGCGCCGATGTTGTGGGTGGCGCTGCAGCAGTAGACGGGGAAGAGCTCGCGCCGCAGCACCGCAGCCCGCAGACCACTGGTCATCTCCTCGGCGCTAAGTTCCCCCGCCTCGAAGTAGCGCTCCATCAGCTCCTCGTCGTTCTCGGCGATCATCTCCACCAGGACCGTGTGCGCCTCCTGAGCCTTGTCCCGCAGGTCGGCCGGAATCTCCTCCTCGCTGAACTCCGGGCTGCCGTCCCCCTTGTAGACGAAGGCCCTCATGCCGATCAGGTCGACGACGCCGCAGAAGTCCTTCTCCACGCCGATCGGCAGCTGCACGGCCACCGCCCGGCGGTCGAAGGCTTCGTTGATGGCCTCGATAACGCGCTCGAAGCTGCTGTTGTCGCGGTCCAGCTTGTTGATCCAGAAGGCCCTGGGCAACTCGAACTCCCGGCAGTAGCGGAACACCCGCTCGGTTATCACCTCGACGCCGGCCACGCCGCAGACGCCGATCAGGGCGCCGTCGACCACCCGCAGCGCCGCCTTCGCCTCGTGGATGAAGTTGGCGTAGCCGGGGGCGTCGAGGATGTTGATCTTGTGGTCGGCGTGCTCGCAGTAGGCCGCGGCCGCGTTGATCGAGATCTGCCGTTCGACCTCGTCCTCGTTGAAATCGGTGGCCGCTGTGCCGTCGTCTACCCGCCCGAGCCGGTTGATCATGCCGGTGTTGTAGAGGAAGGCCGCCACGAGCGACGTCTTGCCGACGTCGCCGTGGCCGACCACGGCCACGTTGCGCAGCGCGGAACTCTCGTAGTTCTTCATCTCTCGCTACCTCGATACCGTTCCCGCTTCCCCCCGCCGAAGGAAGCGGCTTGAGAAAGCCGACCCGACGAAGCGCGGCCGCGACTCAGGCGCGCCGGACGCCCGCGTCCTCGCCCAGCTTGAAGCGCTCGAAGCGCTTGACGTGGATGTTTTCCCCCAGCGCCGCGATCGCCTCCTGGATCAGCGTGCCGACCGTCTTGTCGGGGTCCCTCACGTACGGCTGCTCCAGCAAGCAGACCTGGGTGTAGAACTTGCCCATCTTGCCGTCGACGATCTTCGCGATCACGTGATCCGGCTTGCCGGTGGCGCGCGCCTGCTCGGAGAATATCTCGCGCTCCCGCTCCAGGTCGGCCTCGGTGACGTCGTCCTTGCCGACGAAGCGCGGCTCGGCCGCGGCGACGTGCATCGCCAAGCAGTGGACCAGCTCCCGGAATTGCTCGGTGCGGGCGACGAAGTCGGTCTCGCAGTTGACCTCCAACAGCACGCCCAGCTTGCCGCCGGCGTGGATGTAGGAGTGGATCAACCCCTCGCTGGTGGCTCGGCCGGCCTTCTTGGCGGCGGCGGCCAAGCCCTTCTTGCGCAACGCGGTAACCGCCTCCTCCAGGTCGCCTCCGGTCTCCTGGAGCGCGCTCTTGCAGTCCATGATGCCCGCGCCGGTCTTGTCCCTGAGCTCCTTGACCATCGCACTGTTTATTTCCATCTACGCATCCCTCTTTGCCTATCGGTTCCGCCCGGGTGGCGTGCGCACCCGCTGCAGCGCCGCGTCATTTCGGTCGAATCAGGACTTTTTTTCGGCCGGCTTGTCTTTTCCGGCCTTATCGGAACCTTTCTTTGCAGTCGTCTCTTTCTTCGCGGCCGGCTTCTCAGCCGCCGGCTTCTTGGCGGCCGGCTTCTTGGCGGCGGGCTTCTTGGCGGCGGGCTTCTTGGCCGGTGCCTTTTTCTCCACCGCTGGTTTCTTGGCTGCTGGCTTCTTAGCCGCTGGCTTCTTAGCGGCGGGCTTTTTTGCCGCCGGCTTCTTGGTGGCCGGCTTCTCGGCCGCCGGCTTCTTTGCGGCCGCCTTCTTTTCTTCCGCAGCTGGCTTTTCGGCCTCGGGCTTTTCCTCGGCTTCCTCTCCCGCCTGCTCGGCAGCCTTCAACTCCGCCTTTTCGGCAGCCTTCTTCTCGGCCGGCGCTGCCTTGGGCTTGGCCTCCACCTCGGCTGCAGCCGGCTCCTTCTTCTCCACCTTCGGCCCCTCGGCTGCCTCTACCTTCTCGGGCTCGGCTGCCGCCTCGGGCTTCGCCTTCTTGCGCGTGGCGCGGGCCGGCGCGCGCGCCCCCGGCTCAGCGGGCACTGCCTCCTCGGGTACCTCCGCCTCCCGCTCCTTCTCGGCCAGCTCCTTCGCCTTCTGCTCCTCGATAGCCACCAGCTTCGCGGCCTGCTCGGCGGCAGCCTTGGCGATCTCGCGCTCGCGGGCGCGGCGGTCGCGCTCGGCGGCCCGGGCGGCCTCC
Organism: uncultured Acidobacteriota bacterium; assembly: GCA_964408025.1. Classification (GTDB taxonomy): domain Bacteria; phylum Acidobacteriota; class DATKUA01; order DATKUA01; family DATKUA01; genus CAYOXX01. The sequence goes on along the minus strand of CAYOXX010000114.1, from coordinate 2,199 downwards.
TGGCGCGCGCGCTCATCGGCCTTGCGTGTCTCCTCCTCGGCGCGCCTCTGCTCGTAGATGGCGTTACCCTCGATCACCGCGTCGGCCACCCGGCCGGCAAGCAGGCTGATGGAGCGGATGGCGTCGTCGTTGCCGGGGATGATGTACTCGATGCCGTCGGGCTCGCAGTTAGTATCGACGATTGCAATGATCGGGATGCCAAGCTTGATCGCCTCGAGCACGGCGATGCGCTCCTTGCCGACGTCGACGACGAAGAGGATCTGCGGCAGCTTCTTCATCTCCTTGATGCCGTGCAGCACCTTGTCGAGGCGGGCGCGCTCCTTGTCCAGGCGCCCAAGCTCCTTCTTGCTCTGCCCCTTGGTGCGGGCCGGGTCCTTGAGCAGCTGCTCAAGCTCCTTGAGCCTGGCGATCGACTTCTGGATGGTGACGAAGTTGGTCATCAGCCCGCCCAGCCAGCGGGTGTCGACGTAGTAGCCGTCGCAGCGCTTCGCCTGCTCGGCGACCACCTCGACCGCCTGGCGCTTGGTGCCGACGAAGAGCACCTTGCCGCCGGCGGCGGCGGTCTGGTGGGCGAACTGCAGCGCTTTCTTGGCCAGGCGAACGGTCTTCTGCAGGTCGATGATGTAGATGCCGTTGCGCTCGCCGAAGATGTAGCGCTTCATCTTCGGGTTCCAGCGTCGGGTTTGGTGGCCGAAGTGGACGCCGCACTCAAGCAGCTCGCGGATAGTTATCGAGACCATCCCTACCTCCTTGCCATCCCTCGCGGGAAGATGCCTTTTTAGTTATCGCCGCAGCCCGCACAGAAGGTAAGGGTCTCGAATGCGGGCCGCGGGAACCGGTTTAGCGCTTCGAGTACTGGAAGCGCTTGCGCGCCTTCTTCTGGCCGTACTTCTTGCGCTCGATCTTGCGGGAATCGCGGGTCAGGAAGCCGGCCTTCTTCAGCGTGTCGCGCAGCTCGGCGTTGTAGTCCACCAGCGCACGGCTGATGCCGTGGCGTACCGCCCCGGCCTGGCCGCTGACGCCGCCGCCGCGCACGTTGACGTAGATGTCGAACTTGCCCTGGGTCTCGGTGTGCACCAGCGGCTGGCGGACTTGCCAGCGCAGCGTCTCGCTGGGGAAGAAGTCCTCGAAGGGTCGCTTGTTGATCACGACCTCCCCGTCGCCCGGCCGCAGGTAGACGCGCGCCACCGACCGCTTGCGCTTGCCCGTTCCGTAGTACTGAATCATCCTGTAGAGCCCATCAGCGCAGGTCCTCGACGGCGACCGCCTCGGGAGCCTGCGCCTCGTGAGGGTGCTCGGCGCCGGCGTAGACCTTCAGCTTCTTGAACATCTTGCGGCCGAGCTTGGTTTTGGGCAGCATGCCGCGCACCGCGTCCTCGACTAGGCGCTCGGGATGGCGCGCCCTCTTCTCTCCCGCCGTCATCTTCTTCAGCGAGCCGGGGTAGCGGGAGTGGCGGTAGTAGATCTTGTCGCTCTCCTTCCGCCCCGTCAGTTTCACCTTGGTGGCGTTGAGCACGATCACGTGGTCGCCCGTGTCGATGAACGTCGTGTAGGTCGGCTTGTTCTTGCCGGTCAGGATGTTCGCCACCCGCGTGCAGAGCCGCCCCAGCGGCACCCCGGCGGCATCGACCAGATACCACTTCCGGTGCGCCTGGACCTCGGAACCCTTGGGAACGTAAGTCCTCATCGCTCTCCCGGCCTGACCCTCGCGGTCAGGGCTGCGCAATCTACTCAACGCCCACGAGGTTGTCAAGAGGGATAAGGGCTTGCAGGGCGCGCCGGCGGGCGGCAAGGCATAGCCTTGACCCAATTCGCGTAGCCGCCAGAGATGTAAAACGACAGACACCAGGGCCTCCGGCCTGTCTCGCTCGCGGGAAACGTCAGATGAGATGCAACTCAAGGGGCTCCCGCGGGCGGCTTGTGCGGGACCGGCAGGCGCTCAGCGCGGGTGAGCGCGATGCCGGCGAAGACGACTGCGCCGCCGACCAGGTGGTGGGGTCCGACGGGGGAGCCGAGGACCAGCGCGCCGATGGCGGCGGCGCTGAACGGCACCAGGTAGACGAAGGCGGTGGCGCGGTGGGGGCCGATGCGCTTGACGCCGTAGAAGCGCACGAGCTGGCCGATCACGTTGCCGGCGAGAACCCAGTAGAGAATCAGCAGGAGCGCCGGCAGGCCGGCGCCGCTCCAGTTGACCGCGAC
>CAYOXX010000113.1:0-8446 GCA_964408025.1 uncultured Acidobacteriota bacterium | reverse complement strand
GTTTATTTTAATACTTGATTTCAATATTGTTATTCGTTTTGCTTGTTTGTCCACATTTTTCCGGCTTTTTCAACTATGTTATCAAGCATTATGAGTGTTGCTATAATAATCATTTGTAATGTGAAGATAATATACACATATAATTCAGTATTCGGAAAACTAATATAATTTCTTGTTGCAAGAATGATTCCAAATGTTATAGAGCAAAATATAAAAGCCGCGACATTTCTTGTAGCTCTGTGAAGAAATAAGAGCTTCCTTGAAAATTTAGAGAGATTATTATCATGTATTGCTTTCTTTGAGTCTAAATCTAGTTTTAATATTGATATATAGTCAATTTCAATCAGTTTTTCTGCGAATACTGATCTTTCTGCCATAAGTTGATGTGGAGCAATAGTTTTTATACTATAATATGATGCTTTTATTAATAATAATGATACTATTATGTATATATTAATATCCAATGGCTCAAATAAAGAAAAAGGGTCAGTATAAATATATCCTGCGAAACCAATTAGAATTGTTGCACCTATTCCACAGAACCTCAAAATTGCTTGTGCTCTAGTTTCAGCGCTTTGACCTCGAGTTAGTTCACGAGATAAAATAATTTGCATTCTGTTATTTAGATATTCTAATTTATGAACTGTCTCATTGTAATCATTTAAATTTGTAGTATTACTTTCCATTTCAGGTTTCCTTCGAAAGCAGATCTAAAATAGAGTTACTAATTGGATAACCCATAAGTTCTTCAATCCAAACCCACTGACCATTTGGATTAATCTCTAGAAAGTAATATGTACCATTATTAGTCATAACTAAATCAATGCATGAAAAATTTAAGTTTAGTTTATTATTAATTTCTATACATTTATTTTCGATGTCTGCAGGTAATTTATGGCGTTCATGTGGGAGGTTAACATCAGATATTGTTCCCCACGATCTCCAATCAATTTTTGTTTCTATATTCATTTGAGACAAGATTCTTGTTGCATATACAGAGTTTCCAATTACAGTAACACGTATATCAAATTCTTTATCCAGATTAGGCTGAATTAAAGAGGGATGCACTGAATCCTGCGAATATATATAGTCAATATCTGCTTCTTCCAATTTGCTAGTTAGAATTAAATTTAAACAATTGTTATGAAGTAAAAATCCATGTTTAACTGCCTTTATTATGACGTTTTTGTCATATTTGTTATAAAAATAAGCTATTTCTTTTGGTATAGTACTAAGTAGTGTTTCTGGTATGTTGAATCCAATTTTATCAGCAAGTATTAATTGTTTAATTTTATTGCTTGCACACCATAAATTTTCGGGGTGGTTTAACCACTTTTTTTCAGGAATAATTCTCCAAATTGATCTTAGTGTTTCGGTTATTTCTGTTTTTTGAAAGACTACTTCTGTTTCGAGATCATCTTTATTAAAAGTAGGTAGTTGAGGTTTCATAAAATATGCACCAATAATATCATTAGATTTAATTGTAGTATTGCGAATTTTATCATGGATTACAAGTTCAAGTAAACCGCTAGAAATTAAAATACTAACGTCATATTGAAGTATAATGTCTTCAATGTTAAATCTAAAAAAACTAATATTGCGATTAACTAAGTTTTTTATAAGATAATCTGTTGTTATGTCTGATTTACTTGTAATGAGTAAAATCATAATTTAAATTAGTAAAGCAATTCTACATTTGGATCAGCATCATCATCTCCAGGAAGAGCCATAGTCTTAGTTTGGGTTGGACGTCTTTTCAATTCGTGATAGTATGGGATAGTCTTACCATCAAATATTACAAAGTTAATCTGTTTAATATTATCGTATATCATGTTATAATCAGGAATATTAATAACATGTTTCTTTGAAAATAATATTGATGTTCTCATGGCCATCTCCTTGATAAATATCCGAACCTTTGTAAATATTACACGATTAGGACATTTGAATCAAGAGACATATTTTAGCCCTTGAGCACCGCCAGCGGGCGGGTGCGCACCACTGCGCGGGCGAGCTTGGCGCCGAGGACGCTCTCGACGACGGCGTCGATGTCCTTGTATGCCTGGGGCGCCTCCTCCTTGATGCCGCGCAAGCTGCCGGCGATCAGAATCACGCCCTCCATGGCCCGCTTGAACTCCTCGTCGCTGACGGCCGGCGGGCGGGTCATCTTCCCCTTGCGCCACTTGCCGGCGGCCTCGGTGCGGCTCATGACGCGGCCGGCGCCGTGGTTGACGCTGTCGAGGCTGTGCTCGGTGCCGTCGACGCCGGCCAGGACGTAGCTCGAGGTGCCCATCGAGCCGGGGATCAGGACCGGCTGGCCGGTGTCGGCGAAGCTGGAGCCGGCCATGCGCCGCGGGCCGAAGGCGCGCGTGGCGCCCTTGCGGTGGACAAGCAGCGTCCGCCGGCCGTGGCGCTCGAACTTGGCGATGTTGTGGGGTACGTCGTAGAGGAGCTTCACGCGGGCGTCGGGGTAGTGGTGCAGGATGTCGTTCTTGACCAGCGTAGCCATCAGGTGGCGGTTGGCGAAGGCGAAGTTGGCGGCGGCGTGCATGGCGCCGACGTACTTCTTACCCCCCGGCTTGGCCAGCTCGAGGTAGGGCACGGGGCTCCTGCCGCCCGTGCTCTCGGCCGCCAGCCGCATGTATTCCTTACCCACCTGGTGGCCGAGGCCGCGCGAGCCGGAGTGGATCATGACCACAAGCTGCCCGGAGAAGAAGCCGAAGCGCGCCGCCAGCGCGGGATCGGAGATGTCGTGTACCACCTGGAATTCTACGAAGTGGTTGCCGCCGCCCAGCGAGCCGAGCTGGTCCTTGCCGCGCGAGACGGCGGTGGCGGAGAGCGCGGCCGGGTCGCCGTCCAGAGAGCCGCCGTCCTCGATGCGGAAGATGTTGGCCCGCTCCTCGTCGTTATCCCAGGCGCTCCAGACGCGGTGGCCGCTGCGCTTGATGTCCAGGAGGCCGCTGACGCCCCAGGCCAGCACCTGGTTCAGGTCGGAACGCGAGAGCGATATGTTGGCCTTGCCCTCGCCCAGGGGGATGTCGCGGCGGGCCGAGGCCGCCAGCCGCCGCAGGTCGACCGCGTCGGCGCGCAGGCTGGTGGTCAGCACCCGCATGCCGCAGTTGATGTCGAAGCCGACGGCGGCCGGTACCACCACCTCCTCCAGCCCCAGCACCGAGCCGATAGGCACGCCGTAGCCCTGGTGGATGTCGGGCGTCGCCAGGGCCCTGCGGATCGAGGGTATCGAGGCGCCGTCGACGAGCTGCCGCAGCGCCGTATCCTCGAGCCGGATCTTCTTGGAGGCGTAGATCGAGGCCTCCACGCACATCGAGCCCCGCCGCGGTATGCGCAGCTCGTACTCCGATACCCTCTCGACAAGAGGGGAAGGCATAGCTTCTCCCTAGCGAAAAACAGGGACAGGCACCATTGTTTTTTTCGTATTTAATTCATTTCAAAGGACTTACCGATTAAAAATGATAACTGTCCCCATTTCTCAGCGCATCGGCACCACGATCTCGTGCCGTCCCGCCCCCAGCTCCGGCAGGACCACGAACAGCTTGTCGCCGCGCAGCTCCGCCGAGGCGACAGGTTCGCCGTCGGCGGTCGGGCTGCCGCGGTAGCTGTTGCGCCGCTTGGGAATCTGCACGATCAGCGTCTGGCCGAGCCTGGCCGTGCCGCGCAGCCGCACGGTCAGCGTTTTCGTTCCCGCATTGTACTCCTCCCCCAGCCACTCCAGCGACTCCCTCTCCAGCAGGAAGCGCCCGTAGTCGCCGGCGAACATGTGCTCCATGTTGGGGAAGAGCTCGCCGGCCTCCAGGAACACCGAGATCAGCCGCTCCACCTTAGCCTCGCTGTCGTCGAAGTACTCCGGCTGGGGGTGGCCGTAGCCGAGAACGTGGTAGCCGCGGCGCAGCGCCCCCAGCAGGCGCCCGCGCAAGTCGGCGTAGTCCGGCTTCCAGTTCCAGTAAAGCGCCGCCAGCGGCCCCTCGCTGGTGTGGACGACGTGCGGGACGCGTGTGGGCCTGATGAAGTCCATCACCTCGGTGCCGTACTTGACGAATCCGGCCAGACATGACTCGGTGAACTGGAACTGCGGCGTCCGCAGAACTGAGGGCATGTTGATGCCGATCTTGCTGCAGTCCTGGCGGATCTTGTCGAACGTGGCTTCCACCCAGGACGCCTTGATGTCCGGCACGTTGCCCTCGGGATCGTTTTCCCACTCGGCCAAGGCAACATCGTCAAGGCGCTGGTGGTGGTAGGAGTGGTTGCCCAGCTCCACCTGGCCGAAGTAGCCGTCGGTGCGGTTCTGCAGGTCGCGGAGCCACTGCAGGTACTCGCCGGGCGCGTTGCAGACGCGTAATGTGGTGCTGTGGATGCGCCAGAACTGGCTGAGCGTCGCTCCCGGCTCGACCTCCAGTAGCGGGCTCGCTTCCGGATTGTCGGCGTCCCCCTGGGTGACGTTCTGCGTATCGTCGAACAGGATCACCCAGGTCATCTTCATGCCGGGTACCGCTTCGAACATGCGGATGAAGCTTGCGACGATCGGCGATTCGGGATCGTCGGGGCCGCTCGGTATGTTCCAGAGGTGGTCCCCCTTCTCCAGCGGCAGGTCGTCTACGATCTGCATCATCACGTTGCTGTACCCGTTGGGGAAGGGGCTGAGCGAGGCGACGGCGCCGACCTTGTCCGCGAGCGACCACTTGCGCGGACCGGCGGCGAAATTCAGCGTCCGGGCGATCCTCGTGCCCCTGGGCAGCACCTGATCGGCCATCGAGGCCGACGGGAGGTAGGCGGACGGGATCAACTCCGTGAAGAAGATCCAGACGCTGTTGTCGTCGGGCTTGCTCAGTATCGACTCGTCCAGGGCGCCGTCGGAGCTCCAGATGTCGAGGCTGCGCTCGCCCCTCTCGAAGCGGAAGTGGTTGGCCGGCCTGAACTCGTTGCTCCAGATAATACTCTGGCGCTTGCCGAAGCCGGCAAGCGGCCGTCTGGCGTCGCGGCGGTTCCAGTTGTAGCACTCCCCGCTCGAGAAGAGGCTGGTGGGCAGGAAGCTGTAGCAACCGATACGGGAGCTGAGCACGATGTCTCTCTTGGCCAGGAAGCGGACGTGGACGCTCAGGCGCCGCCCCGCTAGGCGATAGGTGACGGTCGTCCGCAACGGAATCCGCTTGCTGCCCTTGGTGGCCCTCCAGCTGTCGGAGCGGAGGGTAACGTAGTCTTCGCCGATGTCGGTGACGTAAGCGGCGGCGGGCAGACAATCGAATTCCCTGCCGCCGAAGCGCTGCGCAAAGCCGGCCTTCATCTCCAGCCAGCGCCCGTGGGTCAGGTTCCGCGGCGAGGCGGCCGTCTTGTCCGTGAAGCTGGTAACGCGCAGCGGCGAGTGCACGCCGTTCCAGGCCGTGCCGATCTCCACCAGGACTTGGCTGTTCTCCATCCTCACGCTGTCGCCCAGGTCGGTGATCTCGACGTCCGCACTAGAACTCGAGGCGCAGCCAAGGAGAAACGCTAGGGCAACCAAAGCAATTCGTCTCGGTGTCATGTGCTTTCGTTTACCTCTCTATACCGTGTGTCGGGTTAACTCCTTTTTTAACATAGGTTAATCAATGGGGCAACATATGCGGCGGAACCGCGGCAGCCGATTGGGCCGATGCTGAGTACGGGCCGCTAGGTGTAAACGGCGGGACTGTGCTGATTTGTCGCCCCGCGCGCAGTTGCACTCCTGTCGCACGGGCGTTGTAATGGCGCCTGCGGCCGCTCTTGTGTTATTGTTACGGCTTGGCGCCGCCGCCGGTATGACGCGCCACCAAACGGCATGACACTCCTTCGGAAGCGGAAAGATGGGTGCTGACAGCACGCATTGGGCCGTCGGACTCGGCGGCGATCTGTCGGAAGACCAGCTCCAGGTTCAGATCGAGTTCATAGAGAAGCTGATCCGCCGGGGCCTGAGCAAGCGCGACGCATTCGATATCCTCGAGGCCGAGAACCGGCTGGCGCAGTACGGGCCCATCGAGCCGTCCGAAGAATTGGTCAAGGACGTGCTAAAGATCCTGAGCGGGCCCTCATATCACCGGAACTTCGACCTCATTCGGATCTGCGGCTACCTGCTGGACGACCGGATCAGGGGGGTCCTGGAGCGGCACTTCGCCGACCTCAAGGTGATCTGGCGCGAGCAGGACGAGCTGCGCCTGCTCGAGAGCCAGCGGACCTTCCTCGCCAACATCGAGCGGCGGGCCGAGGAGCTCGGCGCCCTCACCTTTGTCGCCGATCCTATCCTCAGCACGCTCGATGAGTTTTTCAAGCGCAGCTTCGAAAGCCGGCGGCTCAAGAACTACCCGGAACTGCTGCGGGTGCGGGACGAGCTGCAGAGCCTCCGCGACGCGGGAAGGCTGAATAAGGCATCCCTGCGGGAAGTGCTGGCCAAAGCCAGGTCCAAACTGGAGAATCTTTTCGAGGCCCAGGATGCGGAGCTGGCGGAGCGCCAGGGCAGCGAGCGCATCAAACCGAACAGCCTGATAGCCGTCTACTACTGCCTCCTGGAGTCCTTGATGCAGCATCGCTCCGATCACGTCAAGATCGACAAGGATTTCCTGGAGAAGGTGGGGCAGGACTTCCGGGCATCGTTCGGCGACGGCACCAAGCGCTTCGTGCTCAGCTCGCTCCTCAAGCTCCGGCACGAGAGCTTCGCCGGCATCGCGGCCGAGGCGAGGTACTCGATCCGGGGCAGGACCGTGGAGAAGATCGAGCGCAGAGAGGCGGGCGACCCCGCGTTCCGCACCGCCAGGGTGGAGCTGGCCGAGCTGCAGAACTACTACCTCTACGAGACCGCCGCGGAGATCATCGCCCGCAATCCCTCCGACGAGATGTTCCAGACGCTGCTCAATTCCCACAACCTGCCGTCGCTGCTGCTGGGGCTGCGCGCCCTCGAGCTATCCGACCTGCAGCCCTACGTCAAATTGCGCCACGTCAAGGTGCTGTTCGATCTGGGCATTGTCGACGAGTACATCTTCGCGCGCGCCGTCAAGATCCTCGGCGGCATCCGAACCGCGGAAGCCGCATCAGTCCTGGCGCGCATCCTGATCGAGCGCTACAGCTGGCAGAGGATCAAATTGCCGCCCGTGGTGCTGGCAACCATCCGGGAAGGGATCTACGGCACCCACGGCTCAGCCGGGCTCGCAGCTATAGCGCGGCAGCTCGACGAGAAGAACCGCGACTTGGAGGAAGGCTCGATGCTGACCTTCCCCTACAGTGGCGAGGTCTACGACGACGTTTTCCATCGTCTCGCATTGCGATTCGATAAGAACCCCTTCCACGGCGTCAACGAGCTGGCGCAGTACCGTCTCTTCCGCGCCCTCCTGCCCGTGATATTCAAGACTCGCCACAGCTTCGCCCTGCCGGGCAAGCGTCGGGCGCTGATCCTGATTCGCGCTCTCTACCAGGTCTCCAAGTCGAGGCTTGAGAGGATGATCGAGGAATTCCGGGAGGCCTTTCAGGAATACAAATCCAGGGTGATCGGCAAGAGCCTGGGCCGCGAGGGCGATGCCGCGCGAAAGCTGCAGGCGGAAGCGCAGGAGACGCTGAACAGGCTCAAGAGCAGGCTCGCCAGGCCGGCAGAGGAGGAGCGCGTGACGCGCAACGCCTGCGAAGCGGTAGAGCAATGCCTCGCGGAAAAGACAGAAGCGAATCTGCGGCAGGCCGTGATGCAGCTCAGGCAGCTGCGCGTCATCGGCCCCTCCCGCATGAAGCAGCGCGAGAAAAACCTGCGGGCAACCGCCAAGAAGACCGGTCGCCTCGACAGGATCATGCTCCCCGTCCGCTTCTCCATCCCCAGCAGCCTGATTGTCGAATTCACGCCCTTGCTTCTCCGCTTTCTGGGGGAGGTAAAGGTGAAGGAGGACCTGAGTACCATTCCGGCCGCCCTGGGTGTGACCGGGATTTCATCCCTACCTTCCGGTCCTGCCGAAGAGATATCAGAGGATTTCGCCCGCATGAGGTGGTCGCATCTCGAGCACCGCCTCGCTCTCGGGGTCGCCCCGGAGGATGGGGAGATCCTGGTCAACGAGGTCTTCGAGATAGCGTCGGCAGCCGTCGCGCACGACCTCGGCGACGTGATCGAGGCCATGCGAACAGTCCTCTACGGGATAACCCAGCCGCCCCTGCTGCGCCTGGCGTTCCTGCTTACCCTGCCCGCCAACGCCGACTATGCCGAGCTCTGGTCCGAACTGCTCGCCGGCGAGGACGAACAGGTGCTCACAGACCTGAGCCTCAGCCTCGACGACGAGCGCAAGCGGAACCTCGGGTCGGCCATCCCCGATCTGCTGGACCTGCTCGGCTGACAGCGCCGCCGCGCGCTCGCCTCCCGAACCGCTGCCGCCGTCTTTCCGCGGTGGTATAATGGCGCCCTAGCCGAGGCCAGGACCATGCCGGCAAACCTCACGCCCGAATACTTCGC
>CAYOXX010000112.1:0-8489 GCA_964408025.1 uncultured Acidobacteriota bacterium | reverse complement strand
GGGGGGAAGGCCGCGGCCTTCCCCCCGTGGCGTTTCCGTTGTCGAGGTGCCGCTACATGCCGACCTTGAGGAAGATGACCGCCAGCACGTAGAGGGCCAGGGTCTCGATCAGCACCAGCGTCAGGATGAGGCCGAACTGAAGCTGGTTGGCGGCGCTTGGGTTGCGCGCCACGCCCTCGCAGAAGCTCTTGACCGAGACGCTCATGGCGATGGCCGCGCACGACGAGACCAGCGCCATGCCGAACGCCGAGGTGATGAACACCCACATCAGCGCTCCGCCCTCCTGACCCTCGGCCGGGTGCGCCTCCTGCGCCGTGGCGGAGGCAACCGCCAGCAAGAGAGTGGCCATCATCAGGGAAACTATCAGCGACTTCTTCTTCACGGTAACTACCCTCCTCGGATCCCCCTCGGTATCAGTGTTCCTTCGCCACCGCCCCGGCGACGTAGATGGACGAGAGCAGGATGAATATGAACGTCTGCAGCACCGCCATCAGCAGCCCTAACGCCACCATCGGCGCCGGCAGCACGAAGGGAAATATCGTGGTGAAGGCGCTCACCACGACGTGGTCGGCGCTCATGCTGCCCGCCAGCCGCAGGCTCAGCGAGAGCATGCGCGCCAGGTGGCTGATCAGCTCGGAGGCGAACATGACCGGCGCCAGCAGCGCCAGCGGCCCCATGAAGGTCCTGGCGTAGCCTATCGGGCCGTGCTCCCGCAGGCCCTGGATGTTGTAGTAGACGAACGAGGCGATCGCCAGCGCCAGGGTGGTGCTGATGAACGGCGTCGGCGAGGTCAGCAGCGGCACGTTTCCTATCGTGTTGAACAGGACGATGGTCACCGCGAAGGCGCCGATCATGTTGACGTGTCGCTCGGGGTGCACGCTCACGTGGTTCCTCACCAGCCCGCGGATCGCCTCGTAGGCCACCTCAAGCGTCTGCTGGAAGCCTCCTCGGTTGCCGCCCCGCAGGCGGCGCCCCGCCAGCGGCAGGGCGACCAGCAGCAGCAGCGTTACCAGCGTCACCATCACCACGTGGTCGCTGTTGAGAAACTGCAGCTCCGCCGGCAGCCGCTCCAGCCACGGCTTCAGCAGCAGGTAGGGAAGCGAAAGCTCGTGCTTCATGGCGGGCCTAGCGTTTCGCGATCAGCAATTCGACAGCCAACTCGATGAGGACGGCGGGGAAGTACAGCGACAGCCCCGCCACCAATGATTCCGGCCGGATCCAGGGCGCCCGGAGGATAGCATAGAGGGCCACGGCCAGCAACAGGAATCTCCAGCCGACCCGCCACCACAGCCGTCGCTTCATCCTCTTCGGGCCGACGCCGAAGCCGCCCCTGACGGCGGCGTGGGTCCAGAGCCCGCAGAGCAGTATCAGCGCGCCGCCGGCCAGCGCGCTGGCGGCCTGCTCGAGGCCCCAGAGCGCGGCGACGCCGGCCACCGGCGGCAGGCAGATCAGCGCTATGGCGAAGATCCGCCTCAGCGCCGGGTTCTCCTCCTCGGGGAAGAATCTAATCGGACTCATCGATCCTCCGCAGCGCCCGCAGCAGGTTAGCCACCGCCCCCGCCAGGCCGGCGGCCATCAGCAACGCCGTGAAGATGCCGCCGGCCCCGGTGAGGCCGTCGAGCCAGCGGCCGAGCAGCACGCCCAGGAGTATCGCGGCGACGAAGACCAACCCGGCCGAGGTCAGCTCCGCGTAGATTCGCCACTTGTCCATGCCCAGACTATAGGCCAGCTACCCCGCCGGCAGCAATCCCGCACCGGCCCGGCAGAAAAAGAAGGCGGCGGCGCGTGGGAGCGCCGCCGCCGGGGGGAAGCGAGACAGGTCAGTCCTGGGCGCTGATGGCGGTGATGGCGGTGAGGTTGACGATCTCGGTCACCGTGCTGTGGTAGTTGAGTACGTTGATTGGCTTATACATGCCCATCAGGATCGGCCCGATGGCGTCGGCGCCGCCCAGGATATCCATCAGCTTGTAGGCGATGTTGCCGGCTGCCAGGTTGGGGAAGATCAGCACGTTGGCGTCCCCCTTGATGAGGCTGTGGGGGAATTGCTCCTCGGCAATCTCGGGTATCAGTGCGGCGTCGGCCATCATCTCGCCGTCTATTATCAGGTCCGGCTCCTGCTCCCGCACCATCCTCACCGCCTCGGCCACCTTGTTGGAGAGCGGATCGCGCAGGTCGCCGAAGTTCGAGAAGCTCAGCATCGCCACGCGTGGCTCCATGTTGAAGAAGCGGGCCGTCTCGGCCGCCAGCATCGCGATCTCGGATAACGTTTCGGCGTCGGGAACGATGTTTACCGTGGTGTCGGCGAAGAAGATGGTGCGGTTCTTCAGCACCATCATATAGAGGCCGATCACGCGGTGGATTCCCTCCTTGAGGCCGATGATCTTCAGCGCCCGGCGGATCATCTCCGGGTAGGAGTAGTTGAGGCCGCAAACCAGGCCGTCGGCGTTGCCAGACCGTACGCAGAGCATGCCGAAGATGTGGTGCTCGAGCACCCGCCTGGCGGCGATCAGCGGTGTCACCCCCTTGCGCTGGCGCAGCTTGTAAAGCATGTCCGCGTACTCGTCGAGCTTCTTCGAGGTCCTCGGGTTGATGATCTCGACGCCGTTGATGTGCAGCCCCAGCTCCTTGACCTTGCTCCAGATGACTTCCTCGTCGCCGAGCAGCACCGGGTGAGCGATCCCCTGGTCGATGATGTTCTGGCAGGCGCGCAGTATCTTGTTCTCCTCGCCCTCGGGGAAGACGATCCGCTTCATCGCCTTGTGCGCCTTGTCGAAGGCGGTCCGCATCACCTCGCGGCTGCGGCCGAGCATCTTCTCCAGCTTGCGGCGGTACTCCTCGATGTCGTCGAACGGCTTCAGCGCCACGCCGGTGTCGATGGCCGCCTGCGCCACCGCCGCCGCCTCCCACAGCAGCACGCGCGGGTCGAACGGCTTGGGGATGATGTAGTCCGGGCCGAACCTGATCGACTCCCCGCCGTAGGCGGCGATCACCTCGTCCGGCACGTCCTCCTTGGCGAGGTCGGCAAGGGCGTGGCAGGCCGCGACCTTCATCTCCTCGTTGATCGCCGTGGCCCGCACGTCCAGCGCTCCGCGGAAGATGAACGGGAAGCCGAGGACGTTGTTCACCTGGTTCGGGTAGTCGCTGCGGCCGGTGGCCACTATGGCGTCGGGGCGCACGGAGTGGGCCCGCTCGGGGGTCACCTCGGGGTCGGGGTTGGCCATGGCGAAGATGATCGGATTGGAGCCCATAGACTTCAGCATCTTGTTGGTCAGCAGGTCGGGGCCGCTGAGGCCGACGAATATCTCCGCACCCTCCATCGCCTCCTCCAGCGTTCGGCAGCTCCGCTCGGTGGCGAAGAGCTCCTTGTAGGGATTCATGCCCTCCTGGCGGCCCTTGTAGATCACTCCCTTGGTGTCGACCATGACGATGTTCTCGTGCTTGACGCCGAGTTGCTCGAACATCTTGCCGCAGGCGATGCCGGCGGCGCCGGCTCCCAGGACCACCATCTGCGCGTTGCCGATCTCCTTCTCGGTTATCTCCAGCGCGTTCAGGAGACCGGCGCCGCTGATGATCGCGGTGCCGTGCTGGTCGTCGTGGAAGATCGGGATCTTCATCGTCTCCTTCAGCTTCTCCTCTACGTAGAAGCACTCGGGAGCCTTGATGTCCTCGAGGTTGATGCCGCCGAAGGTCGGCTCCAGCAGCTGGCAGGTGCGGATCACCTCGTCGGGGTCCAGCGTGTCCAGCTCGATGTCGAAGACGTCGACGTTGGCGAAGCGCTTGAACAGCACGCCCTTGCCTTCCATCACCGGCTTGCCGGCCAGGGCGCCGATGTTGCCCAGGCCGAGCACCGCGGTGCCGTTGCTGACCACCGCCACCAGGTTCCCCCGCCCCGTGTAGAGGAATGCGTCCTCCGGGTTGGCCTTGATGCGAAGGCAGGGAACCGCGACGCCCGGGGTGTAGGCGATCGACAGGTCCAGCTGTGTCTGGCACGGCTTGGAGGAGATCACCTCGAGCTTGCCGGGACGCGGCTCGGCGTGGTAGCTGAGCGCATCCTCGTCGCGTATCTTCATCGCTTTTACTCCTTAATTGTTCTTGCCTTCACGATTTGCGCGCCGCGAGGCGCCACGGAAGGCGGTTTTCAGACTGGTTTGGTCGCGATACGCGCCACCTATCGCTGTGATCCGGGAATTATTTAACAAATATGAGATCGCGTCAAACTCAAACGTCCCGGTTTCTCGGCCTCGTGGGGGTACGCTGCAATCCCGTCTCGCCACATATCGCCGCCATTGTATCAAATGCCCGTGCTACAATCTCCACCTATCGGTTGCGAGAGGAGGATAAAAATGCGGCGCGTGCGATACTTTGTCGTCGATGTTTTCAGCAAGCGGCCGCTGGCCGGTAACCCGCTGGCGGTTTTTCCCGACCGATCGCTTCTCCGGGAAAACGAGCTCCAGCGGGTGGCGCGGGAGCTGAACCTCAGCGAAACGGTCTTCGTCGAGCCTTCCGGCGAAGAGGGCGCGCTGCGGCGGCTGCGGATTTTCACTCCCGCGGCTGAACTCCCGTTGGCCGGCCACCCGGTGATCGGCACCTGGCACCTGCTGGCCGAGCGCGGCATCGTCGACTTTGACGAGGCCCTGAGGGAGGGCCTGGTCGAGTCCGAGGCCGCCGATGGCGGCGGCGAGAAGCTGCGCTTCCGCCACGAACTCAAAGCCGGTGTGCTGCCGATGACGATATACCGCGACGGTGGCGCGGTGAGCGCCGTGGCGATGGATCAGGCGCCGCCCGAGTTCGGCGAGGAGGTAAGGGATCTCGGCCTGGCTGCCGAAGCCGTCGGCGTCGACGAGGCGGACATCGAGTCGACCGGCCTCCTGCCGCAAGCGGTTTCTACGGGGATGTTTATACTCATGCTGCCGTTGGCCACCAGGGACGCGCTCTCCGGCGTGCGCCTCGACCTGGCCGCCGTCGAGCGGCTCTGCGGGGAGGCGGGCTGCGGCGGGATCTACGCCCACACGCGGGAGGCCGAGGAGGAGTGGGCCTTCGTCCGCGCACGAGGCTTCTTCCCCGGCTTCGGCGTACCCGAGGACCCGGCTACCGGCTCCGCAGCCGGCTGCCTCGGCGCCTACCTGGCCCGCCACCGCGTGCTCGACGCCCGCGGCACCGTCGCCTTCCATATCGAACAGGGGTACGAGATCGGGCGCCCGAGCCGCATCGGCGTCGAGGTTACCGAAGAGAACGACGAGGTCACACGCGTCCGCATCGTCGGCTCCGCCGTCGTCGTCGCCGAGGCGGAGATGCTGCTGCCCGACTGAGACGCTCGCCCGCGAGAAAGCGTTTCGGTTTCGCGAAGGAGGAGAACCGATGGAAGCAGGAGGGAGATTTTCAGAAGTGTTTCCAAACTTTCCGCCAGAAACATACGTTTATTGAATCGAGGATAGGGAGGGGGAATATCATGTCGCAGTTTGATCTCAGCCGCAGAAGTTTCCTGGGCGGCGTGGCGGGCTTCTGTGCCGCGGCGCCTTTCGGACTGAAAGGTGTCGTGCAAGGGCAGGAGCGCGTTGCCTGCCGCAGCCGGGTGCCGAATCCGTGGGTCGAGAACGGCAAGCCGGTGGTCGCCGTCGTCCGCGGAACCTCTTTCACCGCCATGCTGGCCAGGGGTATGGAGATGCTTGGCGGCTTCGCACCCTTCGGCGCCGACAGGGCCGTGATGCTGAAGCCGAATTTCATCACCCCGTCGCCGTATCCGGAGACTACCGACGGGCCGTCCATCCTGGCGGTCATCGAGGCGATGCGGCGCGACGGCTTCGGCGACTTCACTATCGCCGAGTGGGGCTTGGCGAATCGCCAGGTGACCGAAGTATTCGATTCCTACAATCTAACCGATATGGCCGGACCGGGGTCCTTCGGCTTGCGCAACCTGTTTGGCGACGAGATCGTGATCGCGGAGGACGACAGGTGGGCCTCTATGCCGATGGTTCGGATCTTCGAGACCGCTTATCGGGCGCCGCTGATCGTCAACATGCCGGTGATCAAGCAGCACCTTGACGCTGGGTTCAGCTGCGCGCTGAAGAACAACATGGGGCCGATCGACATCGTATCGCGCATGGCGATGCACCGCAGGTACAGGCGCGGCCTGGACGCCGAAACGCTGCTGCGTGAGTCGAAGCTGGCAGTAGCTGAGATAGCTGCCGCCCTGAACCCCGAGATAACGGTAATCGACGCCCGCAAGGTGATGGGCGGGCAGCACATGTTCCGGATTGGCAGCATCGAGATCGACGCCAACAGGTTGATCGTCAGCGGCGACCAGGTGGCCGCCGACCTCGTGGCCGCGCAAGTCCTGGATGAGTGTTTCGACGGCTTCCAAGCCTCGATGGTTTCCGAGACACTCGACCACGCCGCCGCCCTCGGCCTCGGCGCGGCCTCGATCGACGAAGTGGTCGTCAAGGAGGCCGAAGCATAGCGGCATCTATCGGGTTCTCTGATACCGCTGAATTGTGGCGACACAGGTCGCGTCAGACTCGTCGATTTCGTCTTCGTTACCGAAGTGGAGTGTTATCACACGCTGGAAATTGTCGTCGGAGCTTCACAATATAGCTTGTGGTGGGTCAGACATTCCTGTCTGACTATATATTCAAATACATGAAAGGCAGGGATTCCCCTCCTGTTAATGATTTGACAGACAAGAATATCTTTCATAAAGACTAATCCCATTACACTTTTATGTACAATTTTACGACGGGCGGTCGTGCATTACGCCGGAGTTGCCATGGCGCCGCGGTGCAACTGGCGTAGATATTCCCTAGTCCGTTTTTAGATCCTGTTTAGTTAAGTAGCTTAGGAAACCACGGGGGTGCTGTGCTTTGTCTCCGACCAGCGTTATGGATGCCAATAGCTGGTCTGAAGAGCCACTCTTCCGCTACCAGCCTTGAAGATTGCGGTTGTAGTAGCTAAGGCTGGGGGAGACATCACAGGCTTGCCGGTTAATTTAACAGATGAGGAGGAGAGAACGATGTCTGCAAAAACTTTGTTCCCGAGACCTGACCGTTCTAGCAGGTTGGCTAAGTCCGATTACTTAATTAACCAGTTTAAAACCCTACGGAAGGAAATAGAGGAAACAAAGGCGCGCATATTTAAAATTACTGGTTTCGGAGTTTTGATTATACCCGCGGCTCATTTCGTAGGGCAAGCATATCATATAGATGTTCTTCTTCTAGCAATGCCTGTACTTGTGATTGTTATTGCCTTATTTTTTCTGTCTGAGAACCATGCCTTGTATAGAGCCGGCAGCTACATCAGGCGATACATAGAGCCTCATGCGAGCAAGCATTTTGATGGCTGGGAGAGATGGATGACGCGAGCCGATGGATACAATAAGAGAACGGTGGACAGGTATACTAATTACACTTTCTTTCTGCTCTCCATCGTGTATTACTTGTGTTCAGTATTCTTGAGCGCTCGATTTGCGATAGGTCAATATGATATTATCTGCGGGGCTGTAGTCTTAAGCATTTACATCTCGATAGGGATTTTATTTTTCATATTTTTTTCCTTTAGTATGATGGCCTGCACAAGGGAATACCTCAAGCCTGCCTCCAGCGAACACATTCCGGAAGAAGGAAGAATAGGTAAAATCAGGAGGATATTTGGATTTCCTGCCCTCCGCAAGTGACATCGGGGTAGCTTGATCGTATAATATTTCTCTATCTGAATATTGATCTGCCATGCCGAAACCGGAGCGCCTTTTCATCGTCGACGGCCACGCGCTGGCCTTCCGCTCGTTCTACGCTTTCATCAACCAGCCGATGACGACGGGCCGGGGCGAGGACGTGCGGGCGGTGTTCGGCTTCGCGACGACGCTGGTGCGGATTCTGGAAGAGCAGGAGCCGGACTACCTGGCGGTCGCCTTCGACCCGCGGGGCAAGACGTTCCGCCACGAGCGCTTCCCGCAGTACAAGGCGACGCGGCAGAAGATGCCGGACGAGATGCGGGCTCAGATGCCGCGCATCGTCGGGCTGGTCGAGGCGTTCGGTGTGCCGGTGATCCAGGTGGAGGGCTTCGAGGCCGACGACGCCATGGCCACCGTGGCCGTCGAGGCGGCGGGGCGGGGTATCGAGGTCTTCCTGGTGACGGCCGACAAGGACTTCGGCCAGATCGTCGGCCCCCTGATAAAGATGTTCAACCTGCGGGCGCGCCAGAGCGGCGTCGAGATCATCGACGCGGCGGCCGTCGAGGAGAAGTTCGGCGTGCCGCCGGCGCGCATGCTCGACCTGCTGGCGCTGATGGGCGACAGCTCCGACAACGTCCCCGGCGTCAAGGGTATCGGCCAGAAGACCGCCGCCAACTTGATCAACAGCTACGGCGGCCTCGAGGAGATCTACGATCGCCTCGAAGAGCTTTCCGGCAAGGCGGTCGGCAGGCGCCTGGCAGAGGGCCGAGCCGACGCCGAGCTGAGCCGCGAGCTGGTGACGCTGCGGACCGACGTGCCGCTCGGC
>CAYOXX010000111.1:0-8718 GCA_964408025.1 uncultured Acidobacteriota bacterium | reverse complement strand
GCAGCGGCAGCGACACGACGGCCACCGCCGCCAGCACGATCAGCCAGTTGCGCTCGCGGCGGGTCATGACCCGCCCTCCACGCTCGCTACGGGATTGCGAAAGTAGGTGGAGACGGTGATCCTCATCGTCTGCTCGCGGCCGGAGCTGCCCTCGAGCAGGACCTCCTCGATGATCATGAAGCTGGGCGAGCTTTCGATGGCGTCGATGAAGCGGCGCAGGCTGTCGTAGCTGCCCTGGAGCGGAAAGCTCATGGCGAAGCGCTCAAGCGGCTGATCCTGCACCTGCGCCGACGGGAAGCGCACCCGCTGCGGCTGCATCCCGTAGCGCCTGGCGATGCTTTCGCTCTGCTCCAGGATCACGATGAGCCTGCTGCCGCGCGTGCCGAGGATCTCGCCGTGGAACCGCTCGAGGCCCTCGCGGCCCTCGCGCAGCGCCCGCCGTGCGGCCAGCCGGCCGTCGAGCCTGCCCAGCAGCTCCTCCTGCTGCCGCTGCAGCCGCTCGAGGCGCTCCCTGGAGATCGCCTCGGCGTTGATCTTGGGCAGCGTCATGGCGAAGAACACCGCCAGGTCAACCGCCAGCAGCAGCAGCGCCGCGGCTACCCAGAGGCGGTACCTGCGCACGAACTCGATCAGCAACGTCCTGTCCTCACTGGCCTAACTGCCCTCGCGTCTTTACTCATTGTGGTACGCCACCTCCAGCTCCCACTGCTGGCCGCCCGCGGGCGAGGTGCTCTGCGAGCGCGGGAGCGGGGAGCCGAAGTGGGGAGACCACTGCAGCGCCTCGATGAAGCCGCGCACCTCGCTGCCGCCGGTCACCTCGACGCGTAGCGACAGCACCAGCTCCGCGCCCCGCACATTTGGGGAGATGCGCAGCATCCTCATGCGGTCCGGCGTCAGCTCCTCGAGGCGATCGAACAGCTGCGTCCAGTTCAGCGTCCGCCGCTCGATCAGCGCGTTGGCAAACTCGATCCGCTCGCGCAGGGGATCGAGATCGACGCGCGCCAGCTCGCGGTCGACGCTCGCCATATCGGTTTCCATCCGCTCGCAGTTCTCGGCGGCCAGGCTGGCCTGCTCCTCATATCCCTCGCCACCGGCGGTGGCGGCCAGCAGCACCGCGATGTTGACCACCGTAAAGACCGCTATCCCCAAGGCGATGACGACGGCGGCAACGGTCGGCACCGTCGTGTTGACGAACGGCCGGGTGGCGAGGTTGAGGTCGTCTCCCATCGTCACCTCCGGGTGGCGGCGCCGACGGCGGCCGCCAGCTTTCCCTGCTCGTCGGGGCGCCCGAGCAGCTCGGGCGGCACGTCGACGGCGTCCTCGAGCAGCAGACGGCGGGCCGCGAAGTCCTCTGCCTCCAGCTTCTCACAGACCTCCGCGGCTGCCGCGCCGGGCCCGTGGACGAACGCGGCTGACATACCCGCGCTGCCGAGCTTGTCCTGGGAGTAGAGACTCAGCGTGCGCACCTCGTGGGCGACTGCGTCGGGCGTCACCGCACCCGCGCCGCCTGCGCGAGTGCGGCTGAAGGCCAGGGCTCCCTGGCGGAAGACCGAGACACTGAAGTGCTCGCGCTCGACCCGCACCATTGCGAAGTCGCCGGCCTCCTCGGCCAGCGCCGGGGCGAAAAGCTCGGCGGCGGCGACGCTCGCCGTCTCGATGAGGCCCAGATGGATTCCGCGCCGCTCGAAGAACGATTCGAGACCGCGCGTCATGCGTCGCGACGTCAGCTGCGCCAGGTAGCGGGCGCCGCCGTCGGGGCTCGCCCGCAGCCGTCGGTAAGCTATGGCTGCCGCCTCGGGCCTGATCGGCGACAGCTTGCGGATCTTGAAGAGGATCATCTCCCGCAGCTCGCGGCCGGCGGCGGCGGGATTCTCCACCTCGAGGTAGAAGCTCCTGACGGCGGTGTCGGGCAGCGCCAGCGACAGCCTCTTGACACGGCCCAGCCGCCCCACCAACTCCGCCAGCGCGCTCTGCATCTCCTCGTCCGGAACTAGGCCTTCGCCCACCTGCTCCTCTCGCGCCCGCGGCGGCAGCTCGGCCTGGTGCCACTCCACGAGCTTGTTCTCCTCCTTCCGCCGCCGGAACCGGACCGCTGTCGCGTAACCCTCGCCGATCTCGAGCGCGACCGGCGGGTAGCTGGGGCGGAGGCTGAACATCATTTTCACTCCACGAAGGTGACCTTGTTGATCTCGTGCAGGGTCGTCACTCCCGTCACGGCCCGCTCGACGGCCGCCTCGCGCAGGAAGATCATCCCCTCCTGCTTGGCCTGGCGCTTGATCTCGGCCGCGCTGCGGCGCTCCAGGATCATCTCGCGCGTCGTGTCGCTGAGCTCGAGCATCTCCAGGATCGCTTCCCGGCCCAGGTAGCCCGTGCCGTGGCAGTCGAGGCAGCCGGTGCCGCGGTAGAAGGTGATCCCCTCGCACTGCCCGGGGTCGAGGCCGGAGTCGCGCAGCTCCTCCGCGCTGAGCTCGACCGGCTCCTTGCAGGCGGGGCAGATGCGCCGCACCAGCCGCTGGGCGAGCACGCAGGTCAGCGCGCTGACGAAGTTGTACGGCTCGACGCCCATGTTCAGCAGGCGGCCGATGACGTCGACTACGTTGTTGGCGTGCACGGTGGTGTAGACCATGTGGCCGGTCAGCGCGCTCTGCACGGCGATGTGGGCCGTCTCGGGGTCGCGGATCTCACCCACCATGATCTTGTCGGGGTCGTGGCGCAGGATGTGGCGCAGGCCGCGGGCGAAGGTCAGACCCTTCTTCTCGTTCACCGGGATCTGGGTGATGCCCTCGAGCTGGTACTCGACGGGGTCCTCGATGGTGATGATCTTGTCCTCCTCGTTGCGGATCTCGCTGAGGGCCGCGTAGAGCGTGGTGGTCTTGCCGCTGCCGGTCGGCCCGGTGGCCAGCACCATGCCGTAGGGCTCGCTGATGAACTTGCGGATCCGCTTCACCTGCTCCGGGGTGAAGCCGAGCACATCGAGGTTGAGCTGCGCAAACTCCTTCTGGATCGCCTCCTTGTCGAGGATGCGGATGACGACGTTCTCGCCGTGGATCGTCGGCAGCACGGAGACGCGGAAGTCGATGGTGCGGTTGCCGATGCGCTTCTTGAAGCGGCCGTCCTGGGGAATCCGCTGCTCTGAGATGTCGAGCTCGCTCATCACCTTGACGCGGCTGACCAGCGCCGGCGCGTAGCGTCTGCTCAGCGGCTTCATGGCGTGGTAGAGGGCGCCGTCGATGCGGTACTTCACCACCAGGTCGCCCTCCCGCGTCTCGAGGTGGATGTCGCTGGCGCGCCGCTGGATGCCGGTGAAGATGGCGGAGTCGACCAGGCGGATTATCGGGCTCTCGTCCTCCTCGAGGCTCTCGATGGAGAGCGACTTCTCGACGTCCTCGTCCTCCTCGATCACCCGCGGCTGGAAGCCCTCGGTCGCCTCCTCGAGCACCCGCTGGCTGCTCTCGCTCTTCTTCAGGATGTCGGTGATGAAGCTGGGCGTGCCGACCACTACCCGGATCGCCGTCCCCAGCGCCAGCTCCATCTCGTCCTGGAGCATCACGTCGCTCGGGTCGGCCATCACCACGGTCAGAACGCCGTCGTCGCGCCAGAGCGGCACGAAGTTGTAGCGGTACATCAGCTTGGCCGGGATGGTGTCGAATAGCTCGCCGTCGAGGTGGAAGTCGTCGGGATCGAGGTAGTCGACGCCGTAGCGGGCCGCCAGCTCACGCGCCCGCTCGATCTCTTTGGCGCTGCCCTTCTCCAGAGCCTCGGCGTTGTTGTCGTTTGCGGCCATCACTCGGCCCCCTCGCGCTTAGCCGCCGAACCTGCCGAGCAGGTTGAACAGCGGGTAGTACATGGCGAACAGCAGCGACCCGATGAGCGCCGCCATCAGCACCAGCATGATCGGCTCGACCAGGCTCAGCAGCGCCGCCAGGCGGCCCCTGACCTCCTCGTCGTAGAAAACGGCGACGTTGCTGAGCATCTCGGCCAGAGAGCCGGTGCGCTCCCCGACCTGGATCATCTCCACCGCCAGCTCCTCGGCCAGCACCGTGCCGCCGATGGAGCCGTGCAGGCTCTCGCCCTCGCCGACGCGCCGGCGCGCCTCCTCGAGACCGTCCTCGAGCAGCGGATTGGCTGCCGACCGCTCCAGGTCGCCGAGGCAGCTCATCAGCGGCATACCCCCCCTGAGCATCATCGCCAGCGAGTGGTAGACCTGCGAGAGCTGGTACTTGCGCATCAGCTCGCCCGCGATCGGCACGCGGAACTTGATCGCCGCCAGCAGCCGGCGCCCGCCCTCTGTCTGCCGCCACCAAATGTAGGCGCCTGCGGTCACGACGAGCCCAAGCAGGAGCGGCAGCCAGTGGCTGCGCAGCGCTCCCGCGAAGCCGATCACGGCGAGGGTGAACCCGGGCAGCTCCGCCTCGAATCCCTCGTAGAACTTCGAGAACTCGGGCAGCACGTAGGTGAGCATGAGGAAGAGCAGGCCGGCGCTGAGGAATATCAGAAAGACGGGGTAGTAGAGGGCCTGGCGGAAGTCCTTGCGGATCTTGTTGGTCAGCTTCGAGAGGTCGATGTAGCGGCCCAGCGCGTCGGGAAGGTCGCCGCTCCTCTCGCCCGCCACCAGTGTCGAGACGTAGGCGGTCGGCAGGCGCTCGCGGTGGGCGGCGAAGGCCTCGGACAGCGACGAGCCGGTCTCGATCGCTTCCCGCACCTCGCGCAGCACGAGCCCCAGCTCGCTCTCCCCCTGGCGGCCGATCAGGATGTCGAGGCTCTGGGTAGCTGGCAGGCCGGCCTCGAGCAGCGCTCGGAACTCCTGGTTGAAGATAATGAAGCTGTCCGGCTTGATGCGCCGCCGCCGGCCCAGCGGCAGTAGCGAGGCGAGCGCAGGCCGGATCCTGAAGATGTAGTAGCCGCTCTCCTCGAGCTCGCGGCGCAGCGAGCCCCTGTCGGCGGCGCTAAAGCGCTTCTCGACGACCTCGCCGCCCTCGGTACCCAGCCTGCAGATGTACTCGGCCATCGTGTCCTAGTCCGTCTCCTCGGCGCTGACGACGACCACCAGAGGCTCGCCCTCCGGGCTCTCCTGGTCGGTCGGCACCGCGGCGAAACCGCCGGGCATCAGGCTGACGGCGGCGCGCACCATCCCGCCCGTCTCCCGGTCGTAGATCGTCAGGCTCCGCAGCTCAATCTCCGTGCCGTCGTCGGAGAGCTCGGCGAAGCAGGTGACCTCGTAGCGATCCTGCAGCAGCGCCCGGTAGCGGCGCCCCTCGGTCGGCGTCAGCAGCAGCTCCTCCTCGAGGCGGTAATCGGACGAATCGAACTCGCCGGCGGCGCTGATCTGCCTCAGGGCGCCGGCGGGAATCGAGGGGTCGTCGGGGTGGCCGAGGGCGTAGAGCAGCCGCACCCGCAGCCGCAACTCGGCCGGCGGCGTGTCGAGAAGCTCCAGCGCCCGGGCCACGGCCTCGAGGTTGGAGGGCTTATCGGTGATCTCCAGCTCGCGCCGCTGCTGCGACACGTGCAGCTGCGCCTCCTCGCTCATCAGCCGGTGTAGACGCGGCAGCACCTCCGCGGGCGATCGGTGCCGCAGTTGGAAAACCCGTGTAGCGATCTCCGCAGCAGCGGTGGAGGTTTCGGGTTCGTCCGACTTCTGCAGAAACGGCAGGGCCATCAAGAACGCCAGCGCGATCATCGCGGCCGCGGTGGCCAACGGGCCGGTGCGCAGACCGCCGGCCTTCACCTGCGTCTGCTCCATAAGGCGCACCTCCAGCCGCTCCCAGTAAGGATGCCACGCGGAAAGCTGGGTCTCCTCTCGGGCGAGGGCGAGGAAGAGCGCCTCGGGGCAGCCGGAGGCCAGCGCCTGGCGGCGGCCCTCTTCGGTGGCGATCAGCTCGGCGAGACGGCGGCGGTCGACGCCGCTCAGCCCGTCACGCTCATACCGTCGCAGAAGTTCCTTCAGTTCCGATCTCATCCGACTCTTCCCTCGGGGCGTATTCAGGGAACCGATCCCTCAGCGCCCGCCTCAGGCCGCGCCGCGCCTGGTGGACCAGGTTGCGGACCGTCGAGGCCGTCACACCCAGTATCGCTGCCACCTCGCGCGTCTCGTATCCTTCCAGCTCGCGCAGCACGAACGCCGCCCGCTGCCGATCGCCCAGCTCCTCGGCGACTGCGGAGAAGACCCGCGAGACCTCGCCCCGCTGCAGCGACTCCTCCAGCGGCGGCCGCGGGCTCTCCTGGCGCCGTCGGGCCAGCATCCGCAGGCGGCGCGCTATGTGGCGCAGGGCGTCGATAGCCCGGTTGACGGTGACCCTTGCCAGCCAACGTTCGAAGTGCCCGGTCCTGACCAGGCGCGGCAGCTCGCGCCAGAGCCTCAGGAAGACGACCTGGGTGACGTCCTCGGCCTCCTCCGGGCCGCAGATGCGCGCCGCGAGCCGGTGGACTAGCGGGCGCCGGCGGCGCACAAGCTCGGTGAAGGCGGCCCGGTCGCCCCCCGCGGCACTGAGGATCAGCTTGCGGTCCTCCAGCTCCGCCGCTTCCGTGCGACCGCGCACATCCACCATCCAATCTCCTTAACGCCCGCCGGGGAGGAACCGTCTATCCGACGGTAAAAAGTTCACAGATTCTCACGGCACTGCGCGCCGGGTGTCAAGACACGCTCTCATAAACATCGCGCTGATGAAAACGTTTTTATGAATCATCTCTGCCCTGATGTCGCGCCAGTTATTTGGCGGGACAGATCCACCTGAGGCGGACAAGCTCTCCTGCCTGCCACCGTGTTTATCGAAGCAAGATATGTGATCGCCGTTGACTGCGGGCGCGCCGCCCGCTAACCTGCGCCGGGAGGTGCTCGACCGATGAAAGCCAGGGTATACGTCAGCTACAAGGACGGCGTACTCGACCCGCAGGGCAAGGCGGTCAGAAACGCCATCGCCAAGATGGGCTACGAGGGTTTCAAGCGCGTGCGGCAGGGCAAATTCTTCGAGATCGAGCTCGAGGGCCTCGGTCGCGAGGAGGCCGAGCGCGCCGTCGACGAGGTCGCCGACAAGCTACTGCATAATCTGAATATCGAGAAATATATGTTTGAAATTGAAGATTAGAGCGAGAGAAGAGTTAAAAGCCTGTCCTCAACTTCACACATTGTGTTTTCGCTGACAACTCCCCAGTGTTCCCTGAGACGCTGCTTTGAGATGTAGCGGACCATGTCACAGATTATTTGAGAAGCTTGCTTCACTCCCCCCTCATCTGGTATCAGGCGAACCCTCCAGTTTATACTTCTGAGTTTCGAGGTTATCGGCACGACTACAACTCTGTTCATCGGGCCGCGGTTGTAGTCTGTATTCGAGACAACTAGGCAGGGCCGGATTTTTCCAATCTCCTCAGGATGAGGGGAGGGGTTGAGATCGACAGACCATACCTCACCTCGGGCGGGGATCGCGATGCTCATAACTCACTCATGTCGTCATCCAGAGGCGCCTCCCAGAGTTCCTGCTCTTCCTGTTCCGCCTTTAAAGCCTGCCGGTCCTTTATAAGGTCGCCGTATTGTTTGTTGGCAGCCAAGATAAAAAGCCAGCGGCGGAAAGACTCAATGGCCTCGGAGAGTATGTCCTGCATGGAGTTGCCGCTTTGCCTAGCGATGGCCTGAAGCTTCTCCTTGTCTTTTCTCCTGATGCGTACCTGGGTTGTCATCATGACGCCCTCCAGTGGAACTCCCTGTAGTATAATTTCTGTCGACAGAATTGTCAAGCATTATGTCGACATAATTGTACCTTGATTCGGACTTCGGAAAGGTAGCGTTGGCTTAAACAGTGCAGGATTTTAAGCGCGTGCGGCAGGGCAAATTCTTCGAGATCGAGCTCGAGGACCTCAGCCGCGAGGAAGCCGAACGCACCGTCGACGAGGTCGCCGACAAGCTCCTGCACAACGTCAACATCGAGAAGTACCGCTTTGAGATTGACGGGTAGCTTGGCCACCGGTTTTCCCGCGTGTATTCAATAATTTGTTACCCCACCGAAAAAAAACCCAATAACTGGTAGGTATCCTCCCTGTCGCTCTTGACTTCCCCCCGCGGCGATAGATAATGGGACCCTGTCTTCTTTCGGGGTAGGAGGTTCACTTGGCGAAGCGAATCGGGGTGGTGGTGTTCCCGGGGTCCAACTGCGACCACGACGCGCTCTTCGCCTTCGGCGAGCTGCTGGGGGAGGAGTCCTACGAGATCTGGCACAAGGACACCGCGCTCGGCGGGCCCGACCTGGTGGTGATTCCCGGCGGCTTCAGCTACGGCGACTACCTGCGCTGCGGCGCCATAGCCCGCTTCAGCCCCGTCATGGAAGCGGTGATCGCCTTCGCGAACAAGGGCGGGCCGGTGCTGGGGATCTGCAACGGCTTCCAAACACTCTGCGAGGCCGGCCTGCTGCCCGGAGCCCTGCTGCGCAACCGGGCCCTGACCTTCCTCGGTCGCGACGTCCACTTGCGGGTCGAGCGGACCGACACCGCCTTCACCGGCGCCTGCGCCGAGGGCCAGGTGCTGCGCCTGCCGATCGCCCACGGCGACGGCAATTATTTCGCCGACGCCGAGATGCTCGACCGCCTCGAGGGCGAGGGGAGGGTGATTTTCCGCTACTGCTCACCCGCGGGCGTAGTCGACGGCGAGCACAACTACAACGGCTCGGCGCGCGCAATCGCCGGCATCTGCAGCGCCAACCGCCGCGTGGTCGGCATGATGCCCCACCCGGA
>CAYOXX010000110.1:0-9079 GCA_964408025.1 uncultured Acidobacteriota bacterium | reverse complement strand
GGTGGCGGTGGCCCTTGTGCGCTGTCAGGTGGCCGACGGCGCCGACCAGCGGCCCGCCCTCCTCGTCCCCCTCGCCCTCTTCAGCCAGCTCGCGCCGCAGCGCGTCGACGCTCGGGGGCCGCCTGACGTCGACGGGAATCCCGTCGCGGATGACCCTGATCCGCTCCCCCTCGACGCCCCCCTCGATCAGTATGCGCCTGATCGCCTCGCTGACGGCGGCTACCGCGTCGAAGCGGTTGTACTTCCAGGCGCTCTTCACCCGGAAGTCGACGCGCCGGGAGGCGACCAGCAGCGGCCGGGCACCGAAGAGGCGCGCCAGCAGCGCCAGGTTGCCCGCGTGGGCGGTCTGCAGGTGGAGTAGCCCAGCGCCGCTGTCGCGGACGATGCGCGCCAGCCGCAATGCCGCCAGCGGGTCGAAGCCTCCCCGGATTCGCAGCGGGTGGACGATGACGCCGCGCTCGGCCGCCGCACTGTACAGTGGGCAGCCGGGCTGGGCCACCAGCCCTGCCCAGACCCCCCGCTCGAGCAGGCCGCGTACGGTCAGCAGCGTCTGGCGCTCGCCGCCGCGCCAGCCGCGCTCGGTGTTGACGTGCAGGACGCGCATCAGCCCCCCCGCCGCTCCCGCTCGCGCTGCAGCTCCCAGAGCCTGGCCTGCTTGAGGAAGGCGTACCAGGCATCCATGGCGGATACGACGAGTCCGGGTAGCCCGTCGAGGAAGCCGCCGCGCAGTACGTATATACGGAAGAACTGCCAGGGCGCGGCCAGCAGCAGCTTGAGCGCGTTGGCGCGCACGCCGGCGTCGTGCTTGTCGCGGGCGCTGAGCTCGGAGTAAGTCTCCAGGCGGCGAATGTGTTCGCCTATCGAGTCGTAGGAGAAATGGTTGAGGGCGGCGCGCGTGCGGCCGACCGGCCCGTCGACCTCGACTCGCTCGTGCACGCGGCCGCCGACCCAGCGGCCCCGGCCGCGGCGCCAGAGGCGGAGCTGGTAGTCGGGATACCAGCCGCAGCGCCGTATCCAGCGGCCGAGATAGTGGTTGCGGCGCGGCAGGCGGAAGCCGACCGCCTCGCCCGGCTCCTCGAGTATCGACTCGATCTCGCCGCGCAGCCCGGGCGTGACCTCCTCGTCGGCGTCGAGGCTGAGGACCCAATCGCAGCGGGCCGCCCCGGCGGCGGCGTTCTTCTGGTCGACGAAGCCCAGCCAGGGGCGCACCTCGAACCTGGCTCCCGCCCGGCGGCAGATCTCGGCGGTGCGGTCGGCGCTGCCGCAGTCCAGGATCACCACCTCGTCGGCCCAGCCCACCGAGGCCAGCGCGCGGCCGATATTGCGCTCCTCGTCCCTGGTCACGAGCACCGCGCTGATGCTAGCGGGCGCCATCGCTCCACCCCCTGCCTGGCCTGCCTGTTGTTGCCCGCCCCTTGGGACCGCTATACTAACACACCTTTGCGCGGGCGCCTGCGGGTAAGCACGCCCGGGACAGCCGGCGCGGGAGCAGCGTGCCGGCTTTAACCATCGGCTCGAGGTGGTGTCCAACGTTTAGTAGAGGGGAGGTTCACCAGATGCTCGGCAACCTGATCAAGACTCAGATCCTGGATAATGTCTACGGCATCAAGTTCATCGTCACCTTCGTGGTCTGCCTGCTGCTGGTGATCGGGGCCACGATCACGGGCATAGGGCGCTATGAGAGCCAGATGGACGAGGAGCAGAAGATCATCGGCATCAACCGCGGTAACCTGGAGGACACCTCCAGCTGGCACCAGGTGGGCCGCACCGGCATCAAGGTGATCAAGCCGACGACGCGGCTCAGCATCTTCGCCTCCGGCCTCGAGCAGTCGGTAGGCCGCACCGCCACCGTGCGCGAGGGCGACTTCCCGCACATGGAGGACAGCATCTACTCGACCGCCCCGATCTTCGCCGTCTTCGGCGACCTCGATCTGACCTTCATCATCAAGATCGTCATCTCGCTCTTCGCCATCCTCTTCACCTACGACCTCATCAGCGGCGAGAAGGAGCGGGGCACGCTCAAGCTCTGCCTCAGCAACCCGGTGCCGCGCAACACCTTCATCCTCGGCAGGTCGATCGGCGCCTTCGTCAGTCTGCTGATCCCGCTGCTGCTACCGCTGATCATCGGCCTGCTGGCGATGATGATCGTCGGCGACGTCTCACTCGACGGCGAGGAGTGGGCCCGCCTCGGCGTAATCGTGCTCGGCTACGTTCTCTACATGCTGTCGTTCTTCAGCCTCGGCATCTTCGTCTCGGCGATCACCAAGCGATCGGCGATCAGCTTCCTCATCCTGCTCTTCCTGTGGGTGATGTTCGTGCTCGTGATACCCAAGGCGGCGATGATGACCGCCGGCCAGATCCACCCGATACCCGGCATCAACGAGGTGCGCGCCGAGCAGTTCCAGCTGCAGCGCGACTTCTGGCAGAGAACCTGGGACCTGACGCGGGAGGAGTTCGAGCGCAGCGGCGGCCCCCGGCTCGAGGGCCGCGAGAGGTGGATGGCGATGCGCCAGATCCGCGACGGAATCCGCCAGCAGCTGGAGCCGGAGTACAACCGGCAGAACGAGAACCTGGTGGCCTCCTTCAAGCAGCAGCAGGCGAACCTGACCAACCTGGCGATGTCGATCTCGCGCGTCTCGCCCGCCTCGGCCGTCACCTACATCGGCATGAACCTCTCCGGAACGGGCTTCGACGAGCAGGAGAACTTCCTCGGGATGCTCACCGACTACCGCGAGCGCTTCAAGCAGTTCATCGAGGAGGAGGAGGCCCGGGAGGAGCGGCAGACCCGGGGGCCGATGTCGCACGCCAGCGAGCAGGGCCAGCTGGACTTCTCCCTGCTGCCGGAATTCCACTACGAACACCTGAACGTCAGCGAGAGCCTCGCCCTGGCGCTGCCTGACCTGCTGATGCTGACGGTCCTCTCGATCATCTTCTACGCCCTGGGCTTCGTCTTCTTCCTGCGTTACGACGTCAGGTAGGGGTAGGGGCCGCCTCGACACCCACGGATCGCGGGTGCTAACATCCTGCGCGCCCGAACCGCGAGAGGCCCCGTCCGATGCGCGTCCTCGAGAAGGCTGTATCCGAGCACCCCGTCGTGGTGCTGCTGGCGCTGGGGGCCGCGACGCTGGCCCTGGCGCCCGGCCTGCTGAGCCCGCGCTTCAGCATGTCGATGGAGAGCTTCGTCCCCGACGAGGACGCCGAGCGGATCCGGTACAGCCGCTACATCGAGACGTTCGGCAGCGACTACTCCCTGGTCGCCATCTTCAGGGTGCCCGACGCCTTCTCCGACGAGGCGCTGGCGATGCTTCGCCGCGCCAGCGACCGACTCCAGCGCATCCCCGGCGTGGAAGCAGTTTACACAGCGGCCGACGCCGTAAGGGTAGACCGCGGAGGCCCGCTGCCGCTGATGCTGCCGCTCGTCCGCACCCTGCCGCTGGCGGACCGGGAGCGAGACCAGCTGCGCCAGCACCTGCTTTCGAGCGACCTCTACCGCACACTGTTCGTTTCCGAGAACGGCCGCTTCGCCGGCATCAGCGTCATCCTCGAGGAGCCCCTCTTTGGCGAGGAGGCGGCGGACGAGGCTATCGCCTCGGTTGCGCGCAAAGTCGGGGAAGTACTGGAGCTGGAGCACGGCGGCTTCGACTATGAATTGATCGGCGTGCCGGTTGCCAAGATTGCCATGGCCGAAGCGGTGCGCCACGACCTGGTAGTGCTTACGCCGGGGGTTTCCCTCCTCTGCCTCCTATTCCTCTGGGTCGGCCTGCGCGGTTTCTACCCGATGGCCGTGGGCGCATCGGCGATCGTAACGGTTCTGGTCTGCACGATGAGCCTGTTCTTCCTGGCCGGCCGCTCGCTGAGCATCTCCACTGCCCTGCTGCCCTCGCTGGTGATCGCGATTTCCATCGCCCACGTGATATTCATCGTCTCCCAGTACCGGCGCTGCAAGGGCGGGCCGGCCGAGCGCGCCGCGGCAGCACTCCGCAGGGCGGCGCCTCCATGCTTCATGGCGGCGATCACCACGGCCGCGGGTTTCCTGTCGCTGGTTGCCACCAACGTGGCGCCGGTGCGCGAATTCGGTCTCTTCGCCGCCGTCGGCATTATCCTGGCCTTCGCCATCACACTGACGATGGTGCCCGCGATGCTGCGGCTGCGTCCCGACGCGGTGCCCCCGGCGGCGGACGGCGAGCCGCCTCGCTGGATCGCCTTTCTGGAGCGAACGACGAGACGACGCGGCCTGGTGACGGCGCTGGCGGTTGCGGTCGCCCTGGCGAGCGCCATCGGGATTGCGGATGTGAGGGTTAAATCGGATCCCTACGCTTTTTTCCCGCCGGATCATTACATCAACACTGCCAGGGATTACCTGGAAGAACTCCTCGGCGCAACCAATTCCTTCGAGCTGATGATCAGGCGCCGCGACGGCGGACCGATCGACGGCGATGCGCTGGCCGAGCTGGCCCGATTGCGAGACGAACTGACAAGCCGACACCGTATCGTCAACTCGCTGAGCATCCTGTCGGTCGGCCAGCTGATCTTCGGCGACGAGGAGCGCTTCTTCGACGAGATGGGATCGTCCGACTCGCCTGCGAACAGAGCCCTGTTGGTGGCCGCGATACGGAACCAGCCACAGCTGAGCAGATTCCTGACGACCGACGGCCGCGCTACCAAGATGACGGTCCTCACCGCCGGCGCGAGCGCCGAGATGATCGAGCCGCTGGGGCGCCTCGCCGAGCGCCTGGCGGCGGAAGAAGCCCCTTCGCTGGAAGTGCAGGCGACGGGGCAGGCGCTGCTGATATCGAGCATGATCGACGATCTGTTCTTCGGCCAGGTGGTCAGCGTCGGCCTCATACTGCTCTTCGTTACCGCCGTCTTCCTGGCCGCCTACCGCTCGCTCCCCGCCGGCCTCATCGGGCTGGTGGCCAACGTAACGCCGATCGTCGTCACCCTCGGCCTCATGGGCTGGCTCGGCATACCGCTCAACATCATGACGATCATGGTGGCCAGCATCGCCATCGGCATCGCCGTGGACGACACCATCCACTTCGTGCACCAGCTGCGCAGGCTGCTGGCCACGGGCGCCGACTACGATGCGGCGGTGGACGGGGCGCTGCGGACCAAGGGCCGGCCTATCCTGTTCACCTCGCTGCTGCTGGCCGCCGCCTTCCTGACGCTGACGGTGAGCGGCTTCGCGCCCACGAAACTTTTAGGCGCGCTGACGGCGACGACGATGCTGGCGGCGCTGCTGGGCGACCTGGTGCTGCTGCCGGCGCTGCTGCGGGCCCTGCGGCCGCGCTTCCCGGCGCCGGCGGAGAAGGAGAGCTAGGGGTGGACAAAGAGGAACTGCGGCGCAGAATTGTGACGCTGCTGCGTGAGCAGTCGATACTCACGCTGGCGGTGGCCGACGACTGCGGCGTCCCCTGGGCGGCACCGCTATTCTACGCCGCCGACGGCTTCGACATATTCTTCGTCTCCGACCCCGGGTCACGCCACGGCCGGGCCATCGCCCGCTCGCCGGCGGTGGCCGCCGCCGTCCACGCCCCGGACCCCGACTGGCGGCAGATACGGGGCCTGCAGATAGAGGGTGAGGCCTCGAAAATCGCCGACGGGGACCTGGCGGACCGCGCCCTGAGGCGCTACGTCGAGAGGTTCCCGTTCACCGATATCTTCTTCCGCCGGGCCGAGGTGCTGGGGCCGGAGATCGCCGAGAGGGTCTCGGCGGCCCGCTTCCACCTGCTGAGGCCCGCGCGCATCGTGCTCGTCGACAACTCGGTTGCCTTCGGCTTCCACGCCGAACTAGCGGTGGAGAAATAAGGCGCGGACGGGATTCCGCACTTGAGAGCGGAACGCCGCTGTGGTAGAGTGCGGCGGTCCAACCACAATTTTTTATCATGGGGGGAGTATGAAGACTCTAGCTTTGCTGGCGGCGCTGGCCGCATTCGGCCTGCCGCTCCAGGATGTCGACGAGGCGACCGAACCCGCCACCGGCGTAGCCTTCGCCACATCGGTGGGCGAGAGCCAGGAGATGCGCCTGCTGGGCGTGGCGGCGCGCACCAGGTGGATGTTCAAGATCTACGCCATCGGCCTCTACGCCGAGGTCGATCCACTGCGGGAGCTGCTGGGCGAGGGCCCGGTCAACGATCAGCGCCTGTCAGCGGCCGTCATCGCCTCGCGGGGCCAGCGGGCGCTGGTGCTTAAGTTCGTCCGCAACCTCACCGCCGAGCAGTTCCAGGGCGCCTTCAGCGAGGGGATCGAGCGGACTATCGCCATCAACGACGAGCGCATCGCCGCCGACGCCGCAACCTTCCTCGATGCTATCACCGACATCGCCAACGGCGACGTGGCGGTGCTCTGGTTCGGCGGCGAGGGGGAGATCACACTCAACGTCAACGACGAGGAGGAGGCGCGGATGCAGGTGACAAACAGGACGCTGGCGCGTGCCATACTCTCCATCTACCTGGGGCTGGACCCGGTCGACGAGCGCCTGAAGCGCAACCTGATGAGCATGATCTGATTTGCGCGCCAGACGGCTCGGCGAAAAGGGATTTACACCGCCTCGGCGGAAACGTTATACTGACCGCAAACGGGTAAAGAGGTCTTAATCGGTAACCGCCCTTGACAACACCCGCTTCCGGAGCGACGGACATGTTTGGCACAGGAGGGTCCGGATCGGGAGGAGGGGCAAGACAACAAAAGGGGTAGGTAGCATGCGAAAACACCTGATCGTTACGCTGGTGGCGGCCGTGGCGCTGCTGATTCCGGCGGCCCTGCAGGCCTCCGGCTTCGGCTACTACGAGCACGGCGCCAAGGCGACCGCCATGGCGGGTGCCTTCGTCGGGCGGGCGGACGACGTCACGGCCATCTTCTACAACCCGGCCGGCATCGCCTTCCTGGAGGGCACGTTCATCAACTTCAGCTTCCACCCGGTTAAACCGCACTGCGAGAGCACCCTGGGCGGAATCAGCACCGAGACGACCACCGGCTGGATACCGCCGGCATCGGCCTTCGTCTCGACCAACCTGAGCGAGAACGTCGCCGTCGGCTTCGGCTTCTTCGTGCCCTACGGGCTCTCGGTGGACTGGCCGCAAAACTGGATCGGGCGCGAGATCTCCTACATGTCGGCCCTGCGCTCATACTACTTTCAGCCAACCATCGCCTTCAAGCTGAGCGAGCAGTTCTCCGTCGGCATCGGTCTCGACTACGTGAGGTCGAAAGTCGAGATCGGCCAGAAAGCGGTCATGTCCCTGGCGCCCGGCCTGGCGCCGGAAATCGACGCCGCCCTGGAGGGAACCGGCACCGGCTACGGCTTCAACGTCGGGGCGCTGTTCAGGGCCAGCCCGCGCTTCCAGATCGGCTTCAGCTACAAGTCGCAAGTCAGCATCGACTACGACGGCAACGTCGATTTCACCGTCCCCTCGACCGGCATCGCGCTGTTCGACGCCATCCTGAGCGCGACCTTCGCCGACCAGTCGGTCTCGACGACCATCGACATGCCGTACATCATCGTCGTCGGCTCGATGTTCAGGGTCACCGACAACTTCAACGTCCAGCTCGACGTGCAGAGGACGGGCTGGAGCTGCTACGACGAGCTGGCCATCAGCTTCCAGAATCCGGCACTCGACTTCGCCGACGCCGGTAACTGGAACGACATCTGGACCTACCGCCTCGGCTTCGAGTACGTGATGAACAGGGAGCTCTCGCTGCGGCTCGGCTACATCTACGACCACACACCGATCCTCGACAGCACCCTGAAGCCGATCCTGCCCGGCGCCTCGCGCAACGAGATCACCGGCGGCTTCGGCTACGACACGCTAGACTCTTGCTGCTGGGGCCGGGTGGTCATCGACTTCGCGCTCCAGTACCTCTGGTTCGCACCGCGCACCTCCACCTACGTGCCGTTCCCCAGCGAGTACAAGTCGAACGCCCTGATCCTCGGGCTCTCGTTCACCTACAGGTTCTAGAACCGCTAGCGGCGGCCTGCCCCACACCTTGCCCCCGTCGGGGCGGCCGCCGCTTTTTCCTCTTCACCTTCCGGCGCGGCGGCAGCGAGCGGCCCGCGTTCGCCCCCCCCCCTGCCCCTTCTATGCTAACGGCAGCAGAACCTCGACGCGGGTGCCGCTGCCGGGGGAGCTCTCCACGCTCAGGCGCCCGCCGTGCTGCTCGACGATCCGCTGCGCGATCACCAGCCCCAGCCCGGTTCCGCCCTCCTTGGTGGTGAAGTAGGGAGTGAAGATGCGGGCGCGCACCTCCGCGCTCATCCCGGGGCCGTCGTCGGCGACCAGCAGGCGTGCCCACCTGCGCGAGTGCCTTTGCGCGGTCTCGAGGCGCACCGTCAGCTTGCCGCGCCCGCCGAGGGCCTGCAGCGCGTTCAGCACCAGATTGGCAGCCAGGCGGTTGAAGTGCTCCGTGTCGGCAGCAACCTCCGGGACCGGCTCGAGACGCTCGTCGAGCTCGACATCCCCAAGTTGCGGCTTGTGGAGGCTGAGGACCTTGGCGAGGGCCCGCCGCAGGTCGGTCGGCCGCAGCTCCGGCTCCGGCAGGCGGGCGAAGTCGGAGAACTCATCCACGATGCGGCGCATCTTCTCCACCTCGTCGAGGATGGTGGCCGTCGACTCGCAGAATATTGCCTCGAAGTCGGGGTGCCCCCGCTCGCGCACCTTGCGCAGCGTCTCTATCGAGAGCTGGATCGGAGAGAGGGGATTCTTGATCTCGTGCGCTATCTTGCGCGCCACCTCCTGCCAGGCGGCCACCCTTTCGCTGCGGACCAGCCGCCGGCGCAGGCCCTCGAGGTCGGCGGCCATCGTGTTGAAAGCGCCGAATAACTCTCCCAGCTCGTCGCGGCGGCGGCTGGTGACGCGCACCGAGAAGTCGCCCAGGGCCACCAGGTCGAAGGCGTAGACGAGGCGCCGCAGCGGCCCCGCGGTGTGCCGCGAGACGACGAAGCCGAGGACGAGTGCGAGCCCGACGCCGACGGCCGCGGCCAGCATGAAGGTGGTCAGGAGGCCGGTGATCGCCTCGTCCAGCTCCTGGCGCGGGTAGAGAAAGATCAGGGCTCCCGCGCTCGCCCCCGCCCCCTCTCCAGGGG
>CAYOXX010000109.1:0-9093 GCA_964408025.1 uncultured Acidobacteriota bacterium | reverse complement strand
TGGCGGACTTGTCGAACGCGCCGCCGTCCATGTCGCACTTGCCGTGGAAGAAGGCGCCGTCCTCGATGATCAGGCTGGGCGTGATGATGTCCCCGTAGACGCGGCCCCTGGAGTGAATCTCCACCTTCTTGTCGCCGACGAGCTTGCCCTTCACCTGGCCGTTGATGCTGATGTTGGAGACCTCGATGTCCCCCTCGATCTTGGCTGACTCGCCGATGATGAGGACATTTTTGCTGAAGATCTTGCCGTTGAACTTGCCGTCGATCCTCATAGTCTCGCGGAAGCGCAGTTCGCCCTGGAAATCGGTTCCCTCGTCGAGAAAGCCGCTGATCTCGCCGAAGTCCATGCCTCTTTCTTTCATCACAACCGGTTCCCCTTTCCTGTGATGGCCCCGACCGCGGCGCTAGCGCCGCCCCAGCAGCAGCTCGAAGAGGCGCTGCAGGTCGTCGTCGGAGGCGTAAGAGATGGTGATCGTTCCTCCCTTCTTACCCGGCCTGATGGTCACCGGGGCTTCGATGCTCCGAGAAAGCCGGCGCTCGGCGTCGGCGATGAAGGCGTCCACGGGCGGCGCCGCTCGGCGGCCGCCTGCGGCGCCCTCTACACCCTTGCCGCCCGCTCCTATCTGGATTTCCCTGACCTTCTTTTCCACTTGGCGTACGCTGAGGCCTCTGCGGACCACCTCCCGGCAGAGGTCGCGCTGGGCCGTTGGCTCCTCGAGGGCGAGCATGGCGCGGGCGTGCCCCATCTCGATCGCCCCCGCGGCCAGGCGGCCCTTGACGTCGTCGTGCAGGCGCAGCAGGCGCAGGGTGTTGGCAACCGTCGAGCGCTTGCGGCCGACGCGCTCGGCCACCTCCTCCTGCGTCAGGCCGAGCCTCTCGACCAGCATCCGGTAGGCGCTCGCCTCCTCCAGCGGATTGAGGTCCTCGCGGTGCAGGTTCTCCACCAGCGCCAGCTCGAGCGCGGCGCCGTCGTCGGTGTCGTGCAGCAGGGCCGGAACCCGCCGCAGGCCGGCCATCTGGGCCGCGCGCCAGCGGCGTTCGCCGATGACGATCTGGTAGCCCTCGCCGGCCCGCCGCACTACCAGCGGCTGCACCACGCCCACACTGCGGATCGAGGCGGCCAGCTCGCGCAACGACTCCTCGCCGAACCGCTGCCGCGGCTGATCGGGATTTGGGGAGATCATGTCGAGGTCGATCTCCAGGAGCCTGCCCTCGTCGCCGCTCGGCGCCACCTCCGGAATTAGGGCGCCGAGGCCCTTGCCGAGCGCCTTACGCTTTGCCATTGCCCATATACTCCTTCGCCAGCCGCAGGTAAGCCCGCGCGCCGGCGCTGGCCACGTCGTAGAGCATCACCGGCAGGCCGAAACTGGGGGCTTCGGCGAGCCGCACGTTGCGTGGCACGACAGTCCCGAAGACGCGGTCGCCGAACCAGCGCCGCACCTCCTCGCCCACCTGCTGCGACAGGTTTGTGCGGTCGTCCACCATCGTCAGCAGCACACCGCGCACGGAGAGCTCCGGGTTGAAGGCGGCTCGCACGCGCTTCATCGTGTCGACCAGCTCGCTGACCCCCTCGAGGGCGTAGTACTCGGCCTGGATCGGGATCAGCAGGCCGGCGGCGGCCACCATGGCGTTGATCGTCAGCAGCCCGAGCGACGGGGGGCAATCGATCAGGACGTGATCGTAGTCGCCGCGCAGCGGCTCCAGCGCCTCGCGCAGGCGAAACTCGCGGCGCTCCAGCCCCACCAGCTCCAGCTCGGCGCCGACCAGGTGCTTGTTCGACGGCGCCACCTTGAGGCAATCCAGCCCGGTCGCCCGGACCACGTCGGCCAGCGGCGTCATCCCCAGCAGCGCGTGGTAGACGCCGCGCTCGAGCTCGTACTTCCTGAGGCCGAAGCCGGAGGTCGAGTGGCCCTGGGGGTCCATGTCGACCACCAGCGTGCGCCTCTCGGCCATCGCCAGGGCGGCGCCTAGGTTGATCGCCGTGGTGGTCTTGGCCACGCCGCCCTTCTGGTTGGCTATCGCTACAACGTCGCCCATCGGTGTGAGAATCTGCCCTCCACGGCCCTTCCCAATCTATATTAGCCTCCCGCGGCGCGCCTAACAAGACAATCCCGGTTATCAAGCGACCATCGCGTTGCCGTCAATAGGTGACTCAGCGAAAGGATTTCACGCCAGGGAGATCAGCCTCCTCGTCCTGTCTCAGTCATTTGAAGACAGCCAAACAGGAGCAGGGAGGTCAAATCCCGCCGCGTTTCCCAAAGTCAGTCAGGGGGATGTTCCACGTGGAACGTCGAAACCGCCGAGCTTTATTCCGCCTCGATCCAGGCCACGCCTGTCTTGTCGCTCTCCCTCAACCGCCTCCAGTCGAGCCTAACGCCCCCGACGTGCCGCGCTATCCCCTCCGCCAGGTCCCTGCCGACGAACAGCAGGAGTCCGTCACCGGCCTTCAGGCGCGGCCTTACCGACGAGGCGAGCTCGATGTACCCCCCCAGCCCGACCGCTGTCACTGCCAGCGGCCTGGGGCCACGGACCACCTCCGGCCCGAATGATTCGTGGACAAGCTCGACGTTCTCCAGGCCGAGCGTCCTCACCGCTTCCTTCAGAAATAGTTGCTTGTTTTCGCCACGCTCGACAAGCCTCACCGCCATCCCCGGCCTCGCTATCGCTATCGGTATTCCCGGTAGGCCTGCTCCTGATCCGACGTCGATCAGTGTCCTGAGACCCGTCGGTAGCGCCCCGAGCGCCTCGAGCGCCTGACCTGTCAGGCGGTCCAGCGCCTCCTCGGGCGCCCCGCGGCTCACCAGCGCCAGCCTCCGGTTCCAGCGCAGCACCAGCCGCCGGTAGGTTTCCAGCCGCTTTATCGCGCCTCCACTGATGGTTCCGCCGTCAGCCATCTCCGCTACCTTTGCGGCGCCGCAGCTCGATCGCCAGCGCCATCACCGCCGCCGGCGTCACACCCGGCACCCGCGACGCCTGTCCTAGAGTCTCCGGCCTCGTCCGCTGTAGCCGCTCGACTCCCTCCCGCGTCAGCCCCGGGACCTCGCCGAAGTCGATATCCTCCGGTAGGCGCTCCCGCTCCATCGCCCTTGCCCTCTCGCCCGCTTCCCTCTGCCGCCGGACGTATCCCTCGTACTTCAGGTCCGTCTCGATCGAGAGCAGCTCTTCCTCCGCCAGATCAACAAGCTCAGGCAGCGATGCGGAAATGTTTGCAAGGGAGATCTCGGGACGCCGCAGCAGCTCCCAGACGCTTGCCGGGCTCCGCAGCCCGCCACTGAGCCGCAGCCCTAAACTCTCCGCCTCCGCTGCTGTGGCGACCCTCCTGACTCCAAGGTATTCCTTCGCTCTTTCCATCCGAGCCAGTTTCCCTTCGAAGGCCTCCCAGCGGCCATCGTCTACGAGCCCGTGACGCCTCCCCAGCGGCGTGAGGCGCCTATCGGCGTTGTCGGCGCGCAGCTGCAAGCGATTCTCGGCGCGCGAAGTAAACATGCGGTACGGCTCGTCGACGCCCCTGGTGATCAGGTCGTCGATCATCACGCCGATGTAGGAGCCGCCCCGCTCCAGCACCATCGGCTCGCCCGCCAGAACCGCGAGGGCGGCGTTGGCGCCGGCCACCAGCCCCTGCCCTGCCGCCTCCTCGTAGCCTGAGGTGCCGTTTATCTGGCCCGCGCAGTAGAGGCCCGCCAGCGCCTTGCACTCCAGCGTGACGCGCATCTGCGTCGGCGGCAGGAAGTGGTACTCGATGGCGTAGCCGGGCCGTATGAACTCGGCCCGCTCTAGACCGGCTATCGAGCGGACCACGCGCAGCTGCACGTCTTCGGGCATCGAACTGCTGACGCCGTTGAGGTAGACGCTCTCCCCGTCCCGCTCCTCCGGTTCCAGGAATAGCTGGTGGCGGTCGCGGTCGGGGAACTTGACTACCTTGTCCTCGATCGATGGGCAGTAGCGCGGCCCGATGCCCACGATGCGCCCCGAGTATAGCGGCGAGCGGTCAATGTTGCTCCTGATGATGTCGTGCGTCTCGGCATTTGTGTAGCCGATGTGGCAGGGCACCTGCTCCACCTCTATCGGTCCGCTCAGGAACGAGAACGGCGTCGGCCTGGCGTCGCCCGGCTGCTCACCGAAGGCAGCGAAGTCGATGCTGCCGCGGCGCAGCCGCGGCGGCGTCCCGGTCTTCAGCCGCCCGAGCCTCAGCCCCAGCGAGGCGAGCGAATCGCCTATTCTCGCGCAGGCCTGCTCGCCCATCCTGCCGGCGCCGAGTGTCCTCTCCCCAATATGTATGAGGCCGTTGATGAAGGTGCCGGTGGTTAGCACAACGGCTCCAGCGTTTACACTACCCGCCGTGGTCGCGACGCCCTCGACCTTCCCTCCCTTCGCCAGCAGCTCCGTAACTTCGGCTTCCAGGATCTCGAGGTTGCCGATCCCCTCGAGCAGCCGCAGCATCGCGGCCCTGTAAGACTTCTTGTCCTGCTGCGCCCGCGGCGCCCTCACCGCCGGGCCCTTGCTGAGGTTGAGCATGCGGAACTGGATTCCCGCCGCGTCGGCGGCGACTCCCATCAGCCCGCCCAGCGCGTCGACCTCGCGCACCATCTGGCCCTTGGCGAGGCCTCCGATGGCCGGGTTGCAGCTCATCTCGCCGATGGTGTCGCGCCGCAGCGTAACCAGTATCGTTTCGACACCCAGACGCGCCGCAGCGGCAGCAGCCTCGCAGCCGGCGTGCCCGCCGCCCACGACCACTACCCCCACACTATTCGTTCTCGCCCGCCCGGCCACCGCTCGCCCTCGCCTCCTCCACTTCCTACTTGCCGATGCAGAAGCTCGAGAAGATCCTCTCCAGGATGTCATCGGGTCTCTTCACTCCCGTGATCTCCCCCAGCGCCGCCAGCGCCGCCCTGACCTCCTCGAGCACCAGCTCCTCGTATGCCCCCTCCGCTATCAGCTCTACAGCGCGGCCCACCGACTCGGCTGTGCTGCGGAAGAGCTGTTGCTGTCGGATCTCTGTGATCAGCTCACCGCGGTCCGCGCCACCCGCCCGTCGCTTCGCCAGCTCCTCCTCGATCCTCTCCAGCAGTTTCGGCACGCCGTCCCCGGTCAGCGCCGAGAGGACGATACTTTCTTGCGGATGCCGCCCCGCCGCTCCTTCGGTCGTCTCGGCTTCGAGCAGGTCCGACTTGTTTCCCACCGGGATTACCGTCGTCCCTTCTTTCTTCAGCCGTTCGAGCAGCCCCAGCTCCTCGCCGCTCGGCTCCCTTGCGGCTTCGCTGACCAGCAGGACCATGTCCGCCGTTCCGAGCTGCTGCTCGGTGCGCCTCATCCCCTCGATCTCGACGCCGTCGCCGGAGGTGCGAAGTCCGGCGGTGTCTACCAGCGTCAGCGGCAGGCCGCCCATCTCGATGGTCTCGGCGATGTAGTCGCGCGTGGTGCCCGGCGCCGTGTCGACGATGGCGCGCTCTCGCCTAAGTATGGCGTTGAAGAGAGTCGACTTGCCGACGTTGGGGCCGCCGGCGATCACGACCACCGCACCGTCGCGCAACAGGTCTGCCCCGCTGAAGCCGTCGAGCAGCGACTCCAGCTCCGCCGAGACTCCTTCCAGCCCCTCGACGGCCTCCCGGCGGCCGATGAAGCTCTCGTCTTCTTCGGCGAAGTCTACGGCGGCTTCCAAACGCGCCGCCACGTCGAGCAGCGCCTCGTCGATGGCCCGCACCCGCTCCGACACCGACCCCTCGAGCTGGGCCACCGCCTCCTCGGCCTGCAGCAGCGTCCTGGCCCTCACCAGGCGGTTGACCGCTTCGGCCTGCGTCAGGTCTGCGCGGCCGTTCAGAACCGCCCGCATGGTGAACTCCCCCGGGGCCGCCGGCCGCGCCCCCAGTGCGCAGAGCAGCTCCACCAGCCGCCGCAGCACCGGTGGGCTTCCGTGGCAGCTGAACTC
Organism: uncultured Acidobacteriota bacterium; assembly: GCA_964408025.1. Lineage (GTDB taxonomy): Bacteria > Acidobacteriota > DATKUA01 > DATKUA01 > DATKUA01 > CAYOXX01. The sequence goes on along the minus strand of CAYOXX010000109.1, from coordinate 3,168 downwards.
GGCCGCGTCCTCGCCGGTGTATGAACCCGGCGCGGCGAACAGCGTCAGCAGGCAGCGGTCCAGTGTCGCTCTTCTCGCGGGATCTACCAGGCGGCCCAGCACCGCCCTGCGCGGCTCCGGGGGCCGCCCTTCGTGGCGGAAAACGCGCGCCGCGATACTGTGTGCCTCGGGGCCCGAGAGGCGCACGATGCCGATGCCGCCGCTGCCCGGCGGCGTCGCTATCGCCGCTATCGTGTCGCTCAGCATCGACCTCCCGGCGCGTCTACGGCTCGAAACGCCAGCACTGCCGCTGCCTCGGGCGCGCTGGCTCGGGGAGATGAGAAAGTATCAATCGCGGGCCGGGCGAAGCGCAACGGGAAAAGATGTCGGCCGCCGAGAGCGTGGAGACGGGGGATTGCTGCTATCCCAGTCCCCAGCGGCACCGCGGCAACGGGATATTTAGGATGGTAGCAGAGAGGCTTACCCTGCAAGATTACCGGGCGCGCAGCGGCCTATTTGCTCCCCCCATCCGCCGGGGGCGCTTCGCCGTCGTCCGCGTCCCTGAGGACTATTGCCACCCTCTTGATGAAGCCCTCGCCCCTGGAGATGGTCGTCACCTCGTCGTCGTCCTTGAGGGCGATGTGGATCAGGCGGCGCTCGTAGGGATCCATCGGGTTGAGAACGTACTCCCTGCCCGAGGCCCGGACCTTGTCGGCGCTCATCTGCGCGATCTCGCTCAGCTCCTCCTCGCGGGCGACCCGGTAGCCGTTGCTGTCGACAAATATCTTCTGCGGCCTCTCGGAGCGGTTCATGAAGATCTTGTTGACCAGGTACTGGATGGCCGAGAGCACGGAGCCTTTTTTGGCCAGCAGTAGATTGCGGTCCGGCCCGTCGATGTTGAATATCAGGCGCGACTGGTCCTGCACCGGCAGTACGTCCAGCCGCATCCGCATCTTCCGCAGCAGGCCGGCCACGAAGGCGTGGGCATCCTTCTCGGCCTGGCCGAGGCCGTCGAGCTGCGGCTCGCGGGATTTCCAGTGCTCCTTGCCGCGGACGCCGCCCCTGCCGCGTTGCCGCGGGCGGTCGTCGCCCCAGCTCCTCCGGGCCCCCGTACCCTCGGCACCACTCCGCTTGTAAGACGGGTAGGGCTGGCGCTCGGGCTCGGATGGTGTCAAGGACTGGGTGGGTGGTGGTGGCGAGTACGAGGTCGGAGGCTGCTCGGCAGGCTGCTCGTCGGATTGCGACTCCTCGGCAGCGTGTGCCTCCTGCTTGCTGGAGGCGAAGGGGTGCTCCTTGAGCTTGATCCAGACCTCGCCGTCGGGCGACTCGTCTAGGAACTCGTAGCTCAGCTGCTCGCGGTCGGCGCCGAAGAAGTTGCTGGCCTTGGAGAGCGCCTCGTCCAGGTTCTTGCCCTTGAATACCAGCTCTTCGAGCATCACTTTCTCCCGGTCTTCTTCTTGCCCTTACCGGCGGCCGCCGGCGCCTTGATGGGGGCGGGCGGCTTGACTGCGTTCATCACCATCTGGGTGCCGAGGTTGCAGAGGCTCGACGTCAGCCAGTAGAGCACCAGCCCGCTGGGGGCGTTGGCAAAGAAGAAGACGAAAATGAAAGGCAGGAATTTCATCGCCGCCGCGCCCTGGGCCTCGGAGGCGGTCGGCGTCATCCGCTGCGACAGGAACATCACTATCCCCATCAGTATCGGCGTGACGTAGAACGGGTCGGGGGCTGCCAGGTCACCGATCCAGAGCACAAACGGTGCGCGGCGCAGCTCGATGGCCACGCGGAACATGTCGAAGAAGGCGATCAGTATCGGCAGCTGGATCAGCATCGGCAGGCAGCCGCCCATCGGGTTGACCCCCTCGGCCTTGTAGAGCGCCATCATCTCTTCGTTGAGCGCCCTCTTTTTCGCCTGCCTTGTCTCGATGTTGTCGCCCTTCCCCGCCTTGTACTTCGCCTGGATCTGCTTTATCTGCGGCTGCAGCTTTTGCATGGCCGCCATCGAGGACCGCTGCTTGAGCATCAGCGGCAGCAGCAGGATGTTGATGAAGACTGTCAGCAGCACGATCGCCACGCCGTAATTCCCGGCGCCGAAGATGCCCTCCATGACGTTGTAGATCTGCTGCAGCAGCCAGAGCCCCGGGCGGGAGATGAACGCGAACCAGCCGAACTGGACCACGTCTTTCAACCTGCCGCCATCGGTACGCTCCAGGACCGCCAGGTCCTTCGGTCCGACGTATAGCTTGAACTCCGCCTCGGCGGCCAGCGGCTGGATGCCCACGTAGGGGTAGTAGAACGTCTTGCGCTCCTCGCCCGACTGCAGCTCGCGGCCCGATCGCAGCTGGTAGATCGGCGTGAACGGGTTGCGCTCGTCGCCGACCGCCAGGGCCATGAAGTAGGCGTTCTCCAGGCCCACCCAGAGAGCATACTCCTGCACTACCTGCTCAACGAACGGCTCGCCGCTCTCGCCGCTGTCGCTCACCGGCGACGGCGCCCGCTGCAGCCCGCCCTGAATGCTGAACAGAAAGCCGTTGCGTTCGTTGCCAAGCTGGTAACCGTCGCCCTCGTTCCCCCTGAGCAGCTCGCCGACGCCGGGGCCCCAGACTATCAGCGCTTTTCCGCTCTGCACCACTCTGGTACTGAACCGAACGTCGAGCATGTAGCTATCGCTGTGGAATGTCAGCTCCTTGACGATCCAGCCGACCTCTTCCTCGTAGTAGTGGAAGGCGACCGTGGCCCGCCCCGTCTCGTCGAATACCGCTTTGCCACTGCCGTCGGTAGTCGCCAGCATCTGTGGCCGCCGCGGCAGGTGACGGTAGTCGCCGCCGCCGGTGCGCACCATCGTGGCCAGGGGCAGCAGCCGCTCGGGCCTGATCTCCGTCGGCGCCACCAGGTCGAGCTCGCCGTCGCCGAAGCTTGCCTGGTGGCCCTTCATTATCCAGCTCGTGGCGCAGCCGCCCTCAGTGTTAGTCAGCTCGACGCGGTAGAGGTCAGTCTCGACCACCACCGTGTCAGCGATCTCGTCGTCGTCGAAGATCGCCTCGGCAGGCCGCTCCACCGCATCGCCTTCCAGGTCCGCAACCCCGGTTGACGCGTCGTATTCACCGGCGGCACGCCCACCCTCTCCCTCTGCGCCCTCGGCGGGGGCACTGCCCTCGACACCCTCGGTCCCGCCGGCGGGCGGCTCCGGGG
>CAYOXX010000108.1:0-9440 GCA_964408025.1 uncultured Acidobacteriota bacterium | reverse complement strand
CGACGCCGAGCTGAGCCGCGAGCTGGTGACGCTGCGGACCGACGTGCCGCTCGGCGTCGAGCTCGAGGCGCTGCGCTGGGGCGGCGGCTTCCCGGATCGGGCGCGCGAGCTGCTCAAGGAGCTCGAGTTCCAGAGCCTGCTCGGCACGGTGGCCGATATGGGCCCCGAGGAGGCTGGGGAGCGCGACTACCGCGCCGTGACGACCGTTGCGGAGCTGGACGACCTCGTTCGCGAGCTGACCGCGGCCGGCTCCTTCGCCGTCGACACCGAGACCACCTCCGAGGTTCCGCTGCGGGCCGACCTGGTCGGCCTCAGCTTCGCCTTCGAGGAGGACCGCGCCTTCTACGTGCCGCTGAACCGCTTCGAGGGCCTGGCGGCCGAGGAGGTGCTGGAGCGGCTGCGGCCGCTGCTCGAGGACGAGGGTCTGGCCAAGACCGGGCAGAACATCAAGTACGACTCGCTGGTGCTGCGCCGCGCGGGCGTGCGGCTGCGGGGCGTCGAGTTCGACACGATGATCGCCAGCTACGTCCTCGACCCCGGCGCCCGCGGCCACGGCCTTGACGCGCTCTCGCTGCGGCACCTGAACCTCCCGAAGATCGCGACCAAGGAGCTGATCGGTTCCGGCAGGAAGCAGATCTCGATGGCCGAGGTCGACCTGGAGCGGATCTGCGAGTACGCCTGCGAGGACGCCGACTACACGCTGCGGCTCCGCAACCGCTTCGAGCCGGAGCTGGAGGGGGCGGGGGCGGTCGAGCTGTTCCGCGGCCTCGAGATGCCGCTCTCGCTGGTGCTGGAGGAGATGGAGTGGGCCGGCGTGGCGCTGGACTGCGGGCTACTGGGCCGCCTGAGCGAGGAGTTCCAGCGGCGGCTCGACGAGCTGCAGGGCGGCATCCACCAGCAGGCCGGCCGGGAGTTCAACATCAACTCGCCGCAGCAGCTCGGCGAGGTCTTCTTCGACGAGCTGAAGCTGCACGAGGAGCTGAAATACAAGCCGAAGCGGACCCCGAGTGGCCAGTGGCGCACCGACATCGGCGTCCTCGAGTCGCTGCGCGCCCACCCGCTGCCGCGCATGATCCTGGACTGGCGTCAGCTGAGCAAGCTGAAGGGGACCTACATCGACGCGCTGCCCCGGCTGGTTAACTCCAAGACGGGCCGCGTCCACACCTCGTTCAACCAGTCGGTCGCCGCCACCGGGCGCCTCTCGTCGTCCGATCCAAACCTGCAGAACATCCCGGTGCGGACCGAGCTGGGGCGCGAGATCCGCAAGGCGTTCGTCCCCGGCGGCGGCTTCGAGTACCTACTGAGCGCCGACTACTCGCAGATCGAGCTGCGCATCGCCGCTCACCTCAGCGGCGACCCGGCGCTGACCAACGCCTTCAAGGCCGGCGAGGACATCCACCGCGAGACCGCCTCGCGCCTGTTCGAGGTCGAGCCTGCGGATGTGACGCGCGAACAGCGCGACTTCGCCAAGCGGATCAACTTCGGCATCATCTACGGCATGGGCCCGGCCAAGTTCGCGCGCGAGACCGGCGTCGGCTTCGCGGAGGCGCGGCGCTTCATCGAAAACTACCTGGCCACATTCTCCGGCATCAAGGATTACCTCGGGCGGACGATCGAGCGCGCCAGGACCGACGGCTACGTCGCCACCATCCTCGGGCGCCGCCGCTACCTGCCCGACATGCACTCCGAAAACCAGGGCATCCGCAGCCACGCCGAGAACGTGGCGGTAAACACGCCGGTGCAGGGCTCGGCGGCCGACATCATCAAGCGGGCCATGATCGGCATCCAGGCCGACCTGCGGGCCGGCGGCTTCGCCAGCCGCATGATACTGCAGGTCCACGACGAGCTGGTGTTCGAGGTGGCGACGGGCGAGCTCGAGCGGCTGCGCGAGCTGGCCGTGCGCAGGATGGAGGGGGCCGTCGAGCTTGCGGTGCCGGTAGTCGTCGACACAGGCGTCGGCTCGACCTGGCTCGAGGCACACTGAGTCGCAGAACAGGACAGGCATCCATTTTTCTAGCTGTAGCAGCGATCTTTAGAGATCGCATAGTTGGGCTTAAGCCCGACGCTACCCTACATAACTGATTAATCTGGAGCCAGATACAAAAAATAGGGGCCTGTCATTTTTCTCATCAGCCGAAGAGCCCGCCCTTTTTCTTTTTGTCCTTGATGACCTTGCGGGCTCGGAGGTCGCTGATCACCTCTTCGGGCACGCCGGCGTCCTTGAGCGCCTTCATGCGTTCGGTTAGAGGTTTTCCTTCGGTCTGGGCGAGGGTCTCGCCGATGGCGGCGGAGTGGCGCTCGCACAGCAGGTCGAGCAGGTTGCGGCGGCTCTCGCCGGCCTGCCTGATGGCCACGCTGATGTTGCCTATCTTGCGGTTAAGCATCCGCTCGTCGTGCGGGCTGAGGATCTTCTTCTTCTTGCCTTCGCGGATGCGCCAGCGCAGGTCGTTTATGCTGTTCATACCGCTCTTGTAGACCTCGCTCACGTGCCGCAGCGCCCCCTGGTGATCGTCGATGCGGGCGAGCAGGTTGATGATGAGCGACACCACCGACATCCCCTGCTCGATGCTCTTGAGGGAGGACTCGTGGCCGTAGCTGTAGTCCAGAGCGTCGACCGCCATCCGCAGGCACTCCTCCTCGCTGCGCGGCAGCTCGGCCCAGTACGACCGCAGCGACATCAGCAGCTCGTCCAGGCCGGTCGGCTTCCCGCCGCCCAGATCCTTCACGGTGCTCAGCTCGCCCTTGCGGTCGTGCAGGACCGCGCTCTGCATCATCGACAGCAGCGTGCGCATCTCGTCGAGCTTGTCGCCGAGCGAGGCGCTGATGGAGGCGTACGGGTTCTCCTCGCCCTCGCCCATGAGGCCGAGCTCCTTGGCCCGCCCGTCGGCGCACCTCCTGACGTCGCCGAGCACCTCGGAGAGCGAGGCCATCAGCCCGCCCAGGCTCTCGACGCCGTCCTGGAGTTCCGCCAGCGCACCCTTGGACTCTTCGGCCTCGACTTGGCCCTCGCTACGCTCGCGGAAGAGCCAGCCGAGCCGAAGCGAGAGCCTGCCCAGCTTGTTGTGGTCGATCTCTTCCTTGTCGGGGAGCGTGGCGATCTTGATCGCCGCCAGGTGCAGCGCCACCGCGCCGTCGAAGTCGATATCCCCCTCGGGAACCAGCTTGCGCAGCTCGACCAGAACTGTCCGCGTTTCCTGCGCGGATTTCAAATAGGCCGCGCGCAGATGGTCCTCCTTCAAGCCGCCGGTCGGCCGGTTGAAGCTTTCGGTGAAGTCGGCGAAGAGGCAGTGCGGGCACTGCCAGACGGCGTAGTAGTGCGGCGGCACCTGCTCGCCGGCCTGCAGCCCCTCCGCCCAGCGGTAGGCGATGACGTGCTGGTCGCTCTCGCGCGTGGCCGCCACGTAGTAGCGAGGGTTCGGGTAGCGAAGGGGAATCTGGCGCTTGCAGACCAGGCAGCCCACCTGCTTCTCGATGAAAACGCTTCGTTTTACCATTTCGCCCCGCTGTTTCTGTTCTACAGTAGAACCTTAACGCTTGGCCGGAACAGGAATTGTAAGATGATTCACAAAGAAACTCCACGCCGCGGGCAATCTTGACTCATGTTGACATATATCGAACGGTCCTCAGCCTCGGCGCAGAAGCGGCGTGTCCGCGCGGCTAGCGTTGTGCGATGCAGCTTATCTCGAGGCGGAAGCCGCGCACGAGGCTGTCCACTGCCACGCAGGCTCGCGCCGGCGGGTCGGCCGGGAAGAACCTGGAGTAGACGGCATTCATGGCGCCGTAGTCGTCGATGTCGCTGAGGAATACCGTTGCGCGCGTGACGTCTGACATCTCGAAGCCGGCCATCCGCACCAGCCGCTCGATGTTCAGCATCACACGCTCGGTCTCTGCCTCGATGCTCTCCCGCACTTCCGTTCCCGTCTCCGGGTTGATCGCCATCTGCCCGGACACATAGAGCGTGTCGCCGACGCGCACCGCCGGGCTGAACGGCAGGCCCGGCGCCGCCTCACCGATTACTTCCCTCACCGCTTGGGGTTGTTCCGGTTCGGCCCCCGCCCCTTGGCTCTCTTCCGCCTCTCGGGTAATCAACAGGAGCAAGACCACCAAACCGGCGACCAGCGCCAGGCCGGCAAGTACCGCAGCAGCTCGCATTGCATATTCCTTCCAGGTTATTAAAGTACAATGCTACCATTCCCAAGGGATGATTACTAACTGGTTAAATAGCTGTTGGGAGTTAGAGTGAACAAAGAACAAGTCCGGGGTGTTCGCATCCTGCTGGTTCCTTACGACCGCGGGCCAAAGGGCGAGGGGATGGGAGAGGGACCCATCTATTTACTAGAGCATGGCTTGGTGGCCGAACTTCGTCGCAGGCACTCCTCTCTGCGAATCGAAGCGAAGGAGGTGCGGCCTCGCGGCCGCGAGCGGAGTGGTTGGGACGGAGTAGTAGCGATCAATCTCGGCCTGAAGGATGAGGTGGGACGTGCACGTGATGATGGTCTGCTGCCCCTGGTTATCGGTGGTGGTTGCTTGGTCAGCCTTGGGGCCGTCGCCGGATTGGGCAGTACTGAGGATTTGGGCATTCTATGGTTCGATGCTCACGGCGACTTGAACACGCCGGAGACCAGCCCCAGCGGCTGCATCGAGGGGATGCCGCTGGCATTGTTGCTGGGGTTGTTCGGCCACCTGATCTGGCGGAAGCTATCCGGGCAACCGGCGCTGTCGGTCGACCGGGTGATACTGGCTGCGGCAAGGGATCTCGATCCTGGAGAGCAGTCGTTCATCGATTCGGCGCGTCTACCATTTATCGGGCCTGATTCCCTGGCATCCGAGGAGCGCGAGGAGGAAGCATTGTCTGTTGCGCGCGACTGGGCGGGGTGCTGCCGAAAGTGTTACCTGCATATTGACGTGGATTCCATCGCCATTACTGACGTTCCAGCCGTCATGTTTCCTTCGCCTGGAGGGGTGCCGCTTGCGCGGATGCAAGAGCTGGTCAGCGAAGTGCTGCCGTTGCCGCCGGTCCACTGTGTCTCCGTCACTGCCCTCTACCCTGATGCGGACCGAAGCGAGCGCAGTGCGCGATCCGTGATATCCCTTATCGACGTCCTCATCGGAAGGATTGCGCGGCAGCGGCCTTAGATAGTTGAGCGGCACTTCGAGCAATCGGGGCCGGTCCGACGGTGCCAGTTAGACGGTAATATAGATGCCCTGGCGGCTGGGCCTGGGCTGCAGTAAGCAGGGATTGCCCTTGCCGATCAGGTTATGACTCGGGTCTCGCCGCTAGGGCTTTCCTCTTCGTGGATCTCACGCAGCTCACGGTGCTCCCGCTCGTACTCCTCGCTCTCCAGGTACTCCTCGAACTCCTCGAGCGAGTCGAACTCGCGGTCGTTGAAAACGACCGTGCCGTCGTCGTTGATCCGCAGCCGGAAGTGTAAGAGCGGGTCCAGGTGGCGCAGCAAAATCGACGGTTCCAGGATTTGGATATGCGGGATATGCATATCCTCCAGCTCGATCGCAAGGCCCTCCTCGTCGCTGAAGAAGAGAATCTCCGGCAGCTCGATGTCGATATCGTGCAGCCTCGAGCGCATCATCTCGAGCTGCTCCTCAACGCGGCCCAGCTCCTCGAGGTGGCGGGGGATGAAGATGTCCGACTGCAAGCCGGGGGCGCTCTCGAGCTCGACGCTCACTGTTTCCCGCTCGCCGCGTCGTATGACGACGATCTCCAGCGGTTCCTCCTCGTCGTAGCCCCAGATGGCGCGAAGCAGGTCGCGGCCGCTCTCGATCTCCGTCTCGCCGACGGAGACGATCACGTCGCCGGCCCGCAATCCGGCCGCCTGCGCGGGGCTGTCCTCGAGCACCCGCATCACCAGAACCCCCTCGCCGCCGGGCACGCCGAAGTACTCGCCCAGCTGCGGGTTGAGCTCCTGGTACTCGATCCCGAGCCGCCCGCGGTGCCGGATAATCGAAATGTTAGGTTCGACGATGACGCGCGGGCGGGGCGTGCGGAGGATCCGCACGCGCCTGCGCACGCTGCGCTCGCCCAGCTCGACGCTGAGAGTCTGCCGCCGGCCGTTGCGGAAAACAGTAATCGTTACCTCGTCGCCAGGTGAGTGGCTGCGGACAATCTCCGCCAGGTCGTCGGGTGATTCCACTGTCTGGCCGTCCAACTCGGCCACCACGTCACCACGCTCCAGGCCGGCGTCGTCGGCCGGGCTGCCGCGGCGTACGTAGGCGATGTAGGCGCCCGCCGCGCTCGGCAGCTCCAGCCTCTCGGCGTCCTCATCGTCGAGCAGTCGCATGCCTACCCCAAGGTAGGACTCCTCGCCGCCCCCGTCTTCCTCGCCCTCGTCCTGCACCCAGGCCTGCAGGGCCCAGGCGCCGAAGGCCAGCGCGCACACCGCGGTGAGCAGCACCAACAGCTTCAAACGCATTTGTTATCCTCCCTCTCTCGATCCCGTCGGGATGGTCCAACAATATGGCGGCCGCCGCTCCCCCTCGGAGCGCCGCGCGCCGCTCCAATCATCAATCGCACACCTTGAGACGAGGACGGCACACAGAAGTGTACAGACACGAGCCGTGACGGGCCCTGCCAGAGGCAGACAAGCTTATGCCCTGGGATCGGATGTGGCGGCGATCTTCAGATAGCCTAGTCGGGCTAATCCGTCGCGGCGGACTATAGGTGGAAGCAATAGCTGCTACTTATTACCGTTTTGAGGCCACAGAGATAGGATGAGAAGGCCGATCTCGAGGCCGTGCGGATTGGCTTAAGGCCCTGCCTTGGGTTCGAACGTTTCATGAGCGATGGCGTCAACCGCGAGGTGTGACGGGCCCTGCCGGAGGCAGGCAAGCTTAGGCCCTAGTGGTTGCAGAATACGGGGATGGTGGCTACGCGGATTGGCTTAAGGCCCCGCCTTGGGTTCAAACGTTTCGTATGCGATGTCATTTGCCCGCGTGGGCCGAGCCTCTGAACTGCCGCGGCACGCCGCGGCGTGATAAGGCTCGGCAATGCTTACATTGGCAACTGCCCTCGAACGCGTATGTGGCTTAAGGCCCTGCCTTACGGTTTAGCCAGTTCATCACCTGTTCCGGTTCGCCGCGCAGTAGTTGTAGCGCCGCCTCTGCGGCGACGGGCAGCACCCTTTCGACTTCTTGCAGCTCGTCGTCGGTGAAGTGACCGAGCACGTAGGCTACCGGGTCGGCCGGCCTGGGGTCCGTGCCGATGCCCAGTCGCAGGCGCAGGAAGTCGGCCCGACCCAGCTCCCGTATGACGGAGATGAGCCCCTTGTGTCCGCCGTCGCCGCCGCCAGCCTTGAGGCGGATGCCGCCGAGAGGTATATCGAGGTCGTCGTGGAGCACTACCATCCGCTCGGCCTCCGCCGCGTGCGCTCTCATCAGATTGGCGGCCGCGATGCCGCTGCGGTTCATCATGGTCAGGGCCCTGCAGATCAGCAGCTCGTCGCCGGCGTGGCGGGCGCGCACCAAGCTGTAGCTGGCGGTCTCCTCCCTGCCGACGGTTGTGAGCCGGTCCTCGAGGTAGTCGGCCGCCAGCCAGCCGTAGTTGTGGCGGCTCAGCTCGTAACGCTGTCCGGGGTTTCCCAGGGCGAGGAATAAGCGCACTGTCAGCCTCGCCGGGGGGCGGGGAGGAGCCGCTGCTGCGGGACCGCTACGGGGGTTGCGGATGGCGGCTCGTGGCTACTCCTCCGCCGGGGCCTCCTCCTCAGCCGGCTTCTCTTCTGCGGCTTCTTCAGCCTCTTCCCCCTCCTCGACCTCGGCGGCGACCTCCTCGACCGCGACCTCCTCGACCACCTTGCGCGGCGGCGCCAGGTGCAGCACGACGGCGTCGGCCTCCTCGAGGACCTCTACGCCCTCGGGGATATCGAGCTCGCTTACCCTAACGTAGTCGCCAATCTCCATATCGGTGACCTCGACGTGGGTTGCGTCGGGGATGTCGCCGGGCAGGCAGCGGATCAGGATATCCCGCATGACGTAGTCGAGCGTGCCGCCCTGGTCCTTGACACCGGTGGCCACGCCCTCGGCCGTGATCGGGATGCGCACCTCGACCTCGCGGTCCATGTGTATGCGGTAGAAGCTGACGTGCAGGAAGCTGTGTGTGACCGGGTCGAGCTGGTAGTGCTTGATCAGCACCCGGGTCTTGCCGTCGTCCTTCTGACCCTCGACGTCGATGTCGAAGAGGGTGTTGAAGCCGGTTTCGGAGTAAATGACCTTTTCCAGCTCGCGCGGGTCGAGGCTCACCATGGTTGTGATGCCGCTGCGTCCGAAGATGACGCCGGGCAGCAGGCCGCGGCGGCGCAGGCGCCGCATGGCGTTCTTGCCGGTCTCCTCGCGCAGCCGTGCCAGCACCGTAATCTGTTTTGCCATCGCTGCTTATCCGTCCTTGTCTTGTCTGCGACCGCCGCGCCCCTCCGCTCCGCCTCCCTCAGAGGAAGAGCGAGCTGACGGACGTCTCCTCGTGGATGCTGCGGATCGCCTCGCCCAGGAGCCCGGCTACCGAGAGCTGCTCGATCTTCTTGCACCCGCGGGCCTCGCCGGTCATCGGAATCGAGTTGGTGACGATAACCTTCTCCAGCGGCGAGCTCTCGATCCGCTCGATGGCGTCGCCGCTGAGCACCGGGTGGGCGGCGGCGGCCATCACGCTTGCCGCGCCCGTCTCGTCGAGCACCTTGGCGCTCTTGGTGAGTGTGCCGGCGGTGTCGATCATGTCGTCGAAGATTACGCAGTTGCGGCCCTCGACCTCGCCGATGACGTGCATGACGTCGGCGACGTTGGGGCTGCTGCGCCGCTTGTCGATGATCGCCAGGGTCGCGTCGAGGTGCTTGGCGACGGCGCGGGCGCGCTCGACGCCGCCGCTGTCGGGCGAGACGACCACTATGTCTGGCCGGTTGAGTTCTCTCACGTATTTCACCAGCACCGGCGATGCGAACAGGTTGTCTACGGGGATGTCGAAGAAGCCCTGGATCTGCGGCGCGTGCAGGTCCATTGTCAGGATGCGGTCGGCGCCGGCGGCCTGCAGCAGGTTGGCCACCAGCTTGGAGCTGATCGGCACCCGCGGGCGGTCCTTGCGGTCCTGCCTCGCGTAGCCGAAGTAGGGCATCACGGCGGTGAGCCGCCTGGCTGAGGCCCGCCGGAAGGCGTCGATCATGATCAGCAGCTCCATCAGCGAGGAGTTGACCGGGACGCAGGTCGGCTGCACGATGAAGACGTCCCTCCCCCTCACGTTCTCCAGCACCTGGCAGTGGATCTCGCCGTCGCTGAAGGTCGTGAGCAGGATTTCTCCCTGGGGGGTGCCCAGGTGCCCGCAGATGGCGGCTGCCAAATCGGGATTGGCGCTGCCGGAAAAGATTTTTAGCTCGCCGTTGCTCATAGGATCGACTCTCTCGGTGTGCCGGCCGGTTTTATGCTGGCTGGGGCGGGAGGATTCGAAC
>CAYOXX010000107.1:8466-9531 GCA_964408025.1 uncultured Acidobacteriota bacterium | reverse complement strand
CGCCACGACGCCCAACCAGCCGGAGGTCGAGGAGTGCCTCGGCGTGCGCATCGAAAGCGACGACGATCTGCGCCGCGCCGGCCGCGAGCTGCTGGGGACGCTGCTCGGAAAGGCACTGCTGATCACCAGGGGCGGAGAGGGCATGGCGCTCTTCCGCCCCGGCGCCGAGCCGCTCTTGATACCCGCTTTCGGCGAAGAAGAGGTTGTCGACATCACCGGCGCCGGCGACACCGTGATCGCCGTCTTCTCCCTGGCGGTTACCGCCGGAGCGGACTTCGAACTGGCCGCGGAGCTGGCAAACGTAGCCGGCGGCCTCACGGTGCTCAAGAAGGGGGCCTCGACAGTGAGCCCGGCCGAGCTTCGGGCGGCCCTGGGCGGGGCGTAGCGTCGTGGGCGCGCTTCTCGATCTGCAGGAGGCTCGGACCGAGGCCGAGCGCCTGCGGGCTGCGGGCAAGAAGATCGTCCTCGCCAACGGCGCCTTCGATCCCCTGCACGTCGGTCACGTCCGCTTCCTGCGCGCGGCGCGCGGGTGCGGCGACGCGCTCTTCGTCGCCGTCAACTCCGACAGCTCGGTGCGCGGGCTCAAGGGGCCCGGTCGCCCGGTGATGCCGGCGGAGGAGCGGGCCGAGATCGTCTGCGCCATCGAGGGGGTCGAGTACGCCGTCGTCTTCGACGAGCCGACCGTCGAGCGCGTCGTCAGGGCCCTGCGCCCGCACGTGCACGCCAAGGGGACCGACTACACCGCCGACTCGGTGCCCGAGGCGGAGCTGGTCCGCTCGCTGGGTGGCGAGGTCAGGATCGTCGGCGACCCCAAGGGCCACGACAGCAGCGCCCTGATCAACAAGATCCGCGGCGACCCGGCCTGAGCAGCCCCGTGAAGAGCATACTGATCCTCAAGCGAAGCTCGTTCGGCGACATCGTCCACACCATGCCGGTGCTGCCGCCCCTGCGCCGCGCCTTCCCGAAAGCGAAGATCTCTTGGCTCACCGGCGTCGGCTACGGGCCGCTGGTGCTGGCGGCGGGTGCCGACGAGGCGATCGAGATCGGCTTCCGCACGATGTTCAG
>CAYOXX010000107.1:0-8456 GCA_964408025.1 uncultured Acidobacteriota bacterium | reverse complement strand
CCCTCATCGACTTCCAAGGCACCGTCAAGTCCTGGCTGCTGCTTACCGCGACAAGGGCCAGGCGCAAGATCGGCTTCGATCCCGCCGACGCTCGCGAGGGGGCGGTGGCCCGCTTCTACTCTGAGTGCATCTCACCGCTGCCGCCGGGGCTGCACGTAATCCGCCAGTACCTGCGGCTGCTGCGGCCGCTCGGCATCGAGACCGAGGCCATCGAGTTCCCCGAGCTGAAGATCAACCCTCGAGAAGAGAGCGCGGTCGAGAAGTGGCTAGCAGAGCGCGGCGTCGGCGAGGCCGCGATCGTAAACCCCTTCGCCGCCTGGGCGACCAAGAGATGGCCCCCGGAAAACGCCGCCGGCTTCTGCCGCCTGCTGCGCAGCGAGCTCGGCCTGACGCCGATAGTGCTCTGGGGACCGCTCGAAAAGGAGAGGGCGGAGAAAATCGTCGAGATGGCCGGCGGTGCGGCCCTGGCCGCCCCCCCGACCACGCGCACGCAGCTGATCGCCCTGCTGCGCCGGGCCGGGCTCTACGTCGGTGGCGACACCGGCCCCACACAGCTCGCCGCCGCGCTGGGAGTCCCCATCGTCGCCCTCTTCGGCCCCACGGACCCGCAGCGCAACGGCCCCTTCAGCCCCGAGGACAACGTTATCCAGGTGACGCTCGACTGCGACGGCTGCAAGCGCAACCGCTGCACTCTGTCCAAGGACACCGCGGAGTGCATGCGCCACATCGCGCCTGAGACGGTGCTGGAGGCCGCGCGGGAGCGGCTGGGACTACCTTAACCCGCATATTGCACAAGATTCAGCCGTCCGGCGGCCCCTTTCCCCGAATCTCTTTGTTGCGGACGATCTTGGCTCCTCGACGTGGTTTTAACCACGCCTGCGGGTCCAAAACCGCCCCCGCCGCGACCTTAGGCAAAATGGGCTCGCCGGTGACAAACCGTCACCTCGAAGTCCCGTGGAAAGGGCGCTGGAGAGATTTGTATATCAGTCACTTAATCCCAATGCCGGCCAAACCTCGTGCAACATGCGGGTTAACGGATTCGGCCGGCACCTCTTAGCTGGGAATCAATGCCCCTTTGCACCTCGCCGGGGACTTCCCACAACCTCTGCGCGCCCCTGCAAGCGACCGGCCGTTCCAGGGCGATAACGCCGGTCAGAACCCAACCGTACGGCCCCGTGAACCAGATATCGCCGGGCCGCTCCGTAACAACGGAGTCGATGACGGCCACGCCGACAACCGCGCCGCTAACCATATCGTCCGGCACGGCCAGCCCACGCCTCCCCAGAAGCCTTACCGCATCCCCTTCCACCACCTTCCCGGCATGAATCGCAATACGTTCGCCTATCAGGTTCTCGGGTGGTTTCCAATTACGATTCTCGACACGCTTATCGGCATGGGTGATGGCCCAAGCCCAAGGCTGACGAATCGTTAAGGCGCGCATATTTCACCTCCATTTTTACGGCAGCGAACGACGTGCCCGTGCACTAATAACTAAACGAATAGAGAGTCAAAAGCGGAAGATCAAGGACGATCCGGAGTTTGGCCCTGAACGCAGCGCGGCGGGTGCGATCGAGCGTCCCGGTGTCCATCGCCTCGGCGTGGGGCCGCAGCTTGCGGGCGATGCTGCGCTCGATCTTCTTGCAGGTCTCGGGGTCCAGGTTCTCCTCGGCGGCGCTCAGCATCCGCACGTCCAGCTCCCGCAGACGGGCCTCGAGGGATTCCAGATCGACGGCGCCACCAGACCAGTTTGCGCGGAGATCGACAGTCTCGGTATGCAATCCACCCAGTTGCCGGGCAAGCTCTTCGCGCCCCTCGGCGAGCTGCAGGTCGCGAGCACGGGCGAGGTCGAACAGGAGCCCGTCGAGGATGGCGTCGATCTCGTCGCCGGTCTTCTCCGGCGGCGTCGGTTCCGCTCCCGAGGGGCCGACCGGGACGGAGCGGTACTCCTTCCACTCGCGCACCACCGCCCAGCGGCACCAGCTCAGGCTGCGCACCTCCTCGTCCTCGGGCTCCTCGGCCGCGGCCAGCTTCTTGAAGTAGGCGGCGCGGATGCCCCGCAGCACGCAGGAGAGCGGCACGCCGCGCTCGTACCAGCTCCTGGCGAGCTGGTAGTCGGCTGGCGAGAGGAGCAGGCTGCGACCACGCAGGGCGGCGAAGAGAGCCTCGATCTTGAGAAAGTAGTTGGCGTAGTAGTACTGCTCGTCGTCGGGCAGGCGGGGCTGGTCGTCGACGCTCATCGTCCCTCGCCGTTCCCTTCGGCAATCGGCAAGATGCATTCGCGGAAGTAGCCGTCGACGGCGGCCTCGATCTGCGCGTAGATCTCCTCGTAGACATCGAGTTCGCGGCCGTAGGGGTCCGGGACCGAAACTTCCGCGCCAGGGCCGAACTCGGCCAGCAGCCTGACCTTGTCGGGCCGGTCGGCGTGGCGGCGCAGCGAGTCGCGCTGGAAGCGGTCCATTACCAAAACCTCGTCCGCGGCGGCCAGGTCGGCTTCGGTCAGCTGGCGGGCCCAGTGGTTATCGATGGAGAAGCCGTGCAGGCGGGCCACCGCGCGGGCCTCGTCGCAGGCGGCGTTGCCCTCGAGCGCCCCGACGCCGGCCGACGCTACCGCTATCCCTTCGAGCCGGCTATCCTCGACGAGCTTGCGCAGGTAGCCCTCGGCCATCGGCGAGCGGCAGATGTTGCCGTGGCAGACGATCAGTACGCGGCGCACGCTCCGGCTCCGAAGGCGGTTTTCTTGACGCCTCAGTGGCCCCGTCAATATAATATGTGCGAGAGAAACCGAACTCAATGCAAACAAACCAATTCCAGGATCTCGTCTCCGAGGTCGCCGCAGTGGCGCGGCGCGAGGGCCTCCCCGTCTTCATGGTCGGCGGATCGGTCAGGAGGCTCCTGGGCGGCGACGAGCAGACCGATCTCGACCTGGTTGTGGACGCCCCGCGGGGCGCTACGCAACTCGGGGATGCGCTGTCCGAGGCGCTCCCCGGCTGCTCGCGACCCGCCGCGATCAGCTCCTTTCCGACCGTCGAGCTGCGCTGCGGCGGTAAAACCGTCCAGATAAGCGAGCCGCTGCGGAAGATCGCCCTCGACATCTCGTCCGTCGGTGCGCCGCTCTCGGAGACGATGAAGCAGGACGCGCTGGTGCGCGACTTCACAGTCAACACGTTGCTGATCCCGGTCGGCAAGACCGAGCCCGCGGAGATTATCGACCCGCTCGGCAGCGGCCGCGACGACCTGGGTAAGCGGATCCTGCGCACGCCGATGGAGCCGGAATACACACTCGCCAACGATCCGCTGCGGATGCTGAGGGCGGTCCGCTTCCTCGCCGTCGAGGGGTTCAAGCTCGATCCGGCCCTGCGCCGGGCGATCCTCGCCGGGGCGCCGAAGATCGCCGGTATGCCGGGGGAGCGGATAGGACAGGAGCTGACGAAGGTCCTCACCGGACCGCGGCCGGCCGAGGGAATACGCGCGCTGCGAGAGTTGGAGCTGCTGCGCCATATCCTGCCGGAGCTCGAAGAGCTGGCGAGCGTGGAGCAGCCGACCGAGTACCACGGCGACGACGCGCTCAGCCACTCTCTCAAGGTCCTGGACGGGGTCGGGCCGAGGCTGCGCGTCCGCCTGGCGGCCCTCTTCCACGACCTGGGAAAGAGCGGCACCTCCAGGGAGATGGGGGGCCGAGTGGTATTTCACGGCCACCAGCACGCCGGCGCCGTGGGGACGCGGGCGGCGCTGAGGCGCCTGCGCTACAGCAGGAAGACGATCGAGGAGGTGGCCAGGCTGGTCGAGATGCACATGGTGGCCTACCGGACGGAGTGGTCCGACAAGTCGGTGCGGCGGCTGGTGCGGCGGGCCGGCGCCCTGCTGGACGACCTGACTGAGCTCTACCGCGCCGACATCCTCGCCAGGAAGCCACCCCACAACAATCCGGCGGACTTCGAGCACCTGGCGGCGCGGCTGCGCGCGGTCGACCAGGAGGGGATTCGCAGCGCCAGCTCGCCGCTCACGGGGGAGGAAGTCATGGATCTGCTGGGAATCGGCCAGTGCCCGCAGGTCGGCGAGGCCCAGAGGGCTGTGGAGAAGGCCATCGTCGACGGAGGGATTCCGGCCGAACGCGAGGCGGCCCGCCGCTTCCTGCTCGAGCAGTTCGTACCACGACTGCAGGGGCGGGGGGCGACGCCATGAAGCGCGAGCATACGGTAGTCCTCGGAGCCGCTCTCGTCCTCGTCGGCGCCTACCTGCTGCTCGCCGAGTACGGCCTCACCATTCGCTTCCACGTCTCCTGGCCGCTGATCCTGGTGGTGATCGGCGGCGCCATGATCGCCGCTTTCTACACCTCCAAGCCGCGCGTCGAGTTCCTGCTCGGCGGCTGCATAGTGCTCTGGCTCGGGATCTTCTTCCTGGCGATGGGAAACTACCTCGAGCACGTTTTCGGCTACTCGAGGCTCTGGCCGGGATTCATCATCGTGGTCGGGCTGGCGAACATCACCGCCGCGCTGCTCAGCGAGAAGGCGAGGAAGTGCTTCACCCCCGGTATAATCCTCCTGGCCGTCGGCGCAGCGTGCCTGCTTTTCACCTTCAGGGGCTGGCGCGCCCTGGGGCTCACCAACCTGACGGTCCTGGCGGCGGTAGTCATCATCCTCCTAGGCTTCAAGCTGATCGTGGATTTCTTCGTGAGGAAGGGAAAGGGATGAGCCCCCCGCGCCTCGGCGCCCACATGTCGATCTCCGGTGGCATCGAGAAGGCGCTCGAGCGCGGCGCCGAAGTCGGCTGCGACACTATCCAGATCTTCACCAAGAGCAGCAACCAGTGGCGCGCCAGGCCGCTGGGCGACGAGACCGTCGAGCGGTTTCGCGCCAACCAGGAGAAGTTCGACATCCGCCCCGTGGTGGCCCACGATTCCTACCTCATCAACCTCGCCTCGCCCGACGAGCAGGGCCTGCTATTAAAAAGCCGCGAGGCCTTCCTGGTCGAGATGGAGCGGGCCGAGAGGCTGGAGATCCCCTACCTGGTCATGCACCCCGGTTCCCACAAGGGCGACGGTGTCGACGCCGGGCTGCGCCGCGTCGCCGAGAGCTTCGATTGGCTGCATCGGCGGACCGAGGACTACCGGCTGCTGGTGCTGCTGGAGACCACGGCCGGGCAGGGAACCAACCTCGGCTTCGTCTTCGAGCACCTGCGCCGCATCATCGACTCGGTCGCCGACGGCGACCGCCTCGGCGTCTGCCTCGACACCTGCCATGTCTTTGCCGCCGGCTACGACATCACTACTCGCGACGGCTACGAGAAGACGTGGGCGGAGTTCGAGGAAGTAATCGGGCTCGAGAAGCTGAAGGCTATCCACCTCAACGACGCGAAGAAGGACCTGGGCAGCCGCGTAGACCGACACGAACACATCGGTAGTGGCGCCCTCGGCCTCGAGCCGTTCCGAATGCTCCTAAACGACCCGCGCCTGCTCGACGTGCCGATGATCCTGGAGACGCCGAAGGGCCCGGACTACGCCGAGGATGTCGAGAACCTTGCCACGCTGCGGAGGCTGATCAAGCAAGACTGACGGCGAAGCAGAGGGATACAAATGCCGATCCGAGCCGAAGCGCCCTGCCGAATCGACCTCGCCGGGGGGACACTCGACATCCACCCCCTTTACCTCTTCCTGCCCGAGGCCTGCACCGTCAACCTGGCCATCGACGTCACGGCGACCGCGGTAGTGAGCGACCTGGCGGGCGGGCGGACCGAGCTCGAGTCGCAAGACCGCGGACTGAAGGCAAAGCTGTCGCCCGGCGGGAGCGATCAGTTGCCGAAGGGACTGGAGCTGGCTGCGACGATTGTGCAGCGCCTGGTCCCCGAGGGCGGCGTCGCGGTGCGCACCCGTTCCGGCTCGCCGGTCGGCGCGGGGCTGGCCGCATCCTCGGCGCTCTGCGTGGCGCTGACCTCGGCACTCCTGCTCCGCCGCGGAGAGACGCTCGTCGCCGCCGATCTTGTTCGCCTATGCCTCGACCTCGAGGCCGAGGTCCTGGGGACGCCGGCCGGCTGCCAGGACCACTACGCCGCCCTCAACGGGGGCCTGCAGGAGATCCGCTTCGCGCCCGGCGCCGTCGAGGCGCGGCAGCTAGCGGCAGACCTCGGCGAGCTGCGGCGCCGCATGACCCTCGTCTACACCGGCAGGCCGCGCCACTCGGGTCTCAACAACTGGGAGGTCTACAAGGCCTTCATCGACGGCGACGAAAACGTCCGCTCGGCCCTGGCCGAGATCGGCTACGCCGCCGTCCAGATGGCCGGCGCCCTCTGCTCGGGCGACTGGGCCGCCGTCGGCAGCCTGCTGGCCCGCGAGTGGCGGCAGAGGAAGAGGCTATCCCCCATGATCGCCACGCCCGCCGTCGACGCGCTCGTCGAAGAGGCCGAGAAGCTCGGCGGCGCCGGCAAGGTGTGCGGCGCCGGCGGGGGCGGCTGCGTCGTCCTCTGGCACGACGGCGGCGGCGAGGCGCGCCAGCGGATCGGCGAGACGGCCCGCCGTCTCGGGGCCACGGAGATCGAATGGAGCCCCGCCGCCCAGGGCTGCCGCGTCGGGCGCCTCACAAAACAATGACGCTGTTTGCGAAACACCCTCGTCATAATCGCCATCGAGAGTTCGCACAGCGACCGAAGCAATTCCCACGAAGCGGAGATTGCTCCGCCCGCGAAACGGTTATAATCTGATTGCAGCCTTGCAGCGAAACGGCACAATGAGCGCAAAAAAGAAGTCCGGCGATTCATCAGGCCCTCCCCCCAGGCGCCCGCGCCGCACCTGGGATCGCGACCCGATCCAGCGCCCCCACGGCACACCCAGGGGCGGGAGGGGCTACGACCGCGGCCGCGACAAGGAAGAGCTCCGCCGCCGCCTCAGGGAGGAGCTCGAAAACGCAGAAGAGAACAACGCCGACGACGAAGACACCGACGCTTAATTAAGTATTTAGTTTGTGTGAGGAGGAAAGGCATCCTGTCCCCCGCCCGCTTCGCGCTTTCAGAGTGCCGGGCGGGCGCACGTCATGCGTCTATTGTGCCCGGTTTCTCTTCTCTCTCCCGTTCCAGCACCTCCTCGAACTCCTCCGGGTGCAGCCTGGCCAGCTCCTTGTGGGTTATCCTCCCGGTGACCCAGGTAAGCGCCATGGGCGCCACGTCGGGGTTGATGAACACGTAATAGAAGTGCCAGACGACCACTGCCAGGAGAGCCAGTATCGCCTCGTAGAGGTGCACGACGGCGAAGACCTCCCAGAGCCAGCGCGGCATGAAGAGCATGGCGACGCCCTCGAACCAGAGGACGAAGCCGGTGACCACCATCACCAGCGTGCCCAGGACCACGGCCCAGTGATCGATCTTCTCGATGTAGCTGAAGCGGCCGAAGCTTGGCCGCCCGGCGCGGCGGCCCAGGTAGAAGAGGATGTTGTCCTTCAGGTCGCGCAGGTCCCTCAGTCGCGGCGCGAAGCGGCGCCGCTGTTCGCGGCCGCGTGGGTGGAAGAATAGGAACCAGAGTTGGTGCAGGGCGAGCGCCGTGAGGACTACGCCGCACACGCGATGCGTGGTGGCGCGGAACTGTTCGGAATCGGAGACCATGTTCAGCGGCGCCACCCACCAGGCGTCTGGGAAGAGCAGGGCGAAGCCGGTGTAGGCGAGCATCAGGAAACTGACGGTCAGGGCCGCGCGCAGGAGCCGCTCCCGCAGTGTCATGCGCACGACGTGCGGCTCGCTCTTCTGCCGTTGGGCGCGCACGATCATCTTGCGCACAAGATCCAAACCGTTGTGGACCGCCATGCCACCTATTAAGATAACGATCAGCCAAACGTAAAAGTCGGCCACCAGCTGGGACCAGAAGTTCTCCTTGCTCTCCCGGTGGGCGTGGATCCTGCCCGCGATGAAGTTGGCGCTGGCGCCCGGATGGCAGCCGCCACAGGTCCGCTGCAGGTTGTCTGGGTGGATCGAGGAGCGTGGATCGGCCGCCGGGAATATCGAGTGGTAGGCGTGGCAGCTGGAGCAGGTGGCCACCTGTGTGTCGCCGAAGCCGACAGCGCGGCCGTGGTAGCTTACCTCGTAGACCCTCACCACCTCCGAGGGAAAGTTGAAGCGCCTGATCAAGCGTTCGTCGGCATGGCAGGAGGCGCAGTCGCTGGCAATCCCGGTCGGATAGACGGTGGAAGAGGGATCGCCGGGCGGCAGTATCCGGTGGCTGCCGTGGCAGTCGACGCAGGAGGCGGACTCGAAGGCCCCGCTCTCCAGCAGCGCCTCGCCGTGGACGCTCTCCCGGTAGTCGGCAAGCGCCTCGCCGTGGCAGCCGCCGCACACGCCAACCATCTCGACCTTGAAGTGCGGGGTGCGCAGGATGTCGGCATAAGGGATGTTGTGCGCCCCGTGGCAGGTAGAGCAGGTCGGCCCATAGGGCTCCCCAGCCAGCAGAAGCCGTCCGTGCACGCTCGACAGGAATTCGT
>CAYOXX010000106.1:0-9654 GCA_964408025.1 uncultured Acidobacteriota bacterium | reverse complement strand
TGCGCGACATGGTGGTGTTTCCCCACATGATGATACCGTTCGTCGTCGGCCGCCGGTCGTCGATCAAAGGCCTGGAGCATGCCACCAGCCAGGGCGGCAAGATATTCCTGACGGCGCAGAGGGACGCCTCGGTCGAGGAGCCTACCGTCGACGACATCCACCGCATCGGCACCGTGGCCACCATCATCCAGACGGTGCGGCAGAGCAACGGCAACTACAAGGTGCTGGTCGAGGGGCTGCACCGCGGCAAGATCGAGGACAGCAGCAAGCACCCCGACGGCTTCCACGAGGTGGTGGTGCGGGCCGTAGTCGAGCAGGTCCCGGAGCCGGGCGAGGTGCGGGAGGCGCTGCAGGAGCTGACGCGCAAGTTCGAGCGCTACATCAAGATCAGCCAGACGCTCAGCCTCGACGCGATGCTGGCGGCGATAAAGACCGAGAATCCAGCCAAGCTGACCGACACGATAGCCGCCCACCTCGACGTTCCGATCGAGCAGAAGCAGGCGATCCTGGAGATGCTCAACCCGGCCGACCGCATCGCGGCGATCGTCGCCATCCTCGACGCCGAGATGGACAAGGTGCGGGTCGACAAGCGTATCAACAATCAGGTGCGCAAGCAGATCGAGAAGGCGCAGAAGGAGTACTACCTCAACGAGAAGATCAAGGCGATCCAGAAGGAGCTGGGCCGCGGCGAGAAGGGGGGCGACGAGTACAAGCAGCTGCGCGACAAGATCGCCGCGGCCAGGATGAGCAAGGAGGCGGAGGAGCGGGCGCTGCACGAGCTGGAGCGCCTGGAGGCGATGCCGCCGATGAGCGCCGAGGCGACCGTGAGCCGCAACTACATCGACTGGCTGATCTCGGTTCCCTGGCACAAGAAGAGCCGCGAGAACAAGGACATCAAGCGGGCCGAGCGGGTGCTGGACGAGGACCACTACGGCCTGGAGAAGGTCAAGGAGCGCATTCTGGAGTACCTCGCGGTGCGGCAGCTGGTCAAGAAGATGGAGGGTACAATCCTCTGCTTCCTCGGCCCGCCCGGCGTCGGCAAGAGCACCCTGGCGCGCGCGATAGCGCGCGCGGTCAACCGCAAGTTCGTCCGCTTCAGCCTCGGCGGCGTCCGCGACGAGGCCGAGATCCGCGGCCACCGCCGCACCTACATCGGCGCCCTGCCGGGCCAGATCATCCAGATGATGAAGAAGGCCGGCACGATCAATCCCGTTGTGTTGCTCGACGAGATCGACAAGATGAGCTCCGACTTCCGCGGCGACCCCTCGAGCGCGCTCATGGAGGTGCTCGATCCCGAGCTCAACAGCGAGTTCACGGACCACTACATCGACGTCTCCTACAGCCTCAGCCAGGTGATGTTCATCACCACCGCCAACGTCATCCACACCGTGCCGCGCCCGCTGCAGGATCGCATGGAGATCATCCGCATACCCGGCTACACGCAGGGCGAGAAGCTAGAGATCGCCAAGCGGCACCTGATACCCAAGCAGCTCAAGGCGCACGGCCTGGCCCGCAAGGGCGTCGGCCTCAGCGACGAGGTGATCAACTTCATCATCGAGAAGTACACCTGGGAGGCCGGCATGCGCAACCTCGAGCGCTCCATCGCCAAGATCTGCCGCAAGCTGGCCCGCTTCGTCGTCGAGGGCAGGACCGAGAGCCTGGCGGTGACCGACACGGCGCTGGCCGAGGAGTTCCTCGGCGTGCCGAAGTTCCGCAAGCCGGACCTGGAGAGGAGCAACGAGGTGGGCCTGGCCAAGGGCCTGGCCTGGACCGAGCTGGGCGGCGACATCCTCAACGTCGAGGCGACGCTGATGCGGGGCAAGGGCAAGCTCTCGCTGACCGGCAAGCTCGGCGAGGTAATGCAGGAGAGCGCCCAGGCGGCGATGAGCTACTTGCGCAGCCGCGGCGCCAGCCTCGGCGTCGACCGCAAGGTCTTCTCCCGCATCGACAGCCACGTGCACGTGCCCGAGGGCGCGATCCCCAAGGACGGGCCCAGCGCCGGCATCACCATCGCCGCCGCCCTAGTAAGCGCCTTCGGCCGCGTGCCGGTGCGCGCCGACGTGGCGATGACCGGCGAGGTGACGCTGCGCGGCAAGGTGCTGCCGGTCGGCGGCGTCAAGGAGAAGATCCTGGCCGCCCACCGCGCCGATGTCAGGGCCGTCATCTTGCCCAGAGACAACAAGAAGGACCTCAAGGACGTGCCCGACGAGGTGCGCGAGGGCTTGCAGTTCATCTTCGTCGACACCATGGACGAGGTGCTGTCCGAGGCCCTTGTGGAGCCCCTTTCGCCGCTGCCGGACATCGAGGAGCTTCTGGACGAGATCGCCAGGGAGGACCGGGTCAGCGGCAGCGAGCTGCCAAACTAAGGGGTGCCCGAAGGACGGATTTTCGCCTGCCGGCGGGCAAGGTTTTTTCGCTTGCGGCAGTTCGCCTGGGTCTGCTAGAATGCGCGCGGGTCGCGGTTCCGAGCGGCCCGGAAAGCAGCCTCGACACCCAGCCGAACGCCCTGTCAAGCGCGAAAGCAAACATCAACGAAAGACATTCGCCGGCTCGTGTATTGAATGGACGTTCGTAGTACCGCATACGTCGGCAGCTTCGGTGACCTCGAACAGCTGCCGCCGGCCGGATTGCCCGAGATAGCTTTCGTCGGCCGGGCCAACGTCGGCAAGTCGAGCCTGATAAACCGCCTCATCGGCTCCCGGCGCCTGGCGCACACCAGCTCACGGCCCGGCAAGACGCGGACGATCAACCTCTTCCGCGTCAACGACGGCTGCTACTTCGCCGACCTGCCCGGCTACGGCTTCTCGCGGGTCGGCAAGGCGGAGCGGGCCCGCTGGCGCGGCCTGATTGAGGGCTACCTGCTGGGGCGCGAGAGCCTGCGGCTGCTGGTGCTGCTCGTCGACGCGCGCCACGGGGCCCTGGCCAACGATCGGCAGATGCTGGAGTGGCTCGACGGCAATGGCCTGCCGTACGCGGCGGTGCTGACCAAGGCTGACAAGCTGAGCCGCAACCGGCTGGCCGTCGAGCGGCGGCGGCTGGCCGACCCGGGACACGAGCTGCACGGTTCCGTGTTCTGCAGCGCGGAGACGGGTTACGGAATCAAGGAGATCTGGCGCCTGATAGACGCGGCCATCGCGGGGCGCCGGGGAGAAAAACAACCATGGCGGACCGACCGGCGCCAGCCGGCGGCTCGCGCAACGAGACGAGACAATGCCAAAAGCTAACAGACAGCGCGGCAACGGCGGGCAGGCCACGGGGGCCCCGGCGGATGGGGGCGCAGTGGCCGCAAGCGGCGACCGCGCCGGAACCAGCATGAACATCTCCGAGCTCAAGGAGCTCACCATCCATGAGCTCACCCAAATCGCCAAGGAGCTGGACATCCCCAGCGCCGCCGGCATGCGCAAGCAGGAGCTGATCTTCCGCATCCTGCAAGCGCAGACCGAGAAGAACGGTTGGATCTTCAGCGAGGGAGTGCTGGAGTGCCTGCCCGACGGCTTCGGCTTCCTGCGCGCGCCCGAGTACAACTACCTGCCCGGACCCGACGACATCTACGTCAGCCCATCGCAGATCCGCAAGTTCGACCTGCGTACCGGCGACACCATCTCCGGCCAGATCCGGCCGCCCAAAGAGGGGGAGCGTTACTTCGCCCTCATCAAGGTCGAGGCGATCAACTTCGAGCCGCCCGACTTCCAGCGCGAGCGCGTCTTCTTCGACAACCTCACCCCCCTCTACCCGTCGGAGCGGCTGCAGATGGAGACCAAGAAGGAGAACCTCAGCGCCCGCGTGCTCGACCTGATCACGCCGACTGGCAAGGGCCAGCGCGGGCTCATCGTCAGCCCGCCCCGCACCGGCAAGACGATGCTGCTGCAGTCGATCGCCAACTCGATCACCACAAACCACGCCGAGGTTTACCTGATCGTGCTGCTCATCGACGAGCGGCCCGAGGAGGTGACCGACATGGAGCGCACCGTCCAGGGCGAGGTGATCTCCTCCACCTTCGACGAGCCCGCCACGCGGCACGTGCAGGTGGCCGAGATGGTGATCGAGAAGGCCAAGCGGCTGGTCGAGCACAAGAAGGACGTCGTCATCCTGCTCGACTCCATCACCCGCCTGGCGCGCGCCTACAACACCATCGTGCCGCCCTCGGGCAAGGTGCTCAGCGGCGGCGTCGACTCCAACGCCCTGCAGCGCCCCAAGCGCTTCTTCGGCGCCGCCCGCAACATCGAGGAGGGCGGCAGCATGACCATCATCGCCACCGCCCTGATCGACACCGGCAGCCGCATGGACGACGTCATCTTCGAGGAGTTCAAGGGCACCGGCAACAGCGAGATCATCCTCGACCGCAAGCTCGTCGACAAGCGCGTCTTCCCGGCCATCGACATCAACCGCTCCAGCACCCGCAAGGAGGAGCTGCTGATGCCGCCCGACGAGCTCAACCACGTCTGGATTCTGCGCAAGGTGCTCTCCCCACTCTCGGTGGTCGAGAGCATGGAGCTGTTGCTGGACAAGCTCAAGGTCACCGACACCAACAAGGACTTCCTCGACTCGATGACCCGAGGGTAAGCGGAAAAGAAGAGATGAACAGCCGGTAAAGTCCCGGCCCCGATCCACATAATTCACAAGATTCAGCCGTCCGGCGGCTCCTTTCCCCAAACCTCCTTGTTGCGGTTGCGGACGCAGTCCCTGGCCGCGCTGTCGCGGCAGGTATCCTTGCCAAAGGCGACGAACTCGATAGCCATGAATGGAGACCTCTACTTCGCTCTCGGGTGGCAGTTCAGGTAGGTGCGCATCAGCTCCTCGACGCCAACGCTGGTGTAGCGCTGGGTGGTGGAGAGCGATGCGTGGCCGAGCAGCTCCTGGATGGAGCGGATGTCGGCGCCGTTGTTGAGCAGGTGGGTGGCGAAGGTGTGGCGCAGGGCGTGCGGGCTTACGCCGCGGCGCAGCCCCACCTCACGGATGCGCGCGGCCAGGACGCGTGCGACGCTGCGCGCGCTAAGCCGGCCGCCGCGGTAGTTGACAAACAGCGCCGGCTCGCCGGGCCGCCTGCGCACCAGCCCAGGACGCCGCTCCAGATAATCCCCGAGGGCGCGGGCCGCCGAGTCGCCGAAGAACACTTCGCGCTCCTTGCCCCCCTTTCCTGTCACCCGCGCCCCGCGCCGGTCGAGATCGAGCTCGTCGACGTCGATCCCCACCAGCTCGCCCACCCGCACTCCCGCAGCGTAGAGCAGCTCAAGCATCGCCCGGTTGCGCGCGCCCAGCGGCGTGTCGGGGAATGGCTCGTCGAGCAGCGAAGCCACCTCGCCGCGGCTCAGGAACGACGGCGTCCGCTCGCCGCTGCGCGGCGTGGCGGCCAGGCGGGCTGGGTTGGTCCGGCAGGCGCCGCGGCGCAGCAGGTAGTCGTAGAAGCTGCGCAGCGCCGAGAGCTTGCGCCCCAACGACCGCTTCCCCACTCCCGCCAGCGCCAGGTGACTCATGAACGCCCTCACCGTGCGCAGGTCTACGTCGTCCGGCTCAATGTCTTTGGCCGGGCGGTCGCCGTAGCGCGCCAGGAACTCGAGGAACTGCAGCAGGTCGGTCCGGTACCCCCTGCGCGTGTTGGGCGAGCAGTTGCGGCCGTAAGTCAGCTCGTCGAGGAACGCCGGAATCCCCTCGGTAACCGTCATTGAGAAACACCCCCAGCTAAGTCCTTTATTTTAACATAGTTAACTCGGGAAAGGCCAGAGATTATTACGAGTTTGAGATTTGATAGCGATTCAATTGGTGAATAGCGGCGTAGTGGATTTGTTCCACCTGAAAGGTTGTTTGTAGGACAGGCATTCCTGCCTGGCACCCGCCGCAGGCGGGCTCATTTTACACTCCACTGCGCAGCTTAACGAAGCATCCCTGCCTCCCGCTGCGCGGGAGACGGCGGACAGGAATATTCATATCGCCCGACTAGGCGGCCTAAAGGCCGCCGCTACAGAGATGGCTGACGGGAATGCCGATCCCACCTGAAAGATGACAGTCAGGAATCTCTATCCTGCTTGCGGGGGGCCTAAAGGCTCCCCCCTACGTGATAAGGTGACAGACAATAGAGCTTGCCCGCCTCTGGCGGGTCTGTCCTACCGATTCTGTGTTTTTACCAGACTGATCTACTCAGCGTTCCTCCAGAGCCCAGTCGTAGGGGATGTCGTTGTCGTGGGGGTCGACGCGGACCTCGTCGGGATCGTCGCGGCGGTAGGGGCGGTCGGGGATGTTGACGGCCAGGGCGGTATCGGGGCCGACGCACTTCCAGCCGTGCAGGACGCCGGGCGGCACCTGCACCAGGAGCGGGTTGCGCTCGCCGATGAAAAACTCCTCGACGCGGCCGCGTGTGGGGCTGCCGTCGCGGTCGTCGTAGAGGACCAGCTTGATCGTGCCGGCGACGCAGACGATGTTGTCGGTCTGCCGCCGGTGGGCGTGCCAGCCCTTGACGACGCCGGGGTAGACGGCGCTGACGTAGACCTGGCCGAACTCGGAGAAGATCTCGTCGTCGGAGCGCAGCATCTCCATCAGCCAGCCCCGCTCGTCGGGTATGATTTTCAGTTCCTTAGTCCTCACGCCGTCGATCATGCTCAATCCCCCGTGGCAGATGACAGACAGGAGAGCTTGCCCGCCGCGGCGTGTCTGTCCCACCAAGTTCCAGATTCGGAGTGACAGACAAGAATGTCTGTCCTACCAATTTCTTGATTCGGAGCGACAGACAAGAATGTCTGTCCTACCAATCTTCTGATTCGGCCCTCACGAAGGGACAAATCAATTCAGAAACACTCTATGCTCCTCAACAGTTTATCGCCTGCGGCGAGCGGCCGCCAGAGGAATCTGATCGGCCCGTAGCCTACACGATATCGGTACCGATTAGTCCGAAAGAGAGCGGGCGGCATCCGCCTCCGCTTACGACTACGCCTCCAATTACGCTTAAGCTTCGTCAGATAAGCAGGCTCCGGCGGACAGGTTCGCGCCGCCGCAACGTTTAATGCGGGAAGCATAAATGCCTCCCTTACAATTACTTGTTGCCGAATGAATCTCGTGTGCGCTCCTGTTCGTCAGTAGGTCAGTTCGGTGGTGGAGGCGGCGTACTTCCTGACGCGTTTGCGCAAGATCTGGGCCGGTCAGTAGAGATCGAGGACGCCGGGGTCGATGTGGCTCAGGCAGTAGACGCGCACGCTGGCCTCGAGGCCGTAGCGGCGCCTGAACCAGTCGGTGACGTCCTTGTAGCGTTCGAGGATCGCCTCGTAGGTGCGGCGGGCGAGCGGGGACAAACGCTCTCCGAGGCCGGGATTCTTGCCGAACCTGGTGAGGCGCGGCCTGAGGCTGTCGGCGATGAAGGGGTAGCGGTTGGCCTCGATGCGGGCCAGCGTGCGTTCCAGATGCCTCTCGCGGCGGAGGTCGAGATACCTCACCCGGCGCTGAGGCATGCCGTGGTAGGCGACGTCGTTGGCGTGGGCCCGCACGCCGACAAGCAGGTCGCGGCCCGGCCAGGCCCTCTGGATTTCGTCCTGCAGCGTGGCCAGCGCCGCGCACTGCCAGTCGTCATTACGATAGCGGGTTAGTCCGACCAGGTCTCGCTGCCCCTGCGCGATGCCGAACCAGGTGACGCCTCCGGATAGCAGGGCCACCGCCGCCGCCAGCGCGCCCGCTGCGACTGCGGGTGGTACGATCCTCCGCAGCCGGCCCCACAGCGCTGCGGCGACAAGGACGGCGTTGGCGATCAGGACGACCCAGAGGGCCAGCGGCCACCAGTGGTCCAGGAAGCGCTTGCTGGCCATCAGGAAGTTGCCGTGGTTCGGCTGCGGCGCCCACCCCAGCGCCAGGGCCAGCAGCGGCAGCGCCAGGAGCGCAGCCCCGCCGGCGGCAGCCCAGCCTCTGCCCTGCTCGCGCAGCCTCGAGGCGAAAACGATCCCCTCGCCCGCCAGCAGCGCCAGCGCCGGCATCAGCATCAGGCTGTAGGTGTCCTTCTTCACCTGGGGAATCGACATCGGCAGGATCATCAGCGCTATCACCAGCCAGACGAGAGCCCGCCTGTCGGCACCCGGCAGCGTCAACCGACGCAGGACGCCGATGACGCCGCAGGCCACGAACGGCAGCAGCAGAGAAAATTCGCCGGCCAGGTAGAGGAAGTAGAAGTCGAAGGGCTGCCGCCAGGGGACGCCGTAGCTGAAGCCCAGCGTCTTCAACGCGTTGGGCAGCGCCCAGGGTGTGAGCAGCGCCTTGATCGCGATCGGCAGCAGCACCACCGCCGCCGCGACGGCGACTGCGACTGCCGTCCAGCGCCAGATCCGGGGCTCCCTACGGAAGAGGAGGAGAATCGCCAGCGCCGGCAGGGCGATCACCATCACCTCGATCGCCTTCACCAGGTAAGCGTAGCCGACCAGGAGCCCGACCAGCGCCGCCTGCCGCGGCCCTCCCAGCTTGTCTTTGCGGTAGGCGATCCCCACCGCCGCCAGGGCCAGGGCGGCGACAACGCTCTCGTTGTAGGCCATGCGGCTGAACATCACGGCCGCCGGCAGCGTCGCCAGCGCCAGCGCCGCAGCGACCCCCTGCGCGCGCCCCAGCGTCATGCGCCCGACCCAGAACACCAGCGGCACCAGGGCGATGCCGAAGAGGCAGTTGATGATGCGCAGCGAGAAGTGGTCCGGCCCCAGCAGGGCTATCGGCACGGCGACAAGGACCGGGTAGGCCGAGCTGCGCACGAACAGGGGATAGCGGGTCGCCGGCGTCAGCTCCTCGGGAGGCACCATCGCCGCCGAGGGGTTGAGCAGCAGCAGGGGGTGGGCCATCAGGTTCCGCGCCTGCAGGCCCCAGAGGACCTCGTCGCCCGAGGCGTAGTGGGTCGTCCCCAGCCACGGTAGGCGCAGCAGCACCGTTGCACCCAGAAGCAGCAGGGCGACGGCCACGTAAGCCGCAAGCGCGCGATCCCTGTGTTCGGATTCCACCATTCCGTCCTGCCCGGTCGCGGTCCGCAGATTCTAACCGCGGCGCCGAAAGCGGGCAACAGCTATCCGCTTGCACGCAGGCCGATAGAAGAGATAACGGGGGAGGCGGGGGAGCACCGAGGCGAGGCGCTCGACGCCCAGCCGCGAATCGCTGACGGCGACATTGCTTTTCCGTGCTAAAATATAGTAGCGATCCAAGCGGCCGCCGGGAGGAAGCAGATGACGAACGATTCCGAGGAAGTTCGGGTCAGGCAGGCGGAGTTCCTGACGCGGGCCTTCGAACAGGCCAACGGCAGGGCGCCCGCGGACACCGAAGACATAGACCGCTGGATGAAGAGCCTCTCGGACGAGGAGAAGCAGATAATCAAGATGAGGATGGAGCTTTCGCTGAAAACCGGCGGCGCGCTCTAGCCCGCATATTGCACATGGTTTGGCCGGCTCTGGTATTAAGTGATTGATATGTTGATCTTTCCAGCGCTCTCTCAACGGGACTGTGAGGTTACATATTGTCACCGGCGAGCCGATTCTATCGAAGGTCGCGGCGGGGGCGGTTTTGGACCCGCAGGCGTGGTTAGCGCCACGTCAAGGGTCCAAAATCGGCCGCAACAAAGAGATTCGGGACAATAGGCCGCCGGACGGCTGAATCTTGTGCGATATGCGGGCTTGTCTAAAGCGGCATCGGTTGTCAACCCCCGGTCCA
>CAYOXX010000105.1:0-10267 GCA_964408025.1 uncultured Acidobacteriota bacterium | reverse complement strand
CGACAGCGACGAGCTCATGATCGGCGAGACCGCCATCGCCATCGGCAACCCCTACGGGCTCGAGAACTCGGTGACCACCGGCGTCGTGAGCGCCACGCGCCGCTCGGTCTATGCGCGCGGCGAGGAGATCTTCAAGGGCTTCATCCAGACCGACGCCGCCATCAACCCCGGCAACAGCGGCGGCGCGCTGGTCAACCTGCGCGGCGAGCTGATCGGCATCAACACCGCCATCGCCACGCGCAGCGGCACCTTCCAGGGCGTCGGCTTCGCCATACCGGTCAACATGGCGCGCCGGATCATGGAGAGCCTGCAGCGCCACGGCCGCGTGCTGCACGGCTGGCTCGGCGTGCAGGTGCAGGCGGTGGACGAGAACATGGCCGACGCCCTCGGCCTCGAGCGCCCGACCGGCGCCCTGGTGGCCGACGTGCTGGCCGACACACCCGCTGCCCGGGCCGGGCTGCGCCGCGGCGACCTGGTGCTCGAACTCGACGGCCAGCCGGTCGACAGCAGCCAGGACCTGGTTAACCGCGTCGGCATGTCGGCTCCCGGTACCGATGTCGTCCTCACGGTCTTGCGCGACGGCCGGCGGCACGAGATCACCGTGCGCCTCGGCGAGAGAGGAGAGACCGCCGACGCCGGCTCCGGCAGCCAGGAGCCTTCCGGCGAGGCGGAGGGAACGCTGCAGAGCATCGGCCTGCGGGTGGCGGAGCTGAGCCCCGGGCTGGCGCAGCGCTACGGCTACGAGGGCCGCGAGGGAGTAATCGTCTCCAGCGTCCTCAACGGCGGGCCCGCACAGAGGGCCGGGCTCCAACCCGGAGACCTGATCCAGGAGATCAACCGCAGGGCGATCACCAGCGTGGCCGAATTCAACACGGCGGTCGCTGCGCTGCGGCCGGGCGAGTCGGCGCTGTTCTGGGTGCGCCGCGGCGAAAACGCCGCCTACGTCCCGGTGCGCGTACCGGAATAGGAGCGGCAGCGGATTCGCATCTCTAAGTTTCGGCAATACCGCCCACAGGCGCAGTATATTGCCAATCCATTGTAGGGGCGGCCTTTATGCCGCCCGCATTCTCTTGGCCTGGGCTATCCGCCTAACCTCATCTCCCCTTCTCTACAGACTGATGACCTTGTCGCAGTCGGCAGTCAGCTCTATGAAGACCTTGGTGTTCATGATGACGGCGTTCTTGCCCTCCAGGTCGGACTCGAGGACCCCACGGGTCCGCGCGCACGATCCTCAAACGTAGATTGGGATCTGGTGCTCTATCACCTTTGGCATAACTTCCGCGAACGGCTTGCAGCCGAAGCCGTCGAGCTCGTCGGCGACCGGGTCCTTCATCAGGACTACCGACTCGCCGATCAGCGCGATGCTGGCCTCGTTGCCCTCCACAACCGCGTCGACAGCGAATTCGAACGGGAAAGTAGCCATCGTCGGGTCGTCGGAGCCGCGGGTCGCGATGAACAGCAGCGAAGACATACGCTCTCCTCCATGCTCGTGTATGGGCTGTCAGAGTTGCCGAGGCGGGACAGATTCGCCGCGGCGAACAAGCTTTCCTGTCGACCGCCTTGCCTCAATTATCATAGTAGGAGGGCCGACATTCCTGTCGGCCAATCGTGGACAAGAATGTCCACGCTCCTGGTGTTTGGCGAAAAGAGGGTCAAACCGAGTATCCTGCCTTGGAGATATCACGCACAATATCAATAGTTTACGGGACGTCACGATACTTCGGTCTGCCCACTTTTCCAGAGCATCTAACTGTTTTTCTCGGTGTTTTCAGACTTTTTACCGTCTCGTCATCTTCTACTATTCTCCTATGGGTGCGAGACAGCGCAGTAACAACCGCACGGCGGTTACCTGGATCAAGGTAGCACAATCGGCGGGCGCGCGTCACCGACCTGCCTGGCGCGCCGCCAGCCTTTGACCGCGCCGTGCCGATTCTCTATACTGTGGCGCCTTAATCGCTCGACCGGAGGGTAACGGCGGTGAGCATGGACCACAACGAGGTCCGCCGGACCTACATCGACTACTTCGCCGAGCGCGGCCACCGCGTCGTCAAGAGCTCTGCGCTCATCCCGCACGGCGACCCGACGCTGATGTTCACCAACGCCGGCATGAACCAGTTCAAGAACGTATTCCTCGGGCTGGAGAGCCGCGATTACAAAACCGCCACCTCGAGCCAGAAGTGCCTGCGCGTCACCGGCAAGCACAACGACTTCGAGCAGGTCGGCCGCACCGCCCGCCACCACACCTTCTTCGAGATGCTCGGAAACTTCAGCTTCGGCGACTACTTCAAGCGCGAGGCGATCCGCTACGCCTGGGAGCTGATGACCGAGGTCTACGGCCTCGACGCCGACCGCTTCTACGCCACAGTCTACCGCGACGACGACGAGGCCCACCGCATCTGGGAGGAGGAGATCGACTTGCCGGCGGAGCGCATCTTCCGCCTCGGCAAGAAAGACAACTACTGGGCGATGGGCGACACCGGCCCCAACGGCCCTTGCAGCGAGCTGCACTACGACATGCGCCCGCCCG
The DNA here is from genome assembly GCA_964408025.1 of uncultured Acidobacteriota bacterium. Lineage (GTDB taxonomy): Bacteria > Acidobacteriota > DATKUA01 > DATKUA01 > DATKUA01 > CAYOXX01. The sequence goes on along the minus strand of CAYOXX010000105.1, from coordinate 7,740 downwards.
AGGGGCGCCTGCGCACCCCCGAGGAGGTCGAGCTGGGCGGCGACGACGCCTTCGTCGAGCTCTGGAACCTCGTCTTCATGCAGTTCAACACAGCCGACGACGGCACCACCGAACCCCTGCCCGCGCCCAGCGTCGACACCGGCGCCGGCCTCGAGCGCATCGCCGCCGTTTTGCAGGGTGTCATCAGCAACTACGACACCGACCTCTTCTTGCCCTACGTCGAGGCGGTAGCCGAACTCGCGGGCGTCGACTATCGAACTGACGACGAGAAGTCGGTCAGCGTGCGCGTCATCGCTGACCACCTGCGCGCCATGGCCTTCCTCGTCTCCGACGGCGCACTGCCCAGCAACGAGGGCCGCGGCTACGTCCTGCGCCGCATCATCCGCCGCGCCATCCGCCACGGCCGCCTCATCGGCCTCGACGAGCCCTTCCTCTGCCAGCAGTGCGCGCTCGTGGGCCGCGTCATGGGCGGCGTCTACCCCGAGCTGCTCGAGAACCGCGACTACGTCGCCAGGGTGATCAAGAGCGAGGAGGAGCGCTTCGGGCGAACATTTGAAATCTCAACGGAAAAGCTCTACGAATTATTTAGAGAGTACAAGAAACATATAGAGCCTATAGTTGAAGAGTATTCAAAAGCAGGTGCTTCGGCTTCTACGGCATTAAAGCAAGTCGCAGATAATGTTCTAAATTCTTTAAGAGATGTTTCCGGTAGTCTGATGAAATTTGGAACTTATTTGGACAGAGAAATAAAAAAGCAAATACCAGCTTATGTGAAGGAATCATCAAAATTTGCCAAAACACTTGAGCAGTATTTAAGAAGGTCGATAATTGATGGCGAAGAAGTTTTTAAGCTCTACGATACTTATGGACTTCCTCTTGATCTAGCACAAGAGATAGCCTCAGAAAACGGATTGATAATTGATATGAATGGCTTTTCCAAATCACTCGAGCGCCAGCGTGAGCGGGCCCGCGCGGCCTGGAAGGGGAGTGGCGAGGAGAAGGTCGAGCCGGTCTTCCGGGCTATCCTCGAGGAGTTCGGTCCCACGCGCTTCGTCGGTTACGAGACCGAGGAGCACGACGGCGCCGAGGTCCTGGCCTTAGTCAAGGGTGCAAAGCGGGTAAAAAAGCTAACCAAAGGCGAGGAAGGCCAGGTGGTCCTCGACGCCACGCCGTTCTACGGCGAGAGCGGCGGCCAGGTCGGCGACACCGGACGCCTGCACGCCGAGGGCATAGCGGCAATGGTTTCCGACACCTCCAAGGTCGAGGGCAAGCTCCACGTTCACCACGCGCGCGTCACCGCCGGCTCCCTAGAGGTGGGGCAGAAGTTAATCGCTGAGGTCGATCACGAGCGCCGCGCCGCCATCCGCGCCAACCACACCGTCACCCACATCATGCAGTGGGCCCTGCGCGACCTGCTCGGCCGGCACGTCAAGCAGGCCGGCTCGCTGGTGGGGCCAGAACGCGTGCGCTTCGACTTCACGCACTTCAGCGCCATGGACCCCCACGAGCTGGAGCTCTTCGAGCGCCTGGTCAACCGCCGCATCCGCGAGGGCGCACCCGTGCGCTCCGAGGTCAAGTCGCTCGACGAGGCGGTCAAGGAGGGCGTCATCGCCCTGTTTGGCGAGAAGTACGAGGACGACGTGCGCGTCATCCGCACCGGCGACTACAGCGCCGAGCTCTGCGGCGGCACACACGTCAACAACACCGGCGAGATAGGGCTCTTCCACCTGCTAAGCGAGGGGAGCGTCGCCGCCGGAGTGCGCCGCATCGAGGCGGTCACCGCCGAGGGAGCGGTCCGGCGCGTGCAGGGCGATCGCGACCTGATCGCCGCGACCGCCGAACTGCTCAAGTCGTCGCCCGAGGAGTTGGCCGACAGCACAAAGAAACTACTGGCCGAGCAGAAGAAGCTGCAGAAGGAGCTCCAAGCCCTCAAGGTCAAACTGGCTGGGGGCGGCCCCGGCGCCGGCCCCCAGTACGAGACCGTCGAGGTCGGCGGGCACAAGATCGCCACGCTACTCACCGAGGATCTCGACCCTGGCGCACTGCGCAACCTCGCCGACGAGATCCGCTCTAAGATCAAAAGCGGCGTCGTACTCCTCGGCGACAAAAGCGGCAAGAAAGCCACCCTCATCCTCGCCGCTACAAAGGACCTCAAAGACAAGATCAATTGCGGCGAGCTCATCCGCGACATCGCAAAGTATATCGGCGGCGGGGGCGGCGGCAGCCCCTCGCTCGCCCAGGCCGGTGGAAAGTCGCCCGACAAACTCCCCGAAGCGCTCGAAAAAGGCCGCGAGATAGTCAGCGAGCGCCTTCGTTGACGCGATCCTTTATTCGAGTGCATGGACCCTTGAGATTCAGAAGTGACGCAAGGTTTAACTTCTGCGACCATGACAGGTCTCGGTTAAATGACTGTAGCGTCGGGCCTTAGCCCGACTAGGCAGCCTGAAGGCTGCCGCTACATTTTTGTCGGCAAAAGAACAATTCGCAAAAGAGGTAATTACAGTAGTGATTTTCTCTGAAATCAAAATCCTCACCTTCGACTGCTACGGAACTCTCATCGACTGGGAGACGGGGATACAAAGCATCCTGCGACCCTGGGCGCAAGAGCGAGGCTTATCGGCTTCCGACGAGGAACTGCTGCGGGCTTTCAGCTACGAGGAGGTGCGCTGCGAGCGGGAGATGCCGACTGTGCTTTACAGCGATCTTCTCGAGACTGTGATGGCCGGTATCGCAGAGAGGTTTAATACTCGGCTCGATCCCGGCGACGCCGAGCGCCTGGCTTCCTCAGTAGGCGACTGGCCGCCTTTCCCCGACACACCGAGGGCGCTGCGCCGCCTCAAGGAGAGGTTCAGGCTGGCGGTAATCTCAAACGTCGATCGGAAGTCGTTCGCGCGCACCAACGAGAGGCTGGGAGTCGAGTTCGACCTCGTCGTCACCGCCGAGGACGCCGGCGCTTACAAGCCGGACCACCGGCCGTTCCTGCTGGCCTTTGAGCGATTAGGAAAGATGGGAATCGGTAGGGGCGAGATACTGCACGTAGCCCAGAGCCTCTTCCACGACCACGTACCGGCCAAGGAGCTTGGTCTGAGGACCGTCTGGGTCAACCGACGCCGCGGAAAGCTCGGCTGGGGCGCCACACCGCCGCCTCCCTCGCCCGTCAAACCCGACCTCGAGGTCGCCAGCCTGGCCGCGCTGGCTAAAATGGACCTCGCGAGAAGAGATTAGCTGGTAACCGGGTCATTTTAATAGTAATGCAAATAGGCTCTGACCGGTCCGCCGCCGTAGCCGTAACCTTCCTCGCTTAATATACCCAACCGTTCGCCCCGGCGATTGATGCCGCCTGCTCTGCCGTCCGCCTCGTCTTCGAACCCGCCGAGCTCCACGTCTGCATCGATAACATTGCCGTTCGAGTCGAAGTAAGCGAAGTGGATATAGGTATACTCTGTCCAAGTGGATTCGTCGGCCCATGCCCGTATGTAGTAAGCCGCAAACCGCTGGAAAGTCGAGTCGTAGGTGATCCCGCTGATTGTCCAGCCCCCGTTTGGTATCGTGATGAACGGGGCTAACGCTGGCGATGGCGTGGCGGCATTGCCGTTCTTATCGAAGAGCGCGAATCTGTTCGCGAACGAGATGGCGTGCGTGCCCGTGTCGGGATCGTAAGCGCCCGACATATAGCCCCATTGGTATTGGTCGTATTGCACGGGTGCCACCTGACAATCCACCTGCAATTTCAACTTTCGGTTGACCCTGACCATGCGTGGGATCAACTGTGTGCTGCTAGAGCTGCTGTAATAGGCGTAGTAGCAGGCGGCGACGCCATCTTCCTCGGTCGATGCGTCGCGGGGGACTGCCAAACCCTGGCTGAAGGATGTAATTTGTTTCTCAGGCTTGTTGCCTTTGGCATTCTTCTTGATCCTCCGGGCGTAAATCTGGTCGTTCTTTCGGTAGAATACGATGAATTTCTTCTTGAGCGTCCAAGTGACCCTGGGATAATTTGCTATGCCGGTCGCTATCACTCTGGCCGGCGTTAGCGGCTGCCCGTTGACATTGGCGGCGAGCGCATAGAGCGTGTCGTTTAAGTTGCCGACAATCATGAATCTCTTGGCGTACGGATGCCACACTACGGACTGCATGCGGAAGTCGTTTGTGTTCGCGATGAAGTACGCGGGTCCGATGGTGTTGCCGTCCGAGGAGACTGTCCTTCCCCAAAGAGTAAACTCGTCCCTTAGAACGTAAAAAATTGTGAAGTTGTCGTTTATCGTATTCCCCATAATCATGGTGGTTGCAAAACCATGCGTGGAAAGATCCCATGATTTTGTAAACCAAAGGAGTGGTGGATGTTCCTGTGCCACGGCGGCGACGGAAAGAAATGAAAGCAATACGCCACAAGCTACTATTTTACGCATGTCTCGCACCTCTCTCGGGATATTGATGCCACTATACTCCTAGGGCCAATCGTCGACAAGGCTAGGATTCGAGTTGCCCGCCCCCGCACCGTAGTTCGACTGCCGCATCGTGGTGGAGACCATACAGGTTTGTGGATGCCATCTATCCGTGGTCCCGGATAGAGCGATCTGAGTCGCGTCTGCGGGCCGGAGTACCGATGCTGTGACCCACTAAACCGATGGCATAAATGCCCCTAATTTGTTATAATAGTTGAGGTTGTCGCCGTCCCCGCCGGGGAGGGGCTTCGAGGTACGGATGGTTTTCCGCGCGTCAGCTCTCGCAGCTACTATTTTGCTCGCCGCGACGGCAACGCTGCCTGCGCAGCAAGAGATCTACTACTACGTCGACGAGGACGGCGTCATCAACTTCACCGACATGCCGCGCGCCGACGCCACCGCGATCCTTATCGGCGGCCACCGACCCGATGCCAATCTCACCCTCCTGGGCAGCGACACCCCCTACAGCGGAATACTCAACGACGCGGGCATCCGCTACGGCCTCGACCCGGCGCTGCTGGCGGCCATAGCGCGGGCCGAGAGCGACTTCAACACGCGGGCGGTGAGCCGCGCCGGCGCCAAGGGCGTGATGCAGCTCATGGACGCCACCGCCGACGACTACGGCGTCGAGGACGTCTTCGATCCGGCCCAGAACATCGACGCCGGCTCCCGCCATATCCGCGACCTGCTGCTGGCCTACGACGGCGACCTGCGCCTGGCGCTGGCAGCCTACAACGCCGGCCGCGAGGCGGTGCGCCGCCACGGCGGCGTCCCCCCCTACGACGAGACCCGCACCTACCTGCGCCGGATCGCCTCCCTCTACGGCAACCTCGATGCCGAGGTCAGTACCGACGGCATCGACAGCTCCTACGCCGCCGCGCGCGCCATAGCCAGGGGGCAGCGGATGATCTACCGCTACCACCTCGACGGTCGCGCCGTCTACAGCGACGCGCCCCCCATCGGCTTCCGCTTCGAAGAGGTGAGCCTGCGCCGCTAACTTTTTCGTCCTCGACGCTGCTTATCCCTTTGCCTTTCCCTCGCGATTTGCTACTATTCTTGCGGACCGCCGCGGGCTGCCGTGAGCGTTATCAGTTCCCGATCGAGCGACGAACCGGCCATGCCGAAGACACCCCGCCACTACGAGCTGACCGAGGAGAAGGAAGAGCGGCTGCGTGGCGTCGCGCGCGAGCTGCGCATCGAGATCATCAAGATGACCCACGCCGCCGGCAGCGGCCACCCCGGCGGCAGCTTGAGCGCCATCGACTGGATGGCGGCGCTGTACTTCGACGTCATGCGCCACCGCCCCGAGGACCCCGACTGGCCGGAGCGCGACCGCTTCGTGCTCAGCAAGGGCCACGCCGCCCCGGCCCTCTACGCCTGCCTCGCAGGCACCGGTTACATCAGCAGGCTCGAGCTGATGAGCCTGCGCAAACTCTGCAGCCGCCTGCAGGGCCACCCCGAGCGCAAGTACATCAAGGGGGTTGAGCTCAGCACCGGCAGCCTCGGCCAGGGGCTCGCCGCCGCCAACGGCATGGCGCTGGCCTGCCGCCTCGACGGACACGACAACCGCGTATTCGTGGTCCTCGGCGACGGCGAGCTGCAGGAGGGGATGGTCTGGGAGGCGGCGATGGCCGCCGGCCACTACAAGCTGGACGCCGTCTGCGCCTTCGTCGACAACAACGACCAGCAGATCGACGGCTACGTTCACGACATCATGAGCGTCTACCCGATAGCCGAGAAGTTCCGCTCCTTCGGCTGGAACGCCCTCGAGGTCGACGGGCACGACCTCAAGCAGGCCTACAACGCGCTCAACAACTTCGAGAACACAATAGGGCAGCCGACTGTGGTGGTCGGCAAGACGGTCAAGGGCAAGGGTGTCTCCTTCATGGAGAACAACCTCAAGTTCCACGGCAACGCGCCCGACGACGACGAGTTCGAGCGGGCCCTGCGCGAGCTGGAGGCCGGCTGATGGCCGACGAGCCCCGGATGCTCGGCACCCGCAACGTCTACGGCCGGACGCTGGTCGAGCTGGGCGAGGAGCGCGACGACATCGTGGTGCTCGACGCCGACCTGGCCCACAGCACCCAGACGGCGCTCTTCGGCGAGCGCTTCCCCGACCGCTTCTTCAACATGGGCGTGGCGGAGATGAACATGATGGGCACCGCCGCCGGCCTCGCCGCCGCCGGCAAGGTCGCCTTCGCCTCCACGTTCGCCATCTTCGCCTCCGGCCGCGCCTGGGAGGCGATCCGCCAGAGCATCTGCCTCAGCAACGTCAACGTCAAGATCGTCGCCAGCCACGGCGGCATCACCACCGGCGAGGACGGCGCCAGCCACCAGATGTGCGAGGACTTCTCGATCATGCGCGCCCTACCAGGCATGAAGGTCTGCTGCCCCGCCGACGGCATCGAGACCGCCGGGATGATCCGTACCATCGTCGACGTGCCGGGGCCGGTCTATGTGCGCGTCTCGCGCACCAAGTTCCCGGTCATCTTCGACGACGACTACGTCTTCCGCTTCGGCAAAGCCCACACCTGCCGCGACGGAGGCGACGTGACGCTCATCGGCGTCGGCTTCTGCGTCTGGCAGTGCCTGCGCGCCGCCGACGAGCTCGCCGCCGAGGGGATCGATGCGCGCGTGCTGAACTTGAGCACTATCAAGCCGATCGACGCCGCCGCCATCGTCAGGGCCGCTGACGAGACCGGCGCCATCGTCACCGTCGAGGAGCACACCACCCAGGGCGGCATGGGCGGCGCCGTAGCCGAGGTGGTCGCACAGCAGCGGCCGGTTCCGATGAAGATCATGGGAGTCCCCGACACCTTCGGCCGCAGCGGCGCGCCCGAGCATCTCATGACTTACTTCCACCTCACACCCGAATACATCGTCCGCGAAGCGAAAACGCTGCTGAAGAAGAAAGCCTAGGTCTAAAGATCTTGTTTATCTTGACGCCTTATTAATTTATTAGGCTCTTCGTAGTCATTTGTTTCCCAGATTTCTATACGATCCACTGAGTAAGCCTTTGGATCTGTGTGTTCAGGTAATGGATCTTTGCCTTGTTTGCTCATAGAGCCCCCTAAACCCACAAAATTCAGCAAGCTACTTTCTACACCCTCCAGTGAATCGTGAGTTGTCTCGCCAATAGGCTCAAATTGATTATCCTTGATATTGTGATGGTAATAAATAACTTTCAGTTTCCTTGACATTTGTATCCTCCTTTTAAGAGTGGTTTGTTATCTGAAATCATACAGAATGTGATTGGCTTATTACAAGCATTAATTGTCCGACTCGGCCTGTGTGTGTG
>CAYOXX010000104.1:0-10409 GCA_964408025.1 uncultured Acidobacteriota bacterium | reverse complement strand
TCTTACGCGCCTGCACGAACTGGCGCATCACCTGATTCACCTTCTGTACCGAGGTGCCGCTGCCGCGGGCGATCCGTTTGCGGCGGCTGCCGCTGATGATCCGGTAGTTGCGCCGCTCGCGCGGGGTCATCGAGTTGATGACCGCCTCGACCTGCTTCAGCTCGCGCCCTGCATCTACATCCTGACGCATTTTTGCAACTTTGCCAAGCCCCGGAATCATGCCGAGGATGTTGTCCATCGGCCCCATCTTGCGCAGCCGGCCGATCTGCTGACGGTAATCCTCGAGGTCGAACTCCGCCTTGCGTATCTTCCGCTCCAGCTCCTCCGCCTCCCCGATGTCGACCGCCTCCTCGGCGCGCTCGATCAGCGTCAGCACGTCGCCCATGCCGAGGATGCGGCTCACCAGGCGGTCGGGGTGCAGCGGCTCGAGCTCGTCGAAGCGCTCGCCGACGCCGATGAACTTGATCGGCTTGCCGGTGACCTCGCGGATGCTGAGGGCGGCGCCGCCGCGGGCGTCGCCGTCCATCTTGGTCAGCACAACGCCCGTGACGTCGAGCCCCTCGTTGAAGGCCGAGGCGCTGCGTACCGCGTCCTGCCCGGTCATCGCGTCGGCGACGAACAGTATCTCGCTCGGCTCCAGGCGCTCCCTGATGACGGCCAGCTCGGCCATCAGTTCCTCGTCGATATGCAGCCGGCCGGCGGTGTCGATGATGACGACGTCGCGGCCGGCCTTGGCCGCCTGGCGGGCGGCCGCCTTGCAGATGTCTGGCGGGCTCATCCGCGGGTCGCTGTCGTAGCAGGGGAGCGACACCCGGCCGGCCACCTGCCGTAGCTGCTCGATGGCGGCGGGCCGGTAGACGTCGGCGGGCACCAGCAGCGGGTGGCGGCCCTGCCCGCTGAGCAGCGCGCCAAGCTTGCCGCAGGTGGTGGTCTTACCCGAACCCTGCAGGCCGACGAGCATGATCGCGCTGGGCGGCATGCTGGAGAACCGCAGCTCGCTGTGCTCGCCGCCGAGCAGGGCGATCAGCTCGTTGCGAACGATCTTGACCACCTGCTGCGCCGCGGTGAGGCTGTCCAGAACATCCTGGCCGAGCGCCAGGGCCTTGACCCGCCCGATGAAGGTCTTCACCACTGCGTAGTTGACGTCGGCTTCCAGCAGGGCGATGCGGATCTCCCGCAGCGCCTCGGAGATGTTCTTCTCCGTCAGGCGCCCTTCGCCTCGCAGCGCCTTGAAAACCCGCTGTAGCCGGTCGGACAGGTGGTCGAGCATGTCCCGATTTCGCCTAACTCTGTGAAAACGCAACAATTAGAGCGCGAACCAAGTGCTTGAAGCTACAGTAAGAGCCTTTTCCTGTCAAGCGAAAGAAGTGAGGCGCGACATCTGCGGGTTGCGCCGGGGCGCAGGTCGGTGGTGTGAGACACTGCCGTCAGTGGACAGACCAGGGGGGCCGATCGAGGCCCCCTGTCGACGGAAAAAGATGGAGGTGTGTTTCTGGCTGTTGCCGGCTTACCAGCGGCGGCCGAAGCCGCGGCCCGGCCCGGGGCGGTTGCGGAAGGAATCGCCCCGGCGGCCCATGAAGCCGCGCTGGCGCCCCAGGTTCCGAATCGTTTCCCACTGCTCGTCGGTGAAGACGGCGCGGCGGTCGAGCTGGTGCCTGACGCTCAGCCCCATCATCTCGGTCCGCAGGCCGTTGATCTCCATCGCCTTGGCCATCGCCGCTTCGTCGTTGCCGCGCTCGCGCATCAGCCCGGCCAGCTCCATGCCGGCGATCCTGAGCCGCGCCTGCAGCTCGACCATCCGGCGCTGGTGGTCGAAGGACAACTGCTCGAGTTGCTCGATCTGCTCGTCGCTGAGTCCGAGTTCTTCCCGGAGAGCAATCAGCCGGCAGAAGGGCCCGCCGGGGTATCCGCGCTGAAACCATTGCCACTGGTACGGATCGTCCGGGGGCGGGGCGGGCTCCGGAGTCTCGTCCTGGGCGAGGGTGGTGAAGGCGATTCCGGCCAGGCCGAATGCGATAGCTGCGCCCGCAACGAATATCAATACCCTTTTCATATCGTCCTCCTTGGTAGTTTCTTTCGCACTAAAGCCTTCGTTCGCTTGGACATTCGGGGGTGCCAAAAGTTAAATGCCCACGGCGCCTGCGCTCCGAGGAGATCGCCCTGCGTGGGGCGAGCCAGGCGGGCGGCGCCGCCAGTGGGTCGGAGCACATTGAAGTCGCCGTCTCAGAACAGGAAATCGCGAATGTCACCTCAATTACTGTTTCCCTCTGCCACAGACTCGATTATAGTATATTATGGTTGAGTTGTGGGGGGGGATATCGTTTCTCGCGTCCTTTTTTCCCTCCAGGATTCACTCCAATGCTATCGGATTTCTCTTGGTTCGGCGGGCTCATCGGGTCCGCAAAGATATGGAGGGGAGGATTCCATGGATAAAGAGTGCAAGGAACAGGGCTCGCCCGAATCGCCCGGCATGAGCCGGCGCGATTTCTTCCAGTCGGTGAGCGCTGGGGCCGTGGCCGCAGCCGCCGCAGGCAAAGCCGTGGCCGGCGAGGCCGCTCAGGCCGAGGCCGGCGAGGCGACGCGGATAGCGCTAAGCGTCAACGGCCGCCTGCACAGCGTCGATGTCGAGCCGCGCTGGACCCTGCTTTTCGTCATCCGCGACAAGCTGGGGCTGACCGCCACGAAGCACGGCTGCGGCCGCGGCGAGTGCGGCGCTTGCACGGTGCTTTTCGACGGTATCCCACGCTACGCCTGCATGACGCTGGCAGTCGAGGCCGAGGGCGTCGAGATCACGACGCTCGAGGGCCTGATGGACGGCGAGGAGCTGGGGCCGGTGCAGCGGGCCTTCGCGGAGGAGGACGCCTTACAGTGCGGCTTCTGCACTCCGGGGCAGGTCGTGGCCGTCGAGGGACTCCTGCGCGCCAACCCTGACCCCTCGCTCGACCAGATCCGCGCCGGCGTCAGCGGCAACCTCTGCCGCTGCGGCGCCTACCAGCACATCTTCAGGGCGGCCCGTCGCGCGGCCGAGCTGAAGCACGAGGGGAGGTAAGCCGTGAGCAAGCGCAAAGAAGAGGGCCGCGGGGCCTACTGGATCGAGGGACCCCTACCGGAGACGCCGCAGCCTGATCGGGAACTGCGGGCCTGGACCGAAACGACTCTGGTAGGTCAACGGCAACCGCGTGTCGACGCCTACGAGCGCGTTTCTGGCTCGGCTGTCTATACCTACGACGTCTGGCTTCCCGGGATGCTCTACGCAGCGATCCTCCGCTGCCCGCACGCCCACGCCAGGGTGGTGAGCGTCAACACCGCCGCGGCCGAGCGCATGCCGGGCGTGCACGCGGTCCTGACCGGCTCCTCGCCCGGTGCCGACATCCCGTGGTACGGACGCGAGAACCCGCAGTCGATGCTTCTCGATCCCCACTGCCGCTACGCCGGCGAGGAGGTGGCGGCGGTCGCCGCCGAGACCCCCTATCAGGCCTGGGATGCCGCTCGTGCGATAGAAGTGGAATATGAGGAGCTGCCGTTCGTCGTCGACGCCGAGGATGCTCTCAGGCCCGAAGCGCCCCCCGTCCACGAGGGCGGAAACCGCGATGGAGATCCCTACCGTTACAGCAGGGGCGACGTCGAGGCCGGCTTCGCCGAGGCCGACGTGGTGCTGGAGGAGACCTTCACCGTCGGAACCCACATCCACGTTCCCATGGAATCGTTCGGCTCCGTCGCCAAGTGGGACGGCGACAAGCTGACCGTATGGGACTCCACCCAAGGGGTCTATGCGGTCGCCTTCGACCTGGCCAGGGCCTTCAGGTTGCCGATGAACAGGGTGCGCGTGATCGGCCACTACATAGGCGGCGGCTTCGGCAGCAAGCTGGATACAGGCAAGTACACGGTGATGGCAGCGCTGCTGGCCAGGGCAACGGCGCGGCCGGTCAAGCTTTTCCTGACCCGCGAGGAGACTTACCTAAGCGAAGGCAACAGGCCCGGCGCCAGTATGACGATCAAAGCGGGCGTCAAGCGGGACGGGACGCTCACCGCCCTGCGGCTCGACAATATCGGTTCGGGCGGGGCTTACTCCTATCAGAACCGCGTCGGCTTCCAGGTCGGGGAGCTGTATCTCTGCCCGAACGTCGAAGTCGAGGAGCATTTTGCCTATACGAATATCGGGCGGGCGCGCGCGATGCGGGCTCCCGGATGCCCCCAGGGCTCGTTCGCTCTGGAGCAGATGATCGATGCGCTCGCCGAGGCGATCGATATCGATCCGGTTGAGCTGCGCCTCAGGAATATCCCCGACTTCAGCCAGATCACCGAGGACCGGCAGCCATACACCAGCACAGGCTTGCGGCAGTGCCTCGAGGAGGGTGCGGGCGCCTTCGGATGGCGGCAAGTGAGAGATGCCGGCTCCGGCGACGGGCATATCCAGCGCGGTGTCGGCGTCGCCGCCGGCGTCTGGGCTTGGGGCAGCGGCGGCCCGCCCTCGACGGCTACGGTGAAGCTATTCGTCGACGGCAGCGTCCTGATCAGGACCGGGGCCAGCGACCTCGGCACCGGCACGAAGACGATCGCTTCGATGATCGTATCCGAGGAGCTGGGTGTTTCGCTGGATAGAATCCGCATCGAGAACGCCGACACAGCCAACACGCCGTTCCACTACTCTAGCGGCGGCAGCCAGACGCTGCCGGGCATGGGGCCCACGGTACGGCTGGCGGCCGCTGACTGCAAGCGCCAACTGTTGGAGATGGCGGCCGAGGATCTCGAGACGGCAGTAGAGGATCTGGAAGTGCGCGATAACGCCGTGGTCAGCCGCAGCGATCCTGAGAGGAGAATGCCGATTGCCCAGATTATCCAGGGTCACAGGCGCCTGGATATCGTCGGTGTCGGCTACCGCGGCCCCAACCCCGAGGGCAAGGTGATCCAGCCCTTCGGCGCACAGTTCGCTGAGGTCGAGGTCAACACCCGGACCGGTGAGGTCCGGCTGCTGCGCCTGCTCGGGGCCCACGAGAGCGGCAAGGTGATCAATCGTCTCACCTACGACAACCAGGTCTTCGGCGGCATGACGCAGGGGGTCGGCTTCGGGATGACCGAGCACCGAGTAGTGGACCGACAAACCGGCAGGGTAGTCAGCGCCAACGGGCACGATTACAAAATCCCCACAGCCCTCGACGTGCCGCCCGATCACCAGGTGGTCGCCATCGACCCCGGCGACACCGAGTGCAACAACATCGGCGCCAAGGGCCTAGGCGAGCCGCCGGTAATTCCCACCGGCGCGGCAATCGCCAACGCCATCTACAACGCCATCGGCATCCGCCCCACCGAGGCGCCGATCAACACGCAGAAGATCAACCAACTGCTTGCAGAAAGGGATAGGGGGTAACGCATGTTGGGAAAATTCGCTTATGTCCGTGCCGATTCGCTAAACGTTGCAGTCAGGGAACTATCATCGCCCGGCGCCCGGCTCCACGCAGGCGGCACTGACCTGCTCGGCTGCCTCCGCGACGGCGTCTTCGGAGCCGAGAAGGTGGTCAGCATCAGCGGGATCAGGGAGCTCAGGGGGATCTCCGGCACCGCCGAGGGCCGACTCAGGATCGGCGCAATGACCACGATCTCCGAGATCGCCGCCGACGAGCGCATCGCAGCCCGCTACTCGGCCCTGGCCCAGGCGGCCGCCGAGGTGGCCAGCCCGCAGTTGCGCAACCAGGGCACAATAGGCGGCAACATCTGTCAACGGCCGCGCTGCTGGTACTTCCGCGGCGACTTCCAGTGCGCCAAGAAGGGCGGTGATATCTGCTACGCCTTCGACGGCGAGAACCAGTACCACTGCATCTTCGGCGGCGACCCCTGCTACTTCGTCCACCCCTCCGACACGGCGCCGGCGCTGGTTGCACTGGGAGCGAGGATCGGGATCGCCGGGCCGGGTGGGCGGCGCGCGGTGCCCGCTGAGGCATTCTTTGTTCTTCCTGGACAGAACCTGGAACGGGAGAACGTGCTGGAGGCGAACGAGGTCGTCTCCGAGATCGTTCTGCCGCCCCCCGATGCGACCGGCGAAATAGTAAGTTCGTTCCGCAAAGTGAGGGCGCGCCAGGCCTGGGATTTCGCGCTGGCCAGCGCCGCGATAGCGCTGCGGCTTGCCGGCGGGCGTGTCGAGCGAGCCCGCATAGTGCTCGGCGGCGTGGCGCCGGCCCCCTGGCGCGCGGCAGGCGCGGAGGCGGCGCTTACCGGGAACCGGCTCGACGCCGGGACGATATCCGCTGCGGCGCAGGCCTCCGTCGAGGACGCCGAGCCGCTGGAGCAGAACGGCTACAAGGTCCGCTTGGTCAGGGGCCTGCTGGAGGAGATGCTTACGGCACTGGCTTAACGGACAATGGGTTCGCATAGAACGACAGTAGGCGCCGTCATTCTCGCCGCCGGCGCGTCGGAGCGGATGGGCCGGCCCAAGGCGCTCCTGCCGACGGGCGCCGAGGGCGGCGAGACCTTTCTAGAGAGGCTTGTCGGCGTGGCCGAACGGGCCGGCCTCGAGCCGGTCCGCGTCGTGGCCGGTGAACAACTAGAGGAAATCGCGGCGGCGATGCCACAACTGGCGAAACTGCTGGTGCGCAATCCGAACCCGGAGCTGGGCCAGCTCAGCTCGCTGCGCGTCGGCCTGCGGGCGCTGCCGGAAGGGGCGGAGGGGGCAGTAGTCTTCCTCGTAGACCATCCGTTGGTGGAGGAGTCGACGGTGGCCCTGCTGCTCGAGCGCTTTCGCCGCTCGCGGCGGCCGATAGTGATCCCCTCTTACGAGGGCCGCCGAGGCCACCCGGTGCTCTTCGGCCGTGCGGTCTTCGCCGAATTCTTCGCCGCGCCGCTGCAGGAGGGCGCGCGCTTCGTCGTGCGCGGCAGGCCGGAGCTGGTCGACACCGTCGAGGTGGACGACCCCGGCGTCCTGGCCGACATCGACACACCGGAGCAGTACGAGAAGATGATGGAAGGCGACCGCAATGGATGATCCCTTACTCGACCCGCTCGACGAGCTGTTGAGGCAGCGCCGCGAGGGCCTCAAGACGGTGATGGTCACCGTGGTGGCGGTCACCGGCTCGGCCCCCAGGCAGGCGGGCGCCAAGATGCTGGTGCTGCCCGACGGCTCGATCCGCGGCACCATCGGCGGCGGCGTGCGGGAAGCCGAGGTCGTCAGGGCGGCAAAGAGGTTGCTCAAGCGCGGCGGCTCGCGGCTGCTCACCCTCGATTTCCAGGAAGGTTCCGCCGGCGAGGAGGGGCCGCTGTGCGGCGGCTCGATGGAGGTCTTCATGGAGCGTATCGATCCCCCGAGGCGCGTCGTCATCGCCGGCGCCGGGCACACTGGCTTTTTCCTGCACCGGATTTTGGCGCTGCTCGGCTGGAACACAATAGTTCTCGACGAGCGGCCCGAGTTCGCCAGCGGCGAGCGCTTCCCCGGCGCCGCGCTGCACGTGCAGCCGTTCGCCGGCGGCCTCGCCGAGCTGACGATCTCGCCCAACGACGCCGTGGTTGTCATCACACCCGAGCACAAGTTCGACCAGGTGGTCCTCAAGCAGGCATTGGAAACCGAGGCCGGCTACGTCGGCATGATCGGCAGCAAGAAAAAGGTCAAGACGATCTTCGACAACCTGCGCGCCGAGGGTGTCGGCGGCGAACAGATCGATCGAGTTCATTCGCCGATCGGCCTCGACATCGGCGCCGAGAGCCCAGCCGAGATCGCACTGGCGATAGCCGCAGAGATCGTCGGTGCTTTCCGCAAGAGTTGAAGCATTTCCTACAGGCCTGATGGCTCAGTAAGCGTTAGTGCTTCAAGGCCTCACCGCCTACCTCGAGGAGTGGTCTACGTCGAAGGCAAGCGGAATAGGTGAGTCGAGAAGGAGCGACAAGGCTCCCGTTGACTACCGCAGGCAGCGGCATGTAAGGTGCGGGCGACAGACAGAGGGGTTACCACGATGCGCGCTCTGATAACCGGCATCACGGGGCAGGACGGTTCCTACCTGGCCGACTTCTTGCTGGAGAAGGAATATGAGGTTTTCGGCATGGTGCGGCGCTCGAGCACCGAGAACTTCGAGCGCATCGCCCACCTGCGCGACAAGATCGAGCTGGTGCAGGCCGACCTGCTGGACCAGCTCTCGCTGATCGACATGCTCAAGGATATCCGGCCCGCCGAGATCTACAACCTGGGGGCGCAGTCGTTCGTGCCGACCAGCTGGGTGCAGCCGATACTGACCGGTGAGTTCACGGCGCTGGGCGTGACGCGGATGCTGGAGGCGATCAGGACCGTGGACCAGGGCGTCAAGTTCTACCAGGCCTCGAGCAGCGAGATGTTTGGCAAGGTGCACGAGACGCCGCAAAACGAGAGTACGCCGTTTTACCCCCGCAGCCCCTACGGCGTGAGCAAGGTCTACGGCCACTTCATCACCGTTAACTACCGCGAGAGCTACGGTATCTTCGCCGCCAGCGGCATACTGTTCAACCACGAGTCGCCGCGGCGCGGCCTCGAGTTCGTGACCCGCAAGATCAGCGACGGCGTCGCCCGCATCAAGCTCGGGATGGCCAAGGAACTGAGGCTGGGGAACATCGATGCCAAGCGGGACTGGGGCTTCGCCGGCGACTACGTGCGCGCCATGTGGCTGATGCTGCAGGCGGACGAGCCAGACGACTACGTCATCGGCACGGGCGCGGCGCACAGCGTGAAGGAGTTCTGCCAGCTCGCCTTCGACCACGCCGGGCTCGACTGGCAGGACCACGTGGTCGTCGACGAGCGCTTCCTGCGCCCGGCCGAGGTGGAGTCCCTGGTGGCGGACGCCGCGAAAGCCCGCTTAAAACTGGGCTGGGAGCCAGGCGTCAGCTTCGAGGAGCTGGTGCGCATGATGGTCGACGCCGACCTCGGACGCCTCTCGGCTACTGCATAGGGATTGTGGAAGGAGCTCGGCGGCTGTTATTTACCGCGCTGGGAAATGTCGCGAAGGATCACCAGGTCTGCCGGCCTGCCTTGATGCTGGATTAGTCCCGCATTGACCTCAATGCGTACTTCTGCTCCTTTTTTGTGCCTGATCACAGTCTCATAGATCGGTGGGACATCCTCGCCGGCCATTCGCCGTTTATAAAGTTCACCGATCTTCCCAACCTCGTCGGGGTGAACGTAGTCGGTAATTGTCGTCCCGATTAATTCATCGCGGCTGTAGCCGGTAAATTCCGTGAGGCGCTGGTTGGCATACTTGATGATCGAGTCCTGAATCAGGGCGATGCCGTCGTTCGCCCGCTCGACAAGATTGCGGTGGCGCTCTTCGCCCTCCTTAAGAGCCTGCTCGGTTTGCTTGCGCTCGATCGCCATCGCCACCTGCGTGGAGACGAACATCAGGATCTTCTTTTCTTCCTCTCCGTACCTGATGCCCTCGGTATAGGACTGGACTGTGAGCACGCCGATGGTCCTGTCCGGAGTCTTCAGCGGCACGCCCAGCCAATCGATCGAATCGGCCCCGATTGGCTCCACCTCCCCTTTCGCCTCCAGTTCCTCGAACACCTTGGGTAAAGCCAGCAACGGTTGGCCGGTGCGCAGGACGTACTCGGTGAGGCCCTTGCCGGTTTTATTCGGTGCCGGCGTGTCGTCGTACTGGTCGACGAAATAGGGGAAGCTGAGCAGCTCTAGAACGGGATCGTGGAGGGCGATGTAGAAGTTCTCGGCAGGCATCAGCTCGCCCACGATCCGGTGGATCGAGCTGTACAGCTCCTGCAGGTTTGCTGTGTTGACGGCGGCTTCCGAGATCTTGTAAATCGAGTCGCGCATCTTCTCGGAGTGCTTGCGCTCGGTGATATCGCGGATAATCACAAGATCGGTTGGCGTACCTTGGTGAGTGATCATACCGGCGTTTACCTCGGCGTGGAAGCAGCTGCCATCTTTGCGTAGAAACTTCGTCTCGTATATTGATGGAATATCCTCGCCGGCGAAACGCCGCTTATGGATCTCGTTTAGCCTTGCAACCTCGTCGGCATGAACGAAATCGGTGAAAGGCTTGCCGATCAGCTCCTCCACCTTGTAGCCAGCCATCTCGGCCACGCGCTCGTTGGCGAATACGATATGTGAATCCTGAATAAGGATGATACCGTCGTTGGCGCGCTCGACGAGGTTGCGGTAGCGCTCCTCGCTCTCCCGCAGCGCCTGCTCGGCGCGACGGTGTTTCTGCCGCTCCCCGTGGATCTCCACAACCCTGAGGATGCTGTTGAGCAGCCGCTCGTAGTGGGCGAATCCCCACTCCTTGGTGAAATAGTCATCGGCCCCGGTCCGCAGTGCCTGGGCAGCGATCTCCTCGTTGCCTTGCCCGGTAAGGAAGATGAAAGGAACCGTCTCGCCCCGCTGGCGAATCGACTGGAGCAGCTGCAGGCCGTCCATGACCGGCATCTGGAAGTCGCTGAGCACGCAG
>CAYOXX010000103.1:0-10635 GCA_964408025.1 uncultured Acidobacteriota bacterium | reverse complement strand
GCACCCACCGGCGGCTTTGGTGTAGGATGTCGGCAGACGGCAGACCTCGGGGGGGAGACAATGGACGAGCTGCTGAGGAAGCTGGCGATCGAGGGCTGGTGGATCTGGGCGCTGGTGCTGTTGGTCGTGACAATTGCCTACCTGGCGCGCCACCGGGTCGGGCTCGCCGCGCTCGTCAAGGGCTGGGAGCCATGGAGCGGCGCCGAAGAGCTGAGGCCGCTGCTGGCCGACGGCGAGGAGGTCGCGCACGTCGACGGACCGGTTGCGGTGACGAGCAAACGCGTGCTGGTCCGCAAGCGGGCGCTCGGCCACGCCTTCGCCCAGGGTGACCTGGCGAGCGTGGTTAACATCGAGTACGGAGAGACCTGGCTGCCGCCGGTAGTCTTCTTCGGCGCCCTATACGTCGTCCTGGGAGCACTGGCAGCGCTGCTGAGCGGTGGCGTGGCGGCGATGATTATACTCGGGCTGCTCATCGCCGCCGCCGGCCTGGCGATCCTACTACCTCCGCTGCTGGCCAGGCCGGCTGTGCTGACGATCACCTTCACCAGCGGCAGGCCGATCGTCGTCACCGGCCGCTGGGAGCGGAGCCGGCTGCTCGAGCTGGCAAGAATCATCACCGGCGGCGCGGCCGGACAGGGGCGCTGAAGGCCCGACAGCCAAGCCAAAGATATGTTACCGGAGTGTGGGTTCTTGACTCGAGTTCGCGAATTAGCGTCTGCGCATCGTTACGCGTATCGACGGCAAGAAACTCGAAACTAGAGCCACAGGTCAGCGCGCGGCTTTCGGGGACTGTTCACCAATAGGAGCGAGGGCATCGAGATGAATGAAGAGAAGAGTTACCACATGACGCCGGAGGAGTTCCGCCGCCGGGGCTTTGAGGTCGTCAACTGGGTGGCCGACTACATGGAGCGCCTCGAGCAGTTCCGGGTGCTGTCGCAGGTCGAGCCCGGCGAAGTGGCCGCGTCGCTGCCGCAGTTGCCGCCGCAGCGGGGCGAGCCCTTCGAGGCGGTGCTGCGGGACCTGGACGAACTGATCATGCCGGGCATCACGCACTGGCAGTCGCCGAACTTCTTCGCCTACTTCCCAGCCAGCACCTCCGGCCCCGCGATCCTCGGCGACCTCCTATCTGCGGGCCTGGGCGTGCAGGGGATGCTCTGGGCCACCAGCCCGGCCTGCACGGAGCTGGAAACGCGGGTGCTCGACTGGGTGGCGCAGATGCTGGCGCTGCCCGAGAAGTTCAAATCGACCGGCGACGGCGGAGGCGTTATCCAGGACACCGCCTCCAGCGCCATCCTCTGCGCCGTGATCGCCGCCAGGGAGCGGGCCACCGGCCTGGTAACGGATCGCAAGGGGATCGACCGGGTGCTGACCGCCTACGCATCGACGCAGACCCACTCGTCGATGGAAAAAGCGGTGCGCATTGCCGGCCTGGGTAAGGATAACCTCCGCCTCATCGAAGTCGACGAGAACTACGCCATGCGGCCGGAGCTGCTGGAGAGTGCGATCGCCGCCGACAAGGAGGCCGGCCGGACGCCGTGCTTCGTCTGCGCCACTGTCGGCACTACCTCCTCCAACGCCCTCGACCCCCTCGGCGCCGTCGGCGAGGTCTGCGCTCGGCACGGCCTCTGGCTGCACGTCGACGCCGCGATGAGCGGAACGGCGGCTCTGTGCGAGGAGTTCCGCTTCATACACGACGGCCTGGAGTCGGCCGACTCCTACGTCTTCAACCCCCACAAGTGGATGTTCACCAACTTCGACTGCGACTGCTTCTTCGTGGCCGACCGCGCGGCATTGATCAACGCCCTCAGCGTGCTGCCCGAGTACCTGCGCAACAAGGCTTCGGAATCGGGAGCGGTGATCGACTACCGCGACTGGCAGATCCCGCTCGGCCGGCGATTCCGCGCTCTAAAGCTCTGGCTGGTGATCAGGCACTACGGCGTCGAGGGGCTCCGCCACCACGTGCGCCGGCACGTGGCCCTGGCGCAGGAGTTTGCGCGCTGGGTCGAGGAGGACAAGCGTTTCGAGATGGCCGCCCCCGCGCCGCTGAACCTCGTCTGCTTCCGCCACAGAGGCGGCGACGACTCCAACCAGCGCCTCATGGACGAGCTGAACGCCTCCGGCAAGATCTTCCTGACGCACACGAAGCTGGACGGAAAGCTGACGCTGCGCATGTCGATCGGTGGCACCTGGACTCGGCGGCGTCACGTCGAGCGCGCCTGGGAGCTCATTCGGCAATACGCGCCCGAGCCCGATTAGAAGCTGCACTCCTACGTGGATTCCGCCGCGGGCGCAGCCATCGTATTTGCAGTATGCTGTAGGCGCGCCATGATCTGGGCGCGCGCCCTTCCTCAGGAAGCCTGCACTTGCCGGAGGTCGATTCTCAGGAAGACGAATAACGCAATCAGGTAGGTCACCAGCAGCCAGGCGACAATCAGGGCGGCGGGCTGCAGGGCGCTCGTCAGGCGGTCCCCGAGCGACATCTGGGGCATCTCGAACCTCGGTATCAGCGCCGCGTCGCCGACCGGCTGCTGCGAGATCCAGATTGTGGTCCACAGGTCGGCGAAGTAGACGTGCGGGCTCGCCGGATCGCCGCTATCGAGGTTGCGGACTGCCTCCCCGAGCGCGCGGCGGTAGTTCTCGACAGCGTCGATGAAGCGGCGCCAGCGGTCGATGTCAGAGTCGGTAAGCCTGGCGGCGGCCTCGCCGAAGAGCTCAACCGGCGACCAGCGGGCCAGTCCGAGCCCGAACTCCCCCTGGCGGAAGAGGCTCCTCTCATAGCTCTCCTGCAGACGCCGCTCGGCCTCGTGGGCTCGGAGCGTGTAGTCGGCGACGTGGCGCTCGATGGCGGTGAAGGGGATGCGGCTGTAATTGACAACTATTGAGCCGTTGACGCTGGGCCTCGTCCTGTCACCCTCCGAAACGATCCCAACTACCACAGATTCGAATTCCTTGCTCCTCTCATCCGGCGTCTGAATGCTCCTGGCAGCTCCCGCCGCTATCCGCGCCGCGCTCGGTAGCACGAGGGCGAACGCGACCCAGAGGAAAAAGAGGACAGTGAGGGAGAGGCTGGGGACGCGGGTGAAACAGGAGACCAAAACACCGAGCGTGGTGACGAAGGCGATATATAGAATCGCCAGCAGCACGAAGGCCGCCGCCGTCGCGAGCGCATCGGCGTTCAGGACCGGCACCTCTGCGATGGAGAGAATGAGGAGCGACAGCAGGACGCCCGCGACGATGAGGACGGCGTTGATCGTGGTGAGGGCAAGAATCTTGGCCGTTAACAGCTTCCAGCGGGATATCGGATTGGAAAAGACGAGGCTGAGTGTTCCCTGCCTCCGCTCGCCCGCCACAGCGTCGTAGCTGAGCAGGATGGCGATGAAGCCGCCGATGGCGGCGAGGATGAACTGCCAGGTGAAGGCCTCGGAGACGTAGAGGAGGGGGTTGCTGCGCAGCACCTTCTGCATGTCCTCGTGGCGGACCACGTTTACGGGGACCATCTCGGGTAGCCGGGTGCTGGAGAGATCCCGGATGTACGGATACGGAGTCGGCGGCAGCAGGGCCGCATGCATGTGGAAGGCGACCCTGTTGAGGCCGTCCAAACGCTCCAGCAGCTCGCGGGTGGCTTCGGCCTTGCGCTGCTCGTACTCGGTCCGCTGGTTGTGGTAGGAGGCGGAGCCGACGATACCCGAAACCGCAAATCCCAGCAGGACGACCGCCAGGGCGATGACGAAACGGACCGAGCGCAAGCTCAGCTGAATCTCTTTTATATATAGCGCCGAGAACATGGCCATACTCCTAGCGGACGTCGTAACGGTTGAAGATGAAGCCGATCGCAAGCAGCAGAACTACCAGCGGGGCGATGAGCAGGGCGATGTCGCCCGCCGAGCGCGCCAGCACGTCCGCTGCCTCCCACTGCAGTCTCGGATTCGGCGGGAGACCGTCGAGGTCCAGCCGGCCCCCGTCGCGGTGCTGGTCGGTGGTGAAGTCGAGGCTGCCGTAATCCTTGCCTCGCTGGAAGTCGACGTAGGCTTCCCTCAGCTCGCGGGCCGACTCCATGAAGCGGCGCAGCGCCCCCGGGTCGGTCCCCGCGGCGGTGGCGCAGAGGCGACGCAGCACCGCCGCCGGCGAAAGGCTGTTCAGCAGACGGATCTGCTCGGCCTGGCGCCACATGCGGTTTCCGTACTCGCGCTGCATCTGGCCTATCCGACCCACAGCACGTTCTCTCAGCGGTTCGAACCGCTCGCGCAGTTCGCAGCGGAAGCGGATTATCTCCTCGAAGGGTGAGCGGACGATGTAGTGGGCGTTCGATACGCTCATGTCGAAAATATCACCGCTGTTCCAGCCGTAGTATCCGTCGGGATGGCGGGGCCGGGCGTATTCCAAGATTTGCTGACTGAACTCCGTGTCAATCTCCCGAACGCTCCGCTCCAGCGACTCCGTTGTGGGCAGCGGATCGAGCTGGATCACCAGCTGCGCGGCGAGTGGCGGCAGGGCGATGACCAGAACCACCCAGGCCAGGAGCGCGAAGAGCAGCGAGAGGTTCGAGCGCCTGCAGAGGCACGAGCAGAGCAGGCCGATGGTGAAGAAGAGGATGCAGTAGAGCAGTATCTCGACGGCCATGATGAGTAGCCCGGCGAGAACTTCTCCGCTGAGTTGGAGCCGAGAAGCCCACTGCAGCGTGGCCACGAGGGCGCCGAAGCTGAGGGCCACGATCAGCGTCAGCGTCGCCACCCCTCCCAGCGCCAGGCCAGCAATCAACTTTATCCTGCCGACGCCGGCGGCCAGGAGCGAGCGCAGCATCCCCTGCTCGCGGGCGCCGCTCACGAGGTCGTAGGAGAAGAGGATCGCCAGAAAGCTGAAGAAGAAGGCGACGATGCTCGACACGTCCGGGTCTGGCAGGAAATCGAGCAGCGGATTGGCGGCATGGTAGCGGCTCATCTCGAGGAGCGTCACCGGACGGCCGGCGCTGACCTCGATGTGGTTGGGAGCCGCCGCCGATATCCCCTTGGCCATGAACGACAGATCCGAGGGCGGCAGCGCCAGCACCGTGCGGACCATGCTCCAGGCCGTGATTCTCTCACGTATCTCGAGACGCAGCCGATCGTACTGCGCGGCCGAGCTGGAGCGCGCCTCCAGGTCCTGCAGTTGCACCAGGGTCACCGCCACCACCATGACGATGGCCATCACCACGCCGATGGAGAACCGCAAGGTTAACAAGTGCTGCCGGAAGGTGTGAGTCGCTAACTGCCTGATCATCCCCATGCACCATTTCGTTTACGAAAACCGGTTTTGTTTCGGGGGGAATTCAATATATCTGTTTCCAACAATACCATACGCTGGCAGGAATAATAAGTTCGCCGAGGGAGCGTGCCCGACGGTCCGCGCGGCACCGGCATCTTTCGCCGCGCCCGGCGGCGCCGAGGAGATAGCCGGCCGACAGGAAAAACATCCACCCCCAAACCAGGAGCGCGGCCCAACCTAGGCGCGCCCTGGCGGGCATTCCTGTCCGCGATCCATCTCAATAAACAGGAGCCCTGACATTCTTGTCCGAGGCCGGCCGACAGGAATGTCGGCCCTCCTACTATGATAATTGAGGCAAGGCGGCCTACAGGAATATCGGCCCTCCTGCTATGGAATTGATTTTTTCGCTGTCGGCTTTCGCAACAGGACACTTTTTACTGTCGCGCCATAATATTACAGACAGGAATATTCATCTCGCCCGACGCTACGGTCAGCCGCTAAGACAGCCGCGCGAGCGGTAGCGTCGGGCTGAATTTATCCGCCTCGGGCGGAGCCCGACTAGGCGGCCTAAAGGCCGCCGCTACAGAGGTGACTGACGGGAATGTCGATCCCACCTGAAAGATAACAGACAGGAATCCGCCGCGGCGGTCGGCTACCGCTTGTCGATGGCGCTCCTCTTGCCGCTCCCGACACCGCGCAGGCGGTAGTCGGGAACGCCGTCGAGCCACACAGGGCTGCACATCTCGTACAGGCGGCTCATCAGGCGTGTTCCAATTCGATGGTGCAATGCATAACCTTTGCCGATTTCTTTGTCAGCAAAACCTTTTAATATTCTAAGCATTGTTTTATACTCAGATGGAGAATATTTACCACTTAATTCTCTCATCTCTGTTTGCCATTCTTCGATGTGCTTTGTTCTTGTTTTATCTAAATCTCCTCTTTCTAATCCAAAATTGCTAGTGAATATTGTGATTCTATCATTCGTGTATCGATTGTTTATGATATATGTTATAGTATCGTGAATCCATTCAGTTGGCCGAATGGATCCCAACTCGTCCATCACTAATAAATCAGCTTCTATGATAGGTTTAATAATAGATAGCTCTGTAGAAACGGTATCTGGATTGTATGAATCCTGAATTGATCGAATCATTTGGCTAAAATCGCAGAATAAACCATTTATTCTGCATTTCTTTATTACAGAAGATAACAGGCCAGTTGCAAGATGTGTTTTCCCAGTTCCAGGTGGACCTACAAACAATATTCCCTTTTCAACTAAAGGATATGCCTCGATAAACTCATTCACCATTTTCACTGCAGCCTTCAGAATAGGATCGTAAGGATTGAAATTCGATATTGTAAGCGATTGATAGTGATAAGGAATATGTGCATTTTTAAGAAGACGATCTACAATTTCTTCCATATAACATTTGCAGCGGCGGGCGATCTCCCTGCCGTCGCGCTCCTCGATCAGCCAGCCGCTGCCGCCGCACTCGGGGCAGCCGCGGTCGCCAGCTTTGCTCACCGATACTCCTCCTCCCGCCGCACCGCCAAGCGGTCGCCGGCGGGACGCCGCCTCAGTTCAGGAAGGTTAGCAGCTTGCGGCACTTGGCGTTGCGGCGCAACTTTTTCATCGCCTGCTGCTCGATCTGCCGCACCCGCTCCCGCGTCACGCCCAGCATCTCGCCGATCTGCTGCAGCGTCTTCGGCTCGTCGTCGAGGAGGCCGAAGCGCTCCTGGATCACCTTCTGCTCCTTGGGACTGAGGTCCTTTACGACCTCGCGCACCTGGTCCTCGAAGTTCTTGCGAATCAGCACCAGGTCGGCCGGCGGCTCGCTCTCCTGCTCGACCAGGTCCTTGAACTCCAGCCTGGAGTCCTCGCTCAGCCCGCTGTCGAGGCTGATGTCCTCTTGGTGATAGCGCAACAGGTCGTCCGCCTGCTCGACGGGGATGTCCATCTCCCTGGCCAGCTCCTCGGTGGTCGGGTTGCGGTTGAGTGTGCCCCGGAGCTCGTTGTAGTTGCGGCCGAGCTGGTAGAGGAGGTTGGAGCGGCGCTGCGGTAGCCGCACCGTGCGCCCCTTCTCGCCGAGGGCGTACATGATCGCCTGCCGGATCCACCAGGCGGCGTAGGTGATGAACTTGACGCCCTTGTCGGGGTCGAAGCGCTTGGCCGCCTCGATGAGGCCCATGTTCCCCTCGTTGATCAAGTCCGGCAGGCCGATCCCCCCCCCTTGGTACTTCTTGGTGAAGGCGACGACGAAGCGCAGGTTGGCCTCTATCAGTTCCCGCACCGCCTCCTCGTCCCCCCCCTGGCGGATGCGGCGCCCCAGCTCCCGCTCCCGCTCGGGCAAGATCTGCGGGATCCTGGCGATCTCGTTGAGGTAGAGCTTGAGCGTGTCGCCGGAGAGACGCTCGTACTTACGGTAGGCCATGTCCTAAGCCTCCCCCACAACAGTTCGCCCGCCAGCCGCCCTGCCGACTCGAAGCTCTCTGCTGCGGCCCTCAGGGTAACCGTCCCGGTGGCGACAGGCCGTCAGCTCACCGAAGCGGAAATCTTTATCCGCCGGGCGCTCTGTCGGAACCATCTGCACAACATGTCGGGCCGACGCCGCGGAGAAGGAGGGCTACTGCTTGACCGGGTGGGTCGAGCGGCTGACCCGCACCAGGCTCTGGACGTTCTCGTCCTCGATCTCGATGTGGAAGCGCTCGACCGTCGCCTGCAGGTAGCGGATCAGGCCGTTTATCTGCCGCTGAGTCTCCTCCATCTTCTCGCGCATGTTGAGGACGATCTCGACGCCGGCCAGGTTCACACCGAGCTCCCTGGTCAGGTTGAGGATGATCTCCAGCCGCTCGAGGTCCGCGTCGGCGTAGAGGCGCGTGTTGCCCTGGGTGCGCGAGGGCGTCAGGAGCCCCAGCCGCTCGTACTGGCGCAGGGTCTGCTGGTGGACGCCGTACGACTCGGCCACCTGGCCGATCGAGTAGTAGGCTTTCTTCTTCCCGTCCATAGCCGGCACCCTCACGCTCACGTGCTGCCGAACAGGTCTTTGCGGGGATTGAAGCGCTCGCGCTCCCGGAGATTACGATAGTGCTCCTTGGCGCCCTCGTCAATCACCTTCGGCAGGACGATCTTGACCTCGACGTACTGGTCGCCGCGCCCGCCCCCCTTCAGCGCCTTGGCGCCCCGTCCGCGCAGGCGGAAGCGCTGCCCGCTCTGGGTGGCCGGCGGGATGCGGATAGCAGTGGCGCCCTCGATGGTCGGCACCTCGAGCTTCGTCCCCAGCGCCGCCTCGGTCACTGTTATCGGCACGGTAACGTAGATGTTGTTACCCCGGCGCTCGAAGAAGGGGTGGGGTGCAACCCTGGCGATGATGTAGAGGTCGCCCGGCGGGCCGCCGCCGGGCCCGGCATCGCCTTTGCCGGCGACGCGCACGCGGGAGCCGTTGTCCACCCCCGCGGGGATCCTCACGGTTATCTTCTCCCGGCGCGGCATGGAGCCCCGGCCGCCGCAGCGGCTGCATGGCTCGCCGGCAGCCACGCCGCTGCCGCCGCAGCTACGGCAATCGCTCTCGAAGCGCAGCGCTCCGCTCTGGATGTCCTCCCGGCCGCTGCCGCCGCAGGCGGGGCAGGGCCGCGTCCCACCGGTCAGGATACGGCCGCCGCCGCCGCAGGCCTTGCACTGCTCGGCGCGGTTGAACGCCACCCCGGTCTCGATACCCTTGAGAGCGTCCGCGAAGCTGAGGTTGACCACGTACTGCAGGTCGGCGCCGCGGCGCGGCTCCCTCGGGGGCCTGCGGCGCTTCCGCCGCCCGAAGATCTCGCTGAAGATGTCGCCGAAGCCGGCCTTGGCGCCGATGTCGCTGAAGTCGAAACCCCGGAAGTCGAAGCCGGCCGCGCCCCGACCGGTGCCGGCGAAGGCGCTGGGGTCGAAGGAGCCGAAGCGGTCGTAGCTCTTCTTCTTCTCGGGATCGGAGAGCACCTGGTAGGCTTCGCTGATCTCCTTGAAGCGGCGCTCGGCGCCCGCGTCCCCGGGGTTGACGTCGGGGTGGTACTTGCGGGCCAGCTTGCGGTAGGCCTCCTTGATCCGGCGCTGGCCGGCGTCGCGCCCCACGCCGAGCACCTCGTAGTAGTCCCTGGCCATCCAGTTAGCTCCCGGTATCCACCGCTTCCGGCCGGCCGCGCACCCGTCAGTCGTCCACTACCTCGGCGTCGATTACGTCCTCGTCGTCCTTGTCGTCCTTGTCGTCCTTGCCGTCGCCGGCGGTCGCCTCGGGCTGCGGCTCCTGCTCCGCGTCGCCGGCGGCCTGGGCGCCGGACGCAGCCTGGGCCGCGGCGGCCCGCTGGTAGATGAACTCCGCCAGCTTGTGCGAGGCCTGGGTCAGCTCCTCGGTCGCCTTCTTGATCCGCTCGACGTCGTCGGAGCCGATCGCCTCCTTGGCCTCCTTGATCGCCGCCTCGACCCGCTCCTTCTCGGCGTCGCCAAGCTGCGAGCCGTGCTCGCCCAGGGTCTTCTCCACCTGGTAGGCGAGGCCGTCGAGCTGGTTGCGGGCGTCGACCAGCGTGCGCTGCTGCTTGTCCTCCTCGGCGTGCACCTCAGCCTCCCCGACCATCTTTTCGATCTCGTCCTCGCCGAGGCCGGAGCTGGAGGTGATCGTGATCTTCTGCTCCTGCCCGGTGCCCAGGTCCTTGGCGCTGACGTTGACGATGCCGTTGGCGTCGATGTCGAAGGTGACCTCGATCTGCGGCACGCCGCGCGGCGCCGCCGGGATGCCTACCAGGTGGAAGCGGCCCAGCGTGCGGTTGTCGCGCGCCATCTGCCGCTCGCCCTGCAGCACGTGGATCTCGACGCTGGTCTGGCTGTCGGCGGCGGTGCTGAAGATCTCGCTCTTGCGCGTCGGGATGGTGGTGTTGCGCCCGATCAGGTTGGTGAAGATGCCGCCCAGGGTCTCGATGCCCAGGCTCAGCGGCGTGACGTCGAGCAGCAGCAGGTCCTTGACCTCGCCGGTCAGCACGCCGGCCTGGACGGCGGCGCCGACGGCCACCACCTCGTCGGGGTTGACGCCCTTGTGCGGCTCCTTGCCGAAGAAATCCTTGACCAGCTGCTGCACCTTCGGGATGCGCGTCGAGCCGCCCACCAGCACCACCTCGTCGATCTGCTTCGGCTCCAGCGAGGCGTCCTTGAGCGCCTGCTGGCAGGGCCCCAGCGTCTTCTGCAGCAGGTCGTCGACCAGGGCCTCGAACTTCGCGCGCGTCAGCGTCAGCTGCATGTGCTTCGGCCCGCCCTCGTCGGCGGTGACGAACGGCAGGTTGATGTCGGTCTCCGGCGTGGTGCTCAGCTCCATCTTCGCCTTCTCGGCCGCCTCTTTAAGGCGCTGCATCGCCATCCGGTCCTTGCTC
>CAYOXX010000102.1:0-10860 GCA_964408025.1 uncultured Acidobacteriota bacterium | reverse complement strand
GGCGAGAGAACGTCGACGAGGCGATAGCCGCGCTCGAAGCAGCCGCAGAAGAGCTCGCGTGTGACCAGGCGCCAGCGCATGGCCAGCTCGGGATCGGAGCCCTTCAGCTCCTGGATTCCTGAAAGGACCGGCACGCCGAGGATCTCCTCTTCCCTGGCGCGGTCCGGCTCGCCGGGCGCCGGCCAACCTCCCTCCTCGCCGGCGACGAAGAGCGGCACCACCGCCCGCGGCGGCACGCGGAACGGCTCGCCCGCCGCGCAGCGCTCGGCCCGCTCGCCGGCGACCTCCCAGCGGGCGATGAAGCGATCCGTCGGCAGGCCGCCATGCAGGTGGCCGCTGCTCTCACCGTATGCGTTGACCTCATACTCGTTCACCACGGCGCCGAGTGTGCGGATGTTGAGGCGGGCGTTGGAGGTCTCCAGCGGGTCGAAAGTCCAGAGGCAGAGTTCGACTCCGCCGGCCAGCAGCAGGTCCCTCTGGCCCCACTTCAGCCGCTTGCCCAGCCCCAGGCCTCTGTACTCGGGCAGCACCGCCAGCATGTGCGACCAGTGAATCGGCCGGCCCTCCCTGAGGCCGAAGAAGCTGTAGGTGAAGCCGACGATCGTGTCTCCGTCGAAGGCCCCTAGGGCGACGCCGCCCAGGTGCTTGTGGACCATGATCAGGTGCGGTGGCGCGACGTCGATCGGATCGAAGCCCCAGACGGCGCGCTGTATCTCGGCGATCCGGAGGAAGTCCTTCTCCCGCTCCACCTCGCGTATCTCGAGCTCCGGCATCGGCTTATCCAGTCGGTCCCTATATCCGCAGCAGCAGCTCGGCCAGCAGCGCCCCCCGCTGCGGTATGCGGCTGGTGACGACGTGCTCGCCCAGGCAGTGGGCGCCGGCGCCGTCGAGGCTGAGGCCGTCGATGGTCGGGATGCCGAGGGCGGCCGTGAAGGAGCCGTCGCTGCCGCCGCCGCTGACTCCGACCTCGAGTGGCATCTCCAGCTCCGCGGCGATCTCCTGGGCCAGCGAGGCCAGGTGCATGCTTTCCGGCGTCTCCTCCACCGGGCGCCGGGCGATGCCGCCGGTGATCTCCAGCCCCGCTCCTTCCAGTATCGGCTCGAGGCCGGCGATCTCGGCGGCCAGCTCCTCGGCCTGCGAGGCGGTCAGGGTCCGGAAATCGACGACGGCCCAGGCCCTCCCGGGAATAACGTTTTCGGCGCTGCCGCCCGCCGCCCGGCAGACGTTGACGGTTATGCCCTTATCCAGATCGTTCATGTCGACCAGCCGCGCCACCTGCAGCGCCAGCTCGTGGAGGGCGTTTACGCCGTCGTGGGGGTTTATGCCGGCGTGCGCTTCGCGGCCGCTCACCTCGATCCTGAAGCGCCCCCCGCCCTTCCTGCGCATCTTGAGGCTGCCGTCGTCCAGCGGCGGCTCGAGCACCACCACGGCCGCGGCCTCGGCCGCTTCCCGCTCGATTGCCTCGCGGCTGGAAGGGCTGCCGCTCTCCTCGTCCGGTGTGCAGAGCAGGAGCACGCGCCTGTCGGGTTCGACGCCCAGCTTGGCCATCGCCTCGAAGGCGAAGAGCACCAGGCAGAGGCCGGCCTTCATGTCGAAGACTCCGGGACCGTAGAGCCTGTCGCCGTCGCGCCTTAGACGCGGCTTGTCCGCGGTCGCGGCCGCGGGCCAGACAGTATCAATGTGGCCCAGCACGAGGATGGTCCTGTTGCCGGAGCCGCACTCGGCCCGCACGCGGGCCCCCAGGTCGCCGGCGACGATCGAGACCCTGCTGCAGTGGGGCCGCAGCAGGTCGGCGTAGTGCTCGGCGAAGCGGTCTATGCGCGCCCTGTCGCGCGACGGCGTCTCCATGGCCACCAAGCGTTCCAGTGTGTCGACAACCCGACCCAAGCTGGCCTGGAAGTAGTCGTGGAATTTCTTTAAGCGCTCACGCATACCCAGCGGCCTCTACCTTCAGGGCATTTATAACAAAGCGGCGGCCAGCCGCGCAACGACAGCTTCAGCGGGTACGGTCCCGGGAAATCGTTCCTGTTTGACTCGAACCGTCGCGACCGCCATACTTCCGGGGAGCTGAAGCCGCGGTATCGAATCCCACTTCGAACTATCTGTCGAGGGGAAACCATGAGATCCGGCCATCGCTTTTCGCCCCCGGGGGCGAAGGGAGCCGAGTCCGCCGAGCGGTGGGTAAACGAGGTTACCAGGAGGCGGCTTCTGATCGGCGCCGGCTCGGCCCTGGCACTGGCCCCGTTCGCAAAGGTCGCCCTAGCCGGACGCGGCCCGGCTGCCCCGCCGGGTGGTGGAGACCGCCTCAACGCGGGTCGGCAAGGCGGGCGCGTCGACGGCCCGGGGACGGACCCGGCCTCGGTATTCGCCGTCTACTTCATCCACCTCTCGACCGGGGAGAACTGGCTCGCCGGCAGCTACGGGGGCCTGCGGAAGGCCGTCAACAAGGCGACCACACCGGCGGGCCACTCGTTCGCCATGCACGACAGCCACAGCGGCAACTGCGACCACCGCGAGTGGCCGGACAGGTTCAACGACGACGACTGGCAGGACTACGACGTCGTGATGTTCAAGTCCTGCTTCCCTGCCAGCCACATCGACAGCAATCGGATGCTGAAGGAGTACAAGAAGGTCTACCGGAAGCGGCTGGCGAAGCTGTTCGGGCAGTACCCTGGGATACTGTTCATCGTCGTCACGGCGCCGCCGCTGGTGCCGAACGAGACCGACCAGGCGGCCGCCGACAGGGCCCGGAAGTTCAACAACTGGCTGAAGCGCAAGCTGGTGAAGAAGTACAACAGGTCGAACCCGGGTCTGAACAACCTGGCGGTTTTCGACTTCTTCGACGTGCTGGCCAACGACAGCGAGCCGGACAGGAACATGCTCAGGACCGCCTACCGCACCGGCCCCGGGGACTCGCACCCGAACGAGGCCGGCAGCCGGCAGGCGACCGAAGAGTTTTTACCGTTTCTGGAGACGGCCACCGACGCCTGGGCGGCGGGGGGCTGAGATAAAAAGAAAGATATGGACAAACAAACATTTTTTCTGCCACAGGAAAACTACACCATATAGATATCACAGAATATGTGCCTGTCTCTTTTTTCACTTGCCTCCGGCGGCGCCATCCATATAATCGTGTGCGAGCGGGCTTGTTGAGCCGGCACAATTGGTGAGGAGATACACAATGGCTTACTATATTACCGACGACTGCATCGCATGTGGTGCCTGCCTGGACGAGTGCGAACACGACGCGATCACCGAGGGAGAGGAGAAGTACAGCATAGACCCCGAGAAGTGTACTGACTGCGGCGACTGCGTCGAGGTCTGCCCGTCCGACGCCATCCTTCCCGCCGAGGAGTGATCGCTAAACAATAGATGCAGGAAGACGACAGACGTCAGCGGAGCAGGCGCGACCAGGAGCGCTCCGCGCCGGTGATCTCCTCCGTTCGTCCGCCCACTGTGCACCGGTCGCACCGGCTGTGGATCACGCTGGAGGGCTCGGGCTTCAGTCGGCAGCAGCGGGTGCGCATCGAGGGTGAGGAGGGCCGGGTCGTCGAGACCCGCTTCGAATCCGGCAACCGCCTGCTGGTCCTGATTGAGATCGCCGACGGGCGCGAGGACGGCGAGCTTCTCATCCGCGTCACCGGCGGCGGCGCTCCCCCAAGCGAGCAGGCGGCCATCGGCGTGCTCGCCTGCCCTGTTCCGGGCATGTCGACGATCCCCGCCGGTCCCTTCGTCTACGGCAGCAACCTGGGCTCGGCCGCCGAGCGTCCCGAGCGGGAGCTCTCGCTGCCGAGCCTCGCCGTCGGCCTCAAGGAGGTCAGCAACATCGAGTACCTGGAGTTCCTCAACGAGATCCAGCTCCACGGCGACCACAGCCTCTGCCACCCCGACGAGGGCCCGCTGAAGAGCCACGTTCCCGATGGCTGGGACGACGCCCGCCGGCGCTCGCCGTCGGCGCCGGTCACCGGGATCGACTGGTACGACGCCTACGCCTACGCCGCCTGGCGCGGCCGGCGGCTGCCGACGGAGGAGGAATGGGAGAAGGCGGCGCGCGGCACCGAGGGCGCGCTCTTCCCGTGGGGCGACGAGGCGGACGCCACGCGGGCCAACGCCGGTTCCGCCGTAATGGTCCTTTCCTCGACCGCCGGCTTTCCCCAGGGCCGCAGCCCCTACGGCCTCCACCACGCCGCGGGCAACGTTTGGGAGTGGACGGCGAGCGCCGGTCCGGACGCCGGTCTGGCGGTCATGCGCGGCGGCTCGTTCAGGACGGCGCTTCCCGGCTGCCGCTGCTTCGTGCGCAACTGGCTGGACCGGCGCTCCCGCCGCGACGACGTCGGCTTCCGTTGCGCCGCGGATATCTGAGCTCCACCCCACTCCCACCCCCGGCGAGATCGGCTTGATACTTACCGCCGGCCTGCTATACTGCGCGAAATTCAATAGGGAACGACGGCGATGACGTTCGAATACATTCTCTGGGTGGTAACGCAGTTCGGTGCCTTCATACTGGCGCTCTCGATCCACGAGGCGGCCCACGCCTTCGCCGCCAACCGCTTCGGCGACCCGACGGCGAGGCAGATGGGGCGCCTGACGCTCAACCCGGCGGCTCACGTCGACCCGATAGGCACTCTGCTGTTCCCGGCGATAGCGGCGATAACCCACTTTCCTCTCATCGGATGGGCGAAGCCGGTTCCGGTGAATCCTTACAACCTTAAGGATCCCAAGCTCGACCACGCCTTCATCGCCGGCGCCGGCCCGCTGAGCAACCTCGTGCAGGCGGCTCTCTACACCGGCCTGCTCTGGTTCCTGCAGCCGCTTTCCGGTTCCTTCGTCGAGCACACTCTGGCGCATCGGGGGCTGCCGCTTGCGGGGTGGGTCTTTTTCGTCGTCGCCATGTTCTGCATCGCGGGCATCATAATCAACCTGCTGCTGGCGATATTCAACCTCATACCGATCCCGCCCCTGGACGGCGGCTGGATACTGGGCGGCGTCCTGCCCGAGGGGGCCGCCAGGGTCCTGCAGAGCCTGGCTTCGGTCGGCTTCCTGATTATCATAATGCTCGTCTACGCCGGCTTCTTCAGCTTCATCTTCTACCCGATACTCAACAACTACGTGAGGGTCTTCTTCCCCGAGTACGCCTACGTCGTGCTGTGGAAGGTCGGCATGCTCGGGTAGCGGAGGCGGATTACGTGGCGGGCGGCGCGGCACCGTACAGCTTCAAGCTGCGGGAGTTCGAGGGCCCGCTGGACCTGCTGCTTCACCTGATCCGCATCAACAAGATCGAGATAGCGGACATCCCGATAGTCGAGATAACTGACCAGTACCTCTCCTACCTCGACCTGATGCGGGAGGTTGACATCGACCTGGGCAGCGAGTTCATGCTTATGGCGGCGACGCTGATCCACATCAAGACCAAGGTGCTGCTGCCGCAGCGCGTGGAGGAGGAAGAGGACCCGCGCGCCGAGCTGGTAGAGCGGCTGCTCGAGCACCAGCAGTACCTGGCCGCCGCCGCGTCGCTGGCCCGGCGCCAGGAGGAGGCGAGCCGCTACTGGGGCCGTCCAGACGCCGCCATCGCCCCGTTCCTCGAGGGTGGCGAGGGCCTGATCGAGGCCGACCTCTTCGACCTGATCACCGCCTTCCAGCGGGTGCTGTCTTCGGTGGGCGCCGACGCGGCGGTCGAGGTCGAGCAGCGCCGCTTCGCCATCGAGGACAAGATGGCTGAGATCGAGGAGGCCCTGAGCGCCTCTGCGAGGATTCACTTCTCCGAGCTGGCCCGCCGCTACAAGGTCAAGCGCGAGCTGATCGCCGTTTTCCTGGCCGTGCTCGAGCTGATGCGCCTGCGCAAACTGCGGCTGCTGCAGAGCGCCACCTTCGGCGAGATCGTCCTCGTTCGCCCGAAAAAGAATCGCTCCCAGCCTTAATACAGTGCTCACCGGTTCCTTAGGGCTCCCCGACGCGGGGGCCGCGGGGGTAGGTGACCTTGAAAGAGAAGGACAGATCGTTTAAAATGTTATAGATAGAATACGCTATTGGCTTGCAACCGAATTCGAGGCGGTCGCGTCTATGGTTATCGTTGCCACCGCTGAACAAGATTCCGGGAATCTTATTAGCCTACAGCAATAGCAAATGGCCAGTAATAGCGAACAAGAATACCTGGAACATGTCTTTCTGCACGCTCCGGAAGCAATTGTTCTGTTTGACATCAACGGTCACATTATAAAAATAAATAAAGAATTCACGAATCTATTCGGCTACTCCTTGAACGAAGTGAAGGGAAGATCCCTGCGGGATCTGATAGAACCTTCCGTCTCGCCGGATGGAGCCGAGTCGCTCTCCAAACGTGTGGCGGCGGGTGAGAGAGTGGAGGTCGAAACTACTGGTGCGCGCAGCGACGGAAACCGCATCCGTGTTTTTGCCCGCGGGATGCCTATTATCGTCGA
Source organism: uncultured Acidobacteriota bacterium (assembly GCA_964408025.1). GTDB lineage: Bacteria > Acidobacteriota > DATKUA01 > DATKUA01 > DATKUA01 > CAYOXX01. The sequence goes on along the minus strand of CAYOXX010000102.1, from coordinate 4,423 downwards.
CGACAAGCAGGTGGCGTCCTACGTAACCTATCGACGCATCCCCGAGAGCGGCGACGCCGAGAGCGACGCTCTCATGCAGACCGACTTCGCAAGGAACTACTCCGGTCCGGCGCTGCAAGTCGGTTTTGACGGCATGGTGGTGAAACTGAACCCGGAAGCGGAGACCGTCTTCAGGGGAAACATCGTTGGTGAGTCGATCTTCAAATTCGTTCCCAGCCTCGCACAGATCGGTCGCGATGCCGGGGTTCTGGACAAGGTGCCGCAATTCCACCACACGGTTGACAACAGGACTTACCTGTTCTTCGTAAGGAAGGGCAAATCGGTCAAATCTTACTTCCTTTACGGCGGCGACATTTCCGTCCTGGTTTCCGCCGAGAAAGAGCTGCAGGTAGCGCACGCCAAGAACGAGCTGCTTCTGGCCGCCATCTCATCGATTCTAATCAGCGCAGACAGCGACGGCAGTGTGATCCAGTGGAACGATGCCGCCACCGCCGCCCTGGGGATCAAGAAACCGGATGCCTTAGGCACCCAATTCGACGAGATTCCGATACTGTGGAAGGATCCGGAAGTCGCCGAGAAGATACGGGAATTTCGGCTCCGCGACGAACCGATGTCGCTGGGTGACATCGTCGTTCGGCTGCCCGGCGGAGAAGAGCGCCTTCTTGACATAACGATAAATCCGCTGAAGGGACGGGACGGCGCCAGCGGCGGCTTTCTATTGTTCGGCAAGGACATCACGGCACAGAGAGCGGCAAAAGAGGAGCTGAGGCAGATCAGGACCGCTGTGGATGCCGCGACCGTCGCCATCTGCATTACCGACCGAAGCGGAACGCCGACGTACGTTAACCCGGCCTTCGCCGAAATATTCCACTCGGAATTGGGCGGGGTGGCGGACGTCGAATCGCTCTACCAGGACAGAAACCTGGGGAAATCCGTCCTCGCCGACGTCTTGTCCGGGAAGAGTTGGGAAGGCGAGGTCCAGATGATTTCCGGCACAGGGGATATCATCAGCGTTCAGCAGCGCGGAACCGCGATCCTCAACGACAAGAACGAAGTGCTGGGAATGCTGTTCATCTATGCTGACATAACCGAGCGAAAGAATCTGGAATACCAACTGATGCAAGCCCAAAAGCTGAAGGCAATCGGGCAGTTGGCGGCAGGGATCGCACACGAAATAAACACGCCGATGCAGTTTATCGGCGACAACATGAATTTCATGCAGCAGGCCTTTGGCGGTATATTTGAAATGCTGGATATGTACAAACATATGCAAGCCATAATTGATTCCGGAGAAGATGCAAAAGAGGTTATGCGATCGCTGGATTTATATGCATCAAAATATAGAATAGAATATATAGTCGAGCAAATTCCAAAGGCCATAGAGCAATCCCAGAAGGGGATCGAGAAGGTAGCGAATATCGTAAAGATAATGAAAGAGTTTTCGCATCCAGGCTCGAAGGAAAAGACCACCGTCGACATAAACCGAGCGCTTAGAAACACCATCGAGGTCACCCGAAACCGGTGGAAGTATGTCGCGGATGTCGAGACGAACTTTGATGCCAGCCTACCGGAGATACTCGGCTTTCCCGGAGAGCTGAACCAGGTTTTCCTGAATATCATAATCAATGCTGCGCAGGCAATCGAGGAAACTCCCGAGAAGGGCGAGAAGAAAAAGGGTTTGATAACAATCTCTACGTCGCAGGACAAGGAGTGGGTGATAGCCAGCATCCGCGACTCGGGCGTAGGGATACCCAAGGATGCGGCGGCGAAGATATTCGAACCCTTCTTCACCACCAAGCGTATAGGAATGGGCACCGGGCAAGGCCTGGCGATTTCCCATTCAGTGGTGGTGGACAAGCACGGTGGACGGATCACGTTCGATACCAAGGTCGGCAAGGGGACGACATTCCACGTCTGGCTGCCGAGGCATCCCCAAAACTAAACCAGCCGGAGAAAGAGAGCTGCTCGGAAAATGAGAATACTGTTCGTGGATGACGAGATCAGCGTCCTGGAAGGCCTGGAACGCAGCCTTTCCTTGTTGAAACCGGAATGGAAGCTCGCCTTCGCCACCACCGGCAAGGAAGCGCTGGAGAAACTGGATCAGGCGCCGTACGACGTGATAGTTACCGACATCATCATGCCGGATATGGATGGGGTTCAACTGCTGAAGAGGGTGAGTAAATCGTATCCCGATGTAATAAGGTTCGCCCTTTCCGGGCAATCGGACCAGGAGACCTCCCTGAAATCGGCCACCCTGGTGCACCAGTACCTTGCCAAGCCTTGCGAATCGGAGGCGCTGATCGGCGCTCTGTCTCGCGGTAACAAGCTGAACAAGATGCTGGCAAGCGAGAAGCTTCGACGGGTCATCTCCCGCGTGGGATCGCTGCCAAGCCTGCCCTCGCTTTACTACGAGCTCAGCTCCGAGCTGGGCCGGCCCGAGCCATCGATTAAGAGAGTCGGGGAGATCATCTCCAAGGATCTGGGGATGACCTCGAAGATACTTCAGCTCGTGAACTCGGCGTTCTTCGGCCTGCCCAGGCACGTATCCAGCCCCGCGCACGCCGTGAGCCTGCTGGGGCTGGACGTGATTCTGGGTCTGGCGGTGTCGGTCCACATGTTCGCGCCGTTCGACCAGTCAAAGTTTCCCTTCTTCTCGCTCGACCAGAATCTTCTGCACAGCACCGCCGTCGGCACCTGCGCCAGGAATATCGCCGCCGCGGAGGGCCTGAAGAAGATGGACGTCGACATCGCCTTCATCTCCGGAATCCTCCACGACGTGGGAAAGCTGCTGATGGTTACCTCCTTCTGGGAGAGGTATAAGAAGGCCTTCATCACCGCCATAGACCAGGAGAAACAGCTGATCGAAACGGAGGCCGAGGAATTCGGGACCACGCACGCCGAGATCGGTGCGTACCTGCTGCGGCTGTGGGGACTGTCCAACAAGATCGTCGAGGTGATCGCCTTCCATCACCATCCGCGCGCGGTCCCGTTGAGTGCCTTTACTCCGCTGGCCGCGGTGCACATATCGAATCACTTCACTAACGAGATCCTCTCGGCCACCAGGATGCTGAGTTCGGGGAAGCTGGACGAAGAGTACCTGGTTGATATCGGCGTGAGCGACAAGCTACCGGCCTGGCGGGAGATCTGCGAGAAAACCCTGAGCGAGAAGGAAAACCTGTGAGCAGCAGAGTTCTGTGCGTCGACGATGATCTGGATCTGCTGGAAGCGATACAGCGACAGTTTTTTCAAAGATTCCAAATAGACATCGCCCAGGGAGGAGTGGCCGGCCTGGAGGCTGTGAGAACCAAGGGTCCGTATGCGGTAATCATATCCGACCTGAAGATGCCCGGCATGGACGGGATCGCCTTCCTCGCCCGGGCGCGCAAGATCGCGCCTGACAGCGTACGAATCATGCTGACCGGCCACGCCGATCTGGACGTGGCGATGGAGGCGGTAAACGAGGGGAGCATCTTCAGATTCGTCACCAAGCCGTGCCCGTACGACACGATGGCCCTGATAATCGAGCAGGGTATGGACCAGCATCGCCTGGTCACCGCGGAGAAGCAGCTCAACGAGGACCTGAAGGCCTACGCGAAGGAACTGGAAGCGTTCAGCCACACCGTCTCCCACGACCTGCGCGAGCCGTTGTGGCAGGTCGACAACTTCGTGCGAATGCTGAACGAAGAATGCAGCGAATCGCTCACCGACGAGGGAAAGCATTACCTCGATCGCATCTCCTCCGCCACGAATCATATGGAGCAACTGATAACCGACCTGCTGGCCCTCTCCCAGGCCGCGGGGAGCACGATGCGCCGCCAGGAAGTGAACCTCAGCTCGCTGGCGCTGGAGATTGCCGAGGGCCTGAGCAGCTCGCAGCCGGATCATCCGGTGGAGCTGGTGGTCGCGGACGGCGTGGTTGCTATAGGAGATGCAGACCTGCTGTGGGTGGCGCTGGAGAACATGCTCGGCAACGCCTGGAAGTTCACCCGCAATATTGAAGGAGCCAGGGTAGAGTTCGGCCTCGCCGGCTCTCCGGGTCAACCGGAATATTTCGTCAGGGATAACGGGGCCGGATTCGACCAGTCCGAGGCCGACAAGCTCTTCACACCCTTCCAGAGGCTGCACGAGTTGTCCGAGTTCGAGGGCACCGGCATCGGCTTGGCCACCGTCCGCAGGATAATTCACCGCCACGGGGGCCGCGTGCGGGCGGAAGGCGAGGTGGGGAAGGGGGCGACATTCTACTTCACGCTGGCCTGAGCGGCGAGCCCGCCGCGGGCGGATTCGGCGGCGGCCGCGCAGCGGCACCTTCGGCGGAACCCTTCTCATGGGCTAGCCCGCATATTGCACAAGTTTTGGCGGGCTCTGGTGTTATAGCAGTTCTATAAAGTTTCAATCTTTTGAGACTTGCCTTCCTGATTGCCCG
>CAYOXX010000101.1:0-10999 GCA_964408025.1 uncultured Acidobacteriota bacterium | reverse complement strand
TCCCCAATTTTAAATGGGTAAAATCCCGAATGAAGTTTTTGCCGGGCCGTCATTCTTGTCCGGCACGCCCCGAGGAATAAACCACACACCTTTTAGGTGCAGGCGCGGACTATATACGCCCCACTCTACTCGCCCCACACAGCTTTCGGATAAGCGCTTCCACCCACCGCTTTCTCGACTTTCAGAGGACCGTCGGCTCGGCGGCACCGTAGTAGAGGGCGTTGAACAGCAGCCGGAAGGTGCCGTGGGTCTGGGCGCGGTGCTGCGGGCGCATGCCGAACAGGATCACCTTACCCGCTCCCAAACGCGCCTCGACCACCGAGGCCAGGCCGCGCAGGCGCCGCTCGCCGATAAGCCAGCCGCTGCGCAGCGGGTTCTCGTCGCGGTAGCCGGCGACGACGCGGTAAAGGTCGTTGCGGTGGCTCCGCTGCACGGCGAAGGCGGGCGAGAACCTGAAGAGTCCGAGCCCGAGCTGCGGCATGCCGAAGGCGACGGGGTGGGAGACGTCGAACCGCATCCACAGCGTCGAGCCGGGGCAGAAGAACTCGGTCGACTCGAGCCCCTCCAGCGCGTTGGCGACCGGGAGCTCGAAGCGCTCGATCGGCAGCTCGCAGGCCGAGTCGAGCGCGACCAGCGTGCCGCCGGCTTCGACGAATTCCCTCAGCGCCGCGATCCCATCCTCCCCCAGGCCGCTGCGGAATTCGGGCGGCACCGGCCTCTCGCCCGGCCCCAGGTCCTCGTAATCGGGGCCGATCAGCGTCTCCAGCCTGTCGGCTGGCAGCAGGATGACGTCGTAGCGCTCGCGCAGGCCGCCCTGCCTGATCTCGTCGCTCATCACCGATGCGTAGGGGAACTCGAACTGCTCGAGCACGAAGCGGGTCCAGCCCTCGTCCATGTTGCCGCCCTGGTAGCGCCGGTAGACGCCGAGGCGCAGGGGGCGAAGCGCGTAGGCGCGCAGGCCGGCCATGTCGGGCGCTGAGACGAACGTCAGGTGCAGCTCGGCGGCGACCCGTTCCAGCAGCGCTCGGTCGGCGCGAACCAATTTCGCGCCCGGTGCGAACCCGGTCCCGTCGACCTCGGTGCTTTCGGCCAGCCACCAGGCGCTGCCGCCGGCCTCGAGTATGCGGTTGAGCGCGGTGTAGCCGTCGTTGGGATTGGCGCAAAGCAGGTAGCCGTGCTCGCCGTCCCCGATCAAGCGCCCCTCGGGCCACTCGAGCCCCTCGATAACCGACATCGCAGCGCCCAGCGGCTCGCGCGCCTCGACCACCTCGACGCCCATCTGCTCGGCCATCGTGAAGGCAGCCAGGTCGTAGGGCCGCATCGGGCTACCGTCGCGCGCGCGCGTCCACTCGTTGTCGGGGTAGTCGATCCGCTCCAGCAGCGACTTGACGTAGGTGCGCAGCGGCTGGTCCAGCCGCAGCACGTAGGTGCCGGCGGGGTAGACCTCGCTACCGAGCATGATCTCCTCCTCGGCGCGGTGCACCTTGACCCCGGCCAGCATCAGCGTCTCCAGCATTCGCAGCGCCGTCAGGGGGTCGTGCTGCCGCACCGGCACCAGGTAGGCGTAGGGCGGCTCGCTGCGGCCCCGCTCGACGTTGCGCCGCGCCTTCATCGCCGCGCCGCGCAGCAGCATCTCGCGGTTGCGGGCCCCCAGCTCGAGCGCCGCCAGCGTCGATATCTTCATCTGCTCGACGATGTCGCGCAGGCGCCACCAGCCCCCGGGCCAGGGGTTGGGGAAGTTCACCTGCGCACGGTACTCGGGGCGCCCGCGCCAGCCGGGCTCGAGCTGGTGCGGGTGTATGTACTTGGGCGCCGCCAGCTCCGCGCTGGCGCTCTCGGTCAGCATGCCGGTGATGCTGTGGTAGTTGGTGATCATGTGGAAGCTGGGCATCCACCAGGCGGTGTAGGGAGCGCCCGTCTCCACACCGCTCACACCCGCCTGCTCCAGCCGCAGCGCCATCTGGGCGCCGTAAAGCAGGTGCTCGCGCCAGAGCAGCGGGTCGACGTTGGGGTGCACCGGGTCGTAGTAGGGCGGGATGTAAAAGCGGGCCCCGTAGCTGCCCATTTGGTGGTGGTCGATGTAGGCGTGCGGGAACCACTGGTGGTACATCACCCTCGAGACGTGGCGGCTCTCGGACTGGGTCAGCATGTAGCCGTCGCGGTTGTTGTCGTGGCCGCAGTAGTGGTGGTACAGGTACGGCAGCCGCGCGCCCTCGTACTCGCCGCCCGCCGTCCTCTCGAACCAGTCGACCACCATTATCTGGCCGTCCGGGTTGAAGCAGGGGAAGAGGAGCAGGAAGCAGTTCCCGCGCACCGCTACGCCCAGGGAGCTCTCGTCGGTAATCAATTCGTAGGCCAGCTCGACCGCCATCTGCGTGCCGCCGACCTCGGTGGCGTGCAGGCCGTTGGTAACGGCCAGCGTGTAGCGCCCCTCCGCCGCCAACCGCTCGATCTCCTCGTCGCCGAGGCCGCGCGGGTCGGCCAGCCGGCGGTTGATCTCCATGTAGCGGTCCGCCTCCGCCAGGTTCTCCGGCGAGGAAATGACGGCCAGCAGGAACGGATTGCCCAGCGTGCTCTCGCCCAGCTCGCTGACCACGATCCGGTCAGAGGCCGCGTCCAGGTGCCGGAAGTACTCGACGATCCGATCCCAGCGGGCCAGTCGGCCATCGTCGCCCATGCGGAAGCCGAAGAACTGCTCCGGCGACTGCGGCTCCTGGCCGACGGCCGGGGCAGCGAGGAGTGTGAGGATGAAGAGTAGAAGAAGGGCGCAAGCGGGTCGCGACGCTTTCATGACCGATATCCTTTCGTCATTTGAGGGGATAGTTAACCTTACCACGCGCGATTTCAACTTTAGCGCAATCACCAAGCCGCTTCAATATATTCGCGTACTCCCCACAAACCCGAAATCCACAGTAGGGGGCACCTTCATGCGCCCCCAAAGTTCTTGCCGGTAGCACAATATTCAGGTTTGCTCGGAACCATCTTTGATACCGGATCTCGGGGGCGGCATAAAGGCCGCCCCTACTGTCTCCGGCTGGCCACCTGAGCGCGCCGGATAACCGGTGCTATGGTGTCTCGCCGCAGTGGAACCTGATGACCCGCTCGATGGCGCGCCTGCAGACGGCGCAGAACTCGCCGGCGGTGTTGCTGCGCATCCTGCAGTTGGCCGCCGGCCTGTAGACGCCGGTGCGGTTGTAACCCCCACCCCGGAAGAGCCCTATGTAATCGGGCGGCTGGCCGTGGGCCGGCGTCGGGATCGGTGTGCCCGGCCTTATCAGGTCGCGCCACTTGATCCGCTCGCGGTCGCGCGTCGTGGTCAGGTTCGGCTCCCAGGGCTCGACGTCGTGGGGGTAGAGCCCGGGCAGATCGGCGCCGTCGTACTCATCACCCAGCCCCGCCAGGGCGTGGCCGAGCTCGTGTAGGAAGACCTCCTCGAGGGCCGGACCGTCAGCGCAGAAGATCGACCAGAGGCGGAACACTCCGCCGCCGCCGTAGCGCCCGGTGTTGACGACTACGATGATGTAGTCGTAGGGGACGTTACCGGCGACGTCGCGGACGGCGAAGTTATCCAACGTCGTCAGGTAGCGGTCCATGCCGAAGGTGTTGAAGCTGCAGTCCAGAACGGTGTCGCGCCAGTGGCCGCGAAGGGGCTCGTCGGGGCCGCTGTCGCCGGAGACCGCCTCGATGGCCACGACGTTGAAGCGGTCGGCGTGCTCGACGAATGGTTCCGCCGAGAAGAGGATGTCTACGAAGCGCCGCACGTCGGCGCGGTACTTGTCCATCTGCGCGACGGTGTAGCCGTCGCCGATGAAGACGAGGTCGACCCTCTCGGCCGGTGGACCGGTATCGCGAATCACATCTACGGCGAAACCGGAGTTGCGGGGCTCACGGTCCACCTGCGGCGAGCGGGGATCGATGAAGAACTCGGAGACCCGCACCCAGTTGTTTTCACGGTCCCTGCTGGAGATGGCGAGGCGGACTGTGCGGCGCGGGAACGGCGCCACAATGGTATCGGCGAAAATCCTGGCTCCCCCATCGGCGGCTTCCTCAGTGTGCCGCCACTCGCTGAAGAGGCTGCAGAAGCCGCGCGAGAAGATCAGCTCGCCGCTTTCGGCGTCGAAGAGCTCGGCGAGGTGGTTGCCGAGGTTCAGTGTGTCGATCAGCGCGCCCCTGCAGATTGCCAGGTGCGGCTCGCGGCGCAGCTCCTTGACGACGAAAAACTCGGAATCGTAGCCACCGCCGTGGTAGAGGTCAATCCTGAGTACCGCATCAGTGAAGTAGCGGTCGAAGTCAACGCTGTCGCCGGGCGCGGCGCCGAACGCGGAAAGGAGGCCGGCCGCCAGGGAAACGAAAAGATTTAGCATTGCGCATCCCCGTGATGGAAACATTGGAATAAAAATATGCAGTTCATTCTACCCGCGGTAAAGCGGGAAAGGAAACACCGCGAGCGACGGGTGTGGCCACCGAGAACCTTCCGCGGGGCGGCATTTCGTCGCAACTGGTTTATTTTTCAGCTACTTCCCTTGACGTACGCGGTGCCGAGCCCTATATTGTATAGGAGTTTGTGCGGCCCGCTGCCCCGGTCTGATTTCCTCCGCTCATCTGGCGGCCAACAACCTGCCGTCTCGGCTTTCTCTGGAGCCCGTCCTGATGGGGGGCGGCGCATACGTCGTCGCGATAACTTTGATAACAGCCGGATGTAAGCCTTCATGCAGATAGCCAGCGAGAAGGCCCTGGAATTCGACACGATCCGGCTTCTGTTGGCGCACTGCACCATCTCGCCAATTGGGCGCGCGCTGGCGGAAGCCGTGGAACCGAGCGAGGAAGCCGAAGCCGTCCGCCTCGAACAGTCACGGGTGAGCCTTGTCCGCCGCTCGCGCCAGGAGGGCTGCGAGCTCGGATTCGAGGCCCTCTCCGCCCTCAAGCCCTCCACAACCGGGCTCAAAGAGGAAAAGCCGATCCTCGAGCCGTCGCAGCTTTACGCCTTAGCCGCGTCGCTGCAGGAGGCCTCGGCCAACCGGCAGCTGCTGGAGAGCGAGGCGGAGCGGCTGCCCGGGCTCGCCCCGCTGGCCGAGGATCTGGAGATCGACGACTGGATCGCCGAGGAGATCACCAGCGCCGTCGACCCCGGCGGCAAGCTGCTCGACGACGCCAGCCCGGCCCTGCGGGAACTGCGGCAGGCGCTGCGCTCGACGAGGGAGGTGATCCACAAGGAGCTCGAGCGCTTCTTCGACGAGCAGGACTACCGCAACTACGTCCAGGAGGAGTTCATCACCATCCGCGGCGGGCGGCTGGTGATCCCGATCAAGATCGAGCACCGCGGCCGCCACCGCGGCATCGTGCACGACCGCTCGCGCAGCGGCGACAGCCTCTTCTTCGAGCCGATCGAGGCGGTGGAGCAGAACAACCAGCTTGCCGAGCTGCAGGCGGAGGTCGAGCTCGAGGAAGCCCGCGTCCTGGCGCGGCTGACCGCCGTGCTCTACGACAACTGGGACGACGTCGTCCAGGTGCTGCAGGCCGCCGCCCGCCTCGACCTGCTCGCCGCCAAGGCCCGCTTCGCCGATCTCTACGAAGGGATCGAGCCGACGGTCGCCGCCGACGCCCCCCTCGAGATCATCGACGGCAGGCACCCGCTGCTGGACGAGAGGCTGCGGGGCCTGATGCAGGAGGCCGGCCTCAGGAGCGAGGCCCGCGACGAGCAGCCGGTGGTGCCGACCACAATCGAGGTTGGCGACCGCTGGCGGGTGCTGGTGGTCACTGGTCCCAACGCCGGCGGCAAGACGGTGGCGCTGAAGACCGCTGGGCTGCTGGCGATGATGGTGCAGGCCGGCCTGCCGGCGCCGGCGCGGCGGTACCGCGGCCCCTCGTTCCGCTGCATCAGCGCCGACATCGGCGACTACCAGGACATCATGAGCCACCTCTCGTCCTTCAGCTCCCACCTCACCCGGCTCAAACGCCTGCTCGAGAAAATGGAGCCGCCGGCCCTGGTGCTGCTCGACGAGATCGCCGCCGCCACCGACCCGGGCGAGGGCTCGGTGCTGGCGATGGCGGTGATCGAGGAGCTGCGCGATCGCGGCGCCATGCTGATGGTCACCACACACCTGGAGGCGATCAAGGCGTTCGCCCACGCCCAGGGGGAGATGGAGAACGCCTGCGTCGAACTGGACGAGGCGACGAAGCGGCCGACCTACAAGCTGCGCTACGGCCTGCCCGGGAGCAGCAACGCCCTCGAGACTGCGCGCGAGATCGGCCTGCCCGCGGCAGTGGTCGAGCGGGCGCAGGGATACCTGGGCGAGGGCGCCTCGCGGGCCACGGAGCTGATCGGCAGGCTGCAGGAAGAGCTCTCGGGCCTGCAGCGGCAGCGCCGAGCGGCCGATGAGGAGCGCCGGGCGCTGGAGGCCTCGCGCCGCCACTACGTAAAGAGGCTGGAAGCCCTCGACGAGAGGGAATCCCGAATCCTTGAGAAGATCGACTCCGAGTGGCGCGACTTCAAACGGTCCCAGGAGCGGGCGATGCGCGAGGCGCTCGTGCTTGTCAAGGCAGCCGCCTCAGAACGGGAAGCCCGCGAGCTGGTGCGCACGCGGGGCGCGAGCGCGGCATCGGGATTCGAAGGGCTGAGGCTGACACGGCGGCGACGGGCTCCCGTTCCGCGGGACGGCGGCGGGGCGCTGGCCGCGGGCGACGAGGTGGAGCTGCCCGATCTCAACCTGCGCGGCAAGGTGACCAGGGACTGGCGGCCCGACGAGGCCGAGGGGCGGGACGTCGCCGTCGAGGTCGAGGGCAAGCGCCTTTCGCTGCCCCGCGCTGGCGTCGCGCGCGCCGGCAAGGGCCGCAGGCCGAGGAGCCGCAAGGGAGCCCGCGTGCGGATTGTGGCCGAGGAGCGCACCGCCCGCATCGAACTGAACCTGATCGGCAAGGGCGTCGACGAGGCGCTTCGAGAGACGGAGCGCTTCCTCGATGAGGCCCTGCTGCACGAGCTGCCGTGGGTGAGGATCGTCCACGGCCGCGGCACCGGCGCCCTCAGGAGGGCGATCGGAGAGCACCTGGAGAGCGCGCCCCACGTCGACTCATGGCACCCCGCGGAGCCGGCGGCCGGGGGCGACGGCGTAACGGTTGTGGAGCTTTCGCGCTGAGATGGCCGCTGGGTACAACCTGACTAAGGAGTTCATCGAGGAGGTGCGGGCCGCCTCGGACATCGTCCGGGTCGTCGGCCAATTCGTCCGGCTGCGCAAGCGGGGCAAGAACCACGTCGGCCTCTGCCCGTTCCACGACGAGAAGACGCCGTCGTTCAACGTCAGCCCGGACCGGCAGATGTTCTACTGCTTCGGCTGCGGGGCCGGCGGCGACGTCTTCAACTTCCTCATGCGGCACGAGAACATGGACTTCCCCGATGCGGTGGTCGAGATGGCCAAGGCGGCTAACCTGCGCATCCCCAGGCGCAGCGGCCGCAGCCGTGAGGAGGACTCGCAGCGTGCCGGCGTCGTCGAGGCCAACGAGGCGGCGCTGGCCTGGTTCCGCGCCCAGCTGGGGGCCGAGCGGGGCGAGCCCGCGCGCCGATACCTGGCCGAACGGGGAATCGACGAGGCGGCCGTTGAGGCGTTCGAGCTCGGCTTCGCGCCCGAGGCGCTCGACGGGCTCCTGAACCACCTGCGGGGCGCATTCAGCCCCGAACGGCTCGAGGAGGCCGGCCTTGTGCAGCGCCCGAGCTCGGGGGAGACGATCGACCGCTTCCGCAAGCGAATCATCGTGCCGATCCGCTCCCCCGGCGGGCGCCTGGTTGCCTTCGGCGGCAGGATCTTCGGCAGCGGCGAGCCGAAGTTCATCAACAGCCCCGAGACGCCGGTGTTCCGCAAGAGCCGCAACCTCTTCGGGCTCCACCGGGGGGCGCGGGCAATCCGCAGGGGAGGGTTCGCCATCCTGGTCGAGGGCTACTTCGACGTTATCGTGTTGCACCAACGCGGATTCTCCAACGCGGTGGCGCCGCTGGGCACCAGCCTGACGGAGGAGCAGGCGCAACTGCTGCGGCGCTACGTCGAGAAGGCGATCGTCTGCATGGATGCCGACGCGGCCGGGCAGGCCGCCGCGATGCGGGCCGCAGGGCTCCTGCTGGAGCATGGCCTCGCGGTCAACATCGCGCCGCTGCCCGAGGGCGAGGACCCCGACAGCTTCGTGCGCCGCGGCGGCGCAGAGGCGTTCAAGGAACTGCTTTCCGGTTCACAACCGGCCTACGGATACGTCCTTAAGGAAACGACATCGCGGTGCGACCTGGGTCGCCCGCAGGAGCAGCGTCGCGCCCTGGCGGAGCTCCTGCCTCTGCTCAACCGCATCAGCGACCCGATAGAAAAAAGAAGCGCTGTCGGACAAACGGCGCAGCGCCTGGACATCGAGCAGCACGTGGTCATTACGGAACTTAACCGCTTGCGCGGTGGTCCAAGCATTTCGGCGGCAGAGGAGGGGTCTGCCCGGAGGAATAAGCTGGACTGGCTGCCGGTGGCCGAGAGGAAGCTGCTGCTGGTAGCCGCCAGAGACAGCGCATCGGCCCGCGAGGCGGTCGAGGAGCTGGAGGTGATGGAGGCCCTGAGCCCCTTCGCCGCCAAGCTCCTGAGCAAGATCTTCGAACGGGGCGGCGAGGGAGAAACGGCCTTCTTTACCTCTATGTCGGATCTGGCGGACGACGAGGAGGAGGCCAGAGCGATAGCGGCGCTGGCCGTGGAGGACGACGAGGAGGTGCGGCCCAACGCCTGGGAGTGCGCCGTAGCCATCGCCGTCTCGGCACTGAGCCGACGGGTGGCCAAGCTCAGCGACAGGATCGCTGCGCTCGAGGAGACCGACGTCGAGGGCTTCGACGAGCTGCACGCGGAGAAGACCGAACTGACGCACAGGATAATCGCCCTGGAGCGGGAAGCGCGGAGCGCGCCGAGCCGCGGCGGGGCGCCGAACTAAACGGGTAAAGAATTACGTATATAGAACCCGTACGGTCCAAGGACCGGGAGCTACAGCAAGGAGTGCTTGCGCATGGGCAAGGATTCGAAAAAGAAACCGACTGAAAAGCGCTACGAAGAAGTAGATCAGCTGATCTCGATCGGCAAGGAGAAGGGCTACCTGCTCTACGATGACGTAAACGAATTGCTGCCCGAGGAGCTGTTCGACTCCGATGAGCTCGACGACATCTTCGGCCGCTTCGGCGAAGAGGGCATCGAGGTGTTCGAGACGGAGGAGAAGTACCGGCAGGAGATCGATAAGGCGGGCGAGCCCGAGCCGGCGCACGAGGAGCCGAAGAAGAAGAGGCCGAGCATCACCATCCCCTCCAGTCCGCTTGACAAGACCAACGACCCGGTGCGGATGTACCTGCGCGAGATGGGGACGGTGCCGCTGCTGACGCGCGAGGGCGAGGTCGAGATCGCCAAGCAGATCGAGCGCGGGCAGATAATCATCGCCAAGGCGCTGCACCGCACCCGCATGGTCGCCCTCGAGGTGGCGCGGCTGGGACTGCTGCTGCGCGACAACGATATCCGGCTCAACTCGATCCTCAAACCGCCCGACCAGACCTTCGGCGAGGAGGAGGTCGAGAACTACCAACAGATCATCTGCGACTCGCTGGCCGAGGTAGGCAATCTAGAGGCGGAGTGCGAGAAGCTGCGCCAGCGGATCGCGCGCCTGAAGCCGGACGGCAAGAGGGCGCGCCAGCTGATCCGCGTCTACCTGCGCCAGCGTATCCTGATCGCCCGGCTGATCAGGTCGATCCCCTTCAACGATCCCACCTACAACCTGCTCGTCAACCTGGTCAAGGAACCGGTGGAGCGGATAATCAAGCTCGAGCGCGAGAGCCGGGAGTACGAGAGCAAGCGGAAGAACGTCGACTTCGGCAAGGAGTACCTCGAGCTGATCGAGGGCAAGCTCAGCGCATGCCGCCAAGAGCTGGCCAAGATCGAGGAGGACAGCGACACGCCGCCCGCGGTGCTGAAGAATACGCTGCGCCGCATCCGCGAGGGCGAGGTGATGGCCGGCGAGGCGAAGCGCGAGCTGGTGGAGGCCAACCTGCGCCTGGTGGTGAGTATCGCCAAGAAGTACACCAACCGCGGCCTGCAGTTCCTCGACCTCATCCAGGAGGGGAACATCGGGCTGATGAAGGCGGTCGACAAGTTTGAGTACCGGCGCGGCTACAAGTTCAGCACCTACGCCACCTGGTGGATCCGCCAGGCGATCACCCGCGCCATCGCCGACCAGGCGCGCACCATCCGCATCCCGGTGCACATGATCGAGACGATCAACAAGCTGATCCGCACCTCCCGCCAGCTGGTGCAGGAGAAGGGCCGCGAGCCGACCTGCGAGGAGATCGCGGCGCGCATGGACATCCCGGTGGGCAAGGCGCGCAAGGTGATGAAGATCGCCCAGGAGCCGATCTCGCTGGAGACCCCGATCGGCGAGGAGGAGGACAGCCACCTCGGCGACTTCATAGAGGATCAGAGCCTCGTCAAGCCCAGCGACACGGTGATCAACATCAACCTCAAGGAGCACTGCGCCAGGGTGCTCAAGACCCTCACCCCGCGCGAGGAGAAGGTGCTGAAGATGCGCTTCGGCGTCGGCGACGGCAGCGAGCACACGCTCGAGGAGGTCGGCAAGAAGTTCGCCGTCACCCGCGAGCGCATCCGCCAGATCGAGGCCAAGGCGCTGCGCAAGCTGCGCCACCCCTCGCGTAGCCGCAAGCTGAAAAGCTTCATCGAGGGCAGCCGCATCTGACAGACGCCGCGGTCCTGTATTGCCAAGCTGTACACTTTGCCTCCACGGATGTGTAGATCCCTTGGAACTGGATGCGCGACACGTCCGGCGATGTCCATGCCGCCCGACGTCGGAGCGTGGCTATGTTGCCCGCGATTGGCCGACACGAACGCCCGCCAGGGGCGTCCGCCGCGGCGGAGAGGGTCGGTCCCCCTTCGTACTGAAATGACAGACAGGAATGACGGGGCGGTAAAAAATCTAATTTGACGTTAAGTCGTTT
>CAYOXX010000100.1:0-11013 GCA_964408025.1 uncultured Acidobacteriota bacterium | reverse complement strand
CAGGTCGATACCCTGGTCGCGCTTGAACTCCGCGATCATCCAATCGATAACCCGCTGGTCGAGGTTGTCGCCGCCCAGGTGGGTGTCGACGTTGGTGCTCTTGACCTCCACGACACCCTCGCCCACCTCGAGGATCGAGATGTCGACGGTGCCGCCACCGAAGTCGAAGACCGCGATCGTCTCGTCCTTCTTCTTGTCCAGACCGTAGGCCAGCGCCGCGGCGGTCGGCTCGTTGACCAGACGCTCGACCTTGAGACCGGCTATCTTGCCGGCGTCCTTGGTCGCCTGGCGCTGCGAGTCGTTGAAGTAGGCCGGCACGGTGATCACAGCCCGCTCGACCTTCTCGCCCAGGTACTCCTCGGCGGCGGTCTTGAGCTTCTGCAGCACCATGGCGCCGATCTCCGGCGGGCTGTAGTCCTTGCCCTGCGCCAGGACGCGGACGTCCTGGTTCGGCCCCGCCTTGATCTTGAACGGCACCATCTTCTGCTCCTCGCTCACCTCGCCGATGCGCCGGCCCATGAAGCGCTTGATCGAGTAGACGGTGTTCTCGGGGTTGGTTACGGCCTGGCGTTTGGCAACCTGGCCCACCAGGCGCTCCCCCTTCTTGGTGAAGGCCACAACCGACGGGGTGGTGCGGCTGCCCTCGGGATTGGCGATCACGGTCGGCTCGCCGCCCTCCATCACCGCGACCACGCTGTAGGTGGTGCCCAAGTCGATGCCGATCACTTTGCTCATTCCGCTTTACCTCCAGTGTAATGAACCGGGGCCCCTGCCCCTCGGATCCTTAGTCCTCATACAAGATAAGATTTGAGCGGCTATATGTCAAGTTTTTTTGAGTGCGTTGGTCGCCTGTTTACAGAGTCCGCAACATAGCGATACCATACTACAACTGAAACCGATTGGAGGAGCGGAGATGTCCAAGGACAGCGGCGCCGGCTCGGACCTGGAAGCGCTGAAGCTGGCAATGGAGACGGAGAAGCGCGGCCTCGAGACGTACCTCAACTTCGCGCACCAGACCGGGGACGAGACAGGCAAGAACATGTTCATCCTGCTCGCCCGCGACGAGCTGGAGCACTTCGAGGTGCTCGAGAAGGCGCTATCCCATCTCGAGCTTTCCGGCCGCTGGGCCGACATCGAGGTGCGCAAATCCCTGGTCGCGAGGGTCGTGCCGAAGCTGCTGGGACGTGACGTGCGCGTCAAGGGCAAGAGAGGCATCGATCAGGTTCAGGCCCTCCAGGCCGCGTTGGACCAGGAGCGGCGCAGCATCGAGCTCTACCGCAGCCAGCTCGCTACGGCTACCGACCCTTCGGCCCGCAAGACCTTCCGGAAGCTGATGGAGATGGAGGAAGCCCACTTCGATATCATTCAGGCGGAGCTGGACAACATCACGGAAACCGGCTTCTGGTTCCAGGTCCCCGAATTCAACCTCGAGGAGGAGCCGTAGTAGCCGCGCTGCAATGGCGGGGGCGCCGTTACAGTTCCACCCTCGGCCCGCCCGTAGCGGCCGCTGCACGGAACCACGGCGGTAGGGAAAGCGTTTATACTAAGGGCGGAAAATACGTTCCGCCCGGCCTGATTGTGTAATTCGTTCGGGCCGCTCAGACCGTTAGCAGTACTCGATATGGCAACTGGTTCGCTAAAGAAGCTGCTGTTCGCCGTCCTGGCGTCAATCTGCCTACTCTCCAGCATCTGGTACATACTCTTTTACCACTCTTCGCCGTGGTATGGAATTTATGCCGGATTCGACGATGAGTCCGGGCTGGCGACGCTGATCAGGGTTCCTGCCGACAGCGCCGCCGAGCGCGCCGGACTGCATAGGGGCGACGCCATCCTCGGCTACAACGGCAATCCGGTCAGGACCGAGGAGGATACCGCCGCCCTGATAAGAGAGATGCAATACTCCGACAGCGTCCGCCTTGAGGTCCGGCGAGGAGACGAGGTCTCAGATATTGTTCTGCACAGTGGTCTGCGGCCGTTCAGGCTCACCCACCTGGCCTATGCTGTTGTGGGACTTCTATATATTTCGATGGGATCGTGGGTCTTCTTCGCCCGCCCGCAATATCAGGCCGCTAATGCCTGGGGAATATTCTCCCTCCTGATGGGCAGTATTATCATCGAGAGGAACCGGCTCCTGGATTTCTTCGACCCGGGAGTCGTTATCATTGTCTTCTTTGGAATCCTTCAGTTTGTCATTCTGTTTGCCGTAGCCCTACATTTCGCGCTCCTCTTTCCTCGCCCCCGCCGGATGGCAAAGAAGCGTTGGCTCGTCGCCACTCTCTACACGATTCCCATCCTTCTCTTCTTGACCATCATCGGCTCTTATTTCTTGCAACAAGGATATTACAGTTTCACGGGCCTATTCGCGTTCGTCGACTCGCTCCAATTGATATTGCTTACTTACCTGATATTCTACTTTGGACTGACGCTTACAGTGCTTCTTACGACTTATTTACGCACGGT
Organism: uncultured Acidobacteriota bacterium; assembly: GCA_964408025.1. Classification (GTDB taxonomy): domain Bacteria; phylum Acidobacteriota; class DATKUA01; order DATKUA01; family DATKUA01; genus CAYOXX01. The sequence goes on along the minus strand of CAYOXX010000100.1, from coordinate 8,553 downwards.
CGAGAGGACGGAAAAGCGCCGCATACGCTGGATCGTCTTCGGAACCGCCGTTCCACTAGGATTCTTCTTAGCCACTGGTTTCATAGTCCTCGTTTTGAACTTACAAATCCCCTATTTGACGTGGTTGCTTATCGTCTCCTTCAGCATCACTCCGATAGCATATTTCTATGCCATCGTCCGCCACCGCGCCATGCAGATGGAGCTGATCTTCCGGCGCGGCCTGATTTATGCGCTAGTGACCGGCGCCGTCCTGCTGGCAACAGGCCTCGCCTTCGCGCTCGTCTTCGGCCTGCCGCTTCTGCTGCAAAACCTGGTACCGGAGTTATCCGTCCGGGAGGGAATACTCTCACTGTATTACCGCAATCCAGCCGTGCAGATGGTCTCCATCGCCATCTGGGCCATGGTCGTCGGCGCCACAGTGGGCAGGCTCAAGCGTCGGGTGCAGGAGTTCGTCGACCGCCGCTTCTACCGCGAGAAGTATAACTACCGCCAGGCGCTGCGTCAGCTCACCTCGGTTCTCGACCAGGCCGGAGACCGGGAGCGGATGCTCGGCATCGTGAGCGAAAACATCGAGCAACTATTTCACCCGCGCAGCATCGCCATCGCCCTGATACGGGAGGACGGGACGGCGGAAGTAGCGCACGCAGTCCCCAAGACTCCGGCTCCGACAGAGCTGGATGCCGAGGCGACAGCGATACTGCGGGGCCACTTCGACCGCGGCACGCTCTTCCTGGGCCGGCGCGAGATGGAAGAAAATAACTACTCGGCCGCCCAAGCGGACAAGGGCGTGCTCGACCTCCTCGGCGCCGACCTCTGCCTGCCGATGAAGGCCGAAGGGGAGGTCCTCGGCTTGCTCTTCCTGGGCGGCAAGCGCTCCGAGCTCTCCTACAGCATGGAGGACCTCGAGCTGCTCGGCCTGCTGGCTGACCAGGCGGCGCACGGCATCGAGCATATGCGCCTGGCCGAGGCCGCGGGCGAGAAAGAGAGAATCCAGCGCGAGCTGCAGATCGGCCGCGATATCCAGCGCAGCATGCTGCCGCCATCGCCTCCCCGGCTGGAGGGGGTCTCCATCGCCGCCCTAAACATCCCGGCCATGGAGGTCGGCGGCGACTTCTACACCTTCACCGAGTACGGACCGCGCAAGGTCGGCATCATCGTCGGCGACATCGTCGGCAAGGGCGTGGCCGGCGCCATCAACATGGCGGCCACGATATCCTCGCTGCGCCTCATCGCCGAGGAAAGCGAGTCGGTACCGGAGGCCATGGAGTGGCTCAACCGCTACCTCGTCCGCAGCCCCGCCACGCGTTCCTTCGCGGCGGTTACCTTCGCCGTGCTCGACCTCGACTCGAAAACCGTTCACTGGAGCAACGCCGGCCTGCCCGAGCCGGTGATCGTCCCGGCCCGGGGGCCGGTGCGCTTCCTGGAGATGGAGGGCTACCCGCTGCCGCCCGGGGCCTCGGAACGATCCGACTACGGCGAGGCCTCCTGCCGCCTGCGGGCGGGAGATTCCGTAGTCTTCGTCACCGACGGCGTTGTCGAGGCGCGGCCCGCCGGCGACTCCGGCGACGAATTCGGCTTCGACCGCCTCCTGCGGGTCCTGGACGACCATCGCCTGGAGGACCCCGACACGCTGCTCTTCTCGCTGGCCGAAGAGCTGAACACCTACTGCGGCGGCGCCGAGTACGAGGACGACATCACCGCCGTTGCCGTCCGCATCGAAGCCAATGCGGCGGCCGGATGACGCCACTGGCGACGTGCGCAGCTTGACGACATCGCCAACACCAGCTTTCCGGTTCCAGGTCCACGAGTTCAACCTAGAAGGGAGCCCTCGTAGCCGCGCTGCAATGACCGCTACCGGCCCTGCTGAGCTTTTCCGCGATCAAATCTTCCGTGCAGGCGGTCCGAACAACACATGAGTGCAAATCGTCTTGATAAATGAGGAAACGTATTGCGCCCTTGCAGCTTGTGTGAATAATACTTCTTGTTCACAACGCACGCGGTAATGCACATGGGAATTGACCAGCGCAAGAGACTATTCTTCGCCCTCCTGGCTGTAATCTGCCTGCTCTCAAGCGGCTGGATTATCATTTATTACCACCTCTCTCCATGGTACGGCATCCATGCGGAGTTCGACGACGAGTCCGGACAGGCGAGGTTGACCCGGATTCCTCCGGACAGCCCCACCGCCCGCGCCGGTCTACGTGAGGGCGACGCGGTACTCAGCTACAACGGCAACAGGATCGAGACCGAGGAGGATGTCAACACCTGGTTGAACGAGACGCGCTATTCCGCCGCTGTACGCCTGGAGATCCAGCATGGAGAAGACATTTCGGAAATCGTTCTACAAAGCGGATTGCGGCCTTTCAGTTTTATTCACCTGGCTTTCGCACTGGTGGGACTTCTCTTCATTTTAATGGGCTTTTGGGTCTTTTATGCCCGACCAAGGTACACCGCCGCAAATACCTGGGGAATATTCTCTCTCCTGATGGGCACTTTCATCCTCGCCTCAGGGAGGACATTTAGATTTGACGACCCGGTGGTGATCTTTTTCGCTTTGCTGCTCATCTTACAGATGATCTTTGCGATCACCGCGGCGCTGCATTTCGCCCTGGTGTTCCCCAAAAAGAGCAAGTTGGCGAAGAAAAGGTGGACCGTTATCACTCTTTATGCGATTTCTACCTTTCTTGCGATCACGGCTGTGCCCGCTGTGGCCGCCGGATATCTCTTGGATTCGGTTCCTCCCGCTCTAAGTGCCGTAGTTGAATCTCTTCAATATATCCTCTTGTCATCCATGTTTTTATACATCGGACTCACTGTAATAGTTCTCCTGGCAACCTACGTGCGCACAGGCGACAGCATTGAGAAGCGACGTATCCGTTGGATCATCTTCGGGACCGCTATTCCGCTTGGATTCATCTTGACCATAAGCATTCTCAATGACTTCCTCAATATCTATATCCCCTATTTGACTTGGCTTGTCATAATCGTTTTTGCCACCATTCCCGTTACCTGTTTCTACGCCATCGTCCGCCACCGCGCCATGAAAATGGAGCTGATAATCCGGCGCGGCCTGATCTATGCACTGGTGACCGGCGCCGTCCTGCTGGCGACCGGCTTCGTATTCGCGTTCATCTTCGGCTTGCCGTTGCTCCTGCAGGGTTTGATACAGGATGTTTCGGGTCAGCGCGGTGCCTTATCACGTTTCGCCCTCGATCCGACGGTGCAGCACGTGACGATCGCCGCCTGGGCGGTGGTTGTCGGCGCCACCGTCGGCAAGCTCAAGCGCCGCGCACAGGAGTTCGTCGACCGCCGCTTCTACCGCGAGAAGTACAACTACCGTCAGACGTTGCGGCAGCTCGTATCGGTGCTCGACAAGGCGGCCGACAGAGAGCGGCTGCTTGAAATCGCCTCCGAAAACGTCGAGCAGTTGGTACACCCGCGTAGCCTCGTAATCGCACTGATTAGTGAGGACTCCACCGCCGTGGTTGCGCACGCCGTGCCCGAGGCGCCGAGCGCGGCAGTGCTGGACGCCGAGTCGACGGCGACGCTGCTGGACCACTTCGAGCGCGGCAAGCGCTACCTGGGCCGGCGGGAGATGGAGGAAGAGAGTTCCCCGGCGGCGGAGGCGATCAAGGCCGCGTTCAACCTCGTGGGCGCCGACCTCTGCCTGCCGATGAAGGCCGAGGGGGAGATCCTTGGCTTGCTCTTCCTCGGCGGCAAGCGCTCCGAGCTCGCCTACAACATGGAGGACATCGAGCTCCTCGGCCTGCTGGCCGACCAGGCGGCGCACAGCCTCGAGCATATGCGCCTGGCCGAGGCCGCGGTCGAGAAGGAGAGAATTCAGCGCGAGCTGCAGATCGGCCGCGATATCCAGCGCAGCCTGCTGCCGCTGTCGCCTCCCCGGCTGGAGGGGGCATCCATCGCCGCACTCAACATCCCAGCCATGGAGGTCGGCGGCGACTTCTACACCTTCATCGAGTACGGCCCGCGCAAGGTCGGCATCATCGTCGGCGATATCGTCGGCAAGGGCGTGGCCGGCGCCATCAACATGGCGGCCACGATATCCTCGCTGCGCCTCATCGCCGAGGAAAGCGATTCGGCAGCGGAGGCCATGGAGCGACTCAACCGCTACCTGGTCCGCACATCCAACTCGCGATCCTTCGCCGCCGTGGCGTTCGCGGTCTTCGATCTGGACGCCATGAGCCTGCGCTGGAGCAACGCCGGCCTGCCCGAACCGGTTGTCATCTCACGCGGTGGCGGGGCCAGATTCCTGGAAATGGAAGCGTATCCCCTGCCGCCGGGCGCATCCGACCGCTCCGATTACCGAGAAGCCTCCTACCTCTTGCAGCCGGGCGACACCGTCGTAATCGTCACCGATGGCGTAATCGAGGCGCGGCCGGCCGACGGCTCCGGCGACGACTTCGGCTTCGACCGTCTGCTGCGGCTGCTCGGAGATAGCGGGGACGCGGAACCCGAAGCTTTGCTGCGCACCCTCGCCGACACCCTGCGCTCCTTCCGCGGCGTCGCCGAGTTCGAGGACGACCTCACCGCCGTCGCAGTCCGCATCAGGGCTTGACGCTGCCGCAATTCTATGGCGCGGCGGACCGTGCCTGAGAGCGAGCGTAACTGCAGTATATACACACTGTTGTAGGCGCGTTCTGAACTTGCCAGCCTCGGGCGGAGGGCGCGCGCTTGTACATCCATCCCTGAGAAACGGCTTCTTCTTTTGTAGCTGTTCTCATAATAATTTTTTATTCGCTACTACTGTTTACGAAATCCTAAGCTGGGACTTCGCTCCCTCGACAGACAGGAATCCGCCGTTCGCCTAAGCGGAGACTGTCCTACTGGTTATTTGAATCAACATCTCAAAAAGGAGTTAACTTCCGAGAATCGGTATAAATCCGTATGAGGTCGCTCCCGGCAAGGCGTCCAGCGGCCAAATCAACTCAACATGATTATTGGAGAATCATATTCACAAACAGAAAAAGATTCGCCAGGCGAAACCGCGTCTGAATTTCAGCCGAAATTGAAATATGGTCTTCCCAAATCCAATTTCCTCTGTTATTGTTATGGGAGGCCCGATTGCAACGGCGAGAGCAACATGGAACCAAATCCCGTTAACCAAAACCTTGTAGGAGGAGGGACTTATGGCCTACGAACCGAAGTACAAACCGGGCGACACAGTAACGCTGGTAGCAAGAATTGAAAAAGTTTTAAAAATCAAAGATGTTCCCTGGTACCTGATGGCCGTCTGCTCGCAATGGCTGTGGGCCGAGGCGGATATCGTTGATGGAGTCAAATCCGGCGGCAATCCTTGGGGGCCTCCACCGCCTCCCCCGGAGCCTGAGAACGACAAATGATTTAGTTGGAGTCGGGGCGTGGCACTATATATTTTAAACTCTATTTTCATTGCTTCCATAGGAATAATTGCGCTTTTCCGCTGGAGACATTTGCGCTGGTTCCCTGTCTACGCCCTGACTATTTCAATCCTTCCTTTATTTAATCTTATATTCCCCTGGCTTTACACGCACGAATTATCACTTATAAGAATAAATATTGGTGAGCTCCTCTGCCTACTTGCCTATGTAGAAGTTATGCGAAAGGAAGTTGGCCATGAGCCCTGGTGGGCGATATTTGCTTTGCTGGCGCTAGTGGTTGTTCCGTTTTTCCCTCTTCCCCTCGTGCTGCTCTACTACCTGCCTATGAGCATCTTCAATTTAGGTCAAGCGTTGGAGATGCCGAATGCTATCAAGAAGAAGAGCGCTCTGATTCTTGCCTGGTCGATAAGTGGGAGTACATACTTTGTCAGCGACATACTGAAGATGACTGTCAGTAGCAGGCAGATCTGGGATGTCCTGATTTTCCTGGACCCGTTTTTCTTCACGGCTATGTGCTCGGTCATGCTTGTCGGCCAGTTGTGGCCGGAGGTCGAGAAGGTTTGGGGCTTTTTGTCACGCGCTGTCGGGGGCTGGCGGCGTGAGGGCCTGGCAGCGAGCGCTAAAGTAGACGCGGCCGTCGTATCCGAAGGGGCCCTGCCCGAGGAGGGCGCGGTCATGCCATTCCCGATTGAGAAAATGCAGATAGGCAGCCTGGAGGGGCCGGCCGACAGGATCGAGATGGAAGACGTGCTGGAGAAAATCGATGCCGGCTTCGATACTCTCAAGGATTCGTTGAAGAAGGTGGCGGCGTTATCCTTCCGGATGAAGAAAGTCTTCATATCGTCGAGCGATCTGGCCCTCTACCTGGGCGTGTCCGAAGCGGCCGCACGGCAGTTTGTCGAGAGGAACGAGATCGACAAGATCCAGATATCCGATGACTCCGAAGAATGGGTAGTTCTACGCGCCGACATCGACGACATTCTCGAGGACGATCGGGAATAGTCCGGGACAAGGGAAACTAGTATTCCCGTTTCCTCGAATCGTCTCCCTTCGGCGGCGGCATACCGCACGCCTTGTAGTCCGACGCGGACCGGCGAGGCCGCGATCCCAGACGCAATGGCTGCCTCGACTTGCCGAGGAACTCTTCATGCGCTATCATCGGCTGGTCTATTATTTTGTGCGTATATTCGCAATCTCCGATGATTTGCAGCGCGACCTGTTCAGCCGGGCCTTCCTCAAGATCATGCGGGGGCCGGCGAGGCTCCGGCACTGCGAAAACATAAAATCGTAGGTGGTAACGATCGACAAGAACAAGATATTCAGCTTCATCCACAGGAGAGAGCGCAAGGTGCGCCTCTACAGCGTGGCCGACGACGCGCCAGCGCCGGCGGCCGGCGCGGGCGATAAGCGTTCTGCGATGCACCCTTCCAACAAGGAGCTCTTCGGCAAGCAGCTGCGCGCCGCCTTCCAGGAAAGCGTCTCGGGTCTGGCCGAGGAGATCAGGAAGCCGTTTCTGCTGCGCTACTGCGAGTTACTGAAGTGGAAAGAGATCGCCTCTTTGATCGGCACCAACATCGACACGGCCCGTAAGCGCGCCGAGCGGGCTCGGCAGCGGGTGCTCGGCAGCATGCGGCGAACGCTCGGCTCCGGCCGGCGCACATGAGGTATCGAGCTTGAGCTGGGAGGAAGTAGAGAGGTTCCTCGAAAACGGCGGCGCCGGCCGCCCACTTGTGGAGCTTATAGGCCATATCCGCCGGGACAAAGCTCTTTGCGAACGCCTGCGAGAGGAGATTCTGCTGATCGCGGCCGCGACCGCAGTGGCGACTACCGTGCAGATAGACCTGTATCTGCTGGACGACTTCCTGAACGACCGCACGCCGATGCCGCTGAGGGCATTTGTGCTCTCGGCCGTTTGCCGGGACGAAAACCTGTGGCGTTGGCTCGGGCAGCTCCAGCGGATGTATGAAGCGGCTAAGCAGTACGAAGAGGACACAGAAGGCGAAGCGCCGCCCGACGAGATCCACGATGCCGCTGCGGGATACGACGCGGCAGTCGGAGAGGACATGGAGGGCGAGGAGGTCGAGGGGGGGACGGTGACACTGGCCTCGCTGAGGTGCCTGCACGGCCGCTGGCGCGTCGAGGAGCGGCACCCGTCCTACGACTACGATATCCGCCCCCGGTCCGCCGCGAGCCTGGAATCCGAGTCGGCCGGCCTGCAGCAGGTAGACGAGGCGACCATCCGGCACGGGGCCTTCCGCTGCGCCCTCGCCCTCTCGCCCGGCAAGCGGCGCCTTACGCTGCAGATAGAGAACTGCCCGCTGGATCGGGAGAGGTTCATGGTCGCCACGGCATTGCTGCGCCGCGAGGAGTCGACGCTGCCGCCGGCCCGGCGCACGCACGATCCCAGGCTCTCGCGGATTGTGTTCGAGGGTGTCGACCCGGCCGCTAACTACCTGATCGAGATCGACCCGGCGCTGCTCGGCGGTTGAGCCGCCAGCGCCAGTCGCCGTAGAGCACGAATCCTCCCCAGTCGCGCAGGTTCGGGAATCGCGGATCGCCCCGCTGCCGCCCCATCGCCCGGCCCAGAGCGCGCCCGGCGGTCTCGCCCTCGTGAAGTGAATCGAAGAACCGCGCCGCGAAGGCGGCGGCCGCGGTCGGCTCCACGTCCCAGAGGCTGCTGACAACGCAGCGGCAGCCACCGGCCAGCAGCGGCCAAACGAGGCCGGTCGGCTCGTCGTCGGCTCCCACGGCGGCGGTCGACGAGCGACAGACGGAGAGGAAGGCGAAGGCAGCCGGCCCGAGCGACGCCGCCACGCGGTCGGCGCCGATCCAGGCGGGCCTGCCGCGCCGATCCCGCATCAGCAGCCGCGACTGCCCGCTCCCGCCACTGCCCGCCCGGCCGTGGGCCACGATAGCCACTGCGGTCCCGGGTTCGAGCTTTGCAGGGCGCTCGAGGACGCGCAGGCGGCCCTCGGGCAGGACGCTCTGCAGGCGAAACGAGAGCGCTTCGGCGACGCCCGCTACTAACTCCTCCCCGCCGAGATCGGGTCCCGCCAGCAGCGCCGCGCAAGCTGGCTGCAGCCCGCGCTCGGCGCCGCCCGCAGCCAAGCGGCGGAGGAACGAGGTCGAGGGCACCGTGGCGACCGGCAAGGCTTCGGCGAGCGCGGTACCAGCC
>CAYOXX010000099.1:0-11242 GCA_964408025.1 uncultured Acidobacteriota bacterium | reverse complement strand
GCCCGGCGCGCTGCACGTTAACAACGACGCACGGCGCGTCGGTTAGCGCCGCGTAGCCGATGTTCTCCTGCTTGAGCGAGAAGCCGGGTCCGCTGGTGGCGGTCATCGACTTGACGCCGGCCAGGCTGGCGCCGATGACTGCGGCGATGGAGGCGATCTCGTCCTCCATCTGGATGAACTTGCCGCCGACGCGCGGCAGCATGTAGCTCAGCTGCTCGGCGATCTCCGAGGAGGGCGTTATCGGGTAGCCGGCGAAGTAGCGGCAACCCGCGGCGATCGCCCCCTCGGCGACCGCTTCGTTACCGCTCATCAGCCGTACTTGCCCGCGCTCGCCCATCGCCTAAGCCTCGGTGGCGGCTTTCTCAGGCCGCTTCTTTTTTGTGACGAACTCCTTGTGGATCACAATAGCGAGGTCCGGGCAGTGGATCTCGCAAAGCAGGCAACCGGTGCAGTCCTCCTGCCGGACCGCAACAGCCTTGCCCTTCTGCATCTCCAGAACCTTGGCGGGGCACAACTCCACGCAGATCACACAGCCCTTGCACCAGGCCTCGTATATCTCCACCGGTTTCGACATTAGGTTCCCTCGCACAGGGTAGCCACCGGAATCGGATTGGTCCTGTTCGCGGCACGTCGGCAATATATCATCGCCGATATCGAAGTCAAGGTCGCCAAGGCGAAATGAGGAAATAATTGTCGAATTAAGTGGTTTACTAGCCCCAAAACATGCTTGATTGGCCTCTCAAGGCGGTGCAATTGACCATAAAATTGCAGATCGATTTCCGCCAGGCTTTTCATTCGCGCTAGTCGAGACCGCCGGGGCGCCGGATATTCATCTCCGAGGCTCGCCGGAAAATGAAGAAGGCGACGATAAGGTCGCCGAGGCCGACGGCGATCAACGCCGCGGCCAGGACGAGAACTGACGGGTCCGACGCTCCCCCGAGGAGCGCGATCAGCACCCCCGCCGCCACGAGTGCGATACCCGACAAGACGACCACGAGCTGCGCGATCCGCAGTTGCCCGGGCTGCGCATCGGGAGCATTCTCAGCCTTCATCGTCTGCCCTCCTTGCCCTCCTCGCCCTCCTCGCCCACCTCTATTCCGAGCTGGTCGAGTCTCGCCCCTATCTTCCTCGCCACTTCCGCGCCCGGGTAGCGCTTGCCTATGCGCCGCATGACGCGGCCGACGAGATAGCGTTCTGCCTTGCCCCGCGGCCAGTTTCCGCGACGGCTCCAACTCCCGACCTCCTCTTCGACCGCGGCATCCACCTCGGGCTCGGCGACGCAGGCGAAGCCATCGGCGGAGAGTGCCTCTTCGGGGGACAGGTCTTCCCTGCGCGCCACCCTCTCAAGTAGTTCCGGCAACTTCTCGCGGGAGACGATTCCCTCCTGGAGTAGCGCCAGCACCCGCTGCCAGTCCCCGGTGCCGAGGCGCCCGAGATCTGGGCCGCTCCTGCCGGCGTTCCCCGCGTGGCGGAGCAGGACGCCGGCGACGGTCGCTGCCGGGAGCTCGAGCCGCGGCGCCAGCTCATCGAACAGATCCCCCACCCGCGACCTCGAGAGCAGGCGTGCGACCTCGGAGCCCAATCCCAGTTCGCCGTATCGTCGCTCTCTCTCCCAGGGCTGCTCCGGCATGCTGGCCTTGATCCGCTCGATTAACTCCGATTGGACGGCGGTTGGCGGTGTGTCGGTATCCGGATACATCCGGTCCGGGCCGGGCAGGATGCGCTCGAAGCCGGTGCGGCCGTCGGGGAACGCCTGCCGCGTCTCCCGTGGCACGCCGTCCAGGGCCTCCCGCATGCGGATCTCCACCTCGCCGGCCGCAGTATGGGCGTCCTCCGGGTTGCCGAAGACCATGGCAACCAGGTCGCCCTCCGTGGCCCCCAGGGCCTTGCGTAGCCCGCGCCACTCCTCCGGCGCCAGGCCGGAGCCCTGCTCGTCGTCGGAGTGAAGCAGGTTCGGTAGGCGGTCGATACAGGCCACGACCCGTATGCGACCCGAAACCTCGTCGGCGAAGTCGAGGCCGGGTTGCATCAGCCGGCCGAAGAGCCCGGCGCAGCCCCGCAGGCGGATGGCGGCGACCGCACCGCCCTCGTCGAGGGCGCGGCGCAGCGGCTCCGATTTCGTTCCGGCGAGCAGTTCTCTGGCCTCAATCCGCCCGGCGGCGATCTTTTCGGCACGGAGGCCTCGCCGCCGGCACTCGTCGCGCAGCTCCAGGAGCGCCTTCTGCCGCAGCGCCTCGTAGTGTGTGAGGGCGCGGACGTAGCCGATCTTGGGGACGCCCTTGATCTCGACCCGGTCGCCGCCGGCGATCGACACGTTGACGTCCTGGCGCACCGAGCCGATGCCGCGCCTCACCTTGCACGTGGCCCGCATCAGGTCGCCGAGCAGCCGGTTGACCTCGGCTACCTCGCGGGGCGTTCTCATGTCGGGATAGGTGATGACCTCCGCCAGCGGCGTGCTGAGCCGGTCAGTCTTGAAGGTGATCTCGTGGCCGACGTCGCTGACCTCGCGGCAGGCGTCTTCCTCGAGCGTGAGCATGGCGACGCGGATGCGGCGGCCCTTGTAAGGGATCCAGCCGTCGACGCCGATCACCGCCGTGCGCTGGAAGCCGGTGGGGATGCTGCCGTCCAGGTACTGCTTGCGGGTGACGTGCACCTCGTCGACGATGCGGCAGCGCAGCAGCAGCGCAATCTCGATGGCGATCTCCAGCGCCTGACGGTTGAGCGGAAACGGCGGCGTGTCGTCCATCTCGTAGGTGCAGGTGCGGTCGCTGAAGAGCTCGTAGACTACCTGCTTGCGGGTCTTGAACTCCATCAGCGCGGTGCCGTCGTACTCACCCAGCTCCGACAGCGTCGGTCGCATGTGCCTGAGGATGCGCATGTCCGGCTCGCTGTCGGTCAGCCCGACCGGGCAGCGGCAAAAGAGCTTCTCGCAAGTGTCCAGCTGCTGGTGGATCTCCAGTCCGCTGCGGAAGCCCAGCTCCGCGTACTCCGCGTCGCTCAGCAATTCGATCTCGGGCATTCCCTCCCCCCGAAAACATGCGGCCGGCAAAGTGCCGCGGCCCGGATCAATTTACCACACGGCGACCGCGGCGGCGAGCCGATCGGGCGGCGTAAGCATTACCGGAAACGCCGTGCGCCCGAACCGCGTTAACCTGAAATTCACTCCGGGGCCGGCTTGTAGTAGACTGTCCACGTTGCGAGGTGTCCCGATGAGCGTTGAGGCGTTCGAAATCAGCCCGGGTATCGGCATCGGCGGCGGCGCGCCGCTGCTGCTGATCGCCGGCCCCTGCGTCATCGAGTCGCGCGAGCAGGCGCTCGAGGTGGCGGAGCGTGCCGCGGCGATTGCCGCCGCGGTCGGTTTGCCGTACGTGTTCAAGTCGTCGTACGACAAGGCCAACCGCACCGCCATCTCGTCGTTCCGCGGTCCCGGGATGCAGGAGGGGCTGGAGATCCTGGGCGAAGTGGGCGAGCGGGTAGGCGTGCCGGTGCTGACCGACGTCCACCTGCCCGACCAGGTCGAAGCCGCCGCCGCGGTGGCCGACGTCATCCAGGTGCCGGCATTCCTCTGCCGGCAGACGGACCTGCTGGTGGCCGCGGCGCGCAGCGGCCGCGCAGTCAACGTCAAGAAGGGCCAGTTCCTCTCGCCCTGGGAGGTGCCGAATATCGTCGAGAAGGTCCGATCGGCCGGCGGGAGCCGCTTGATGATCACCGAGAGGGGCAGCAGCTTCGGCTACAACAACCTCGTAGTCGACATGAAAGGCATCCCGCTGATCCGCGAGGCAGGTGTGCCGGCCGTATTCGACGCCACCCACAGCGTGCAGCTACCAGGCGGCGAGGGAAACAGAACCGGCGGCCTGCGCCAATTCGTCCCGACGCTTGCGCGCGCCGCCGTGGCGGCCGGCGCCGATGCGCTCTTCCTCGAGGTCCACACCGACCCGGACAGCGCCCCCTGCGACGGCCCCAACATGTGGCCGCTGGACAGCCTCGAGGAGCTACTGCGGCAAGTGGCGGCACTGGCCGAGGTCGCCCGCGCCTGGCGGACCTGAAAAAATCGGATCCTCCGTTGGGGCACGCCGAGGATTTGAAACTATCCTATCCCCTATCCCAACTTCCGAGGTTGTCTGTCACACGTCTCGGTAGGACAGACATTCTTGTCTGTCAGCTCCCGCGCAGCGGGAGCCATAACCGGCTCGTTTAGCCGCGGACTGCAAGCCATGCCCGCCTGCGGCGGGTGACAGGCAGGAATCCGCCTTCGTTAAAACTACGGCGGACTTGTCCGCCCTACGTATAAATTTCGGCGGACTTGTTCGCCATAACCTTGGCGGCGGCGAACTGTCCTACCGATTGGGCCGGGATTTGAAGACTGGAATGTCCATCCTTGTTTTCTCTGTTCCGAGTAACTACGGCCGCTGGTGTGGCGCCGTTAAATCAAACAAACCGAATACCTCAAAGATACAGCCATTCCACCAAAACCAAATTTTTGAAGCCGGTTCAATATTTTGAATCAACTCCTGAGAAAGGCCCAAATCCGCTTGTAAGCAAGGAATACGAGCACTAGATACATGAAACCCTTTATGTGCTCCGTATCTTGTTTAAATATATGGATTTACATCCATGACTTAGAACACTGATCTATCGGCGACGTTCCAGTTTTGTATTTATCAACACCCTGCGTCGTCTGGCACGATAGTTGCCCCTTGCAATGTACATAAACCAAGAACTGAGGTATTGCCGTACGTCAACGCCAGAAAGATGGCTGGGGGGCATCTACTTAAGTGCCCAAAGAACGTTAACCCATCAACAAAAGGGGGTACCAATGAAGAAATTCCTTCCTCTTGTCCTCGTTCTGCTGGTGGCCACTATGGCCTTCGCCCAGCAGAACAGGAGCCGCATCGTCGGCACGTTGACCACCGCCGACGGCGCCGTCATCGTCGGTGCGACCGTTACAATCGCCTCCGACGCGCTGATAGCGCGCGAGATGACGGTGGCCACCAACGAGCGCGGCATGTACCGCTTCGTGCTGCTGCCGATAGGCACCTACAACATCCGCTTCGAGATGGAGGGCTACAACACCATCGAGCAGACCGGCATCACGCTGGGCTTCGAGTCGACCGTGACGCTCGACAAGGTGATGACGCCCTCGGAGTTCGAGCGGGTGGTGACGATCACCGGCGAGGCGCCGCTCATCGACAAGACCGATTCGAGCATCGGCTACCAGATTAACCTCGACTACCTGCAGCAGGCACCCAACACCCGCAACGTCTGGAACATGCCCAACATCGTCGCCGGCTTCAACGATAACTCCGCCCTCGGCGCCGTCGAGCAAGCCAGCCAGACCTACAGCACCGACGGCATCAACGTCTCCGACCCGTCGACCAAGACGATCTTCAGCTCGATCAACATGGAGGCGGTCGAGCAGATGGACGTGGCGATGTTCGGCGCCCCGGCCGAGTACGGCGCCTTCACCGGCGCGGCGCTCAACGTGGTGACCAAGAGCGGCGGCAACGAGTTCCACGGCGAGGTCAACTACTTCATGCAGAGCACCGAATGGGTGAGCGACAACACCGGGGAGTACCCGCTGGTCAGCGCGCCCACGGCCAGCAAGCTGACCGATCCGAACTTCGCCATCGGCGGGCCGGTGCTGCAGGACCGCATCTGGTTCTTCTTCAACTTCAACTACCAGAAGTGGGAGACCGAGCGCGAGCTGATCGACGACGTCGTCACCCAGGTCGAGAACCCGAAGCGCTCCTTCCTGAAGTTCAGCGCCCGCTGGGACGACCGCAACATCACCTATTTCAGTTGGATCTACTACAAGCGCGACCGCAGCCACCGCGTGGCCTACGGCTCCTGGCGCACCAACAACGAGGACAGCCTCTGGCAGCAGGTGAGCCAGTCCGACACCTTCCTGATCCAGCACTCCTACGTAATCACCGAAAACCTGATCCTCGAGGGCCGCTGGGGCGGTTTCCGCGGCGGCTTCGACCTCTGGCCGCGCGTCGAGGGCCCGATGATCCGCGATTACGATACCGGCAACCACCTAGCGCGCAGCCTCAGCCGCAGCGACCTCTACAACCGACCGCGCGACGAGTACCTGGTGACGCTGGCCTACTTCAACGACGACCTGCACGGCACGCACAGCTTCAAGTTCGGCGTCAACTACGAGCGCCACATGGGCAACCGCTTCTACACCCACACCGAGAACATCTACTACCGTAACGGCCAGCCGTACCGCTGGTACGACTACGGCGAGTACGAGGGTGGCCGCGTGCGCAAGCGCATCGCCGGCTTCGTGCAGGATAGCTGGAGCCTGAGCAGCCGCCTGACGCTGAACCTCGGCTTCCGCATCGACCGCTGGTGGGCCGAGGCCGACGATCCCACACTCGGCGGCCTGGCGGGCAGCGATACCTTCATGCACATGACCGATCCGGCCTACCGCCTCGGCTTCGCCTACGACCTGTTCGGCGACGGCTCAACAGTGCTGCGCGGCTTCTTCGGCCGCTACTACGAGGGCGTCGTCAGCGGCAACATCGAGCCGATGGTCACCTCCGTGCCGCCGTCGCGCCAGTACCGCTGGGACGGCTCGGCCTGGTACCTCTACAGCCAGTACGGAGGCTCGCAGCCGGGCGAGTACGAGATCGACCCCAACGTCAGCAACCAGTACACCGAGGGGATCATGCTCGGTCTCGAGCGCGAGCTGATGCCGAACCTGGCCGGAGCGCTGACCTTCATCTACAAGTGGGACAACAACCAGCTCGGCGTCATCTTCCCCAACGCCACCTGGAACCAGTATCAGGCGAACTTCAGCAACGCCAACGGCTCCTACAACGGCATCTACTACGACGACATCCAGTTCGGCATCCCCGAGTACTACACCAATCCCAAGAAGGGCGATCACGGCATCACCGAGGACCTCTTCCGCCACTACTGGGCTCTCGCCTTCGAGCTGACCAAGCGGATGAGCGACAACTGGAGCATGTACGCCAACTACACCTTCAGCCGCAACAACGGGACCGTCTACAACACCAGCTACGGCGTCATCCAGGGATTCGATACGTGGAACAATCCCAACGACTGGATCAACGCCGTCGGCAGGCTGGGCATGGAGCGCCCGCACGTGTTTAAATTCTCGGGCACCTACATCGCTCCTTTCGAGATCTACATCAGCCCGATCATCACCTACATGAGCGGCCGTTGCTACGGCCTCTACTACCGTCCGGGCGGCAGCGACACCGACCTGCTCATCAAGCCGGTGGACGGCACCGACCGCTACGACTACCAGCTCGATGTCGACCTGCGGCTGGAGAAGTCGTTCTCGTTCATGGACCGCTTCCGCGTCGGCGTCATCTTCGACGTATTCAACCTCTTCAACGACGACGCCGTAACCGGCCACTCCAACCACCGCATCAACTCCAGCACATTCGAGCGGCCGACATCGATCGTGCGCTCGCGCTACTACCAGCTCGGCTTCCGCTTCCTGTTCTAACCTCTGCTGCAGAAGCTCAAAAGTGCCCTCGGGTAAATCCGGGGGCACTTTTTTATATGGAGTAGCAGACAGTTATCCGCCGTCCACCTAGGCAAATACTGTCCTACCTCTTATATCAGATGGGACAGACAAGAATGTCTGTCCTACCGTTAGGATCGGCAGTGACAGACAGGAATCCGCCTTCGTTAAAACTACGGCGGACTTGTTCGCCATAGCCTTGGCGGCGGCGGACTGTTCTACCGTCAGGATCGGCAGTGACAGACAGGAGAGCTTGCCCGCCTCCGGCGGGTCCGTCCTACCGTCCGAATCGGCGGTGACAGACGGGAATCCGCCGCGGCGGATGAAGGACTAGAAAGTTGATTACAAGATTGCGGGCGGCATCCGCTTTCGCTTCCGACCGCGCTGAAGCTTCATCGGACAAGCAAGCTCCAGCGGACAAGTTCAGGCCGCCACTACAATTGTACGGTAGGACAGACATTCCTGTCTGTCACTCATAGATTTGGATGATGTGACGGAGAGTAATATCGTCCTTAGTTCTTTCCGTCTTGATCAGCATCGGCCGCCGGCGAGGCACCTCTCAAAACGACAAGCCGGACGGTTCCAAGATGCGGTGAAGTAGGATCAATTTTTTGTTGACGATTCAATACTCTGAACCAACTCTTGATGAGGATTACAATTCACATAGCGGAGAGAATGCAAGCGATAGCCCCACGAACCGCCTTTATCTAATCCGTATCTCATTTAGATAGATGGATTTACATCCATGATCCTGAACGCTGATTCTTTGGCGGTGTCTCCTTTTTCATGTTCGGGAACACTCAGAGCCGTCTGGCACGATAGTTGCTCCTCTCGGAAACGAGCCACACGCGCAGCAGTGAGCGCAGCTGGCCAGCAACTGCGGAGGAGTGGCAAGGGGCATCTTATTCAAGTGCCCAAAGAACACTAACCTTTTAAAACAGGAGTTTCTAATGAAGAAGTTTCTTCCACTTGTCCTTGTTCTGCTGGTGGCCACTACGGCCTTCGCCCAGCAGAACAGGGGCCGCATCATCGGCACGGTGACCACCGCCGACGGCGCCGTCATCGTGGGGGCGACCGTAACGGTCGCCTCCGACGCGCTGATCGCGCGCGAGATGACGACGACCACCAACGAGCGCGGCATGTACCGCTTCGTGCTGCTGCCGGTGGGCACCTTCAACATCCGCTTCGAGATGGAGGGCTACAACACCATCGAGCAGACCGACATCGTTCTCGACTACGAGGTGACGGTGACGCTCGACAAGGTGATGACGCCCTCTGAGTTCGAGCGGGTGGTCACCATCACCGGCGAGGCGCCGCTGGTCGACAAGACCGACTCGGGTATCAGCCGCACGCTCGACTTCGACTACCTGCTGAACGCCCCGAACACACGATATGTTTGGGGCACCGCCAACGCGCTGGGCGGCTTCACTGACGAGTCCGCCTTCGGCGGCGTCGAGCAAGCCGGCCAGGCCTACAACCAAGATGGCGTCAACGTCAGCGACCCGGCCACCGGCACCGTCTTCAGCTCGATCAACCTCGAGGCGGTCGAGCAGATGGACGTGGCGATGTTCGGCAGCCCGGCCGAGTACGGCGCCTTCACCGGCGCCACGCTCAACGCGGTGACCAAGAGCGGCGGCAACGACTTCCACGGCGAGGTCAACTACTTCATGCAGCGCGTCGGCTGGGTGAGCGACAACACCGAGGACCACCCCTACGTCGGCACCCCGACGGCCAGCGACATGAAGGACCCGAACTTCGCCGTCGGCGGTCCGGTGCTGCAGGATCGCGCCTGGTTCTTCTTCAACTTCAACTACCAGAAGGTGGAAACACAGCGGGGCACCCTGTCCGGCCCGATCACACAGGCCGAGGACCCAAAGCGCTCGTTCCTGAAGGTTAGCATGATGTGGAACGACCGCAACGTCAGCTACTTCAGCTGGGTATACTACAAGCGCGGCCGCAGCCATAGGGTGGCCTACGGCTCCTGGTCGA
The DNA here is from genome assembly GCA_964408025.1 of uncultured Acidobacteriota bacterium. Taxonomy (GTDB): domain Bacteria; phylum Acidobacteriota; class DATKUA01; order DATKUA01; family DATKUA01; genus CAYOXX01. The sequence continues at coordinate 1,752 of CAYOXX010000099.1, read as the reverse complement.
CCAACTGGGAGGACGGCCTCTGGGAGCAGGTATCGAAGTCCGACACCTACCTGCTGCAGCACTCCTACGTGCTCAGTGACGACGTCATCATCGAGGGCCGCTTCGCGGGCTTCCGCGGCGGCTTCGACCTGGTGCCGCGCAACGAGGGCGAGACCGCCTACGACCTCGCTACCGGCCTCTACCTGGCCCCGGGCAGCCTGAGCAGAACCGACCTCTACACGCGCAACCGCGACAACCTGCTGCTGACGGTGCAGTACTACAACGACAACTGGAACGGCAGCCACAGCTTCAAGTTCGGCATCGAGCGCGAGAGCAGCCTCTCGGCCCGCTATTACTCGCATGAGCTGGTTAGATACTACACCAACGGCGCACCTTCCGAGTGGTACAACTACGGCACCTACGAGGGCGGCACGGTGATCACTCGCTACGCCGGCTTCCTGCAGGATAGCTGGAGCCTCAGCAACAGGCTGACGTTGAACCTCGGCTTCCGCTACGACAGCACCGGCCTGAGCGCCCAGAATGCGGCCGATGGCGGCCTGGGCGGCAGCAGCACCTTCCTGCGCTACAACGACCCCGCCTGGCGCCTCGGCTTCGCCTACGACCTGTTCGGCGACGGCACCACGGTGCTGCGCGGCTTCTACGGTCGCTACTACGAGGGCGTCCTCAGCGGCAATACCGAGCCGATGGTCACAGGGGTTCCGCCGTCCATGTGGTATTACTGGAGCGGCGGCGCCTGGGTGCTGGGTGATGTCTACGGCGGCTCGCAGCCTGGCGAGTACGAGATCGATCCCACAATCGGCAACCAGTGGACCGAGGGAATCATGCTCGGCGTCGAGCGCGAGCTGATGGCGAACCTGGCCGGATCGGTCACCTTCGTCTACAAATGGGACGGCGGCAAGTTCGGCTCGATCTACCCCAACATCACCTGGACTGAGAGGAGTGGTAGCTTCTCGAACGCCAACGGCTCCTGGAGCGGCGTCTACTACGACGGCATCTCCTACGGTACCCCCGAGTACTACACCAACCCGAGAGAGGGCCAGGCCGGCGTGCTGGGCGACCTCTACCGCCACTACTGGTCCGTGCTCTTCGAGCTCACCAAGCGGATGAGCGACAACTGGAGCATGGTCGCCAGCTACGGCTACAGCCGCAACACCGGCACAACGCAAAACAACAGCTATGGCGTGGTCCAGGGCTTCGACCTCTACAACAACCCCAACTGGTGGATCAACCGCGATGGCCGTTTGGGCCAGGATATGCCGCACCAGTTCAAGTTAAGCGGCACCTACATCGCCCCGTTCGACATCTACATCAGCCCGATCATCACCTACCGCAGCGGCCAACCCTACGGCCACTACTACAGGCCTGCGGGCGCCAGCCGCAACGAGCAGCTGATCGCCCCGATCGACGGCTCCAATCGTTACGGCTACCAGCTCAACGTCGACCTGCGCCTGGAGAAGGCGTTCATCTTCATGGACCGCTTCCGCGTCGGCGTCATCTTCGACATCTTCAACCTATTCAACGACGACGCCATCACCAATGTCTCGAGTCGCCTGATCACTTCCAGCGCCTTCGAGCGCGTCAGCGCGATCGTGCGCGCGCGCTACTACCAGCTCGGCTTCCGCTTCCTGTTCTAACCTCTGCTGCAGAAGCGTAAAAGTGCCCTCGGGTCATACCGGGGGCACTTTTTTTACGAGTAGTGACAGACAGGAATGACGGCCCGGCAAAAACTTCATTCGGGATTTTACCCATTTC
>CAYOXX010000098.1:0-11450 GCA_964408025.1 uncultured Acidobacteriota bacterium | reverse complement strand
CCCTCCCATCCCTTGTCTCGAAGCGGGTCTATAGGCGATAATCGCCTCATCTGCTAGGCAAACGTCAGGGAACCATGATCGACAAGCTGCAAGATCTGGAGCGGAAGTACGAGGAGCTGACCGAGCGGCTCGGCGAGGCGGCGGCCCACCCCGACAGCGATCTCTACCGCCGCCTGGTGCGCGAGCACGCCGAGCTCGAGCCGGCCGCCGGAGGCGCGCGGGCGCTACGCAAACTCGACGAGCAGCTCCGCGACGCTGAGCAGATGCTGCGCGAGAGCGACGACGCGGAGATGAGTGCCCTGGCCCGCGAGGAGATCGAGCTCCTGGGCGCCGAGCGCGAGAAGGTGCTCGGCGAGCTCAAGGCGCTGCTGGCGCCCAGGGACCCCAGCGACGCCCGCAACGTGATCCTCGAGATCCGTGCCGGCACCGGCGGCGAGGAGGCGGCGCTGTTCGCCGCCGAGATCTTCCGCATGTACAGCCGCTACGCCGAGCAGAAGCACTGGAAGGTGCAGACCACCGACACCCACGCCACCGGCGTCGGCGGCATCAAGGAGGTGACGGCGATAGTCGAGGGCGAGGGCGCCTACAGCCGCCTGAAGTACGAGAGCGGAGTGCACCGGGTGCAGCGGGTGCCGCAGACCGAGGCCAGCGGGCGCATCCACACCAGCGCCGTGACCGTGGCCGTGCTGCCGGAGGCTGACGACGTCGAGGTGGAGGTGGACGAGAAGGACCTGCGCATCGACCGCTTCTGCAGCTCCGGTCCCGGCGGCCAGAGCGTCAACACCACCTACTCGGCGGTGCGCATCACCCACCTGCCTACCGGGCTGGTGGTCAGCTGCCAGGACGAGAAATCGCAGCACAAGAACAAGGCGCGGGCGCTGAAGGTGCTCAGGAGCCGGCTCCACGACATCGCGAAACGCGAGCAGCAGGAGTCGATCGCCGCCGACCGCCGCGGCCAGGTCGGCTCCGGCGACCGCAGCGAGAAGATCCGCACTTACAACTTCCCGCAGAACCGCGTCACCGATCACCGCACCGGCGCGACGCTGCACCGGCTCGGCGAGATCCTGGACGGCTCGCTGGACCAGGTCATCGATCCGCTGGTAGCCCACTTCGAGGCGCAGCGCCTGCGTGACGAGGTCGGGGCCCTGGGGGAATGAGGACCGCGGAAGCGACTATTGCCCGGGCCGTCGAGGAGGCCGCCGAGCATATGGAGACCCAGGAGATCGCGGAGGCGCGCCGCAACGCCCAGCTACTGATGCAGCACCTGCTTCGGACCGACTCCGCCGGCCTTTTCGGCCGCTGGAACGACCAGCTGCCCCCCGACCTGCAGGCCCGCTATGCCGGGCTCGTGGGGCGCAGGCTGCGCCGCGAGCCGCTGCAGTACATCACCCGCCGGGCGGAGTTCTGGTCGCGCGAGTTCTACGTCGACCCGCGGGTGCCGGTGCCGCGGCCGGAAAGCGAGCACATCGTCGAGGAGCTGCTGAAGGATTTCCCGGACAAAAACGCGGCGCCGAGGACAGTCGACGTCGGCACCGGCAGCGGCTGCCTGGCCGTGGCAATCGCGCTGGAGTTCCCCCAGGCGGAGGTGATCGGCATCGACGTCGAGCAGGGCGCGCTGGAGGTGGCGGCGATCAACGCCTCCCGCAACAACGTCTCAGACAGGATTTCACTGCTGCACGGCGACCTGCTGGCGCCGGCGCTGGAGCGGCTCGGGCCCGGCTCGGTCGACGCCGTGGTCTCCAATCCGCCCTATATCGGGGAGGGGGAGGCGGCGGCGCTGCCGGCGGAGGTGATCGGTGCGGAGCCGCGACGGGCGCTGGTGGCCGGACCCACCGGCCTGGAGATCTTCCGGCGGCTGGTTCCGCAGGCGGCGCTGCTGATGAAACCCGGGGGGCGGCTCTACCTGGAGTGCGGCGCGCGGCAGGCCGGCCCGGTGGAGGCGATCGTCGCCGCGGAGCCCTCCCTGGGCCACCTCCGCACCGCGCCCGACCTGCGGGGCATCCCCAGAGTGGTGGTTAGCGGCAAGGAGGGCTGAGCTGTGGACCGCTTTTCCATAGTCGGAGGGCGACCGCTGGCCGGCAGTGTGGCGGTTAGCGGCGCCAAGAACGCCGCGCTGCCCCAGATGGCCGCGGCGCTGCTGACCTCCGCGCCGGTGACGCTGGCTAACGTGCCGGAGCTGCACGATGTCGACTCGATGGTCCTGCTGCTGCAGCACCTCGGGGCGCAGGTGCGCCGCGACGGCGACGCGCTCGAGATCCGAGCCCGCCGCCTCGCCTCCCACGAGGCTCCTTACGACCTGGTGCGCAAGATGCGGGCTTCGATCCTCGTCCTCGGTCCCCTGATGGCCCGAGCTGGCCGCGCGCTGGTATCGCTGCCCGGCGGCTGCGCCATCGGCGCCAGGCCTGTGAACCTGCACGTCGAGGCGCTCAGGCACCTGGGCGCCGACATCGATCTCGAGCACGGTTACCTCTCGGCCGCCGCCGGGCGGCTTCAGGGCGGCGAGATCACCTTCGACAGGATCACGGTGACCGGCAGCGAGAACGCCCTCATGGCCGCCGCGCTGGCTCGCGGGACCACGGTGCTGCGCAACTGCGCCATGGAGCCGGAGGTGGTCGACCTCGGGCTGCTGCTAGGCAGGATGGGGGCGAAGATCGAGGGATTGGGTACGCCGACGCTCACCGTCGAGGGCGTCGAGGAGCTGGGCGGGGCGGAGCACCGCATAATCCCGGACCGGATCGAAACCGGCACATACCTGATCGCCGGCCTGATCACCGGCGGCGAGGTCGAGGTGACTGGCTGCGAGCCAGACCGGATGCGCGCGCTCATCGACAAGCTCGCCGACTGCGGCGCCCGTCTCGAGGTCGGCGAGGAGGCGATCACCACCGCCCCCTCGGGGCTGCGCGCTCGCGACGTCGGCACCGCACCCTTTCCCGGCTTCCCGACCGACATGCAGGCGCAGTACACCGCGCTCATGACCCAGGCGCGCGGCACCTCGGTGGTCACCGAGACGATCTTCGAGAACCGCTTCATGCACGTGCCGGAGCTCAAGCGCATGGGCGCCCGAGTCCAGATCGAGGGGGGCAGCGCCGTGGTTGAGGGCCCCACGCCGCTGAGCGGGGCGAGCCTGATGGCCACCGACCTGCGCGCCTCGGCATCGCTGGTGCTCGCCGGCCTCGCGGCCGAGGGCCGCACCGTAGTCAACCGCGTCTACCACATCGACAGGGGATACAGCCACATCGTCGCCAAGCTGCGCAGCCTCGGCGCCGATATCGAGCGGACTGCCTGAGCGGCCTCCCGGAGAAGATGATGATGATGTCCGCAGCCGCACTATTCGCCGCGGCACTGCTGGCCGTCTTACCGCCGCCGCAAGACTACGCCGGCCGCTTCGGCGAGCGCCTGCAGAGCGCCCCGTCGATCCGCGCCCTGTCGCCGCGCCTGCTTTCGGTTCTCCTGGGCGGTGATGCGCAGGCCATCTTCCGCTTCGTCCGCGACGAGATCCGCTTCGAGCCGTACCGCGGCGCACTGCGCGGGGGGCACGGCACTCTGGCGGCCGGGGCGGGTAACTCGTACGACCAGGCGATCCTGCTCAAGGAGATGCTGGACGCGACCGGCGCGCGCTCGCGCCTGGCCAGGTGCCGGCTTCCCGAGAACCTCGTCGAGCTGCTGACTGCGTCGGTACGGCCGGCGCCGCGGGCCGAAGAGGGACCGCTCGCGCTCGAAGACCTCGCCTGGCTGGGTATCGCTCCCGAGCGCTGGAGCGAGGCGTGGGCGCGGTTCGAGGAGCGGGAGGCGGTGCTGACCGGTGCCGTACTTGAGGCCGCGGCATCGGAGCTTGGCGGCATCGAAAAAGCGCCGACGGCGGGACGATTCGCCGAGGCCGTTGAGGCGGCGGGCGATTATCTCTGGGTGCAGCTGGCGGCCGGGGACCGCTGGGTCGATCTCCATCCCTGCCTGCCGGCGGAAACCGAAGTGGCCCTGAGCCCGCGGGCGGTGATCAACTACCTCTCGTCGATGCCGACCGAGCTCTTCCACTGGGTGCGCCTGAGGTTGTTCGCAGAGCGCCTCGAAGGACGGCGGCTCACCACGACGCTCGTGCTGGAGCGCAGGGTGCCGTGCGTGGCGGCGGCGAACGGCACCGTCGCCCTGACCACGCGGCTTTCGCGCGGGCCCGCAGGATCTGCGCGTCTGACTCCCTCCGTGAGGGTCGGGAGCCTGCGGATGCCCGGCTCGCCGCTCGACCTGCCTTCCAGCGACGGCTCGGCGACCGACGGGGCGCTGACGGCGCTGCGGCTGGAGATCGGCATACTGAGCCCCGGGCGGCGACCGCGTCTGGCAACGCTGACGCTGGCCGACGCGCTGACGGCCGCCACCCGGCGCTCGCTCGCGGAAGCGACCGAGCAGGTGGCTCCCCTGCCTACGCTCTCCGACGGCGAGCTGTGGATTACCCTGGAGATGATCCTGGCCACCGGCTCAGCCGACGGGCGCCCCATCGCGGCCCACTGGGCGGAGGTGCTGCGCTGGATCGAGCGCGCACTGGCCGCCGGCCCCCACCCCGAGGCGCTGCAGGCAAGACTTGAGGGCTTTCCGCACGCCAATCCGTTGCTGCTGCACTGGGCAACACTGCTGCAGACCGCCTGGTCACTCGCGCTCCCCGGAAAGACGGTCTACCTCGACTCGCCCGCCGTCGCCGCCGTGCTCTACAGACCCGTCGTCTCGGCACAAAGGTTGAGGCTGGAGACGATGGCCGGAGTCGTTTTCATGCGCGCCGTAACCGCGCCGGACGGAGACGACGATCAGCGGCCTGCGCGGACAGGGGAGATCGCCAGCCGCCTGCTGCGGCGGCTCGCGCTGGCTCACAGCATCGGCGGGGAAACCGTGACGACATCGCTGCCCGAGAGGCCGCCAGAGCGCTACGCTGCTGTCGCGGGTGCAGAGTTACCGCCGGGACTAGGCGAGGGCTGGTCGCCGGAAACGCTGGCCGAGCTGGAGCGAGAGCTGATGCGCGGCGCCACGGTCTTGGTGTCGGAAGGCGGCCCTCCGGAGCTGTGGTGGAGTCTGGAAGACGAGGAAACCGATCCCGTCGCCCGGGGGCCGCTAGGCTGGCAGCTGCGCTGGGAAAACGAAGCGTTCCCGTCAGACTGCGCGGCGGTCGCCTCCGGCGAGCTGCTGAGGGCGCTGGCCGGCGCGTGCGGCAGCGATGATGAGGGGGCAGAGGGAGGGGGGGAAATGCCCCCGTCGGACGCGGCGGCGGGACTGATACGCTACCTGGGGCGCCACCTGACGGCGCCGGGGGCGTCGCCGGCGCTGCCCGTTCTCGAGGCGGCGCCCGGCGCACCGCTCGAGCGGCTCCTGCCCCGGCTCGAACAGGAGGCCGGCGAACAGGATTTGCCGGGAGAGCGTTTATAGCGTAATATCTGACAGGTTTCATATCCCGAGCACGGTGAACCAATGAATCAACCAGTGAGCACTTCCGACATCATCGGCAAAAAAGCCTACTTCAAGCTCCGCAACCACGCCGAGATGGGTTTCTTCGGCATCCGGGAAGACCAGTTCCACGCGCGCGTGGTCGGGATCGACAAGCTCGGCGTCTGGATCGAGAATCCCAAGTGGGAGACCGTGCGCTTGCGCGACGACCAGGGCGCGATAATCCCTCCGGAGAAGCGGCGCCGCGAGGTCTACCGGACCCAGATACTGCTGCTTTGGCCCAACATCATCGGCATCATGACCTGCCCGGGGCGCGAGGGTTTCGACGTCGACGATGCAAAAGAGATCGGGGTGTTCGACGAGGCCAGGTACCTCTAGCCCGGGGAGTTCCGGTGGCAATCAGGCGTCGGGTGTGCTAGTACCCTGGTTCGCGCCGCCAGGCGGCGACGGCCCGGGAGCGCCGTTGTTGTTTCAGTGGGGGTTCAGACGTGGACATGAAACAGATTAATAAGCTCATCGACCTGCTCAGGGAGAAGGGGATATCCGAGTTCGAGCTCGAGAAGGAGGGTTTCAAGATCCGCATCCGCAAGGACGCCCCCGCGGTGCCGGCAGCGGCGCCCGCGGAAGCCAAGAAGGCCAATCCGGCCGCGGCGGTGCCTGCACCCATCGTGGAGGAGATAAAGGTCGAGGCGGAAGAGCCTGCTGCGCAGATCCCCGTTAACAAGCATACGATCACCTCGCCGATGGTCGGCACCTTCTACCGTTCCCCCAGCCCCGGAGCGAAGCCGTACATCGATATAGGAGACCGCGTCGAGAAGGGCCAGGTCTGCTGCATCGTCGAGGCGATGAAGTTGATGAACGAGATCGTGCTCGACGTGGAGGGCGTGGTTGCCGAGATACACGTCGAGAACGCCCAGCCTGTGGAGTTCGGCGAGCCGCTCGTGACCATCGAAACGGCCCCTTGAGCCCGACGCGGAACCAGGTTTCGAGGCCCGGGCGAGAAGCCGGCCGTGCTGCAGAAACCGATTAACCTCGAGGCCGGACCCGACGATGTTCAAGAAGATGCTGATCGCCAACCGCGGCGAGATCGCCCTGCGGATAATCTGGGCCTGCCGCGAGCTGGGGATCAAGACCGTGGCGGTCTTCAGCGAGGCCGACCGCGACAGCCTGCACGTAAAGTTCGCCGACCAAGCGATCTGCATCGGCCCCGCCAGCCCCAGCGAGAGCTACCTCAACATCCCCGCCGTCATCAGCGCCGCGGAGATCTCCGGCGCCAACGCCGTCCACCCCGGCTACGGCTTCCTAGCCGAGAACTCCTACTTCGCCGAGGTCTGCGAGAGCTGCGGCATCACCTTCGTCGGCCCCTCGCCCGAGGTCATCAGCCTGATGGGCAACAAGAGCGCGGCCAAGGAGACGATGGCCGGCATAGGCGTGCCCACGATGCCGGGCAGCCGCGGCGTCGTGCGCGACGCCGAGGAGGGATTGGCCGCAATAGGTGACATCGGTTTCCCCGTCATGCTCAAGGCGGAGGCTGGCGGCGGCGGCCGCGGCATGCGCATCGTCAACAGCACCGAGGGATTCGAGGCCACCTTCGAAACCGCCGCAGCCGAGTCGGAAGCCGCCTTCGGGGTGCCGGACCTCTACATAGAGCGCTGCATGCAGAAGCCGCGCCACATCGAGATCCAAATACTCGGCGACAAGCACGGCAACGCGGTACACCTTGGGGAGAGGGAGTGCTCGGTGCAGCGCCGCCACCAGAAGCTGCTCGAGGAGAGCCCGAGCCCGGCGGTCACCGACGAGATCCGCGCCGAGATGACCAGGATCGCCGTCGAGGCGGCTCGAGCGATCGAATACTCCAGCGCCGGCACGATGGAATTCCTGCTCGACGAGGACGGCAGCTTCTACTTCATGGAGATGAATACTCGCATCCAGGTCGAGCACCCGGTCACCGAAATGGTCACCGGCCTCGACCTGGTCAAGGCGCAGATCCAGGTGGCGGCAGGGCGCAAGCTGCCGTTCAAGCAGAACCGCATCGGCTTCCACGGCCACTCCATCGAGTGCCGCATCAACGCCGAGGACCCAGTCAGCTTCACGCCCTCGCCGGGCAAGATCACTGCCTTCAACATCCCCAAGGGCCCGGGCGTGCGGGTCGACACCGCCGCTTACGAGGGGGCCTGGATTCCGCCGAACTACGACAGCCTGATCGCCAAGGTCGTCGTGCACGGCAACGACCGCAAGGAGGCGATCGTGCGCATGCAGCGCTGCCTCGAGTGCATGGTCGTCGAGGAGGTGAAGACCACCATCCCACTGCTGCTGCGGGTGGTCAAGAACCGCCGCTTCCGCAAGGGCGACTACTCGACGCGCTTCCTAGTGGAGGAGATCCTGAAGCCTCCCGGGCACGCCTAGCCCGGCCCGCTACAGGTGCGAAACGAGACGCAGACACGCTGGTGACCCGTGCGCTTACCCGCCAGGCCGTTTCTATATCCGATCATCGACAGGGAGCTCGCCGGCGGCCGACCGGCGGGCGAGATAGCCGCCGAGCTCTGCGCGGCCGGAGCGCGGCTCATCCAGCTTCGGGAGAAGGGACTCACCACCAGGAGCCTGCGCGAGCTGGCGCTGGAGGCCGTCGCCGCGGCGCACGCGTCGGCGGGGGGCGCGATGCTGCTGGTCAACGACCGGCCCGACGTGGCGCTATACGCCGGGGCGGACGGCGTCCACCTCGGCGACCGGGACATGCCTCCGGAAGCGGCGCGCCGGGTCCTGGGGCCGGAAGCGATCATCGGCGTGAGCTGCCACAGCGCCGAGGACGTTCGGGCCGCCGACGCCCTGCCGGTCGACTACATCGCCGTCGGACCGGTCTACCCGACCGAGACCAAGAGGCCCCGCTTCCCCGTCGTCGGCACCGAGCTGGTGAGCCGCGCGCGCACCCTCACGCGGAAACCGCTGGTGGCCATCGGCGGCATCGACCGGGACAACGCGGTCGCCGTGGTGGCCGCCGGCGCCGACGGCGTCGCAGTCATCGGCGCGGTGATGGTCCCCGGGGAAATAGAGGTTCGCGCCCGCGCACTCTTAGCGGCCCTCGGCTGCGATTGAGATCGACAGTCAATTCGCTTGCCGGTATACTTTTCGCCTACGCTTTAGAAAAATCTGCGGACAAGGAGGGATAACCATGAACAAACGCGTCTTCGCCTTAATCCTATCGCTGATACTCTTTCCGGTCGTGGCTTCGGCTGGCGGCCAGGACGAGATGTGGCCAGGCGGCAGCTACGACCCCGCCGTGCCGACGCCCCAGAGCGTGCTCGGCTACCAGCTCGGCGCGCGCCACACGCCGCATCATCTGATCGGGAGCTACCTCGAGGCGGTAGCCGAGGCCTCCGACCGAGTGATCCTGCGCGTCATCGGGCAAACTACTCAGGGGCGCAACCAGTACTACGTGGTCATCAGCTCGCCGGAAAACATGGCCCGCCTCGACGAGATCCGCGAGCGCATCCACAGCCTCGCCGAGCCGGCCCTCCTCGGCGGCGCCGGCGAGACCGAGGAGACGATCGGCTCGACGCCCGCCATCGCCCTGCTCAACTACACCGTGCACGGCGACGAGGGTAGCGGCGCCGAGGCGGCGCTGCGGACCGTCTACCAGCTGGCGGCCGGCACCGACGAGGCCACCCTCGAGATACTGCGCGAGGTCGTGACGCTCATCGACCCGGTGCAGAATCCGGACGGCCACGACCGCTACGTAAATTTCATCAACGGCTACCTGGTGTCGCAGGAGAACCCCGACACTCAGTCCCGCGAGCACCGGCAGCCGTGGCCAGGCGGCCGCACCAACGCCTACTACTTCGACCTCAACCGCGACTGGTTCCTGATGACCCAGGTCGAGACGGTCAACCGGATGCGGGAGTACCTGCGGTGGCTGCCGCAGGTGGCCCCCGACCTGCACGAGATGGGGAGCAACTCCACTTACTACTTCGCGCCGCCGATGCTGCCGATCAACTGGAACATCCCCGAGGGCATCCGCAGCTGGTGGGAGGTCTTCGGCCGCGCCAACGCCGCCGCCTTCGACAGCTTCGGCTGGACCTACTACATGGAGGAAGACTTCGACAACTTCTACCCCGGCTACGGCGAGAGCCTGCCCTGCATGCTGGGCGCGGTCGGCATGACCTACGAACAGGCCTCGCCCGACGGCCGCGTCATCCGGCGCCGCGACGGCACCCTGTTGACGCTGCGCGACGCCACCTGGCACCAGTTCTCGTCGAGCATGGCGACGCTGCGGACCGCCGCCCGGCACCGCGAGGAGCTGCTGCGTCACTTCCACCGCTTCTTCGCAGATGTGCAACGCAGCGGGCGCGAGGGCCCGGTCCGCGAGTTCTACATCCCGCCCGCCGACCCGGCCCGCTTCGACAAGTTAGTACGCTGCCTGCAGAGGGTCGGGGGGACCGTCTACCGCGCCTCGGAACCGTTCTCCGCCAGAGGAGTCTACAACTACTTCACGCGCCAAACCGAAGACGTCGAGCTCCCGGCCGGCACGGCCATCGTGCCGCTGGCCCAGATGGCGGGGGCGGCGATCAAGACGATCCTCGAGCCCGACTGCGTGCTCGACGAGGAGTTCCTTGCCGAAGAGCGCGAGCTGATCCGCCGCAACGAGGAGGAGCGGATCTACGACATCACCGCTTGGAGCCTGCCGCTGACCTACGGCATCCAGGCCTACTGGTCGCCGACGAGCGCCACGGTCGACAGCGAGCCGTTCCCGCAGATCGACGGCATCGAGGCAGAGCATCAGCAGATACCGCGCGCCCGCGTGGCCTACCTCATCCCGCCCGACACAAACGCCAACATCTCCCTCGTGGTTCGCCTGCTGAGCGAAGAGTACCGCGTGCGGGTGGCCCGCCGGGCCCTCACCATCGACGGCGAGCGCTACGCTCCCGGCACCGCGGTGCTGCGCGTGGTGCGCAACCCCGAGAGCCTGCACGAGCGCATCAACGAGCTGGCAGCGGAGACCGGCGGCAGCGCCGACGCCGCCGACACCGGTTTCGCCAACGACGGCATCGACCTGGGCTCCAGCAACATCCTCGCCGTCAAGCAGCCCAGGGTGGCGCTATTGGCCGACCGCCCGACCTCCAGCAACTCGTTCGGGGCCTTCCGCTACCTCTTCGAGCAGGTCTACGGCCTGCCCTACACCGCGCTCGACGTCTCCGGCATGGCTCAAAACGACCTGAGCCGCTACAACGTGATCGTTTTGCCCGACGCCTGGAGCTGGGGAAGCTATAGCTACCAAGCGATAATGGGCGAGGCCGGCCTCGAGAAGCTGAAGCGCTGGGTGCGCGACGGCGGCGTCCTCGTCTGCATCGGCGGGGCAACCCGCTTCGCCACCGACGAGGACGTGGGGCTATCGGCGGCGCCGATCTACACCGAGCGCGAACGAGAACCCGGAGATGTAGATGACCTCCCCGATGATGATGTCGGATCAGCCGAAGAGGAAGAGTCCGAAGCTGGAGAGTCGACATCGGAGGACGAGTTCGAGGTCGACGAGCTGCTCTACACCCCGGGAGCGATACTGCGGGTGGTGCTCGACGACCGCTCATTCCTCAGCTGGGGCTACGAGGACGGCTTCTGCGCAGCCCTGGCCAACTCCGACGACGTCTACGCGCCGATCAGCGAAGACCAGGGGATCGCCGCCGGCCGCTACGCGCCCCAGGACCGGCTTGTGCTCTCAGGCCACGTCTGGCCCGAGATGCGCGAGCTGCTGGCCGGCAAGGCTTACCTCTGGCACGAGTGGTACGGGCGCGGGCAGGTAATCTGCTTCGCTGAGAACCCGACCTTCCGCGCCTCATACGACGGCCTCGACCGCCTCCTCTTCAACGCCGTCGTATTCTCACTGGCCTACGCTCCTTGACTCTACCAGCCGGATCATGGCAAAGCGCCGGCGAGGTGCTCCCCTCGCCGGCGCTTCTTCAAGCGTCCTTCCCGGAGGCCGGACATTCCTGACGGGGCGGTAAAAAATCTAATTTGACGTCAAGTTGTTTAGAGGC
>CAYOXX010000097.1:0-11638 GCA_964408025.1 uncultured Acidobacteriota bacterium | reverse complement strand
CTACGAGCGCTTCACATCCTGCGCCACCGGCCGCGACAGCAACTTCACCACCGGGCAGATCTACGAGAGCGTCATCAACCGGGAGCGCCGCGGCGACTACCTCGGCAAGACGGTGCAGGTGATCCCCCATATAACCGATGAAATCAAGGCGGCAATGCGCCGCCTCGAGGGCGAGGCCGACATTATTATCGTCGAGATCGGCGGCACCGTGGGCGACATCGAGGGGCAGCCGTTCCTCGAGGCGATCCGCCAGATGCGCATCGAGATGGGTGCCGAGCGCACGCTCTTCATCCACCTCACGCTGGTGCCGTTCATCCGTACGTCAAGCGAGCTGAAGACCAAGCCGACCCAGCACAGCGTCAAGGAACTGCGCGAAATCGGGATCCAACCCGACATCCTACTCTGCCGCACCGACCGGCCGCTGCCCGACGAGGTCAAGGCGAAGGTGGCGCTGTTCTGCAACGTCGAGCCGCAGGCGGTGATCACCGGACGCGACGTATCCAACATTTACCAGGTGCCGCTGCTGCTCGAGGAGGAGGGACTGGGCGAGGCGGTCTGCCGCAAGCTCAGGCTCGATGAGAGACCGGCGGACCTCACGCCCTGGCGCAACCTCGTGCGCAAGATCTCTAGTCTCGAGGAAGAGGTAGAGATCGCGATCGTCGGCAAGTACGTCGAGTACGAGGACTCCTACAAGAGCCTCAACGAGGCCCTCTACCACGGCGGCTACGCCCATAATCTCAGGACTGTTATCCGTTGGGTGGAGGCCGAGGATCTGGTCGGCGAGGGCGCCGATCTGGACCGGATACTGGGCGGCGCCGGCGGCATGCTGGTGCCCGGAGGCTTCGGCGTGCGCGGCATCGAGGGGATGATCGTGGCCATCCGCTACGCGCGCGAGCGCGGCATGCCGTTCTTCGGCATCTGCCTCGGCATGCAGTGCGCAACCATTGAGTTCGCACGCCACGCCGCCGGCCTCGAGGGGGCCCACAGCACCGAGTTCGACGCCGAGACGACGCACCCGGTGATCTTCAAGCTGCGCGACCTGCTCGGCGTCGAGGAGATGGGCGGCACCATGCGCCTGGGCGCATACGAGTGCCTCCTGCGCCGGCCCTCGAGGGCGTTCGACGCCTACCGCCAAGAGTCGATCAGCGAGCGCCACCGCCACCGCTACGAGTTCAACCACCAGTTCGCCAAGGAGCTCGAGAAGAACGGCATGAAGATCGTCGGCCGCAGCCCCGACGGCAAGTTCGTCGAGATCGTCGAGGTCGAAGGCCACCCCTGGTTCGTCGGCTGCCAGTTCCACCCCGAGTTCAAGAGCAGGCCGCTCAACCCCCACCCGCTCTTTCGCGACTTCATCGGCGCGGCTCACAAATTCAAGAAGACAAAGGACTGACCTCTGAACAACTTACAGAATCGTAATCCAACTGGGAGTACGAAATGGAAGCGTTAGAAGCGATCCTGAGCAGGAGGAGCATCCGCAGATACACGTCCGAGCCGGTGGCGGAGGAAACCGTCTCGGAGCTCCTTCGGGCAGCGATGAGCGCCCCCTCCGCGAACAACCTGCAGCCCTGGCATTTCGTGGTCGTCGACGACCGCGAGGTTCTGGACGCCATCCAGGAGTTCCACCCGTATTCGAAGATGCTGAGCGAGGCGCCACTGGCGATACTGGTTTGCGGCGACTCGCGAGCGGAAGATAAGCAGAGCTACATGATCCAGGACTGCTCGGCGGCGACTCAGAACCTGCTGCTGGCCGCCTACGCTGTGGGACTAGGAGCGGTCTGGCTCGGCATCCATCCGCGCCAGGGCCGTATCGAGGGGTGTCGCAAACTCTTCGACCTGCCGGACCACATCTTGCCGCTGGCACTGATCGCCATCGGCCACCCGGCCGAGCGGAAGCCGCGCGCCGACCGTTTCGACCCCTCCCGTGTCCGAAGAAACCGGTGGGGCGGCTGATACAGGAGCGCGCGGGAGGGCGAGTAGAGACGATAACAAACCTTGGGTTAGAGGAGATGTATAGAAAATCGATATGGCTTCTTGTGCTGCTATGCTCATCGGTTGCCGCGGTTGCTATCGCTGCGGCAGGCAGCCCGCAGGACGAGACGGCGGAGGTTCGTAGTGCGATAGACGCCGGCAACGCGTTGTGGATCGAGGCCTTCAGGAACTCCGACGCCGAACTCCTGGCTTCCGCCTTCGACGAGAACGGCGCCATCCTCAGTTCCAGCGGCGACAGAGTCGATGGCCGCGAGGCCATCCGCGAACGGATGGGCGTGGCGATGGACCGTGTCGGCCCGGCGGAAACGACGATCGAGACGCTGAACGTCTGGGTCGAGGGCGACGTCGCCTACGAGACAGGCATGTACTCTTATACCTTCAGGCCCGGAACCGACGACGAGCGCGTCGCCGCCGGCAGGTACGTCGTCGTCTGGAAGCGCCAGGCCGACGGCTCCTGGAAAATCTTCAGGGACATCGGACTCCCTGACTGACCGCGATTGGGCGTTCTTCGCTTTATCTTGGAGAGTGTTGATAAACTATTGTTCTTCGTCTAATTTCAACTGTCTAGACTGCTACTGAACGGTTATAGTGCACTAGTGTATGTAATTCGAAAAGTAAATGTTTGCTCGCAATATATTGTAGCGGCGGACTTTAGTCCGCCTACCCACGCCGTAGGCGGGGGCTCCCGTCGCGCTGACGCGCGATCAGTCGGGCTAAAGCTCGACGCTACTTTGGATTTTTCTACGGTCTCATGAAGATCATCCATTCCCCATTTTTCAAGAAGTACCTGCTGCCCGGCATCATCTTCCAGTCCGTGGTGATCGCCGGCGGCTATGGGACGGGCCGCGAGATAGTTGAGTTCTTTCTCCAGTTCGGGCCCCCGGGTGGCTTGCTGGCGATGCTGCTGATCTCGACCGTCCTCTGGTCGCTGGTCTGCGCCGCCACTTTCGAGTTCGCCAGAGTCTTCAGGGCCTACAACTACAGGACGTTCTTCAAGGCGCTGCTCGGGAGGTTCTGGTTCCTGTTCGAGATCTGCTACCTGGTTCTGCTGATGATAATTCTGGCCGTAATCGCCTCCTCGGCCGGCAGCATTCTCGAGGAAACGCTGGGCCGGAATTACTACGTCGGCGTCGTCGGCATGATGGCCTGCACCGGCGTCCTGGTCTTCAAGGGAGGAAAAACGATAGAGACGATACTCTCCTATTGGTCGTTCTTCCTCTACGCCGTCTTCATCGCCTTCGTCGTCTTCAGCTTCGCAAATTTCGGCGGCCGGATTGTGGCAAACCTCTTCCAGGGCGAGATCAAAGAGGGCTGGATCGTCGGCGGACTGCAGTACGCCTTCTACAACCTGGGAGTCATCCCGACCGTGCTCTTCGCCACCCGGCATATCGAGACCCGCAAGGAGGCGCTCTGCGCCGGCGGGCTGGCCGGCGTTATCGGCATCGTCCCCGGTCTGATGATCTACCTGTCGCTGGTGGGGCAGTACCCCGACATCGTCTCCCGCACGGTCCCCATAAACTTCATACTGGGGATTCTCGGATTCGCGGTGTTTCAACTGGTTTACCAGGTAATGCTGTTCGGGACGCTGGTCGAGACCAGCACCGGCTGCATTCACGCCGTCAACGAGCGCGTTCGGTCGGTCTATGACCAGAAGAGCAAGCTGATGCCGCCCTGGATACGCCCAGCCTTGGCGATCGCCCTCTTGGTCCTCGGCGCCCTCATCGCCCGCTTCGGCCTCATCGGCCTCATAGCCCAGGGCTACGGCTCGATCTCGTGGGGATTCCTCCTCGTCTTCGTTTTACCGGTACTCACTCTGGGAGTGTGGAGAATAACTCGGGCGAGATAAGCAGAGAGCTGGATTCGACTTGGTGAAGAGAATCATCATTCCTTTAATCGATGGAGCTTTCCACTCCGGTTTCGGGTTGACAATCGCACCCAAAAGGAGTACAGTTGTTACTAAATTGGTAACAATCGTACCTAATTGGGGTGCGGGGTTAGCGGTCAGGATGAAAGGGTTCACTAGCAATTTATCCTCAGGCCTCTTCGGAGCGACGCGCCAGGCAGTCCTAGCCTTGCTTTATAGTCGGACAGGAGAATCCTTCTATCTCAGGGAAATCGTTCGCTTGTTGAATGGAGGCGTGGGCGCGGTACAGAGGGAGCTTGCGAAGTTGGCCTCGGCGGGAATCATTAAGCGCGAGAAAAGGGGAAACCAGGTTTTCTTCAGCGCCAACGAGGAGTGCCCCATTTTTTCTGAATTGAAAGGCATGATTCTCAAGACGGCGGGAATTTCAGGAGTCGTTCTAAACGCATTGGAGCCGTTAAGAGACAAGATCCGTTATGCGTTTATTTATGGTTCCTTTGCACAGGGAGACGAGAGAGCCGAAAGCGATGTAGACGTTATGATTATCGGCGAAGCGAGCACAGGTGAAGTCGCTTCGGTTCTGTATCCGCTTCACGAGTTCCTGGGGCGGGAAGTAAATCCAGTGGTCTATCCGTTGGGTGAGTTTGTCGACAAGCTCGAAGACCGCAACCACTTTGTTACATCGATCGTGAGAGAAGCAAAGATTTTCCTAATCGGTAAAAAAAACGAGTTTGGAAGCTTGGGAAAAGTTAGGCAAACTCAGAAAACATGAACCTAGTCCGCGAGAGATAAGGGATCTGGTTGGTGTAGTAGAGAGGGAACTTGAATACGCCCGAGCGATTTCCCGCGGCGCGAAACTCGGTGAAGAGGGAGAGTTCAACCACGCTTACGAGGCGGCACGAACAGGATTTTGGCCTGACAAGCGTCAACTACAATATCGGCGATTTGCTCTCCGTGGCGGAGAAGATGGTGTGATTGTATTTGGTTAAGTGATTCATTTGGAAGAGGGAAATCAGGGCAGGATAATTCAGGCCTTGTTTTTTCAGTGGACTTCTTATTAAAATGAAGAGCCGTAACTTTCAATAAGGTCCGGCGTCATTAAAATTCTTTGAACAAGGCGAGGAAAGTGAAGCAGGGTAAAGCGGGACGATACGTGAAGCGATCTGTGGGTGGAGAGGACTATCGCGCGTTTATCCCAGATCCGTTACCATCACAATATGAAATAAATATCGACTCCGAGCTTCGAATCCTTTTGGATTCGGCATTATTGGCTCTTGGCCGCTTAGACAGTTTATCAACTCTGCTGCCGGATACCGCGCTGTTCCTCTACATGTACATCCGCAAGGAAGCGGTCCTTTCGTCACAGATCGAAGGAACTCAGTCTTCTCTTTCCGATCTACTGTTATTCGAATGTGAGGAAGCTCCCGGTGTGCCACTGGATGACGTGAATGAAGTATCTAACTATGTTGCTGCAATGCTGCATGGTCTCAAGAGGCTGCGGGAAGGGTTTCCACTCTCATTGAGATTGATACGGGAAATCCACAAGATTCTGTTGAGCAAGGGAAGGGGAAGCAAGAAGACACCAGGAGAGTTCAGGAGTTCACAGAACTGGATTGGCGGCACTAGGCCTGGCAATGCAGTTTACGTTCCCCCACCGCCTGAAATGCTGATGGATTGTCTGGGTGACTTTGAAAAGTTCCTTCACGATCAACCGGCAAAAACTCCCCTTCTGATAAAGGCCGCGTTGGCCCACGTGCAGTTTGAATCAATTCACCCATTCCTCGATGGGAACGGACGTTTAGGTAGGCTGCTGATCACTTTTCTCCTTTGCGCCGAAAAAGCTCTGACAGAGCCGCTGCTATACCTGAGCCTGTATTTCAAGACTTATAAGCAGCAGTATTACGATCTCCTCCAGACCGTAAGAATCGAGGGAGATTGGGAAAGCTGGATCCGCTTCTTTGTGGAAGGAGTCAGAGACACATGCGAAAAGGCGGTTCGAACAGCCAATGAACTTACCGAGATGTTTGATGATGACAGAAATAAAATACAACAGATCGGCAGAAAAGCAGGGTCAGCTCTTCAAGTTCACCACGAATTACAGCGGAATCCAATATGTGCAATAAAACGAATCGCTAAAATTACTGGTCTCACTATTCCCACTGTTACATCAGCATTAGAGAAACTGCAGGATATCGGAATCGTCATTGAAATAACCGGCTCTAAGCGCGGCCGTCTATTTGCGTACGATCGGTACATAAAGACCTTAAGCGTGGGAACAGAGCCGGCATGAATTATCCCAACAGGTGGATCGAGGTCGCACTCCCCACTGATTATATAAACGCTGGTCTAAAAAGGAGAGGTCGATTCAGCACGGGCATCCGTCTACTCTGTATATGTGGTGGACTCAGAGACCTGCGAGTAAAAAAACACTTGACGAGCATTACTCGTGAGAGTATAATCATTTCATACATCGTGAAGGAGGTTTGATATGAAGGCAATCTTTGAGAAAGTGGAGTTAGATGCTGAGGGCATCTGGCGCACACATCTTGATCCAAAATCCCTGTTGAGGATTGCCAACCCATCTCGACAGAACGGAAAGATAAGTGTCCTGATGGTCTCGCATCCCTACTTTCGTGAGTCCACAGGCACGTTGGAGTTCGACTTACTTTCCGCAGCTCTATTGAACCTTGGCAATTCAGGTGAGACGGTGATCATCGACTCCATGGAAACAGGTGAGGATCAACGTGCCGAATCTGTTGAAACGTATCAACCAAGTGAGTCCGGCGATGATCTCTTTCGTGAACGGTTACGTGAACTGCCAGGGGAGCTGAAGGAACTTGGGACAAAGTTGCTAGATAGAGTTCGTCAGAAGTTCCCTGGTCTTCTGGAGCTTGCGAGCCAAGGTAAGTTTGTTGAGAGACCGAACAATTTTTGGACCATCAAGGCACAGCCGAGAGTCCGTTCGTTCAGGATATCTGTTTATGGGCGCCTTGAGGAGCATGATACGTATCAGTCCATCACTCTGGAGAGAGGAAGGAGCGCATATTATTCAGAGTTCAAAATAGACAGCCTTGCCCAGCTGGAGGATGCAATAAGGATCATTTTCGACGCCAAACGTTTGAAGGAATCAAGATAGGTACCTGACGAGACTAGTCGAGGTGGCGTTGCCATTGGATGATGTCAACACCACATCGACACGGGCGAAAGCGATTCCAGCTGAACAGATTCACAGGAGGAGCTTCAATATATGCTCTGAATGATTGGTTATTCTCCGATGATCTTGATAAGCACTCGTTTATTTCTCCTGCCGTCGAACTCGCCGTAGAAGATCGCCTCCCAGGTGCCGAGGTCGATGCGGCCGCCGGTGACGGCTACGACGACCTCGCGGCCCATGACCTGGCGCTTGTGGTGGGCGTCGCCGTTGTCCTCGCCGGTGGCGTTGTGCTCGTAGGCGCTGACGGGGGAGTGCGGCGCCAGCCGCTCGAGCCAGCGCTTGTAGTCGGCGTGCAGACCGGCCTCGTTGTCGTTGATGAAGACGCTGGCGGTGATGTGCATGGCGTTGACGAGGCAGAGCCCCTCGCGCACGCCGCTTTCGCGCACCGCCTCTTCGACCTGCGGCGTGATGTGGACGAAGTCCATGCGCGCGGGCACGTTGAATGTCAGATACTTAGTGTGGCTCTTCACGACGGTCTCCTTTCTATCCCCAGTCTTTCCGTCCGACACGTCGGATTGCGGAAGGAAGCTATTTCACTCAGGCTTTCTGCATTATGGGCCGATTCAAGAAATCGTGTTCGTTCCTGTTGTCACCGCGTGTTCGCGTCTAGCGCGACTGTGCCATCGCGAAGTCGCGCAGCGACCGCGGCAATCTCACGTGTGGCGAAGCTGAAGAAAATTTTAGCAAACGAAAAACTAATAATCAGCTTCAGCCAGGAGCTCCGTGTTGTCGATCCACATGGCGAATACGGGGTGGTCGGCGTCGCGCTTTTTCAGGTAGATGAGGTACGGCCGGTTGAATATGAAGTCCCTGGCGGTCGGCACCGGCCCGGCCGATCCCGCGCCGAGGAAGACCGTCTCCACGCGCAGTATGACGCCCTTGCGGTCGAGCTTGAACTCTATATTCTGTAGGGCGTCGGCGATGAAGTGGCCGGCGAAGCTCTCGTTGTGCAGCGGCCGGTTCTCGATCTCTTCGTAATGGTGGCTGATCTTCCACCAGAGGTCGGGGGCCTTGAGAGTGTCGTCGTCGTGGAACGAGCGGTACTCCTCGCCCTCGGGGAACTCCCCCGCCAACTCCATCACGTGGTCGAAGGTAGCGGCCATCGACTCGCGCCGCTCGAAGCAGGCGAGCACGATCTGGTAGGGCGAGGAATCGACCCAGAGGTCGACGGCGAACTCGTCTACCGACTCCGGGTCCTCCTCATCGTGGTAGTAGAAGAGCACGCCGATCTGCGCCCGGATATCGTCGGCGTCCGCGCCCTCGTCGTCGGGGCCGATGCCGAAGCCGTTTACGTAGGTTCGCGATCCGGCGGAGTCGGTGAATCTCATGCCGTATTCCAGGACCTCGTAAGGATTGGGGAAATTCATGATGACGGCGAGATAGGAGTAGATGAGGAAGCTCTCGCTCGGCTGCATTGCCGGCAAGGTGACCTCCGGGAACCTGTCGGCCATCTCGCTGCCGATTTGCTCGATGAGCTCCCCGGTGGCCATGCCGGCGGTGGCGTAGTAGGTCTCGGGATCGATAACCTCCTCGCCGACGCGCGTGTTGTTAAGCAGCTCGGCCGCCTCGCCAGCGTCCGGCATGACTATGGTCTCGCCGATCACGTCTTCGGCGAGCATGTTCCAGGCCATTGCGAGCGTGGCGCACCAGATGACGTTCCTTCCCTCGGGCAGCGGCGATTCGAATGACGGCACGATCTCGGTGCGCGACAGCTCCGTAGACTGGCCGTCGAAGACCAGCACTGTCGGCCTGTCCTCACTACGCGTCCTCGGACACGAGGTCAGCACAAACAGTAAAATCAGAACCGCAAATACATATAAAAGTCTTCGCATCGTCGCCCCCCGATTGTTTAAGATTATTAGTGATTCGGATACGTGGCTACTCACCGGTTCTCCCTCCTACGCACCGACTGTAGACAGCGATC
This sequence comes from uncultured Acidobacteriota bacterium, assembly GCA_964408025.1. Taxonomy (GTDB): domain Bacteria; phylum Acidobacteriota; class DATKUA01; order DATKUA01; family DATKUA01; genus CAYOXX01. The sequence goes on along the minus strand of CAYOXX010000097.1, from coordinate 2,650 downwards.
TAATACTTTGCTTTCATGGAGAGGATATTTCTATCCTGGCACTGTTGCTAAGCAGTTACAAAGATCCTATTCCACGCGCCCAAAACAAACTCCTCAGACAACACAGCCACAGGCATGTTCCGCCGCCGCCCGCCGCCTGACAGGAATGCGCGGTCTTCTGCAGGGAAGATGGTATACTGGATTCAGCGCACCAGCGTGAAAAAGACAAATCGGTTTTAACGATGAAGTTCGCCATCACTGGCCTGGCGAAGAGCGGCAAGACGACGCTGTTCAACCTGCTGACGGGTTCCGAGCTGGAGACCGGCAAGTTCGCCGCCACGCGCGAAGAGGTGCACCACGGCGTGGCACACGTGCCGGAGCCGCGGCTGGAGCGCCTGGCCGAGATCTTCGGCTGCGCTGAGAAGCACGAAGCGACGGTCGAGTTCCTCGACTTCGCCGGCCTCAGCCTGGGCGGCGAGCGGGAGAGCAAGCTGCTGGGCGACCTGCGCACCGTCGACGCCGTCGTCCACGTGTTGCGCGCTTTCGACGATCCGGAACTCCCCCACCCTCACCCGGACGGCTCGGTCGATCCTGCCCGCGATGCCGCGGCCCAGGAGAGCGAGATGATCCTCAACGACCTGATCGTGGTCGAGAACCGCCTCGAGCGGCTGGCGAGCCAGATAGCCAGGGCGCGAAGCGAGGAGCTAGTGCGTGAGCAGGAGCTCGTCGAGCGGGTGAAGGGAGCGCTGGAGGCGGAGCGGCCGCTGCGCGGGGAGGAGTTCTCCGCCGAGGAGGAGACGATACTGCGGGGCTACGGATTCCTCTCGGCCAAGCCGCTGCTGCTGGCCCTCAACGTCGGCGAGGACGAGGCCAGTGATTTGGAATCGGCTCCCGAGCGCTGGTGGAAGGGGGGTGGGGGGGGCCTCGAGCAACTCTCGCAACAACCCCGCGTGCGCGCTTGCGCCCTGAGCGCGCAACTGGAACTTGAGATCTCGCGGCTGGAGCCGGAGGACCGGGGCGAGTTCCTGCGCGAGCTGGGCATCGGCGACCTCGGCCGCGAGAGGCTGCTGCGGGCCGCCTACGACCTGCTGGGGCTAATCTCGTTCTTCACCGGCACCGAGAAGGAGACGCGCGCCTGGGCGCTGGCCGAGGGTGGGAGCGCCCTCGAGGCGGCGGGCACCGTCCACTCCGACATGGCGCGCGGCTTCATCAGGGCCGAGGTGATCGCCTTCGGCGACCTCGACGACGCCGGCTCCTTCGCCGAGGCGCGCAAGCTCGGCACTCTGCGCGTCGAGAGCCGCGACTACGTCGTGCGCGACGGCGAAGTCATCCTGGTCCGCTTCAACGTCTGATTCCTCGCCCACCGCAGACACTACATCACGTTGCGGTTCTCCGTAACATACTGTACAATAAGTAGTAGTGCGTAGTGACCAAGGTGAGAGGGAGGGGCTGACGTATGGCCGAGAATGCCGTGGCGGTTTGCTCGGCGCCGGGTAAGGCAGATGTTTCCTCGACGCCGGTTTTCCGCCACGAGTACTTCGGCGCCGTCCCCCTGCGCGTGGGCGAGCTCTGGACGGCTCGCCAGCGCCAGAAGCACTCGCTGCACTACGTAATCAGCTACCGCGCCAGCTTCAAGCCTGAGCTCCCCCACTACTTCATCGAGCGCTACAGCCGGCCCGGCGACGTGGTGCTCGACCCCTTCGCCGGCCGCGGCACCACCGCCCTGGAGGCCAACCTGATGGGGCTCGCCGCCGTGAGCGCCGACGTCAATCCGCTGAGCGAGCGGATCATCCGGCCCAAGACCGATCCGGTGCCGCCGGAAGAGGTGGAAGCGCGGCTTGCGGAGATCGACTGGCGGCGCCCAGGCGCCAATAGCGTCGACCTGTCGATGTTCTACCACCCGCGCACCGAGCGGGAGCTGCGGGCCCTGCGCGCGCACCTGGCCGGTAACCGTACCCCGGCCGACCGCTTCATCGAGCTGGTGGCGCTCTCGCGGCTGCACGGCCACAGCCCCGGCTTCTTCAGCGTCTACTCGTTCCCGCAGATCTCGGTGCCGCCCGAGGCCCAGAAGCGCATCAACCGTCGGCGCGGCCAGCGTCCCGAGTACCGCTGCGTCCCCGAGCTGATCCTGCGCAAGGCGCGCCGGGCGCTGCGCGACGGCGGCCTGGAGACGATCCGGCGCCACGGGGCCGGTAACCGTATCTGCATCGAGGACGCCCGCCGCCTGCGCTCGGTCCCGGACGGCAGCATCGACCTGGTGGTCACCTCGCCGCCGTTTCTGAACAAGGCCGACTACATCGGGGACAACTGGCTCGAGTTCTGGTTCTGCGGCATCGATCCCGAGCCGGTTGCCGCGGATCTGCTGGTGACGCCGCGGCTGGAGCGCTGGCGCCGATTCATGCGCGACAGCATGAGGGAGATGCGGCGGGTGCTGCGTCGCGGCGGCCGCGCCGTCATCGAGGTGGGAGAGGTGGTCTCGAGCGGACGCCTGATCCACCTCGACGAGGTGGTGGTCGACCTGGCGGCCGACCTATGCCGCGCCGGCGAGCAGTTAGCACCCGAGCTGGTGCTCATCCACACGCAGCGCTTCACCAAGCTCGCCAACTGCTTCAACGTCGACAACAACCTCAAGGGCACCAACACCAACCGCATGGTGGTCCTGGTCAGGGAC
>CAYOXX010000096.1:0-11790 GCA_964408025.1 uncultured Acidobacteriota bacterium | reverse complement strand
GCCTCTAAACAACTTGACGTCAAATTAGATTTTTTACCGCCCCGTCAGGAATGTCTGTCCTACTGATTGAATAGGCAGTGACAGACAGGAGAGCTTGCCCACCTCCGGCGGGTCTGTCCTACCGTCCGGATCGGCGCTGACAGACAGGAATCCGCCTTCGTTAAAACTTCGGCGGACTTGTTCGCCTACGCCTTGGCGGCGGCGAACTGTTACACCGCTCGGATCGGTGGTGACAGACAGGAGAGCTTGCCCGCCTCCGGCGGGTCCGTCCTGCCCGGCATGTCCGGAGAGAGAAAAGTACCTTCGAAAAAACCGATTATGGCCGACAGGAATGTCGGCCCTCCTGGTGTGGAATCAAGTGTTTTCGCAAATGCCTCCTGCAACATATCACTTTTTACCGCCTCGTCAGGAATATCCCTACTCCCGGGAGTGGTTAAAGGAGAAATTCCTGTCGCGCCATCAGGAACTAATGCGTTGATACAGTCCCCTAACTGTCACCGTGAGCACATTCCTTCCGCCCAGTGACTGTGATAGACTCTGTGTTGCCATGATCATCGAGCTGATCTTCGCAGCGGCCTTGAGTTTGCCGTCGGAGATGCAGGATGCCGCCGACTTGCCGGAGCGCTACCGCGTCTGGCTGGAGGAGGAGGCGGTTTACATCATCTCCGACCGTGAGCGGCGGATCTTCCGACGGCTCACCAGCAACTCGCAGCGCGACCGCTTTATCGAGGAGTTCTGGGAGCAGCGCGACCCGACGCCGGGCACGGAGGCCAACGAGTTTCGCGACGAGCACTACGAGCGGATCGAGTACGCCAACAACTGGCTCGGGCGCGAGACTCGCAGGCCGGGCTGGTCGACCGACCGCGGGCGCATCTACATCCTGCTGGGCGCGCCCAGGGAGATCAGGCGCTACCACTCCAGCCAGTCGCTGGTGCCGCTGGAGATGTGGTTCTACGAGGCCGATCCACGGCTCGGCGTGCCGCCGTTCTTCTACCAGATATTCTTCAAGAAGTTCGGCGTCGGCGACTTCGTACAGTACGACCCGACGATCCACGGCCCCCAGGCGCTGATCTTCCTCAGCGCCGGGCACGGCGGGGCGTTCGAGGGCGCCGCGCAGGAGATCTACTGGGTCGACCCGGAGCTGGCCCAGGCCTCGATCAACCTGGTGCCGACCGAGATGGCCGACATCGAGACGCAGGTGCGGCCGACGCTGTCGTCGATCACACTGATATCGCAGATCGACAACATCCCGAACTACCGCCGCGACGCCTCATACGCGGAGCGTATACTACGCGGCGAGCCGCGCGTGGAGACCCACTACGCCTTCTCGCCCGACCAGCTGGCGGCCGATTTCCACGTCATCAAGCTGGGCACGGGCGACAGCCTGCTCAACTACGCCTTCTATTTCCCAGCGCCCAGCCTGGACTACGGTCAGTTCGACAACACCCTCTACACCGCGCTCGAGGTTCTCCTCAGCGCCACAACGCCCGAGGGCGAAGTGATCGCCAGTCGCCAGCGGATTATCGAGCAGGAGATCGAGCCGGACCAGGTCAACGCCTTCAGGCGCGGCGGCATCGCCTTCGAGGGCCACCTGCCACTGCTTCCCGGACGCTACAATCTGGCGCTTACGGTGCGCAACCGGATAACGCGGGTTTTCTACTCGGCACAGGAGGAGATCGAGATCCCGGGCTTCGTCTCCAGGGAGCTGGGCGTGCTGAAGCCGATTCTGTTCGACCGCTCCGAGAGCGGAACGTTCATTAGGCCCAACTCGATACCGCCCTATGCCTACTTGGCGCTGAAATTCCACCCCCTGCTGCGGGACGATGTGGTGCGGGGACAGGAGATCGGTGTGTTCATGCAGGTGACCGCCCCGCCAGGAGAGGCCGGCGGGCCGGACCCAGTGGAGATCAACTACCGGCTGCTGCTGACCGGCGAGGGCGAAGAGGCTGGCGTTGTCAGCGAGGGTAGCAGGAGCCTCGATCCGGGGCAGTTCGACGCCACCGGCACGGCCACAGTCATCTGGAAGTTCGGAACCGCCGAGCTGGCACTCGGCTCCTACAGGCTCGAGATAGACGCGGCGCGCGGCGAGGAGTCGGCGCGGGCCGCCGCCCGAACCTTCGAGGTCACCTCCGAAGGCGGGATCGAGGAGCCGCTGACCAGCTACGGCCCCCCGATCGATTTCACCGGCCCCGAGCCCGTGATCGATAGAGGCAATCAGCTGCTCAACCTCGGCGAGGCCGAGGTGGCGGTTACGCTCCTGGAGAGGGCGCGCACGCAGTGGCCCGCCGACAACGAGCTGGCGGCGCTGTGCGCCGACGCCCTGGTGGCCACCGGAAGCCTGGAGGAGGCGATAGGCATCCTGCTCGAAGTCGCCCTGCGCGATCCAACGCAGCCGCGCTGGAAGCGGGAGCTGAGTTTACTCTACCTTCGCACAGGCAACTACAACCGGGCTATCGGTTTCCTGGAGCAGGTGCGACTCCAGGAAGGCGACTCGATAGAGGTTTTGAACCCGCTGGGCGAGGCTTACTACTTCGCCGAAAATATCGAGAGGGCCAACGAGGTTTGGGAGCGTTCCCTGGCCATCGAGCCGGACCAGCCCCTGATCTCCAGGCGCCTTCGCGAGCTGCGGGGAGAGAGCGATACGAGGGATAATCCAGACGGCGGGTAATAAGAAGCTCGCCTGCGGAACCCGGCCGGTATCAATAATTGTCTAATTCTGCGGCATTCAAACAGGAGGTTGGGAAATGAATCACAGGATGCGCATCGCCGGCGGCGCGCTAATTCTGCTGCTCGCCGGCGCGGTTATCGTCAACGCACAACAGGTAGTACGCGTCGCGGGCAGGGTGATAGATTCCGAGACCGGTGAAGAGATCGAGGGCGTCGAAGTGATCGCCTTCATGCAGAACCGCCCCAACACTACCTTCGCGGACACATCCAACGCCCACGGCAGGTTCACCATCAACGGACTTTCCCCCGGTTGGGCCGTATTCGATCTCACGCGGGAGGGATACCAGCCGCTGAGACGGCCAAGGCGTCTGAGCAGCACCGCGCCGCGCATCGAGTTCACCTTCCGCATGGAGCGGATCGTGAGGGAGCCGGGCGCCATCACGCCCGAGATCAGGGACCGCTACGAGGAGGGCATCGACCTGCTCAACGCCGGCAATCTGGACGAGGCGATGACGATCTTCCAGGGACTCCTGAATGAATACCCCGACTTGTACCAAGTCCACACCAACGTGGGCTTCATCCACTTCCAGAGAAACGAGTTCGACCAGGCACTCGAGCACCTGCTCATCGTGCTCGAACACGAGCCGGAGAACGCCGACGTGCTGATGTACGTGGCCGAGGTCCACCTGTCGCAGCAGGACTACGAGGAGGCGATCGGTTGGTACGTCAGGTGCGCCGACGCCAATCCGGAATTCTATTACGCCGTCGAGAAGGTCGCCGATCTCGCCCGCCTGCTCGAGGACTACGCGTTGGCCAAGGAGTACTACCGCCGGGCGATCGAGCTCGACAACACCAAACCGCTGCCAATCCTCTTCCTGGCCACGATCCTTTACATGGAGAGCAACTATGAGGAGGCCGCCACATACCTGGAGATGTTCATCGAGGTCGATCCCGAGGACATCACCGGCGGCCTAGAGTCCGCCCAGGAGATGCTGCGGGAGGTCCGCCAGAGGCTGGAGCAGCAGTAAGTGCAGTAACAACAAGCCTTTCGAGCGCGAAGTCAACGGGGGTGCCGCGTGTGAAGCGGCACCCCCGCTTGATCTGCACGGCCAAACCCGGTATTCGGGCCTCGCCCGGGCTACTCTATTATAACGAGGCGCGAGAAGCTGGCGGCCCCCCGCTCAGTGGCAGCGTCGTTGACAACCACGAACAGGTCGTAGGGCCCCGGCGGCAGGTCGGGCATCGGGAAGTCGGCTACGTAGGCCACCCCGTTACTCGTCCGCAGGCGGTATGTCTGGTCCTCGAAAACGTCCATCTGGTAGTAGAGCCTCTGCTCGTCCTCGGACGCGGGCGCGGGGCTGACGGCAAACTGGAACTGCAATTCGGACTCGTCACCCAGCTCCCGCTGGAGGTTGTAGAGGGAGACCATGAACTGGACCGAATCGCCGGGCCGGTAGCCGGGCGAGACCAGGGGGAAGAAGCTCCCCTCGCTCGGGTGCCGGAGCAGGTCGACGCCGCCCTGCGGCGGCTCGTTCCACGACTCCAGCCGCTGCACGCTGACGTCGAACTGGTCCCCGGTGCGCGACATGTCGTCCGAATTGAAAAACAGCGGTTGCGTGAGCAGCAGGGTGTCGGCAGCCGACTCGCGCAGGACGAAGTTGTAGTAGAAGTAGGACCGCCTGCCGGTGTTGTTGTCCCGCAGTGCCACCCTGATCCTGTTCAGCCCCAGCGTGGCTTCGACGCTCTCGACGATCCGCAACCCGGTGCGCTCCAGCTCCGCATCGGCGCCGATGCTGTAGCTCTTGTGCACGCTGCTGTGAATGCGGGCCTCGCTGTCGAGGTCGGAGACGAGCACCTCGAAGTTGTAGCGGCCGCGCTCCGGCTGCAACTGCTCGGTCGGCGCCTCGATGCAGGCCGACACGCTGAGGCTGTCGGGCGTCTGGCGGATGAACTGGAAGCCGAGCCGGGCCCCCAGCTCGTTGATCTCCGTGTGGGTCAGAAATCCCTCGGTCAGTTGCAGGTCTCTCTCGTCGGCCGAGAGGCTGCCGAACGGTCGCGGCGTGCGGAAGCCGCGGCGATGGAGAACCCGGTACTCCGGATTGCTCGCCCGCACCCTGATGCGCCGGTAGCGGCTGCGGTTGGGATCGAATTCGGTGCGGTAGCCGAGGATGTAGTAGTTACTGATGTCGATCTCGATTTCGGTCAGGAGCTGGAGGATGTTATTGGTGTTGAAGTAGGCGCGCCCGCCGGTGTCTACCGAGACTCCCGAGAGGAACTCCTGGCGCTTGCGCAGTGTTCCCATTTGGCCCGTCACGTCCTGGGTCTGATCGATCGGATTGCGCGTAGCGAACTGATCCGCGGCGTCGCCGAGCGCCCTCAATCCGCCTACGTTCACCGTGTATAGCGAGACCTTGGCGTCGTTCATCATCTCTACCATCTCGTCGTAATCAGTGAAGAGCGAAACCTGCGGGCGCTGGCCGGGTGTCGCGTCGGCCTCGGACACCATCTGCCGCGCCTGGGGTCCGAAGTTGGCGTCGTTGACGTCGCGCGGATCGATCAGGTCGTAGTTGAGACCCTCACTCAAGAGGATAAGGGTTTTGCGGCCCGGGTAGTACTTCAGCACACTGGCCAGCGCCTCGAGACTGATCAGGTAGTTGCGCGCGTTCTGCACGGCGAAGGCGTGGTCGCTCTGGGCCTGCAGCCTGCTCTCTCCCATCTGCTCGTCCAGGGCCGCGTCGCCCATGCCCGGATCGGTCGCCGGCTCGGCGCCCACGGGAGCCTCGAGCGGTGCGGCGCCGCGGTCGGTCGAGAAGCCCATCTCCCTCATCGCCCGCACTACCTGGTTCTTGTCGGCGGTGAACGGCTGGACGGTTCGCATGCTGTTGTAGTAGCTGATGACCATCACGCGGTCGCCGAGCTGGATGCGGTCGATGACGAACTCCTCGGCCACCTCGATCGCCCGCTGGATTCCGTACGACGAAGAATAGAGCAGGTCGAAAAGGATGACGATGTTGCGCGGCGGCTGCTGCAGTTCGAGTGTCCCTTCAGACAGCTCCTCGACCCCGATGGTCTGCGATTCCGTCATCTGGTACTCGTCCAGGCTCTGGATCTCCACCAGGCGGCCGTTTTCGTAGAGCTCGAAGTCGTCGATCGCCAGGTTGCGGACGTAGTTGCCGGCCCTGTCGGTGACGATGATGTCCACCAGCATGTAGTTGACCGCGACCTGCTGCTCGAACTCGGTCTGCATAGTGCGCGCCGGGCGTTGGTCCTCCTGCGCCTCGACGAGAAAACCACACAGCAGCAGAGATCCAGCAAGTGCCGCCATCAGAAACGCCGATCTCTTCATCTTCGTTTACCCCGTAATGTAAATAGCCAACTCTTGGTACGCTTGCTTACGGTTGGATCACGAAAGTCTACATCCTCTAAACCAATTATTCAATTAGCGCAGGATTATTAAGTAGCGTGGATTACACATCGGCATCCGGGCCCCGCCCGGCTGGAAAGGGTAGGCCGGGAGCGAAGAACAGGTTGACGGCCGCCGGAAAGTTACGTAACGTTTTCGGCGGAAGAACCGCTGTAGACAACCAAGCAAGTCGGGGAGAATCCGGGGAGGGACGACATGAAATCCAGGTATCTACCGGGACTTATTTTCGTTGTTTCCGTTGCGCTCCTTGCGCTATTGCCATCGGATACGCAGGCCCAGTTCGCGGGCAAGGAAAGGGAGATCACGGACGACTCGCTCGTGCCGGATACTTATTACAGCCAGTCGGTGGTCGTCTGGGGCAAGAAGACATTCGGCGTCTTCTGAATCGAGGAGGAATACGACGGCGACCAGGACCGCATCTGCTACGCCAGGCTCAACAAGAAGGGCAAGCTGAAGGGGAAAATTATGTACCCGGTCACCGGGGACTGGATCGAAACACTCGACGTCGTCTGGACAGGCAGGGCTTTCTGCTTGGCATTCGACATGTACTACAAGAGCGCCTTGGGTTGGTACCATCAGGTGCACGTTGCCCGCGTGTCGGTAAAGGGCAAGTTAGTTGGCCAGATTCGGCGCCCCTCGGCACCGTACGGTGATCTGGTGAGATCCGAGGGTCCCTCAGTGGCATGGAACGGTACCCACATCGGCCTCGCTTATGTAGTGGATATCTGGGGGGACGAAATAACTTCTGGCGTCTATTTCCAGCGCCTCGACGGCAATCTCAATAACGTCGGCCAGCGCGTCAAGCTCGGCGGCAGCGGAGAATGTAACTATTGTGACGTGGCCAGCAACGGTAACGAATTCGTGGCCGGATGGCTAACTTTCAGGAACGCGAACGAAAACAACGTGCACCTGCATCGTGTCTCGAACACCGGAGCTAAGGTGGGGAACCTGGTTACGCACACCGACGCGGGCCGCCCCGGATACCTAAACCTTCTCAACTTCGGCAACGGATATGCCGTGGCATACAACACGACCTGGACGGATGAGGTGAAAGTCGCGCTTTTCAACAGCAACCTGAATCGCACCGAGGGTCCCGTTACAGTCAACAACGGCAGTGACTGCACCGACTGCCCGGTGCTGACCGGCCACGGCAATCAGCTCTGGATCTTCTGGAAGCAGTACGACACCAATCCCGACTTGGGCCAGATCTGGGGCGCCAAGCTGAACAGCAACGCCGGGATAACCACCCAGGCCACACAGCTCACAACCAGCAACGGCGTCCTCTACGAGTACCCGCTCGGGGCGGCCAGCAGCGGCAAGCGGGTGCTCCTCGCCTTCTGGCGCTACAACCAAGATCCGGATGAGGACCGACAAGCGTCGGTATTTGATAAATGCATGAAGTAATCCGCTCGGCGCTATTGCAGGTAGCCGAGGTCGCGGAAGCGCTGCCACAGGCGCCGCTCGAGCTCCATCGCCTGGGGCTGCTGCGCGCGGAGCTCGACATACTCGATGTACGACCTGAGGACCTCCTCGAGGCGCTGGGCCTCTCTGCCGACCTCGGGCGACGAGCCCCTGCGCAACCGCCTGTCGGTGGAGGCCTCGACGAGCCAGGTTTGGTCATTGGCGATGTCGTACAGCAGGCGGTAGTTACCCCTCTGGACGGCCATCAGGTTCCTGCGGTAGATCGTGAACTCGCTGACCATGTCTCTGGCGGGCAGCCTGTCACCGCCTTCGACCACGCTCCGCAGAGACCTGCAGTGGGAGTGGACCCGATCCCCTGCCGGCCTGCCTGCCTCGGCCATTATGGTCTGGAACAGGTCGACGAGCATGACGTAGCTGTCGATCCTCGTGCCGGCGTGCTCGGAATAGGGGAACTTGACGATCAGCGGCACGCGCAGCAATATGTTGCTCAGCGAGTTGCCGTGGCCGAAGATGTTGCCGTCGCCGTCCCAGAGGTGCTCGCCGTGGTCGGAGTAGAAAATGATTAGAGACGAATCGTAGAGGTCAAGTTCCCTCAGCCGCTCGAGCAGCATGCCTACGTAGTGGTCGTCGAGCTCCACCATCCGGTCGTAGTTCTCCCGCGCCAGGTCTTTATCAGTCGCCGGATCGGCGTTGATCTGCTCCCGCGTTCGTGTCAGCCACTCGTGGACCTCCATGTAGTGGGCGTAGAGAAAGAAGAGCTGGTCGCGATGGCTGTCGGCCCACTCGGAGGCGTAGCGAGTTACCAGGTAGCCCGGGTAGGCGGGATAGACGTAGTCGTTGTAGGAATGGAAGCGTGTGATGAAGTTGGAGATTTCGGAGAGGAAGGCGTTGCTGTTGACCATGTGCGTCAGGTAGTCGTCCCCTATCAGCTCCGGCACCGTCAGCATATCCGAGCGCAGCAGGTTAATTCCGTAGACTTCGTTCCCGTGCGTGAAGACGAATCCCTTTTCTCGCCGCAGGCGCTCGATCTCTTCCCGGCTCAGATCGGTCCCGAGCGGCACCCGCTGCCCTGCCCCATGCAGAGATGGATAGAGCCCGGTCAACACCGAGGAAACCGACGGCAGAGTCCAGGGCGCCTGGGCTACGGCGTTGCTGAAGACGACGCCGTCGTCGGCCAGCGCTTGCAGCACCGGCGTCAGTTGCGTCTCCGCCCCGTAGCACTGCACACGGTCGGTCCGCAGGGCGTCTATGCAGATCAGAACGATGTTGGGCAGAGTCGTCTCCTCCGAGGCGGAGACTGTTGGGTTGCCCCAGATGATATCGACGTCGCCGACGCCGCGCCCGCTTGGTGCACTCTCGAACACAATCCGCACCGGCCTGCCAGCGTAGCGCGCCAGCGGGATTTGCTGCACGTGGAAATCGAGGTGCTGGTTCTCTGTATTGGCCCAGAAGTTCCCGCTGTAGAGAACTCCCTCGGCGCCTTCGCTTTCAACGGTTACCCTCGCCACTACGCCGCCCGGTGTCGCCCCTTCCCGGAATATAAAGCCAACTCCGAACTCCAGTCGGGGATCGCCGCTCGGAACGCGTAGCGGCCACTCCAGGCGGCCGGGCACTCGCTGCAAGACCGCGGTAGTGAAGTGCCTTGGATTGCCGAATCGAACCTTCTCGACGCGGACATCCGCGCCGCTCGAGGCCAGGTAACCGGGCAGCGTCGAGTGCAGCACGAATACCGTGCGCATCCGCTCGGAGGAGCAGGAGGGATACAACAGGTAGGTCGAGACGACGATGAGGGCCAGCAGCGCCTTCCAGCCGCGGAAGAAGCCGTACGAACGAGACGCTGGGTAAGCCGCCGGCACGTCGGCCGTCTCTTCGAATCTGCACCTTGCCGCCTTCATGCCGCCACTTGGTCCCTCAGCAGGTGGTCTCCGCATCATTTTGACTCGCCTGCGCCGTCGGCTCGCCCCGCCGCCCGAGCTTCAGCAGCGACCATATTACATGCCGACACCCCAATCAAGCCCGCCTGGCCTTCAGCACTCGCGCCAGCATTCGAACCGGCAAGAGAAGCCGAATGCGTACTGCGGCGCGCGGATGAAGTTGACCAGAAGAGTGCGAGTGAGCTATAATGTCCGCGTTAACGGGAGATGGGCTACAACAACTGACTACAAAACTAAACAGTTCCGGAGGTCATCAATGAGAATCCTTCATTCTGAAATTCTATTCGCCATCGCCTTCGCCGCGCTGGCGATTGTCCTCGTCTGCCCGGCGACGGCACAAGAGAATGAAGTGCCGCCGGCGAGCGACCCCCTGGGATATCCGGTGCTCCTGGTTCACGGCCTTGGCGAAGGCCCCGGCGCAGAGGCCTTCGGCAGCCTCCAGGAGTTGCTCGAATCCTATTACTTCGACGTCGAAGTGATGGATTTCAACAGTTACGCCGGCAACTCCATCGCCAATCACCGCGACGCCGGCAACCTGGGAACCCTGGCGGCCATCCTCGGGATCAGGATCAGAAGCGTCCTGGATCAGTATAACACCGACAAGCTCCACATCGTCGCCCACAGCTACGGCGGCCTCATCGTTCAGGCGTACCTGCTGAATTTCGGCGAGGAGTACGCGCCGAAAAAAGGCGGCTACGGCGACAACGTAGACATGGTGGTCTACATCCAGGTGCCGTTCTACGGCGTGGTAACCGACGACGAGGAGACGCTGCGGCAGATCGTGGAGGACACCGACTACGGTCCCTACACCAACTCACAGGAAATGATGCGCACCCTCGAGCTCGGCAGCCAGTGGATATTCGATATGGACATCGCCCTGCGCCAGGAGAACATCTACCGGGATGAAATCGACGCCATCACCTTCGTCAGCGGCGACGACGAGTATGTCTCACCCATGTTCGGAACCCTAAACGCCTTCATGGAGAAGGGCCGCACCCACCTGTTCCACCGCTTCCGCATCTTCGACGGCGCCGAATGGGGCAACTACTCGCACACCCACCACCCGCTCAGCGAGACCAACAGGCGCTCCTCCCTCGCCTACGTCGAGAGCATGACCGATCCAATCTTTCTTTCCATAGCCAGCTTTCTCGACAACGGCCGCATGTGGCGCAAGATCGGCAAGATTGGCCTGCCGACCGAGGTCATAGCCATGGTCCGCTACGACAAGGCCAAGGGCTGCAAGAACATAGGCGAGGGCGACGTCACGCTCACTCTTAGAAATAAAACTAAGATCAGCGGCGCTCGCAGATCCCCAGGCGCACGCGTTGCCAGGCGGGGCGACGTCTTCTCCGGCCACTTCAATTCGCGCGCGCGGGTATTCGTATTCACCGACCTGCCGCCGGGCAAGTACGACATAAACGTCAACAACCCGAAGGGGGAGGATCTCGAGGCGGAGCTGGAATTCGATCCCACCGACTTGAAGTCCTACTCCTACAACCCCAAGAAGAACGAACTCCTAGAAGGCGGTGAGGAGATTACCGACCTCGAAGGGCTCTACACCCTCGCCGAGCTGATCTATCCGGGCAACATGCAGTCTGCGCTGGTCGTCAACATCGCCGGCCGTGGCCTGAACACCAACGGCTTCGCCATCGAATTCGACATCGAGAACGCCGATCCCCAGTGGTACGACAAGGGGGTGGTGTTCTCGATGATGAACGCCAACGGCCCCTTACCGCCGGGGGGACGACCCCGGGACAACGGCGCACGGCTTGAGTTCGTCATTCGTGGGGACAACCTTCCGCCAGGTTACGACCACAAGCACAAAGGTAAGATTACCTTTTTCTACGTTGCCGACAAGAACAGAGACAACGCGAAGCAGTACGACGCCGAAGAAGGCGTCGAATACAAGACTGACAACACCTGGAACTGGATGCTTAGGCATCACATTAAGATAACCGTGGAGACGATCAGCGGAAACAGCTGGGTCAAGTGCTGGGTCGATGGCGTCTTCATGTTCGATCTGGACAAGAGCGCTCCCTACTACAATCCGAACCCGGTCATCTACTTCGGCGGCTCCGAGTTCAACGTCGACTACCACGCACCCAAGGGCGCGCGTCTGTTCAACTTCAGAATCTACAACCTGGACTAAGCGAAACCGCAGGCTGCTTGGAACCGCCGCCCCTCCCAGGGCGGCGGTTCTTTCGTACTCATCTCGCTCCGTTCTGAGTGACCACAGGCCGAAAGTCGGTTTTCCTGCACACCGGGATTATGTTGGGGAATGAAGATACCTAGCTCGCATATTGCACAGGGTTTGGCCGGCTCTGGTGTTAAGTGATTGATATG
>CAYOXX010000095.1:0-12125 GCA_964408025.1 uncultured Acidobacteriota bacterium | reverse complement strand
CGATCAGGACGTGCCCCGCCTCCACCTCGCCCGCCAGGGCGATGCCGTCGTCGCCCACGGCGATAACGTCCCCGCTCTCGGCGATCAGGATATTCTCCTCCTCCACGCAGGTGGCGGCGGCCAGGCGGGCGTGCAGGTGCAGCATGCGGTACTCGCCGTGGATCGGCACGAAGTAGCGGGGCCTAACCAGGTTGAGCATCATCTTCAGCTCCTCGGCGCAGGCGTGGCCGCTGACGTGGATGTCCAGGATGCCGTCGTGCACCACCTCGGCCCCGCGCCGGTAGAGGTGGTTGACGAGCGAGGAGATGCTCTTTTCGTTGCCCGGTATCTTGCGGGCCGAGAGGGCGACGACGTCGCCTGGCGCCAGCTTGACGCTCGGGTGCCTGTTCAGGGCGATGCGGGTCAGCGCCGAGTTCGGTTCGGCCTGGCTGCCCGAGGCGATCACGACGACCTCGTGCGACGGCAGCTTTGCGATCTCCTTGGCGCTTGCCAGCGTGCCGTCTGGGATCTCAAGGTAGCCCAGCTCGCGCGCCAGGCGCGAGTTCTGCTCCATGCTGCGGCCGCAGAAGGCCACCCTGCGCCCGAACTCCGCGGCCAGGTCGATCACCTGCTGCATCCGGTGCAGGTGGCTGGCGAAGCTGGCCACCAGTATCTTACCGGCTGCGTCCTCGAAGATGCGCCTGAAACCGTCGTAAACCTCGCGCTCGGAGTAGGTGTAGCCGGGCCGCTCGACGTTGGTGCTGTCGCTCAGGAGCAGCAGCACTCCCGCCTCGCCGTGGCGCGCCAGCTTCTGGTAGTAGCCGGTGCGGCCGTCCAGCGGCGTCTGGTCGAGCTTGAAGTCGCCCGTGTGGATGACTAAGCCGGCCGGCGTGCTGATAGCCAGAGCGCAGGAGTCGGGGATGCCGTGGCTGATGCCGATGAACTCGACGCCGAAGGAGCTGGCCGCCACCGAATCGCCGTCCGAGACTTCGCGCAGCTGCGTCTCTTCCGCCAGCCCGTGTTCGCGCAGGCGCATGCGCGTCAGGCCCAGCGTCAGCGGCGTGCCGTAGACGGGGACGTCTACGAGGCGGCGCAGGTAGGGCACCGCGCCGATGTGGTCTTCGTGGCCGTGGGTCAGGAAGAGGCCGAGTATCTTATCGCCGTTTTTCTCGACGTAGCTCATGTCGGGGATGATCGAGTCGACGCCGAGGTGCGTGTCGTCGGGAAACATCTTGCCGCAGTCGATGAGGATGATCTCGTCCCGCAGGCGCAGGGCCATCATGTTCATCCCGAACTCGCCCAGGCCGCCTAGGGGGATCACCTGCAATTCGTTTTCCGTTCGCATCCTCGCAGCTCCGCGGTCGCCGCGCTCAGCGCTGGCGGTTGAAAGTAGGGGATAATACCACAGAAGGTGCGCCCGCATAGCGGGACGGCGCCGCCCGAAAAAAAAGTGCCGCGGCCCGAAGGCCGCGGCAGAATGGGGGATATAGAAGGGGTACTACCTCATCGGGATGCGATGCGCGGGCGGTACTCGACCGTGGCGAAGGCGAAGCTGTTGCCGTCGGAGACGAGCAGCTCCACCGTGCCGGGCCGCTGGAAATCTATGTTCAGAACGCCGTTGGAATCGGTGCTCGCCTCGCACAGCAGGCGCCCGTCCTGCACCGCCTTGACCAGCACACCCGGCTGGGCCGCGCCATCGCTGCGCCCGCGCACGGCCAGTGTGAGCGTGGGGCCGGCCTGAGCGGTGCTGATGCCGATCGAGCTGAGCGACAGGAGCCCGCGGAACGCCCTTGTGCCCACGCGAGCCTCGAGCAGGTAGAGCCCCGGGGAGGCGAGGTCGAAATCGAGCCGGTCGTCGGCGACACTGAACGGCATGGCGTAGCTGTAGTGGCGCGTGAAGCTCTCGAGCGGTACCTCGCCCCGCAGATCGGTCTCCAGGAGGTCGTCGATGGAGGCGATGTTGACGAAAGACCCGCCCAGGTCGAGCTTGTAGAGGCTGTAGTTGACCCGGCCGAAGCGGAACACTTCCGCGTCCAGCCGCGGCACCTCCGAGCGGTGGGCGAATTCGAGGTAGCGGGGGAGCGTCACCGATGGGTCGTCGGGGCGGATCTCGAAGCGCAGGCCGGTTACGGCGGAGTCGGCGACGACAAGCGGCAGGCGCCGGTAGGTGAGGTGCTGGCGTGCGGTCTCCAGGTAGTAGCGGCCGGGCGCCAGGCCGCGGAAGGCGAAGGCGCCGTCTGCGCCGGTCTGTGTCGCGGCGACCTCCTCGCCAGCGCGGTCGACGATCCGCAGTGGCAGACTGCGCAACGGCGTGCCGTGCCCCGCGCGCACTGCGACTCCGGCCACCAGGCCGGACAGCGGCGCGTCCGCCGGAGCGGCGTTTTCGCGTGGCGGATCCGGCGAAATCGAGGCACCGGCCGAGTCCGCAGCCTCGCTGGCGACCGTTGCCGTCGGATTCTCCAGACCGGTCGCCGCCGGTGCTGACGTCGCCCTCGGCGCCTCGGCGGCGCGCGCCGGCGAGGCGCGGTTCTCCGTTGCGGGCCCGGAGCCGAGGTAGGAGAAGACGTTCACTATTACGATCAGGAGAACAACGCCGGCGACCGACGCGAATATAAGGATCCTCTGCATCAAGGCCTCCTGCCGCATTCTTTTAAACTGGTCGCTGATCATATTCTGGCTCCTTCCGTTACGGGTTGGTCTCGAAGGGAGTAACGGCAAGAGGCGTGCCGGAAGGGGAGGCCGAGTAAGTTACTTCCTTTCAGGGGGATAGGAGAAAGACCGTCCGCGTTATCGTGTCAATAATGACACGAGAGGGCCGTCCGTGGTGCGCTGCGCTATCGGGTCGAGTCGTCTGCCGGAGGGGTATGGGGGGAGCGCTGCGAGCGGCGGCGGGCGAAGAGGGCTTCGATCCTGGCGCGGAAGATGTAGACGAGTGCGGCGCAGACTACTACTGCGGTCAGGATGATCATCAACGCCATGCCGCCGCCGTTGTTGTCCCTCAGGCTCTGCCCGAGGTAGGTAAGGCCGACCAGGCCGGGCAGGCGGCCGAGGAAGGCCACCAGCACGAGGGCCAGTATTGGGAGCCTGGTGAGGCCGGCTATGAAGCAGATGGCGTCGTCCGGCAGCGCCGGCAGAAGGAAGATGAGGAAGAAGACGAGCAGGCCGCCGCGCTCCGCCAGGTGGTCGAACTTGTCGAGGGTATCGGGGTGGACGAAGCGCTCGACGAGCCGGCGGCCGAAGAGCCTCGCCAGCCATATCGCCAACAGGGAACCGATTGTGAGGCCGACGAGTGAGTAAAACGTGCCCCAGAAGGCGCCGAAGATGTAGCCACCGGCCAGGCCGAACGCCTGCATCGGGATTGGGGCTACCAGCACTTGCAGCGCCTGCAGGCCGATGAAAACGAGTGGCGCCACCGGGCCGGACCGCCTTAGGAGGTCCTCGATGTAGTCGGGTTCCAGCAGCCTGCCGAAGCCCTCGGAGATTGGGGCCCAGAAAACGACCACGCATATGAATACAGCGGCGAGCGCGGCTGCGGTCAGGCAGATGATCGTAATCTTTTTCATGCAAATCCGGTCGGATGCACAGGCGGGGGAATCTATCACAACGGCGTCGGAGCGTCCAGCGGCTTTAGCGGGAGGGAATGTTGTTTAGCGTCCGGCGGCCGGCCGGGCTAGGGGCGCTGCAATCACCCCCGAAATTGGTACGAAGGGAGCAGGCCCTGCTCCTCCAGCTCCTGGCACTCGATGCAATGGCGGGCCCAGGGGACGACCCGCAGCCTCTTGTGCGAGATTTCCGTGCCGCACTCTTGGCAGAGGCCGTAGCCCCCGTCTTCAATCCGTGCCAACGCCTCCTCGATCAGGTGCAGCTCCCTGCGCTCCATGTTGCTGAGGGAGAGCAGGAACTCCTTGGCGTAGGAGTCGACGGCGTAGTCGATCATGTCGAGGGCACCGTCTTCACGGCCCGCGTTCTGGCTAGCGGCGCGTGTGCGCTGGTAGGAGGCCGTGATCTCAGCCCGGCGCTGCTCCAGAATCGACTGCAGTTCCGAAAGTAGCTTCTTGTTCACCTTCTCACCTTCATCGAAAGCCAGAAAAAGAACCAAGCCCGAAAGAGGACTCGGCCACCTCCAATTCTACTTCCTGGAGGCAGCCTAATCAATACCGGTTCGAATCCGGCGCCGGGCGTCGATGTGTGCCCCATCTCACACTTTCACATGCGGATTTGGGTTAAAATATTTAGTACGAGGGATTGGTACAGCTAAACCTCAGTCCGAGGAGCCTTTGATGGCCAGCCCGATAAATCCTACGCATGCGATATCTCTAGCGATCCACGCGTTCAGCACGCCCTCCAGTGCCGAGGAGCAGCAACCCACGCCGCTGGAGGAGAGGGCGGAGGAGAATGAGGAGACTCTCCTCGACCGCGCCGCCGCCCTGCAGAACGACACCGTCGAGATCAGCCCGAGAGCCGAGCAGGAGAGCCTGATCGCCTCGTCTGAGAATCCGGATTCGTCCGCCGGGGCCGAGGGGAATAACGAAGTCGTTACCGCCGCATCGCTCGGCGAAGAGGGCGGTAGCGGAACTCCGCGGCCGGGGAGCTACGTCGAGGCCATGGCCTGAGCGGGGAGCCGCGGCACTCAGGATTTCGGTGAGTCGTCACCGCTTTTAGAGGAATCGCTCCCGCTGCTGCTACTTATCTTCGCCGTTTTCTTGTCTACTTTATCGCGCTCGCTGTCGGGGCCCTTTTTTGCGTAGTCGGTTACGTACCAACCGCTTCCCTTGAACTGTATCATCGGCGGAGATATCAGCTTGCGCATCGTTCCGCGGGCGCCGCACGAGCAGACATCCGGCGCCTCGTCTCCGACCTTCTGCATCAGCTCGACCCGCTGGTGGCAGAGCTGGCATTCGTACTCGTAAATCGGCATCCATAATCCTCCGTGCAGGCGAAGGGGCGCCATACTACACAACTTGTCAAGGGTATACCAGAGGAAATGCAGCGGGGCAGCGCGGCGAGGCGGGTACGCGCGAACTTTTTTCAACTTCCATTTTTTACTTGAATCATTTATACTTGGCGCGCTATGGTGCTCAGGGGTGGAGCACTATAAGCGAAGTTTGTTTGGGATCGTTGCGGGCTGTTTAGAGCGGAAGCTTGTGAAGTCGTGTAGTATTCGATCCCGAAGCGGGCTGCACCATACGTCACCAGCGCGTGAGTAAAGACAGGCTCGGCATGATTCGGCGGTCGGAGACGTGGGGAGAGATGCGGCGAGGAGCTGGGGGGAGAGCATGTCACACAAGCCTTGGTTAGAGAAGACATATACGCTTATCGTCGTGCCGCACGCCGAGGCGAGATTCCGCAAGATCAAGATTCCTTACTGGATGCTGATAGCCTGCGCCTTTGTGGCGGTGGGGATCTTCACGGCGATCTCCGTATTCCTCATACACTACTTCTTCATGCTCGACGACGTGGGCCGTGTTTCGGACCTGGCGCAGGAGAACATCCAGCTGCGGAAGGAGAACCTGCGCTACGAGCAGCTCACCGGTGACATCGAGCATCGCCTGGACGTCATCAGCGACAAGACCAGCGTGTTGAGCAGCCTCGCCGGCGTGGACCAGGTCGTCACCCGCGGCAGGGGTGACATCAGCGGCTTTGAGAACCAGCTGGGCAACGAGCGCCTGGATCGCGACCTGCCGCTGCAGAGCATCCGGCTGGGCGACCTGCGGTCGACGCTGGAGAGGGTTGAGAGGGCCTTCAACGAAAGAAGAGAAGAGCTCGACTACACGCCTTCGGTCTGGCCGCTGATCTCCACCGAGATCGGATACATCTCCAGCGGCATGGGCAACCGCGTCGATCCCTTCACCCGCCAGCGGACCTACCACCGCGGCATCGACATCAGCGCTCCTTCGGGCACGCCGATCATCGCGCCGGCCAACGGCATCGTCCTGGACGCCAAGCGCTGGGGCGGCTTCGGCAACGTCATCATCATCGACCACCTCAACGGCTACGTGACCTACTACGGCCACCTGCGGGCCTTCAACGTCGAGCGGGGCGACCGCGTCACCCGCGGCCAGGTGATTGGGCTGGTCGGCAACTCCGGCAAGAGCACCAGCTCGCACCTGCACTACGAAGTACGCAGGAACGACGAGCCGATCAACCCAATCAACTACATCCTCAACCACGAGGAGCGGATCAGGGTCTGGGACTTCCAGTACGCCGCCGACAACAATCACTAGACCGCGCTGGCTGGGGCCAAAGAATAGAGATAAAATACTATTTGTAAGAGTATGTCTAACTCAAAATAAATAACTTATGGCAGAATAAATACGTGCCGTCCTTATTCGTCTAGGGCTTTCATCTGCCTGTGGTACCGCTCCCTGAGGGCGAGGAAGAAGCGCGTTACCTCTTCGCTGCGGTACTCGGGGAAGGTCCAGTCAAGAAAGCGGACGCCGCCGCGACGGAAAAGGTACTCCAGCTGCGCGTAGACGCCGCCGCCAAGCGGCAGCCGGTGGGCGAAGTCCTTGGCGGAGGCCAGGACCAAACGGGCGTCGTTGAGGTAGCCGGGATCGATGTTCAGCGCGCGGGAGCCCGACGCCCCCGCCAGCTCCGCTTCGAGGTCGTTGGTGAACAACTTCAGGGAGGCCAGCTCCGCCGGATCGCGCAGCGTCTCGAAGGCGACGAAGTGGCGGGAGAGATCCGCGCCCATCTCGAGCCGGTAGTAGTCGGTGTGGGTGAAGGGGATCGGCCCGCAGCGCGCATCGACCGGCCCCAGCCGCGCCTCGAGCCTCTCTTCGGCCGCCTCAGGGTCCGCCCCGGCCGCGGCCAGGATGCCGCAGAAGTATTTGACCGGGGCGAACGGCCGCGCCCTGGCCATCAGCCCTCGGCTCCCTCGCTCCCCTCGTCCCGCGCGCGGATCTCCTCGAGGGGTCGCAGGCGCCAGATCCGTATCGGCTCTTCGCTCTCGGCGAGGATCTCGGCGAAGGTCTGGCGCACTAGGTTGTCGTAGGCGTCCAGCACCAGGTCGTCGCCGCTGAGGACGCCGCCGCGCGGCCTCCCCTCGTCGCCGTCGCCGACCAGCACCACGAAGCGGTCCCCCTGCACGAAAATGTCGCCCGGCATGACGCCCCGCTCGCCGTAGGGGATGGTCTCGCCCGGCGCGCGCGGGTCGCGGAAGAAGAGGAATTCGTCCAGCGTCAGCTCGTCGTACACCCTGCGGGCGATCCGATCCAGGAGGAGGGGATCGTCGTAGGAGACGTCGTAGCCCAGCTCGCGCAGGGCCCCGGTGAGGATGGAGCGGGAGTCGCCGCCGGTATAGGCCTCAGTCAGCTCACGCGCGGAGGGGCCGCCGGCGTGGTCCTGGTGAGCCAGCAGGTTGAAGTAGGCCCTGTAGGTTCGGTCCAGGCCGCTGTGGTAGTGCGGGCTCGGCATCACCGTGATCCGGTGGGCGCCGGGCGGCAGCCCGCCGGGGGTCTCGGGGCTCGCCCCCTCGCTGCGCAGGTCGAAGTACGGCTCCTCCTCGCGGCGCATGTGGAAGGCCTGCACGTCGGCGACGAAACTCATCGTGCCGATGTAGTCGTAGTGGTACGGGTAGAGATCGGGGCGCACGTCGGCTATGGTCCACCAGCGGTCGCCCATGCGGCTAATGCGTGATTCCGTCCAGAAGAGCCTTTCGCGCGCGGGCCGCGAGCTGCTCAGCAGCAGCTGGGGGCTGGCCTCGATCTTGTACCAGCCGACGAGGCTGCCGACGTCAAGGAACTCGAAGCGCCGCAGCCGGTCGGGCGGTATCTCGCTGTCGCCGATGACCACCCTGGGCAGCTCCGGCTCGGGCGAGTCGGTGTAGTAGTAGTACTCGCCGTCGGTCCGGTCGAGGCCGTAGGCGACCAGGTAGAGCATGACGCCGCGGCCGTCGAGGACTGTCTTGGGAAGGTCGTCGGCGATCTCCTCGCCCTCCAGCCGCGAGACGATCCAGGCGCGCTCGACAACCGGGATGCTCCGCAGTATTTCCTCCCGGCCGAAAGACAGCAGGAGGCTGACGGCGGCGATCACGGCGACAAGCAGCAAGCCGGCCCAGAAGAAGATCTTGCCGCGCAGGCCGCGCACCGCGGTGTCCAGAGTGGAGTCGCGGTCCCCTTCCGTTCCTTCGTACCTTTCAACGTCGTCGGCCATGCCGCCTCACCTCGGGTCCGGCGCGGGGCAATGATAGCACCGGCGCTCGCGCATCCTCAAGAAGACTCGGGCGAGAGGGCGAGAGGGCGAGAGGGCGAGACTCAGGGGAGCGGGTAGCAGGCCGCGTGCCGCAGCGACGCCTCGGCCGCCAGGGCGGCGAAGCGCTCCTGCTGCTGCTGAACGCGGGCCGCGGTCAGCGCCAGCCTGGAGTCGAGGTAGGTCACCTGATCGATCAGGCCCTGGCCGAACTGCAGCTCGGCGACGCGGTGGGCCTCCTCGGCAGCGACCACGAACCGCGCCGCTGCAGAGAGGCGGCGGCGCATCTCGACGAGCCGCAGGTAGCTCTGCGTCACCGCCAGTTCAATCCGCCTGCGGCTCTGCTCGAGCAGGAGCTGCGCGCGGCGCCGCTGCGCGCGCGCCGAGGCCACACTGTCGTCGCGGCTGGCGTCGAAGAGGCTTATGCCGGCCATCAGGCTCACCTGCCAGTAGTCCCTGCCGCCGATGGATTGGATGTCGCCGTCGCGGAAGCCGGCCTCGGCGGCGAGCGAGATGGTCGGATAGTAGGCGGCGCGGGCAAGGTCGACGCCCCGGTCGCCGGCCACGAGACCGCGGTCCAGGGCCGCAAGCTCCGGGCGGGATCGCTGGGCGTTGGCGATCGCCTCGTCCAGGAGGTACTCGTCTGCCCAGGCCGGCTCGCTCGAGAGGTCTACTTCGGCTTCGAGGTCGCGGTTGAGCAGGTAGTTCAGATTGCGCCGCGCGAGCTGCACGGCGTTCTCGGCCGCTATCAGGTCACTCTCGGCCGCGGCCACGGCTGCCTCGGCCCGCCTTAGTTCCCTGAGCGAGACCATCCCCTGCTCGAGCATGGCGGCCACGGCGCGCAGGTGCTCGCGGGCGTTGTCCAGCGACTCGCGCCGCACCAGCTCGACCTCGGAGGCCATCTTCGTCTGCAGGTAGGCGTTGACGACTTCCAGGACAACCAGCGCCTCGGCGGCGCTCACCTGAAATTCGGTGGCCTCGAAGGACGCCTGGTGCAGCTCGAGGTTGCTGCGCAGCGAGCCGCCCAGGTAGAGCGGGCACTCGAGCTGGAGGCCGGCCTGCCACTGCCAGGCCTCGATGAAGTCGGGCAGCGGCTCGGCGCCCGGCGCCAGGGCGAAGGGCAGGTCGATCGAGGTGGCGCGGTTTATACGAGTGTGGCGATAGAGGGCGCCAATGGTCGGGTAGAAAGCGCCGGCCGACTTCGCCCTCTCGCTGAGGGCGATGGCGGTGTCCTGGCGCGAGATCTCGACCTGAAGGTTGCGGGAAATCGCTTCGGCTACGTAGTCCCGCAGCGGGTCCTCGTCGGCCGCGGCCGGCTGCGCCAGCAGCGAGAGCGCGACTAGTGCGATAAGAATTCTACGCATCTGAGCCCTCCGGTTCGCTAATCGTTACATCAAGTTCGAGCCACCCCGGCGGGGGCCGCTGTCGCCGCTTTCCCCAGGGGAGCCTTTCGCGCACGTTGGTAAGTAAACGCTTACTTTGTCAATATAACCACCAGCCGGCTACTGCGTCAAGGGGAATCAAGCGACCGCGAAGCTCCGCGGCCGCCGAGCCGGCGCACCGCATTTGTCTTGCCTAACCAAACCGACTGGTCAGTCTAGAAATAGTCTAATTCTGGGAGACTCGGTTGTCAAGGAGGCGCCGAGGGGAAGGCGCCTACCGGAGTGGATACCGGCCGGCGCCAAAATAGCTGCGTATAGGTCAATCGTTTATCCGTCGGACGAGGAAGGGGCCGCAGCCGCGCTGCAGCAGCGCGTAGTGGTCCTCTGAGCCCGGAGCGATCTCGTCGAAGAGCTGCGGCATCGTCCTGTGCCGCAGGCGCGCGATCCGCAGCGGCAGCTCGACCAGCCTCTGAACGATCTTCTCCCGCCGACCGCGATTGAAGGGCAACTCGGGCGAGTCGGCGCAGAGCCGCAAGTCGATGCGGTCCTCGTCGCGGCTGAGGGTTGCCATGGGCACCTCCCGCTCTCCCGAGACGAAAACGATCGACAGTTCTTCGCTCATGCCAAGCTCCAGCCGGGGGCAGGCCCCGCGCCCCGCTACTGGATCCTCCTTTCGAAGATCAGGTCGAAATACTTCGAGTAGCCGCTCGAGCCGACACTGGGGGCGAATACCTGGACCAGGCGCCAGCCGCGGGCGGCGTAGTCGTGGACTATCTCTTCGTAGTTGTCCCTGGCCGGCTTCTTGACCCACATCATCCCCTCGCCGTGCCTGACTATCTCGTACTCGTACCTGGCGCTCATTTTGCGATTCCTCCATGTTGCGGTGAAAGCAGGTGGCCATTCTGCTTATAACTTCTCTTCAGGCATCTCCCTGCCGGCGGCCGAGAGCCCCGCGAGGCCGCCGATGGCGCCGAGGTTCATCGATTCGAGTGCGGCGCTGGGGACGATGACCATCGAGCCTTTCTCCTTGAGCCCCTCGAAGAGCATGTTCATGCCGCGCAGCTGCAGGGCGACCGGGTTGTCGCGGTAGCACTCGCTGGCGGCGGCGAACTTCTCGGCGATCTCGGTCTCGGCGGTGCCGAGGATGATGCGCGCCTGACGCTCGCGCTCCGCCTGCGCCTGCTTGCTCATGGCGTCCTCGAGGGCCGCGGGGATGACGATGTCCTTGATGCCGACGCTCTGGCAGGTGATGCCCCAGGGATTGGTCTGCTCGTCGAGCGTCTGCTGCAGCGCCGAGCCGATCTTGTCGCGGTGCTGCAGCAGGTCGGCCAGCTCGTGGCGGCCGATGATGTCCCGCAGGCCGGTCTGGGCCACGAAGGCGACCGCCGCGATGTAGTCCTGCACCTCCAGCGCCGCCTTGCGTACGTCCCAGACCATCCAGTAGACCACCGCGTCGACGTTTACCGGCACGGTGTCGCGCGTCAGCGTCGTCTCGGCGTGGAAGTCGGTGACGCGGATGCGCTGGTCGATGTACTTGTCGACGCGGTCTACGATCGGGATTATGAAGAAGATGCCTGGCCCCTTGAGGCCGCGGAAGCGGCCCAGCCGCAGCACCACCGCCTTCTCCCACTGGTCGGCGATCCTGATCGAGGCGGCGACGAAGGCGGCGACCAGCAGCCCGCCCGCGGCCAGCCAGTAATCGAAGACGCCGAAATAGAGCAGCAGCGAGTCGGCGGCCGCGAGGATGAGGAAAACGGCGACCGCCACCGGGTTGATCAGGCTGCGCAGCCTCCGCCCTTGTTGCGACGACCACCGCTTGACGTCGTCCGAAAGATCGGACATGTCCGACTTGAGAATCGATTTCTTGACCATCATTTTCCTCCACTCCTGCGGCGCAGCTCTCCGGCGACTTCCTCGACGTCAAAACCGTAGCTGCCCGCAACGGTTAGAAACTCGTCGCAGATGCTCTCCAGCTTCGCCCGGCGCTCCTCGACCGGGATCAGCACTTCCAAGGGACCGATGAAGGTCCCGGTTCCCTGGTGCGTCTCCAGGATGTTCTGAATCTCCAGCTCCCGGTACGCCTTGCTGATCGTGTTCAGGTTGACCGAGAGCTCCACCGCCAGGGCTCGCACCGTTGGCAGCTGCTCGCCGACCCGGAGCGCGCCGGAGGCGATGCCGTAGCGGATCTGGTCGATGATCTGGCGGTAGTAGGGAACGCCGCTCTTGGGGTCGAGCTTGAATTCGATCACAACGCCTATCACCTCCTTTGCCGAGCGGATCAAGTGTCCCATAACACTAATGTATTAAATCTCTAGTACACTATTAATATAGGCTTCCGGGACAGCTTTGTCAAGGTTTTTTTCGCACGCGAGGCGGGAATTGCCCGATCGAGTAATAAGCCCTTGAATTAGTTGGAGTTACGGGTGCCGATTTCAGCGCATGGCGAGCGTCAGGGCGTAGAGGACTTCGCAATTGTCGGCGTCGAGGCGGAGGAGGGAGCTAAGATCGTCGTCGAAGAAGGCGCCGACGCCGCAGCAGCCCGCCCCCACGGAGCCTGCCGCCAGGTAGGCGAGC
>CAYOXX010000094.1:0-12162 GCA_964408025.1 uncultured Acidobacteriota bacterium | reverse complement strand
GTTCCGGGAAGTCCGGATCGAAGTCAACCGCCCCGGCCTGAGGGTGAACCACCAGGAGGGGTATTACTTCGACCGGGAGTACCGCGAGTTCTCGCCCCAGGAGAAGATGATCCAGCTGGCCGAGTACGTAAGCAAGGACCTGATCAGCCAGCGCATCCCGTTCGAGTTCGGAGTCCAGGTGTTCCCGGGAGACGAGGGGTTGGCTCGGGTGCCGGTGGTTGTCGAGATCGAGGGCGGCGGCCTGCTGGACACCCGCGAGCCGCGGCAGAACGAGTCGATCGAGATCGAGATCTACGGCTATCTGCTCGACGAGCAGAACCGTCCGCTTGACTTCTTCTACGACACCCTGGCGATACCCGCCGGGCAGGCTGCGGAGCGGCTCCGCATAGGAGGCATCAAGTACTACGGCCAGCTGGTCGCCGCGCCGGGCCGCTTCAAGGTCAAGTGCATCGTTCGCGACTGCGAGCTGGGTATGATCAGCTCCGCCATCCAGCTCGTCACCGTACCCTACTACGGCCAGGAGGCCCTCCAACTCAGCGGTCCGATCTTTCTCGAGGCTTCCGACGATTGGATCAACGTCTACAACCCCGCAAGCCTGCAGGCAACCGACCGCCGCGAGGGCCAGCCGGTGGAGTATCCCTTCATCTGGGGCGGCAACCGCTGGCTGCCGGCCCTCAACCCGGCCGTAGATCCCTCTCAGAGCCGGCTGCTCTACGTCAGCGCCCACGGGCTGATGCAGCATCCCACGGCGCGCGTGCCGCAGGTCGAGATGAGATTCGAGACCATCGACAGCGCGAGCGAGGTGCGGGTCTTGCATCAGGTGTTCCTGGCCGACCGCCGCGAGGACCCGGAGGCCGGCAGTTACGACCTGCTGTTTCAGGTCAACCTTTCGGAGCAGAACCTGGCTCCCGGGCAGTGCCGGCTCCGCTTCATCCTGACCGACACACTGGCCCACGACACCACCGTCTCTGAGGTGCCGTTCACGATACCGGAGCAGTAGAAAGGAAGCGTCAGATGCCCGCTCGATTCCAAACGCCAACGCTGCCCGCAGCCCTGGTGCTTCTCCTGCTGCTCTGCGCCGCGCCCGCGCCCGCGCAGGAGACCGATCAGGAGGAGCAAGAATCGCAGGCGGAGCCAGCCCCGCTCAGCGAGCGCCACCGGCGCTGGCTGGAGGAGGAGGTGGTCTACATCATCTCCAACGTTGAGCGCAACGCACTGCTCGAGCTGGCGACCGAGGAAGAGCGCGAGCGCTTCGTCGAGGCGTTCTGGGCGGTTCGCGATCCGACGCCCGGCACCGAGCGGAACGAGTTTCGCGACGAGCACTACGAGCGGATACGACAGGCCAACCGCCTCTACGGGCGCGACACAAGCCGCCAGGGATGGATGACGGACCGCGGGCGCCTCTACATCCTCCTTGGAGAACCGAGGTTCCGGTCGCAGTATCCCGAGGACATGTTGATCTACCCAACCGATCTGTGGCACTACATCGGCGTCAACTCGTACGGGCTGCCGCCGAGCTTCTACCTCATCTTCTTCCGCCCCTACGGCGTCGGCGAAATGAGGCTCTACCGCCCCACCTCGGACGGCGTCGAGAAGCTCGTCAGACCGCTGCACTCGCTAAGCACGATGAACGCCGAGAGGCTGACCGAGGTCATCTTTAGGGACGTGGATCCCGAGCTCGCTCATGCCGTCTGGAGCCTCAATCCGAGCGAGGGCGGCCTGGCGGACCTCCGCTTCACGCCGAACCCGCTAGCCTCCGAGATGCTGCTGGCCAGGATCACCGACGCGCGCAACTACCCCCGCAACTACGAGTGGGTCAACAACTGGATGGCACAGCGCACGGCGGTGCGCGTCGAGTACGTGTTCGAGGGCGCTGCCGCGCGGACGCTATTCACCTGGCTCCAGAATCCCAGCGGCCGCATGGAGATGCACTACGCCATCTCGCTGCTGCCCGAGCAGTTTGCGCTGGGGCGCTACCGCGACCGTGTCTACGGCTCGGTGACCCTGGACGGCTACCTGACCACCATGGACGGCGACCTGGTAGCGCCGATGCGCCATCACAGCGAGTTCAACGTGTCGCCGGAACAGGTATCTGAAGTCAGCCGGCGCCCCTTCGAGTTCCAAGGGCTGCTGCCGGTAATACCTGGGGCGTTCCAGCTCACTCTGCTCTTCAAGAACGACGTCTCCCGCCGGGGCATGCCGGTCATCGCGGAACTCGAGGTGCCCGACCTGGAGGCGCTGGAAGTGCCCGTCTTCTCGCCGCCGCTGCTGGTCAGCTCGCGGCAGACGCTGGAAGAGGGGGAGGCTACGCACGCGGTCAGGCCCTTCCAGGTCGGCAGCAATCTGCTGACGCCTATGGTGGCCCCGATCGTCGCGCCCGGCACCCACCTGAACCTCTTCGCGCAGCTTGTCATGCCGCCTGGGCACCCGCTAGCCATCTCCGAGCACAATATCGAGTTCAGGATTCGCCGACAGGATGAGGTGATCCACCGGGAAAGTGTGCCACTTAGCAACTACGCGGTCGGCGAGCAACTGCAGGCTTCCATAGGCATCCTGCAGACCATTCAGACCAGCGGTATCCCGGCGGGTAACTATTCCGTCTCTATACTGCTGCTCCGCGGAGAGGAGGAGATCGCACGCGGCGACGGCCCGGCCTTCACCATCGGCGGCGAGCTCGAGCTGGGACCGTGGATCATCCGCCGCGGCGTACCGCCCTACACGCGGGGCTACCACGCTCTGGCGCGAGCCGAACAGTGGATGCGCCGCGGCGAGCTCGCCAGGGCGAGCGAACTGCTGCGGGAGGCGGTCGAGCTCGAGCCCTCCCGCACCGAGGCCCGGATAACGCTGATGAGGATGCTGCTGCGCGAGAGGCGGTTCGAGGAGATCATCGAGCTTGGCGAGCCGGTAGCCATCGAGCAGCCGCGCAACGTCGAGCTGCTGATCCTGCTGGCCTCCGGATACATGGGTGGCGAGCGCATCCGCGACGCGGTCAGGCTGCTCGAGCGGGTCCTCACGGAGGAGTCCGACAACCTCTCGGCGCTCAACCTGCTGGCCCACGCCAGCCTCGCCGCCGGAGATCTGGAGCGCGCCCTCGAGGCGGCCGAGAGCTCGCTCGCCATCTACCCTGAGCAACCGTCCATCGTCGAGCTGAAGGAGCAGATCGAGGCGCTGCAGGACTAATAGCGAAAACAGGGGGACAGCTCACGGATGATGATCAGTCAGCTGTCCCTGTTTCTTCTCTACCGCAGGCAGAGCGGCTTCGGCTTCGGCACGAAGGCCTCCTCGAAATACCTGCTCGACGTATCCCTGGAGCCGAAGACGTTAAGCTTGCCGAAGATCAGCTCGAACTTGTCCCCGAGGTCGGACATGATCGGGGCCTTGACTTCGGCGGGCAGGTTCCACATCTGTTGCTTGAAGGGGCCGAACGCCTTCTTGCGCGTCTTGTAGAGGAACTGCTCTTCGGTCTGGCCCTCCTTGCGCTCGCCCGCGAGATTGCCCTCGATCCAGCCTTTGATCTCCGCCAGCAGCCCGGCGGGGAAGGCGTCGTGGTCGTAGATGATGTTCTGGAAGCCGGTGGCCAGGTGAATCTCGCAGGTCTTGGTGGCGGGGAAGTGGTCGAAGGCTTCGTCGGGCAGCGTCGAGGCCCCGTGCTGTACGGCACCGGCCATACCGAACTTCGCGATGGCGGCCTCGGAAATCCTCTCCAGGGTGTCGAAGTCGATCTTGACATCGGCTATCGAGCCGTCGGGAAGGACGACGCCGCCGTGGGCGGTGCCGGTCTGGACGCTGATCTTGCTGGTGCCGACCATGCCGAGCCCGAGCTTGCCCAGGTCGTCGAGGTAGCCCTCCATGAAGGCCTCCATCTCCTCGACGGTGCTGTTCTTGCCGCCGACCTCGCCGATCTCGCCGCCGAGGCTGACCGTCACACCCTGCGGCTCGTGCACGCGCACGAAGGCGGTGATCAGCGCTGTCATCTCGCAGTTCAGCTTCTGCTGCTCGGCGATGGTCGCGTAGTCGAGGTCGACCAGCGTGGAGGCGTCGATGTCGATGTTGTAGAGGCCAGCCTCGATCGCCTCGAGCGCCAGGGCCTTGATGTTGTTGATCTCCGCCTCCGGGATCTGCCCGAAGGCCTTGGCGTTGAACTGGAAGTGGTCGCCCTGCAGGCAGACGGGGCCCTCGTAGCCGCTGCGCATGGCGGCCGCCAGCACGCTCGAGGCGTACTCGGCCGGCCGTTGCCCGGTGTAGCCGATCTCGCTGCGCGCGATCTCGAAGATGAATGGGCCGACCTCGCGCTTGTTGATGACGCGGAACATCGCCTGGGCGGCGTCGTAGGCGAGGCCGCGCAGGTTGACCGCGGGCACCGTGAGGCCTGAGAACTCGCCGCGTCCTCGGGCGAAGTAGAAGTTGTTTATCGAGGCCGCCCAGGCGCCGCACTCGCGCGCGGCGTACCAGATCAGCCACCTGGTCGCTTCCCTGACGTCGCGGCTCGGATTGAGGACGGCGTTGTAAGTCAGGTCATCCAGAAACTGATTGACGAACTCGTTCCGCTTGAATCCCGAGATGCCGTCGTCGGCGATCCGCAGATACTTCGAGGCCGCCTCCAGCAGCCCGTCAAGACTCTCAAACATGATCACAACCCTCCCGGCTTCGGGTTCCGTTGGATTTCCTCGACGACGCCAATGATATCAGATAGCGGGACATGCGCAACCTCGTTTACGCAGAGTCAGAGGCCGCTTTTGGGCGGCGGGCTGGTGGGGATTCCGCGCGCCAAGAGCATGCTGTTGACCAGCGTGGCGTCCTTGCTGCACGGGATCCTGCCGCTGCTGCGAGCGCCGGCGGCCGGCGGGCTGGCGCCGGCGCCCTTCTTCAGGTAGTACTTGAAGCCGTGGTTTCCCGGCTTGAACCAGAGGAGATGCGGCCAGGCAAAGACCATCTTGCGCTGCTTCTTGCCGCTGCGCTCGACCGAGTAGAGCCCATCGCTCGTGAACTGGTAGGTGCAGGTCTGCCAGCGGGTGCCGAGCAGGGCCGCCAACATGCCGACGACGCCGACGATCATCTGCATGATGCCCTTGTTCAGCCCCTCCTCCTCACCGTAGATGTAGGCGATCGCCACCGCCGCGATCACCACCAGGGCCACAATCAGAGTGCCGAGCAGCGGTGGCCTGGCTGTCCACTCGAACTCGACGTCCGCCGACGCCGTGGATTCCTCCTCCTTCTTGCCGGCGCCTACGATGCGCTCGAGGCCGAACTTGCGCATCAGGAAAAAGAGGGTCGCCAGGACCAGCAGGGCGACCGCCGCGACGACCCAGATCAGAGTACCCATATCGCCGAACTCTCCAGATTCCTCCGCTCAAAGTATAGCACCTCCGGCGCCGCATGGTCGCTCCCAAGCGAGCCGCCGCGTAATCGCCCCGCCCCGCCCCGTAACTGCTCCAGGAGGCGGATTCCACACCAGCAGGTGGACGGGCAACAGCGCCCCGAAACACCGATTCCGCTCCCCTCCCCTGATCGGGCAGACTGTGTTATTATCCTTGGCACGATTTCATTTTTCCGGGTCAGCGCTTGAACAATAGGGGGGGGGCATGGCTGATGTATATAAACGTTTAGCAAAAAAACTCGACGAAATGCCAACCGGTTTTCCCGCCACCAAGAGCGGCGTCGAGCTGAAAATCCTGCGAAGGATATTCTCGCCCGAGGACGCCGCGATGGCCCTGAAGCTTAAGCCACTTCCGGAGACCGCCGAGGAAGTGGCCGGGCGCCTCGGCCAACCGGTGGAGGAGGTGCGGGCCACGCTCGACGGCATGGCCGAAAAGCGCCAGATCGGCTCCATGAAGATGGGCGGCAGGCAGGTGTACATGCTAGCTCCGTTCGTCCTCGGAATCTACGAGTTCCAGTTGGAGCGATTGGACAAGGAACTGGTCGACATGGTCGAGGAGTACATGCCCGAGCTAGCCAAGGGCATTGGCGAAAAAGGACCGTCGATGGCCCGCGTGGTGCCTGTCAATCAGCCGATCAAGGCGGAACTGCAGGTGCTCCGCTACGAGGACATGCAACGGATGATCGAGGAGGCGAAATCGTTCCAGCTCATGGACTGCATCTGCCGCAAGTCGATGGCCCTCTTGGGGAAACCGTGCGACCACACCTTGGAGACATGCCTCGTGTTCTCCAAAGACGAGGGCGCGTTCGACTACTTCTCGTTTGCAGGCAGAATCATATCAAAGGAAGAGGCCCTGGAAGTCCTGGATGCCACCGAAAGGGAGGGCCTGATCCACTGCACCTACAACGTCCAGGAGGGGCAGATGTTCGTCTGCAACTGCTGCGTTTGCTGCTGCGGAATTCTGCGATCAGTGAAGGAGTTCGATGCGCCCTATGCCTTGGCCAGAAGCAACTTCGTAGCCTTTATAGACCAGGATAGCTGCTCCGCCTGCGGCGCCTGCGCGAACGAGCGCTGCCAGATGGAAGCGATAGTCGAGGAAGACGGAACATACATGGTGCTCGGCGAGCGCTGCATCGGCTGCGGAGTCTGCATACTCACCTGCCCGACCGAGTCGATCTCCATGGTTCGCAGGCCGGAAGCGGAGCGGGACGTGCCGCCCGCGGACCTGATCCACTGGAGCGTAAATCGCGTCGCCAGCCGCTCCGGCCCGCTGAAAAGGATCATGCTGCGCACCTGGCTCTGTCCAGGTACGACAAGAAGACCGCAGCCCAGGAGGAGCGGACAACCGATTGATACGCGGATCGGGACTCGCGCAAAGGAAGACCACCCTCGGGCAGGCTGCACGCGTGGTCGTTAAAAGAAGGTTCCGAGGCAGGAACCGGAGTAACAGTCATGCCCGAACTGCGACGCGATCCGATCCAGCGCCGCTGGGTGATAATCGCCACCGAGCGGGCCCGCAGGCCGACCGACTTCAGCCACGAAGCGGCGAGCACCCGCTCCGCAGCGTTCTATCCCTTCGTCCCGGGCAACGAGGACCAGATCCCGCCCGAGATCTTCGCCTTCCGCGACGCGGGCACGAAACCCGACACACCCGGCTGGCGGGTGCGGGTGGTGCCGAACAAGTTCCCGGCGCTGGAAACCGAGGGCGACGCCGAGCGGCAGGATGTCGGCCTCTACGACAGGATGAGCGGCGTCGGCGCCCACGAGGTGATCGTCGAGACGCCGGAGCCGCACGAGTCGCTGGCCTCCATGGACGTCGAGCACCTGGCGCTGGTGCTAAAGGCCTACCGCGAGCGGCTTGCCGCCCTCATGCGCGATCCGCGCTTCCGCTACGTGCTGATCTTCAAGAACCACGGCCTGGAGGCGGGTGCCTCGCTGGCTCACCCGCACACCCAGATCATCGCCACGCCGATCACTCCCAAGACCGTGGCGCTGGAGCTCGACTCGGCGCGCGCTTACTACAGCGCAGAGAAACGATGCATCTTCTGTGACCTGATGAATCAGGAGCTTGAGGACGGCAGCCGCATCGTTTTCTCCGACGAGCGGTTTGTTGTCTACTGCCGCTACGCCTCCCGCTTCCCGTTCGAGATGATGCTCCTGCCGCGGGCGCACGGCCACCGTCTCCAGGACGCCGACGACGAGACACTCCGGTTTATGGCCGCGGCGCTGCGGGAGACGCTGCAGCGCCTGCGCGCGGGCCTCAATGATCCGCCCTACAACTTCATGCTGCACACGGCGCCCAGCACCGAGGCCCCGGCCCGCCACGCCGATTACTGGAGCACGCGGGCATCAGATTGGCACTGGCACCTCGAGATCTTCCCGCGGGTGACCAAGACCGCCGGGTTCGAGTGGGGCACCGGCTTCTACATCAATCCCGTGCCGCTCGAAGAGGCGGCGAAATTCCTGAGGGAAGCAGAAATCCAGGCTGGCATCGTCTGAATCCGAAAGCTTGATTTGGAGTCCCCGGGGGAGTTAGTCTGTCGCCAACCTGAACAGCGCGGAGGCTGAAACGCTGGGCGATGGCGAAACCGACGCTATTTCGTAATAAGCTGATCCAGATCGTCGTCCTGCTGGTGGCCATCTTCACCGTCGGCACGGTCGGCTTCTCCCTTATCGAAGGCCCACACCAGCGGATGTCGCCGTTTGAGGCCTTCTACCTGACGGCGATCACGATCACCACCATCGGCTTCGGCGAGATTCCCGGCGAGCTGAGCGCGCCGGGGCGGCTGCTGGTTGTCATTCTGGCCTTCAGCGGCATAGGAACGCTGCTCTACGCGGTCTCCAACGTCACCGCCTTCTTCGTCGAGGGGCAACTGCGAGACCTGATCAGGAGACGGAAAATGGAGAAGCGGATCGAGAAGCTTCGCGATCACTACATAGTCTGCGGCTCCGGCCTCATCGCCCGCTACCTGGTCGACGAGCTGCGGCGCACCCGCAACCCGTTCGTCGCCGTCGACGGCGACGCCGAGCGCCTCGAGAAGCTGGCCGGCGGCGACCGCGAGACAAACTACGTCGCCGGCGACGTGGCCGACGACGAGATCCTGATCGCCTGCGGCATCGAGCGCGCGCGCGGCCTGCTGGCGGCGCTCGAGTCCGACCAGGACAACCTCTTCGCCGTCATCACCGCCCGCCGCCTCAACCCGGGGCTGAGGATCGTCTCGCTGGCCGTCGCCGAGGCCTCGATCCCCAAGCTCCGCTACGCCGGCGCCGACGGCGTCGTCAGCCCCAACTTCATCGGCTCGATGCGCATGGTCAGCGAGATGATCCGCCCCGCCGCCGTCGGCTTCCTCGACGTCATGCTCAAGGACAAGCACAAGAACTGGCGCATCGAGGAGGCGACGCTGCACGAGGGCTGCCGGCTGTGCGGCCGCGGGCTCGGCGAGGCGATGATAAAGGAGAAGGCGGGAGTGCTGGTGCTCGGCCTGCGCAGGCCGGGCTCCGAAGACTACGTATACAATCCCCAGCGCGACACCACCCTCGAGGCCGGCGACACGATGGTCGTGCTCGGCTCGATGGACCAGATAGCAGCCCTCAGGCAGCTCGTCGAGGGCTGATCGCGCCTCACAGATCCAGTATCATCCACTCCCTGGTGTAGGGCACCGAGCTCATCAGTATGCCGCGCTCGCGGGCGACCAGCAGCAGGTCGCTGGGGTTGTAGCCGTAGCCGTGCTCTGGGTCGTAGAGGCCGGGCTCGACGCTGAAGGTCATCCCCTCCTCGAGCATCGTGTAGTCGCCCAGCGCCAGCCAGGGCTGCTGGTGGCCCTCCATGCCCTGGCCGTGGGCCGGGCGGTGGTAGATCAGTTCGGCGACGCCATTGCGCACCTGGTGCTGGTGGATCTTGTAGGCGACGGAGCTGCAGGTGAGGCCATGGCGGCTCTCACGCGCCTGGATCTCGACGCAGTCGCTCACCACCTGCCAGGCCCGCTCGCGCCGAGCGTCCCAGGGGAGTATCTGGTAGTAGCGGTAGCACTCGCCACCGTAGCCGCCGATGCTCACGTAGCCGGCGATCTGCAGGGCGTCGCCGCGCTCGATCCGCTTGTAGTAGCTCTGGTTGGGGTGCGGGTAGGCGGTGGCGACGCCGGCGCGGCAGCCGATGCCGACCCGGACGCCGACGGCGTTGTGCGGGCGGCCGTCGTTGGCGATATCGTTCATGACCAGCTCGTAGCCGAACCGCTCGGTGGCGTGGGCGATCTCGTAGTCGGTGGCGTCGGTGCCGCGCTCGAGCAGGTAGTCGCGGGCGAAGGCGTGGATGCGGCTGAAGTAGTCCATGGCCCGCTGGCAGAGCGCGATCTCCTCAGGCGTCTTGACCATCCGCATCGCCTTGCAGTCGGGCGCGATGTCGACCACACGAGCATCTGGCATAACTCTGCGGAGAGTCTGCATCGCCGACGGCGGCAGCTCGCCGTCGATGCCGAGCGTGCCCTCGCCGTAGCCGCGCTCGCGGACGCCGCGCAGCGTCCATTCCCAGAGGTCCACGGTGCGGCCCTGCTGCACCTGGCCGCGGTTGGGGAAGCCGCCCTCGGCGTGCAGGAAGTCGAAATAGTAGTCGCTCCCGGTCGCCCACCAGGTGTCGACCAGGTCGCGGTCCAGCCCCGGGTTGTACCAGAACAGCGCCTCGGTGTCGAAGGGGATCAGGACTCCGAACGGCCGCTCGGTGGTCGAGTGGAAGAGGCCGGTGTAGTAGATGATGTTCCAGCGGTCGCGCAGCAGCACCGCGTCGACACCCTTCTCCGCCAGGCGCTCCCGCAGGCGGCCGATGGCGGCCACATACCACTCGTGCGGCAGGCGGTCGAAGTCGGCTACTGCGGGGCAGCCCAGGTCGCGCCGCAGCAGCGCCGCCGAGGCGCCCTCCTGCGGCGCCCGCCGCATACCCGTCAGGCTGCCGACAGCCGATGCACCCAGCACGCCCGCGCCGATCCCGCGCAAGAAGTTACGTCGAGAAAAAGACATGGCTTCCCTCCTCCCGAAATTCCTATTTGTCTTTCAATATATCAGTGACGATAAGGGAGCGGAAGCACAGATCCGGTCGAGTCGAGCGGCAGCACCGGCCCCCGCCGGCCCACCTCGAGGCCGCACACTATAGACGGCCGCGTGCAAACGCTTTGACAGAAACCGATCAATTGTGTTATAATGTGTTGATTCTAATGGCTTTACGCTGGGGGCCAGAAATTAAGAAGTTCAATATGCGAGCAGTCGGCCTACCCCTGATCCTTCTGTTAGTCTTCGCCTCGGCGCCGGCAGCGCAGAGCGTGGACGAGGGAGTGCTCGCCCTCTACGACCGCGCCCAGCGCTCCTACTTCGACCTCAAGGCCGACGCCGAGCGCAGCGGCGACGCGGAGGCCTGGCTCGGCGTGGTGGCCGCCTACCGCCTGATCATAGACTCCTACCCGAACGATCCGCTGGTCGACGACATCATCTTCATCACCGGCGGCGTCTACCGCGAGATGTACGAGCACTTCGGCACCCGCTCCTTCCTCGACACCGCCGTCGCCCGCTACCGCACCGTGCTTCGCGACTTCCCGAGCAGCTACCTGCAGCAGGCGGCTCTTTTCGCCATCGGCGAGATCCAGGACGAGCTGATGCTGCAGCCGGAGCAGGCGCTTGTCACCTACAACGAGCTGGTGCGCCGCTTCCCCCGCGGTTACAAGACCGCCGCCGCGCGCGAGCGTATCCGGGAATTGAGTGGCGAGACCCGGGAGCAGGCGGAAAGCGAGCCGGCCGAAGAGGGCGAGGCCGAAGTTGCGGAAGCCGACGCGAACCCCACCAGCGAGGAGCCCGGGGACGAGCCGCCGGCCGAGGCGGAATCCGAACCGGAAGCGGGCGAGCGCGAGCGCCGCGGGCCGGCGACGATTCGCGATATCCGCACCAGCTTCGGCCGCAACAACGGCCGCGTGGTGATCGAGCTGAGCGACGAGGTCGAATTCACCTACCGGCAACTACCGGCACCCAACCGGCGCGTCTACTTCGACCTCGAGGGCGTCAACCTGGCCTCCAGCAACCTGCGCACGACCGACATCGCGGTCGAAAACCGCTATCTCAGTCGCATCCGGATCGGCCAGTTCTCGCGCTCGGCGACGCGCGTGGTGCTGGACTTCGACAGCTTCCGGCGCTACCGCGTCTTCACGCTGCCGTCGCCGTTCCGCATCGTATTCGACCTCTACGGCGTCGGCCGCGGGCCGGGCTACTACTCAGCCGCCCGCGCCGAGGCCGGCGCGGAGGAGCCGGCCGAGGCGACCGGGGAGCCGAGCGACGGCGCCGACAGCAACCACAACGGCGAGTTCTCGATCAGCCGCCAGCTCGGGGCGCGGGTGCGGACCATCGTCATCGACCCGGGCCACGGCGGCCGCGACCCCGGCGCCGTCGGCGTCGGCGGCCTGACGGAGAAGGCGGTGGCGCTGGACGTCGCCCGCCGGCTCCAGACTCTGATCGAGCAGGAGATGCCCGAGATCGCGGTGCGGCTGACGCGCGAGCGCGACGAATTCGTCGAGCTGGAGCAGCGCACAGCGATCGCCAACTCCGCAGAGGCCGACCTGTTCTTCTCCATCCACGCCAACGCCAGCAGGCGGCGCGGCAGCATCAGCGGCGCCGAGACGTACTTCATGAACTTCGCCACCGACCGCGAGGCCGCCGAGCTGGCCGCCGCGGAGAACGCCTATTCCGAGTTCAACCAGTCGCGTCTCGACGACCTGCTGCACCGGATAACGCTGAACAACAAGAAGGAGGAG
>CAYOXX010000093.1:0-12281 GCA_964408025.1 uncultured Acidobacteriota bacterium | reverse complement strand
CTACCTGGGCGTCCACGCCTACGACTCCGTCTTGCCGCGGGCCGACGCCGACAGCCGCAACGCCTACAGCAGTCAGCGGGCCGCGCTGCTGCACTCCCTGGAGGAGTACCAGCGGCGCCGCGACGAGCTCGAGCCGGGGCAGCGGCTCGACCTCGAGCTGCTGGTCTCGGAGCTGGAGGTCGCGCTGCGCGCCGACGAGGAGTTCCGCCTGCCGGAGCGCAGGGCCGACCGCTACCCCTCCGAGGCCCTCTTCGGCGTCTACCTGCTGGTCGTGCGCCGATTCGCGCCACTCCATGAGCGCCTCCTCGATATCAGGGACCGCTTGCTCGACACGCCGCGATTCCTGGCAGAGGGCACGGAGAACCTGCGGCGCGGCGCGAACATCCCGCGGGTCTGGACCGAGATCGCGATGGAGGTCACCGAGGCTGGCGCCGGCCTCCTCGGCGGCACGATACCGAAGCTGGCAGAGGGCTCTCCCGCCCTGGAGCCGGAGATCCTGGCGGCGCGCGACAAGGCGCTGGCAGCGCTGGAGCGCTACGGAGAGTTTCTCAAAGATGAATTGTGGCAGCGTAGCGAGGGCGACTTCTCCGTCGGCCGCCAGGCGTTCGACTTCCTGCTGGCGCGACAGCACCACCTGCCGTACGACTGCGAGCGCCTGCGGGAGTTCGGAGAGGAAGCGATAAGAACCACCCTTACGGAGCTGGAGGAGACGGCCCGGTCCATCGACGCCGGCGAGAGCTGGCAGGAGATAGTAAGCCGCCTCAAGGATGACCACCCCGAACCCGAGCTGCTGCTGGATGAGTACCGCCGGCAGATGGAGCTGGCGCGGCGGTTCGTGGAGGAGCAGGAGATCGTCTCCGTCCCCGCCGACCAGGAGCTGCACGTCGTCGAGACGCCACCCTTCGAGCGCGCCACCACTCCTTACGCCGCCTACCTCCCCCCGGCGCCGTTTGAGGAGCGGCAGGACGGCTTCTTCTGGGTTACTCCCGTCGGCCCAGAGGCTCCGTCGGAGCTGCGCCGCGAGCGGCTGCGCGGGCACTGCTCGTGGGGGATCCCGATCACCGCCCTGCACGAGGGCTACCCCGGCCACCACCTGCAGTTCTGCCGCGCCAACAGGATCGAGTCGCACGTCCGCAGGCAGCTGGCCACCACGGTCTTCATCGAGGGCTGGGCTCTCTACTGCGAGGAGATGATGGAGAGGCTGGGATTCCTGGCCGACCTGCGCAGCTCGCTGCTGCGCCTCAAGGACCAGCTCTGGCGCGCCTGCCGTATCGTCGTTGATGTCGGGTTGCATTGCTTCGGGATGGGCTTCGAGCAGGCGGTCGAGCTGCTCGTCGAGGAGGCGAGGCTCGAGCGGGCCAACGCCGTCGCCGAGGTGCGCCGCTACACCCAGACTCCCACCCAGCCGATGAGCTACCTGGTCGGCAAGCGGGAGATCGAGCGGCTGCACGACGAGGTGCGCGAAGCCGAGGGCGCCGACTTCGACCTCAAGGATTTCCACGACCGCCTGCTCGGCTACGGATCGATTCCCGTCGCCCTGATCCGCACAGACATGCTGGAACGCCACGCCGGCCCCGAGGAGCAATGATGCCTGAAGCCGACAAGACCGGCATGGGGGCGCTGGAGATCCTGGCCGTGTCGGTTCTGCTGGCGGCGCTGACCGTCTACTTCACCTGGCCCCTGGCGATTGCCGCTCCGGACCACCTGGTGAACCTGCGCGATCCGATGTTCACCACCTTCGTCGTCGGGCACGGCGTCCGCGCGCTGGCCACCGATCCGCTCAGCTACTTCGACGGGCGCTTCTTCTACCCTTACGACAGCTCGATCGCCTACTCCGACCACTTCTTCCTGCAGGCGTTGCTGGCCGCGCCGATCGTCCTGGCCAGCGGCAACCCGGTGCTGGGCAACAACCTGATGCTGCTGTTGGGGATCTTCCTCTCCGGCCTGGGAACCTACATCCTCGCGCGCGACCTGAGCGGCAGTCGCGGTGGGGCATTGGTAGCCGCTGTAATCTTCGCCTTCTCCAGCTTCCGCTACACGCACCGCGCCAACCTGCAGATCCACTGGATAGCCCTGCTGCCCTTCGCGCTCGTCTTCCTGCACCGATACCTGCGCAGCGGCAAGCTACGTCACCTCGTCTTCTTCGCACTTGCCCTGGCACTCCAGGTGCTGGCGGCCATCTACTACGCCGCCTTCGCTTACATGTTCGTCGCCCTCGCCGTCGTCCTGCTGGCCCTAGTCGGCGACCGAACCCTGACCTGGAAGAAGGCGGGCGCGCTCTGCGCCGTCGGCCTGATCGTCTTCGTTCTCACTCTGCCGTTCCACATCCCCTACGTACTGGTCCACATGCTGTACGAAGCGGGAGTAGGCATGGAGACGGCGAACGCCGTCAGCAGCGGCGTCGACGTCTACCTCAAGCTGCCCGAAGCCAACAGGTCGATCTTCGCTCCCCTGCTCAACAGCCTCTCATCAGCTCAGGTAGCGGCTTACTTTCCCGGCGTGGCGGCCCTAGCCCTGGCAGCAGTTGCGTTTTTTGCATCAAGAGGAAGACTTGCGAAGGACCGAGTGAGGTGGCTGCGGATTGCGCTGGCAATCTTGGCGGCTTTCTACTTAGCGGTCTGCATCTTCGGAGCGGCCGCGAACTTCGCGCCGCAGTCGATACGCAACTTCGCCAGCGCCCTGGCCTCATGGACACAGCCGTTCGTCGCCCTGCCACTCGTCGTCCTGGCGGGAGTATTCGCCTCTCGTCAGGCCCCAGACGGGCCCAAAGAGGGTAGAAGGTCAACGCGCCGCACTGTGATCGTCTACGGCGCCGCCGCCCTGATATTCTTCTTCATCAGCCTCGGGCCGCAAGTGTCGCTGGGGGAGGTACCGATGGGCCGGGGGATCTACTTCATCCTCCACCTTCTGCTGCCCCCACTGCGGGCGGTCCGCTACGTGCCCCGCTTCGCCGTCGTGGTGGTGATGTCGCTCGCCCTGATGGCGGCGTTCGGCTGCGCCGAGCTGACCAGGCGCGCCGCGGGGCGAACTCGCTGGCCGGTCCTGGTGCCGATACTGTTGATGCTGTTTCTAGTTTACGAGTACGGCTCCGGACCGATGAGTCTTACGAAGGTGCCGGGCCCGATGCCCGACGTCTACCGCTGGCTCGGCGAGCAGCCGGGGGACTTCGCCGTCCTCGAGCTGCCCTTCGCCCGCGCGGCTCCCCGCGAGAGCATCCGCATGCGCTGGTCGCTGATCCACGGCAAGCGGCTCGTCAACGGCTACAGCGGCTGGGGGCCGCCCCTATACAACGGCATCCAGCAGGCCGTCCGCTTCCTGCCCGCCGGGCGCGCTATCGCCCACCTGAGGAGAATACCGTTCCGCTACCTGCTCGTACACCAGGGGCAACCCGGCATGCGCAACCAGGCCCTCGCCGACGGGCTCCTGCGAAACCAGGGCATGCTCAGGTTCGTCGGCTGGTTCGGGGGCACGGCTGTGTTCGAGAATAGGAACACCATCTCCGGGCAGACGGCAATCCGCATCTACCCGACTAGGGAGCTGAGGGGCGCGGTTTTCGGCTTCGAGGCCAGGAGGCTCAGCAGGACCAGGGGGCTCAGGGAGAGACTCTCCGTCACCGTCGACGGGGAGACGCTGGCGACATTCAGGCTGCGGAGGAACTGGCGGCACTTCGAGGTCGAGGTGCCGCCAGCACGGGAACTGGAGGAGGTGCGGCAAGTTGAGTTCCGCTACTCCTACCGGCCCGAGGAGCCGACGAGGAACGAAATCCCGGGGCTCACGGACAGCTTCCCCGCCGACCTGTCGCTGCGGGCCGCCTCGCGCCGCAGCGGCAACATCAGCAGGCTCTTCTCAACGATATCGGTAGACGGCAGGAACCTGACGAGCTTCGCGCGCGGCTACAACCTGTTGGTTATTAATCCCCAAACGGGCAATGTCATCGATCATCGCCGCTTCGACACCCGCGACAACCCCGGCGCTTCGCATTCGCTGGCCGAATTCATCCGCGCCGTGCCCGAAGGGCACTACGTGGCCGGCATCACCTGCTACTACGCTGGCCGGAGCCTGACACCGGAGGCAGCCGCTGCCCTGCGCTCGCTCGGCTGCCTGGGCGGCGACGCACTCCTGGCCCGCGAGGCGCGCAACCACGCTTTCGTCGGCCGCAAGGGAGCCGCCCCCGGCACCGCCCTCGAAGCGACCGGTAACAGCGACATCTCGCTCGACGTTGGGCGCGACCAGGAAGGGCTCGGCTTCAGGCTCCGCAACCTCGAGCTGCGCCGCTCTTCAAATTACGATAGTTAATGAACAACCTCCACCGTTAAGCTTACGTGACAGGAATTGAGGGCAAGTAAATATTGGCAGCGTCAATCGATGTATATGTGCTCGCTGGCCCGGGGAGCGGGCAGGAATGAGACGCCGAGGGATTCGCCGCCGAAGAGATCATCCCAAGCGAAGCAATAGAATTCAGAACCAACGCCATTTGTGAAGTGCTTCAACGTCATGAAGAATAGACGGAATGAGACAGCAGGCACTCTCCTCATTTAACCGATCGGAAGGTAACGAGGCGGTTGCAATTGGCCTAGGCTAGCCTCAGCGAATCGTTTGAGCCACCTGTCCAAGAAATCCTGAGAATCTTCGCCATCGATTGGTTTGGGTCCAAACGCTACTTGATAACTACTCCATGTAATATTAGATTCAGCTAGATAAGCATATTCAGGCGATTCAAGTTCGAATGGTGCATAGGGAAATTGTCTATGTGACAAAGATCTAAAATATGAAACTTCATGCCAACGATATGGGACTATCTTTTCACTTCTCCTATACCAGAGGCTTGATCCATATCCGACAATATTCTGAGAATCTTGAATTACTCTAATCGTCGCCCCAGTTAGTATATCAAATTGCGATGCTTCAAATTTTTCTTCATTATATGGTTCTACGGGATCTAAGAAAATCCATTCAATTTTACCTTTTCCCATAGAAATTTTACAACTACTTTTTCGAGTTATTTCAATTTTAGCTGTTGGTGCTTGATTCCTTACTTTGGCTTCTAATTTCATAAATATCTCATTAAGAATATTTACTCCTTCTCTTGCAATTTCCTTTCTGTTTTCATGCGTATTAACAGCTCTTTGCTCGTAAGCTTCTAGTTGAGCAACTCTCTCAGCGTCTGCCTCTCCAGCAATAGCAAGTTTTTCAAACCCTTTCACATTGTTATTCTGATTTTTAGAGTTCTGCAAAATATTTAACAGTTTATCAACACGTTTAAGCTCCGGTCGTGATTCTGCCCGTTTCCGTAGCATCATCGAGAGTAGAGATCGAAGCTGAGGTGACACTTTTTCAATTCGTTGAGGTAATTCATTAAGATGCTGCTTGCGAAAATCAGTTTGCTCTGGGCCACGAAATGGGGGGTGTCCTGTTAGAAGCGCATAAGCGATACAACCCAGTGCGTAAACATCGGTCGCGTGAGAGGCCCGAATATCCTGCCATTGTTCTGGGGCAGCGTAGGGGGGTGAAAGACAACTTTTAAGAGTGTTTAGTGATGTTGACTCCTCGACAAAACGGGCAATTCCGAAATCTGCGATTCTCCATTTCCCGTCATGATATAGGACGTTCCTCGGTTTCAGGTCACGATGGACTAAATCGGAGACCTCTAACAATCCAACGACGATCTCCCGTAGAATTGCTACTGCTTCTGCTTCCGAGAATTGACATT
The DNA here is from genome assembly GCA_964408025.1 of uncultured Acidobacteriota bacterium. Classification (GTDB taxonomy): domain Bacteria; phylum Acidobacteriota; class DATKUA01; order DATKUA01; family DATKUA01; genus CAYOXX01. Next base: position 6,571 of record CAYOXX010000093.1, on the reverse strand, counting down.
TCGTTTCTATCTCCGACTGAAGATCCTTATCAGCCTTGGGCATGACTGTAAAATATCGATGAGAAATAGCATCTTGGCCCGCGTCAATGAACGGCAATACGTATTCCAGTTCACGCGCTAACAACTCTTTCGCTATATTCATTTCACGATGTGCAAGACTCTTGTCATCTAGGTTAAGTCGTTTTATTGCAACTTCGTCACCGCTAACGCTATATCCTAAGAAAACGGTCCCAAATCCGCCCGCAGGACCGAGCTGTTTGGAGTCATCATAGGTCCAGCAAGCTTTTTGAAGCTTGATTTCCTTCATTCAAGCATTCCCCTGAATACGCGACGTTCGAGTGGGTAAGTGCAAAACTATCTTAAACTCCACGGCTTATTTTGTCCACAAACGGTTGTGCTTCGCTTCTTGCCCAATGAATATCTTTACAAATCAACCCCCGCTGCGACTAGCGCGCAACGAGGGTTGATGGATAACTAGATATCTTCTAAATCAATCGAGGTAGACGTGGATGCTGTCCTGGGCGGTGGGCAGGTATGAGACGCCGAGGAAGGTGATAATGATGGCCACAAAGCCGAGTATGGCGAACCATGTGGCCGGCTTGCCGCGCCAGCCCTTCACCTGGCGGAAGTGCAGGTAGAGCCCGTAGACCAGGAAGCTGATCAAGGCCCAGTTCTCCTTGGGGTCCCACGTCCAGTAGGTTCCCCAGGCCTCCTTGGCCCAGAGCGCTCCCATCACCAGGCCGAGCGCCAACATCAGGAAGGCGAAGACGATCACGTGGTAGGTGTAGACGTCGAAGTCGAGGTACTCCTGTCCCAGCAGGTTGTTCTCACGCAGCTTCTTGGGGTTGGGGAAAAAGAGTGTCAGTATGGCGGTGAAGAAGCTGACGGCGGCCGCCGCGTAGCCGAGGAAGTAGATCACCACGTGGGGTATGAACCAGAAGCTCTGCAGCGACGCCGGCAGGTTCTCGATCAGCGTGTCGTACCAGAGGAAGGCCAGCGTCAGGGAGCCGACGCAGGTTATCGAGCTGAGGAAGCCGACGAAGCGTATCTTGTGCGCCAGCTCGACGATCAGGCTCAGAAGCGCGATGCACCAGGCCAGCAGGATGAGGGCTTCGAAGCGGCTCTTGATCGGCGCGCGGCCAGCCTCGAGCCAGCGGTCTATCAGGAACACAGTATTGAGCACGAAGCCGACGGCGAACAGCGCCAAGCAGATCCGGTTCAACGTCTTGACGCGGAAAAAGATGCTCAGTACGTAGAGGAGTGCCGCGGCCAGGTAGGCGGCCGCCGTAAGCTGGAGAAACAGATTGGCGTGCAGAAAGTTATTCCACACCGTCTTCCTCCCTGCGCGCGCCGCCCCGCAGGCGCGGCCGCACGTAGAAGTTATACGCGATGCCCAGCACAATCAGAGCCAGGCCGAGGTAGACGATCCAGAGTCCGGGGTCGCGGACAACCTGCAGGTAGGTGAAATACCGGTCAGTCTCCCCGCCGTACGGCAACTGCGGGTACCAGCTCTGCTGGTAGAAGTAGAAGCCGTTGAGCACCAGCGGCTCGTTGACCCTGATGACGTGCTCCCCGATCTTCTCGTCGCCGTCGAAGACGCCGACGCGGGAGCGCCACTCCTTGATGTAGTCGCCGCGCACGCGAAGCGAAATTTGCGTGTCGTCACCAAGAGGGAGAAAGAACCGTTCGGGCTGCAGCAGTACGACTACAGGCGAGGCCAGGTCGGCACACTCCAGCGCCGCCGAGCGCAGCCGCTCGCCATCTCCGACTTCCACCACGACAGCCGGGGTGGTTCCGATGGCCGCTCGGGAAGTGTTCAGGAGGCGAAGGTCGATACCGCTAAGGGGCGGCGAGTAAACAGATTCCGCGCTCAGATCCACAGACTCCTGCACGGCGCCACTGCGGAAGACCAGCATCTGCTCCCGGCTGCCGACGACCAGCAGATCCACGGGAGGCCGGGCCATGAAGAATCTCAGGATTATTCCCAGGCGATTTGCGACATCATCCAGTTTCTCCTGATCGGGAGAGGATCCGAAGGCGGTCAGCACAAGATTCGTCGGTTCAAGATCACCGCCGCCGAACCGGATCTCGACCGCCGGGTTACGGAGCCGTTCCGAGGCGTTGGCCAGTTCCGGCTCCCCCTCCCTCGTGTTTACCTGGAGGTCGTGGAAGAACCTGAGCAGCTCGACACTGTAGTCCGTCCCCTCGATCTCCACTTCCTCGCCCGCGCGCAGCGGCAGCGGCGGCAGGTGCCCCGCTCCGCCCCCCACTCCACCGGTTTGCACGAGGAGATTGTAAGGCGATTCGTCTTCACTTATTCCCAGCCCGCGCAGCACTTCGCCGTCCGGAGGTTCCCAGACCATCCGAAGGCGGAAGGCGATACGGCTCACGTAGCGGCGTATATCGATCTGCGGATCAGGAAGCAGGATCTCATCGGCGGTTCCGAAGACCGGCATCAGATGGGTTCCCTCAGCCAGAACTACCCTCCGCGTCCAATCGGCGGTCGCGAACTCCACTTCCACCAGCGTGCGACCGGCTTCGTTCTCCACTAGACGTGACACGCCCTCGACGCGAGGAAAGACCTCAGCTATGCGCAGCACTCCGTGCCGGCCGCTGAGCGTCAGCGGCCTTCGGTCGGTGAATTTGATCTCCTGCTCGGTATGCCAAGACGGCTCCTGCTCGCCGGTGCGGGCGTTCTCCCTCGTCCTGAGCTTCTCACAGCGCACTACAAACGGGTCGTCGTAGTGCAGCTCCTCGAAATCCTCGAGCGCCAGCGTGGCACCCAGCGGTAGCCGGAACCGCTCCGGTATGTTTTCCGGCAGCAGTCCCGCGAGGTTGTCGCCGACCATGCGCACGTACTCCTGCGATGCGGCATAGTCGGTGCTCTGCCCCTCGCCGAGCAGCATCGCTCCCTCCTGCTTCAGAACGCCGCCTACGAAGGCACCGACAATAACCAACACTATGCCGGCGTGCGTGGCAAGAAATCCCAGTTTGGGCAGGCTCCACGGCTTGCGGTGCAGCGTGCAGGCGACGAGGTTGGCCGCCAGCAGCACCAGCAGCGCCAGGAACCACCAGCTCGCGAAGAGGTCCAGCATGTGTACCGCCTTGAAGAACGAGAAGAGGAACTCCGAGTAGAAATTTATATAGTCTTGGTCCTGAGCGTTCTGGAAGACGAGCGTCCCGAGGGCCGTGCCGACCAGCACCGACGTGATGAGCACTATCCCCAACCGCGTCGACCTGAGGAATCGCCAGGCGGCCTCCCGCCGGCGAACGGCCCAGATGCCGACAAGCACTGCGATGCCGATCAGGCCCAGGGCAACGTACTCCGCGTGGAACTCGACGGACATTGCTCCCGTCTCCGGATCGATGATCCGCTCCACCAGCCAGCGCTCGTGCACAGTCTGCCAGAGGTTCAAAGAGAAGAAGACGAAGAAGACGAATATCAAGCAGTTGCCCCAGGAATCGGTGCGCAGATTCGCCTTCACCTCTCGCTTGCTATCGGGCATTACTCCGCCTTCTCCTTTCCGCACTACCGGTTGCGAAGAGTATATTGGGTCGGATATTCGACGGCAACCCGGCTTCGGTAATGACGAGGGAAGACAAATTTCTCGGGTTAGTGCCGTTCAGCCAGCACGGAATCTTGACAAACCGTGCTCCGGGTATCCCTTTCGCCCGACCGCAAACTCTCTTATAATCGCCTCCCAAACAGCCGTCCTCAGATAAACTTGAATTACTCAAGACAATTCAAGGAATTGCAAGGGATCCTGTCCCGCCCCGCCGCCGCCTGGGTTTTTGTCGGGTTGGTGATGATATCTGCAGCCCTCTTATATTCTCCCACAATAACAGACCCCTTTTTCAAAGACGATATCAACCTTGTTCACGGCGGCAGCAGCTACAGGATAGAAAGGGCAAACCCGTTCTCGCGCTACGATATGTTATACCGGCCTGCCTGGGAAGCTTACGCCGCCCTGGTCTATCCTCTCTTCGGGCTGAACTACTCCGCCTACCACCTGGCCAACATCGCACTGCACCTGCTGAACACGGTTCTGGTCTTCCTGCTCGCCCGTCGAGTTCTCAAGACACCGATGCGCGCGGCCCTGGCATGCGCTCTCTTCGCTCTTTTTTCTAAAATCACCGAAGCCGTTCATTGGATCAGCGCCAGCAGCACTTTGCTAGTCGCGCTCTTCATGCTCGCAACCGTTCTGCTTTTTCTGCGCTATCTGGACAACCCCGGCCTCCTGCGGCTATCGCTCGCCGTCCTGACATTTACAATTGCACTTCTGACCAAGGAAACCGCCGTAACACTCGTTCTCCTGCTGTGGATAGCCGCCGCTTATGCACATCGCAAGAGCAATGGCCTCAAAGACTTATTCATATTCAAGGGGAGGTGGCAACCGTTCGTGCCGATGGTCGCGATCTGGTCGATTTACTGTTTCATCTACCTGTTCCGTTTCCCCCACAACTGGCTGGTAACGGGGGGCAGTTACAAGCTGAGTCCAAACATCTTCATCAAGTTCTTTGAGATTACTACAGACCTGCTTTTCAACTCGACGCACTGGTACGCATTCGGCTTGCTGGTCGTCATCGCTGCCTTCACGCTGCTGAGGGCTGACAACAGATGGAAGTTCGGCTTCTTCTGGCTGCTGATCTCGACAATACCGTTACTGCCCCTGCAGGGCGAGGGGCTCTACGAAAGGTTCAACTACGTCCCCCTGGCGGGAGCATCGATCTTCATAATCGCCATCTTCGGGAGCCTCTACGACCTGCTCAGGGAGTCCCGCTTGCCGGCCACTAGAGCAATCATGCCGCTCGCCTTGGTTGCCCTCTTAATCAGCTCTGCCTTCAACGTTCAAAGCCACATCGCAGAGCGAAGCAGCATGCACCGGGAATTCTACCGGGAGCTCGCAGCGATTGAATCCGCCCTCGGCGCGCTCGAGGAAGGCCAGGAAATCGAGATCGATACGAACCTCTACCTTCCCTACGTCGAGCAGTACATCGAAATCAGGCGCGGTCTGATGAATATAGAAGTCAGTACGCCCTCCCCGGGCCAATCCCAATAGACCGATTCGCGACCCACTATCGCGCTCCCGTTTGAGGTTCCGCCGGCACGTGACGAAGGAGACCGAATCCCTCTTTGCCTTGACACCCCGTCGATGCCGTTGTTAGTTTCGCAGCGTGGCGACCATCATCCTCGTAGAGCGCTTCCGCGCCTCCCACGCGCTGACACTGGAGAGCGGCCCAGAGCCGGTGCACGCGCACGCCTGGAAGCTGAGGGCGGAGTTCCGAGACGCAACTGGCGAGGCGGCGCGCCGTGCGGTCGCCGCGGCGCTGGAGCCGCTGGAGGGGCGCTTCCTCAACGACCTACCGCAGTTCGCGGGGACGGCAACCTCCGCCGAGGCGGTTGCCCGCCACCTGCACGAGGCACTCGCCCGCTCGCTGCCGGCGGCCGGCGCGCGGCTGCTGCGGGTCGCCGTCGAGGAGGAGCCGGGGTGCTGGGCAAGCTACAGCGAGGAGACGGTGGTGGGGAGTAGGGGGCCGGAAAGGTGAGCGGTCTGGCGGTCTGGTCGACCTTCGTTGTGCTGGCCGGTATCATCGTCTACGCCGGGCCGCGGCTGTCTCGCTACGGCGACGTAATCGCCGAGAAGACCGGCGTGGGGCGCACCTGGATCGGCGTCATCCTGCTGGCGCTGGTGACCTCGCTGCCCGAGCTGGCCACCTCGGCGGCGGCGGCGGCGCTCAGCCTCCCGGACGTCGTCTTCGGCAACGTCTTCGGCTCCAACCTCTTCAACTTGGTGATCATCGGCGTGCTCGACTTCATGACCCGCCGCGGCGCCGCCCTCCACCTGGCCAGCCGCAACCACCTGCTGACCTCCAGCTACGGCGCGATGATGATGGCCCTGGCGCTCCTGCCCATGGTCCTCTACAACCTACCCGGCCTAGGCTTTGCCCCCGTGAAGCTGCTCGGCTTCATCGACTTCACTTCGCTGCTGCTCATCGCCCTCTACGTAGTCGGCATGCGCCAGATCTTCCTGCGCGAGCAGGAAGACCAGCGCGAGGAGCCGAAGGTTCTGCCGGAAAGGTACCGTCAGGTAGAACGCGGCCGGGCCTACTGGGCCTTCCTCTTCTACGGAGCCCTGATCGTTGGGGCCGGCATCGGCCTCGGCTACACGGCCGAAATCATCTCCTCATACCAAATTCCGCTCTTCGGGCGTAGCTTCGTGATCGGCCAGAGCCTGGTGGGGATAGTGCTGATGGCGGTGGTGACGTCGCTGCCGGAGCTGATGGTCTCCATCGGCGCCGTCCGCCTGGGGGCCGTCGACATGGCGGTCGGCAACGTGCTGGGCTCCAATATGTTCAACATGCTGATCATCGGCCTCGCCGACTTCTTCTACCCGGCCGGATCGCTACTGAACCGCCCCACCATGCTAGGCGCCGCCAAGATGACCGGTCTAGCCTCCCACATCGTCACCGGGCTCGGCGGCATATTCCTGACCGGAATCGTCGCCGCCACACTGGCCCGCCGCGCCAGGTCCGACCGCAGGGTAGCGCTCTCGACGCCGGTGCTGTTCGC
>CAYOXX010000092.1:0-12292 GCA_964408025.1 uncultured Acidobacteriota bacterium | reverse complement strand
GGCCAAACCCTCGATAAAGCTGACCACCTCGGCGACGGCCTGGTCGATGCCGCGCTTGAGGCTCATCGGGTTCATGCCGGCCGTGACGTTCTTGATCCCCTCGCGGAAGATCGCCTGGGCCAGCACTGTGGCGGTGGTGGTGCCGTCGCCGGCGACGTCGCTGGTCTTGGAGGCTACCTCCTTGACCATCTGGGCGCCGAGGTTCTCGACCGGCTCCTCGAGCTCGATCTCCTTGGCGACGGTGACGCCGTCCTTGGTCATCTGCGGGGCGCCGAACTTCTTCTCGAGGACCACGTTGCGGCCGCGGGGGCCGAGGGTGATCTTGACGGCGTTGGCCAGCTTGTTGACGCCGCGCAGGAGCGACTGGCGCGCCTCCTCGGAGTAGGTTATTTCCTTGGCCATTTTTCTAACTCCTCTCGTTGTTGGCGGTGCGGATCGGGGCCTCAGCCCTCGATGATCCCCAGCACGTCGTCCTCACGAAGAATCAGGTACTCTTCGTCTTCCATCTTGATTTCGGAACCGGAGTACTTCCCGAACAGGATGCGGTCGCCCTTCTTGACGTCCATCGGCGTCCGCTCCCCCTCGTCGTTCTTCTTGCCCTCACCGACGGCGATCACCTCGCCCTGCTGGGGCTTCTCCTTGGCGGTGTCGGGGATGATGATGTTGCCCTTGACCTTCTCCGGCTCGTCGATCCGCTTCACAAGGATGCGGTCGTGCAGCGGACGGAATTTCATGCTCTCTCCTCCTTCTTGGTCCTGAATCCGGCGGCTTCAGCACCGCCTGTTAGCACTCTCCCCAAGAGAGTGCTAACAAATTTACGCTCGCGGCCCAGCCTTGTCAAGGTACAATCTGAGCGGAAATCGAGATTGGGGCATACGAAAGCCGGCAGCGACGAGCACCCCGGAGAAGCTGCGGCCAACAGACCGAGGCCGGCATGCCCCCCTCCCGGATGCAGCCCCGTCACGGCCCGGTTCCCAACGACGGGTTTATGAAGGTAGAGCGGACGGGGCGTGCGGGACGCGCAATAATCTCTTTTGGCGTATCCGACTCAAAACAAAATACTTATGGCCGAGAAACAAGTTATTATCTTGGTTGTTCGGGCCGTCTCCATCCCCTCCGGGCGCCGCCATGGCGCGAGGAACTTCAGGTAACTCGTCGACGACCGGGCGTTGGTTTGAGCGCTTTGTCCGGTCGCTACCGAATATGTCGGGGACTCAAGCAATGCGGTTCGCCTCAGCGATGCGAACGGGGCGATAAAAAAGCGGCCCGTTTCCGGGCCGCGGTCAGCGCCCCTCCCAGGTCGGGAGGGAATACCTTTGTCCTCACCACTACTAAACTCCCCAGGGTCCGATTTTAGGAAAGAAAATTGCGGTTGGTTCTAAATATCGGCATGCGGCGTTTCCGACGCGGCCGGGTCCCGGCGTCCACGGCCGCCGCAGCGACCACAGCGCCCGGAGCTCCCCCCGCGGGCCCTGCAGTCGCGGCACAGAGCTTGCTACCACTGATGCGAGGGGCCGCTGGCGGCGGTGGCGGAGATTGTGCTAAATTCACGCCGATGAGCGACGAGGAAAAGGACTGGCGGGAGGACGGGCCCGGCGATTCGGAGGGCTCGCACAGGGAGCCGTCCGGCGAGGGCGGCCCGCCCGCAGACGACCACCTGCACGCCGTGCCGCCGAGGGCGACGAGGCGCACCGGGAGGTCGCTGATGCGGCCGCGACGGTCTTCGAAGCACCCCACCCGCTTCAACCCCTGGGGCCTGGTGCTCTACCTGGCCATAGTGGCGGCCTGCGCGGTGGCCGGGGCGTATATGGGCCACGTGGTGGCCAACATGCCGATCATGGATATCGAGGAGGCTGTCGGTACCTACCAGCAGAACATCAACACGCGCATCCTGGATGGCAGCGGCGAGGGCACGCTGGGCGAGCTGGCGGAGGAGCGTCGGGTACTGATCGCCTACGAGGAGGTCCCGCGCGATTTCATCCACGCCCTGATCGTGGCCGAGGACAAGGACTTCCTGCGCCACCATGGCGTCGACGTCTTCGGCATCTCCCGCGCCTTCTGGGCCAACATCACCAGCGGCCGCGTGGTGCAGGGCGGCAGCACGATCAGCCAGCAGCTGATTCGCAACCTCTTCCTCAGCCCGGAGCAGACCTACCAGCGGAAGATCAAGGAGGCGGTGCTGGCGCTGCAGCTGGAGGCGAAGTATACCAAGGAGGAGATCCTCGGCTTCTACTGCAACACCATCTACTTCGGCCACCAACGCTACGGCCTCGAGGCGGCCACGCGCTACTACTTCGGCCACGATGCGACCGAGCTGACGCTGGCGGAGAGCGCCCTGCTGGCCGCGATCATCCGCGGGCCGGAGATCTATACGCCCTACCGCCACCCGGAGCGCGCGCTGGCGCGACGCGACGCGCTACTGGAGCGGATGGCCGAGCAGGGATACATCAGCGAGGCCGAGGCGCGCGCGGCCGCCAGTGTGCCGCTGGAATTGAGAGAACGGCGCCGGCAACGGCAGCTCGGCTCCTACTTCATCGAGGAGGTGCGCAAGTTCCTTGTCGACCGCTTCGACCGCCAGTTGGCCTACGGTGGCGGCCTGCGCGTCTACACCACGCTCGACCCGCAGATGCAGCGGGCCGCTGAGCGGGCGGTGCGCATCGGCCTCTACGAGCTGAGCATGCGCCAGCGCCTGCGCCCGGCGACCACAAACGTCCTGGACGAGGGGGGCTCGCTGGAGCGGTTCAGCCACCCCGACTGGGAGCGGGCGCCGGAGGCGGGGGATTACCTACACGCGCTCGTGACTGAGGTGGCGAGGGAGGGCGCGACGCTCAGGATCGGCGAAACCGAGCTGGTGATAAAATCGCGCTGCCTGCCGCGCACGATGGCCACCGCCGAGCAGCTCGCCGACCTGACCAGGGCGTTGCGGCCGGGAGACGTGGTTCCGCTGCGCGTCAACGAGCTCGACGACGAGAGGCGGCCGCTGGCGGTTACGCTTACCCAGGAGCCGAACACCGAGGGTGCGCTGGTGGCGATCGAGATCGGGACCGGCCGGGTGCTGGCCATGGTCGGCGGCTTCGACTTCGAGAGCAGCCAGTTCAACTGCGCCGTCCAGGCCCGCCGCCAGACCGGCTCGGCCTTCAAGCCGATCGTGCTCAGCGCCGCGCTGGAGGAGAACACGGCGACGCTGGCCACAACTATCTTCGACGAGCCGACGGTGTTTGACGACCCCGGCATGCCGGAGCTCTACGAGCCGGAGAACTACCACTTCGAGTATGTCGGCATCACCACCGTCCGCGGCCTCATCGAGCACAGCCGCAACATCCCGGCCATCAAGCTGATGGTCCACACGGGTCTGGAGGAGACGATCGCAGTGGCCCGGCGCATGGGTGTGGAGGCCGAGCTGCCACCGATCTATTCGCTGGCCCTTGGCTCGATCGAGATGTCGCTGCTCGAGCTGACGACCGTCTTCAGCGTCTTCCCCAACGAGGGCGTGCTGGTCGAGCCGCACCTGATCGCGCGCATAGACGACCGGGACGGCAGGACGATCCACGAGCACACGCCCCTCCCCCGCACCGCCATCGGCCGCGACACGGCCTTCCTGGTCACCCAGGCGTTGATTGGCGTCGTGCAGCGGGGCACCGCGGCCGGCGTGCAGGGTGGCGCGAGGGAGCTGATGGCGCGGCTCGGTGTGCCCCTGGCCGGCAAGACGGGGACCACTGACGACTACACCGACGCCTGGTTCGTCGGCTTCAGCCCCCAGATCGTCTGCGGCGTCTGGGTGGGCAACAGCGAGGAGCTGGTGACCATCGGCGACGACGAGACCGGCGCCCGCGCGGCGCTGCCAATCTGGACACGCTTCATGGAGCGCGCCCTGCAACCGCAACGCCAGCGGACGGTGGCGGAGTACGCGGTGCCGGCCAACATCGTCGCCGTGCAGGTCGACCACCGCAACGGCCTCCTGGCGAGTGCCTTCACGCCGGAGAGCGAGACGATCTTCGAGTTCTTCCGCGAGGGGACCGAGCCGACGCAGGCGACTACTTTAAACGACGACTTCAACCTGCGCGTCAGCCCCATCCGCCTAATGGAGCGGCGCGTCGACATCCGCTTCGACAACCACGCCGTGGTCAAGCGGCGCGAGGTGGTCGACACCCGGCGTTGAGCCGTCTCAGGCTAACAGGAACCGCGAGGCGGTAATCGACACTCCAGCAGCCACAACTGTATCTACTTCTTTCGTCCCAGGACCTTGAAGCAGAGCATCTCGCCCTTGCGGCCGCGGATGCCGGTGGAGCCGATCTTCTCGAACTCGAATTTTTTCTTTACCGGCTTCCAGGTGGCCTCGCCGATGACGATGTCACCCGGGCTGGCGATGTCCTCCTCGAAGCGCGAGGCGGCGTTCACGGTGTCGCCGATGACGGTGTAGTCCATACGCTGGTGGCTGCCGATGTCGCCGGCGACGACGCTGCCGGAGTTGATGCCGATGCACACTTGCAGGTCGACGTCGAGGCCGACTTCGGCCTTGAAGTCGAGCTGGGCGAGGCGCTCCTGCATCGCCAGCGCGGCGCGCACGGCGCGCTCGGCGTGGTCCTTCTGGGCGATGGGGGCGCCGAAGACTGCCATCAGGGCGTCGCCGATGAACTTGTCCAGGGTGCCGTCGTGCTCGAAGACGATCGAGGTCATCTCGCCGAAGTAGTGGTTCAGCAGCCGGGCCACCTCGGCCGGCGTCAGGTTCTCGCTCAGGGAGGTGAAGCCGACGATGTCGGCGAACAGCACTGTCGCCTCGCGCTCCTGGACCTCGATGATCCAGTCGCTGTCGACCGAGCCGGAGGCGAGGATCTTGGTGACGACGCCGGGGCTATGGTAGCGCTCGAGCTTGCCGCGGGCCTCGGTCTCCTCGCGCACGCGCTGGTGCAGGCGGGCGCGCTGGATGGCGACGGCGGAGTAGTTGGCCAGCGCGGTGAGCATGTCCAGGTCGTCGGTGCCGAAGCAGTTGTTGGCCATCAGCGAGTCGATATGGAGCACGCCGACCACCTCGCCCTCGTTCCAGAGCGGCACGCACATGGCGCTGCGGATGCCCTGGACGATGATGCTCTCGGCGCCGGAGAAGCGGGGGTCGATGGAGGCGTCGGATGTGAGGATGCTCACCTGCTCGTTGTAGACTTTCTCGGTGATCGTCTTGGATATGGAGATGGTCTGCTGGCCGTCGTCGTCGCGCTGCTTGATCAGCTTGGGCAGCAGGCAGCCTTCCTTCTCGTCGTAGAGCATCAGGAAGCCGCGCTCGGCGGGCAGGTGCTCGAAGGTCAGGTCCATCACCTTGCCGAGGATCTCGTCGAGGCTGTCGGCGCTGATCAGGGCGCGGGCCACCTGGGTGAGGATCACCAGGATGTTGGCGGGCTTCTGCGCGGCCGGGAGCTCGGCTTCGGCGACCTCGAGGTCGCCCCGGAAGAGGTTGGTCATCGGCTTGACTATCGTTCCAGGGCTGGCGAGGAAGGGCTTCTCCTCGTCGATGACGAAATCGGCGGAGGTGTCGTCGTCGTCCGGCACCGAGACGCGGATCGGGAAGCGGCCGAGCATCAGCACGTCGCCGTCGCGCAGCTCGGCGCTCTGCACCACCTCGCCGTTGACCTTGGTGCCGTTGCGGCTGCCGAGGTCCTCGACGCGGCAAGCGACGCCGTCGAACAGTATGCGGCAGTGGTGGCGGCTGACGCCGTAGTCGGTCAGCACAAGCCGGTTTTCGGGACCGCGCCCGATCGTGGTCTCCGGGCCGCTGATGGCGAAATCGTTCTCCTGGCCGTCGCTTTCAAAGAGAAGGCGTATCTTCATGGCTGCATTCTACCATAGGAGGCGGGCTTAACCGGGTGCTTTCCTCAACGCCCTACGGCTGCGGGACTCGCGGATGCGCTGGCGCCGCCGGCCGGCGCCCCAGCCTGCATATTGCACAAGATTCAGACGTCCGGCGGCCTCTTTTCCCGAATCTCTTTGTTGCGGCCGATTTTGGGCCCTTGACGTGGCGCTAACCACGCCTGCGGGTCCAAAACCGCCCCCGCCGCGACCTTCGAGAAAATCGGCTCGCCGCTGACAATATGTAACCTCGCAGTCGTGTGAAGAGAGCGCTGGAAAGATCAACACATCAATCACTTAACACCAGAGCCGGCCAAACCTCGTGCAATATGCGGGCTAGCGTTCGCCCACGAGGCGCCGCAGGGCGGCCACGTCGCCGTCGTGGATGGCGACGAACCTGACGGCTACCTCGAAGCCGATCTCGCGCGCCCCCCTGACGCGCACTACCTCTCCGACGGCCACCAGGTCGGGAGCCTCACCGGAGCGGTCCCGCTCCTTCGCCGGCTTGAAGGCTGAGATCTCGCTGAGGCGGAGCTTCATCTTCACCAGCGCGCCGATGTCGAGTTCCAGGTCGGTGGTCAGGAGCAGGCCGCCGACTGAGAGGTTCAGCGACTCGGCCGGGGTGTAGCGGTCCGACGCCAGCTCGGGGTCGGCGCGGTCAATCTGCATGATCTCCAGCACGGCCGACGCCGCGACCCTGGTGAACTTTCTTCGCTCGCCCGCCTCACGGTCTCCGTTGCGCAACTGTTTCCTCCTCGATCCGGCGCCGTCACGCCAGCGATGTCAGCCGTCGACGAGCTGCCTGAGGGCGGCGCTGTCGCCCTCGTCGATGGCGACGAAGTTGACGGCCACCTCGAAGCCGACGCCGCGGACCCTGTTGATCCGCTTCACCTCTCCCACGGCGACCAGGTCGGCCTCGCGGCCGCTGCTGTCTCTCTTGGCGGCCCGTTTGAAAGCGGGGATGTCGTCGATTTGAATCTCGGTTTTAACCAGGGTCCCGACGTCGAGCTCCCGGTCGGTTGTGAACAGGATGCCGTTGCAGGAGAGGTTGAGCGCCTTTGCCGGGGCGGACCGGGACGAATTGAGATCGGGATCGGCGCCGTAGATCGGCACGATCCTGAGCGCCGCCGAGGCGTCCAGCCTGTTGGCTTCCCTTCTCTCGCCCCCGCTAAAAGATCCTTTTCGCAACTTCCGTCTCCTCGCTACGTTTTATCAGCGGCGGCCGCGTTGCCGCGGCGTCGCCGGTAGGCCGCGAAGTTTATTATCGCCTCCGCTACCAGCCAGGCAAGCAGTGCGAATATCGCTCCGCCTACGGCGAGCAGCGGCATGTTACGGGAGGAGTCCCGCGACCAGTCTATCATATTTTGGCCGAGAGCCCAGGTGGTGACCACCAGCATGAAAAGCATCGGCAGGAAGGTGACCCAGGTCGGCCGGCGACGCTTGAAGAAGTAAACGGTGGCCACCAGCAGCGCCACTCCCGCCAGGAGCTGGTTGGAGGTGCCGAACAGGACCCAGAGGACCCTGCCCGCCGGCCTGCCGCCGATGCTCATGAGCGCGAAGCAGCTGATGGCGGCGACGGCGACGACGCCGGCGGCGTAGCGGTTGCGCAGGAAGGCAGGCAGCCTGAAGATGCGCGCCAGCTCCTCGACGTTGTAGCGTATCAGGCGGGTGCCGGTGTCGAGCGTGGTCATGGCGAAGGCGACGATGGTGACGGCGAAAAAGGTCTTGGCGACCAGCGTCGGGATGCCGAGCGAGCTGACGACGTTCGCCGCGCCGACGACGAATGCTCCGATGGTGGCGCCCAGCCCGGTGAGCCACCCGTCGTAGATACCGTTCCACTCGGCGAGGCCGTAGCCGGCGGTGCAGGCGAGGATGACGATCACGGCCAGGAATCCCTCGGTGAGCATGCCGCCGTAGCCGATCAGGCGGGCGTCGGCCTCGCTGCGCAGCTGCTTGCTCGAGGTGCCGGAGCTTACCATGCAGTGGAAGCCGCTGACGGCGCCGCAGGCGACGGTGATGAACAGGAACGGCAGCATCGCCGGCAGGCCGGCCTCGGGGTTGTTGATGACAGCGGTGTTCAGGGCCGGGGCGCCGATCCGCGGGCGACTCCAGACGAAGCCGGCGGCCAGCAGCAGCAGGAGCGCGTAGAGGTTGAAGCTGCTGAGGAAGTCGCGCGGTTGCAGCAGCAGCCAGACCGGCAGCACCGAGGCCACGAAGGCGTAGCCGAGCAACAGGAAGATCCAGAACTGCTTGTTCGCCACCGCCAGCGGCAGGGCGATGCCGGCGAGCAGGAGGGCGAACATCAGTGCGACGCCGACGGCGATCGTCGGCCCGAACGGGAGCCTCTTCTTGTAGACGAGGAAGCCTATGGCGGCGGCCAGCACGATGAGGCCGAGGCTGGGCAGCACCGCCTGCGGGTGGGCCCAGCCGACTTCGCCCTCGGGGGGCGAAGTCACCGTGGGGGCCACCGTCGGCGGCAGGTCGTAGTAGGTGAAGAGGTCGGCGATGACGAGCACGAAGACGCCCATGGCCAGCGCGATGGCGAAGAGGATGATGAGCATGAACAGAATGCGGGCTCGCGGCCCGAGGACCTCGTCGGCGACGTCGCCGATCGAGCGACCACCGTGGCGGACGCTGATGCCGAGGACGGCGAAGTCGTGCACCGCGCCGATCAAGATAGAGCCGAGCACCACCCAGAGCAGCGCGGGCAGCCAGCCCCAGACCACGGCGATGGCGGGTCCGATGATCGGGCCGAGCCCAGCTATCGACGCGAAGTGGTGGCCGAAGAGAACCTCCGGGCGCGTCGGCACGTAGTCGACGCCGTCGTTGACGGTTTGCGCGGGCGTGGGCCGACCGGGATCGAGGCCCAGGACCTTGTCACCGATGAAGCGGCCGTAGTAGCGATAGGCGACGGCGAAGCCGAGGATTGCCAGAGCCATCACCAGCAGCGCGTTCACGTCAGCCTCCCCCACCGGCTGTCAGAGGCCCACTCTGCGGCGGGCCGTTGCACTCAATCGTTTGCAGGATTCTAACACGAGCCACCGCGCGCGAAAAAGGCAAAGGGCCTTTATTTTTCTCGCCGGAGTAGTATGATTGATGCGGCAGCACACTCCCCCGGAGGAGAGCCCGATGAGCGGAGACGGATTAAAATTTGGCGATTACGAGTTCGGCTCGCGCCTGATAGCGGGAACCGGCAAGTACTCCACCTTCCCCCTGATGGCCGAGGCTCTGGAGGCCTCGGGGGCGGAGCTGGTTACGGTGGCGATCCGCCGCGTCAACCTCGGCGGCGAGGGCGAGTCGCTGCTCGACTACATCGACACCTCGAAGCACACGATCCTACCCAACACCGCCGGCTGCTACACGGCCGACGACGCGGTGCGCACCTCGCACCTGGCGCGCGAGGCTGTCGGCACCGAGCTGATCAAGCTCGAGGTGATCGGCGACGAGCGCACCCTGTTCCCCGACAACGAGCAGCTGCTCGAGGCCGCCGGGCGGCTGGTGGCTGAGGGCTTCACCGTGCTGCCCTACACCAACGACGATCCGATAATGGCCCGCAAGCTGCAGGACGCCGGCTGCGCCGCAGTCATGCCGCTGGCGGCACCGATCGGCTCCGGGGCCGGCATCCAGAACTTCAACAACCTGAGGATCATCATGGAGTTCGCCGAGGTGCCGATAATCGTCGACGCCGGCGTCGGCACCGCCAGCGACGCCACCACCGCCATGGAGCTCGGCGTCGACGGCATCCTTATGAACACAGCCATCGCCGAGGCCGACGACCCGGTGAAGATGGCGCGCGCCATGCGGCTGGCCGTCGAGTCGGGCCGCCTGGCGTTCGAGGCCGGCCGCATCCCCAAGAAGCTCTACGCCCAGGCCAGCAGCCCCGCCGAGGGGATGATAGAGTAGCGATTTAACGTACAGGCCTCGAGGTTCACCGGGTAAAACGGATCAAGATTATTCCCCACTATCTTCCTCGCCATTTGTGCCTTCCGACGTAACTACTCCCTTCGGTGCTCTCCTCGCCCGCGCGAATAAGGGGATGGATTCCTCCAAGTAGCAAACCTTCTAGATCGTTTTTGCGTCTTAACAATACACCCTTCTATTACCCGAAGGGGATTTCGGATCGACGATCGGCTTAATGCAATAAAAGTCATTTAGTCGATGTTTAATGAAAACGGAGATTTCCAAACTGGTGGGTATTGCTGACCAATAATAAGGGGAAGGGCTCGCAATGCGCAGATCAGTTATGAGGTGTCTTGCTATCGTTTCGCTGTCATTTTCGCTTTTGTGTTCGCAACTCCTCGCCAGCGACGATACCGCCGTCGCGACGACCGACGACGGCAGGTCGGTTTATATGGTGCCACGGATCGCTTCAGGAATACGCGTTGACGGCGTCCTTGACGATGAGGTCTGGGAGAGCGCGCTTTTACTGGAGCTGAACTACGAATTCGAGCCGGGCGAGAACGTGCCGCCGCCGGTGCGCACCGAGGTGATGCTGGCCTACGACGACAACAACTTCTATGCCGCCTTCCGCTGCTACGACCCCGACACGTCCGCAATCCGCTCCCGCTACTGGGACCACGACAACTGCTTTAGAGACGATACGGTAGCCGTGATCCTGGATACCTTCGACGACGAGCGCAGAAGCTATATTCTGATCTCCAATCCGGTCGGTTCGCAGTACGATGCCATCAAAACACAACAGGGAGAGGACTCCAGTTGGGACGCCATCTGGGAATCTGCAGGCCGCATCTACGACTGGGGATACTCCGTCGAGATGGTAATACCTTTCAGCTCGCTTCGCTTTCAGCGCAGCGACGGAAATCAGGTGTGGGGCTTCGACGCCTGGCGCGCCTACCCCCGAAGCTTCCGCCACTTGATTGGGCTTGTCCCCTTCGACAGGAGCAACAACTGCCTGCTGTGTCAGATGGTGAAGATAGAGGGCTTCGAGGGAGCCGATCCCGGCCGCAACACCGAGATCAATCCCACCATCACCGCCGTGCGCACCGACGAGAGGGCCGACCTCCCCGGCGGCGACTTCGAGAGAGCAAACCAGGAGGCCGAGGTCGGCATCACCGTCCGTTGGGGCATCACACCGAACATGACCCTGAGCGCCACAGCGAATCCTGACTTCTCGCAGGTCGAGGCGGACGCCTTACAGCTCGATATCAACGAACCGTTCGCCCTCTACTACCAGGAAAGGCGCCCTTTCTTCACCGAGGGGGCCGACTTCTTCAGTCACCCGATGCTGGACGTCGTTTACACCCGCACGATGCGCGATCCCCTCTGGGGCTTCAAGCTGACGGGCAAGGAGGGGGCCAATACACTGGGCGCCTACATCGTTCGGGATGATCTCACCAACCTGATCTTCCCGGGCAGCCAGGGCTCCTCGTCAACCTCGATACGGTCCGAGTCCACGGCGGCGGTCTTCCGATACAAGCGGGACATCGGCAGCAGGTACACGCTGGGCGTGTTCCTCACCGACCGCGAAGGAGAAAACTACTTCAACCGGGTGTTCGAGTTCGATGGCCACTTCCGTCTCACCGACACGGACGAGATCAAGCTGCAGGTGTTCGGCACCAGCACCAGGTACCCCGACGAAGTCGCGGCGCAGTTCGGTCAACCACAGGGGGGCTTCAGCGATCGGGCGATAACGTTCGAGTACGATCACGAGACCCGGAACGTCGGCTGGTGGTTCGATTTCGAGCAGGTCGGCGCCGGCTTCAGGGCGGACCTGGGCTTCGTGCCCAGGGTCGACTACCGCAACTACGAGGGCGGCCTCTGGTACGACTGGATCGCGCAGCCGGGCTCATGGTGGTCGGGTTTCGGCGTCCACGGTTATTTCTCCTTTTACGATGACCTCCGAGGGAATCTGCTTTCGAGAAATGGCTACCTGAGTTTCACCTACCGGGGTCTGATGCAATCCTATGCCCAAGTCAATTACCGATTTACTCAGGAGGCGTACGGCGGCCTGGAGTTCGACCAGAATCTCCTTCAGATCAACACCAATTTCCGACCGACAGCCGATCTGTACGCCGGATTCTACGGTGTCATTGGGGACCGCATCGACTATGCCAACACCCGGCCCGGCAGAAGAATCCGCCTTAACCCGTACGCCGAGTATCGCCTCGGAATCCACTTGCGGCTCATCCTGGATCACACTTTCGAGCGGATGAACGTCGACGGCGGCCGCCTCTACACCGCCAACATCACACAGGCCATGGCCGTCTACCAGTTCAGCAGGCGCGCCCTTCTGCGCTCGATACTCCAGTACGTCGACTACCGCTACAATTCTGCTATCTACAACTTTGAGATCAATCCGGTCTACCGGCGCTTCTTCACTCAGCTACTCTTCTCCTACAAGATTAATCCGCGCACGGTGCTATTCCTCGGCTACACCGACAACTACTACGGCAGCCACGAGTTCGGCCTCACACAGGCTGACCGCACCTTCTTC
>CAYOXX010000091.1:6501-12955 GCA_964408025.1 uncultured Acidobacteriota bacterium | reverse complement strand
GAATCGGATGAGTGTACAACCGCAACGCGAACCGCAGGGGCGCCTGCAGTCGATCTGGCGCAACCGCGACGTGGTGCTGCTCTGGGCCGCGCAGCTTGTGAGCCAGTTCGGCGACTACATCTTCTACGTCGCCATCCTCTGGCTGGCGCTCGAGGTGACCGGCGACAACGGCCAGGCCGGGCTGGTGGCAATGTGCATTCACCTGCCGATGATCGCCCTCGGCCTCCTCAGCGGCTCGCTGGTCGACCGCTGGGACCGGCGCCGCACGATGATCGCCGCCGACGCCGCGCGCTGCGGGCTCCTGTTGCTCTTCCCGTTGCTGCACGGCGCGGGTGCGCTCGGTGTGCTGACCATCGCCGCGCTGGCCTTCGCCGTCGAGAGCTTTACCAGCCTCTTCAACCCGGCCAGGGACGTGCTGATACCGGAGTTGACTCCGGCGCCGCAGCTGGCGACCGCCAACTCGCTGGTGCAGAGCGCGGGGCCGATCGCCATGGTCGCCGGACCGGCTGTCGCCGGGGCGCTGATACCGCTGGTCGGGTTGGCCCACCTGTTTACCGTCGACGCCGTAACCTTCGCCCTCTCGATGCTCTTCCTACTGGCCATCCGGGGGAGCGGGGGGCGGCCCCGCGGGGAGCGGCAGCCGCAAGGCCGCTCGCTGCCCGGCGACATCGCTGAAGGCGTCCGCCACGCCGCCCGCGACCCGGTGATCCGCTGGCTGCTGCTGATAACAGCCGTAGACAACTGGTTCATCATGGGACCGGCGATCATCGGCATGCCGATCTTCATCCGCGAGGCGGTCGGCGAACCGGCGGTCCTCTTCGGAGTGAACGTGGCGCCGGCGCAGCTCTACGCCCTCACGATCACCGCCTACGCCGTCGGCTACATACTCTGCAGCTCCTTCATCGGGCGCCTGCCGCGGCGGCTGAGCAGGGGCAGGGTTCTCCTGATCGGCATCTTCCTCGACGGCGCCACCTGGGTACCGCTGGCCTGGCTCTCCGATCCCACACTGATACTGGCCTTGATGCTCATACACGGCATGGCCGTGCCGCCGATCATCGTCATGCGCACCTCGATGGTCCAGGAGCTGGTGCCGGAGGGGATGCGGGGGCGCGTCTTCGCCATGACCAATCTAACGGTGCTTGGCGTCACCGCCCTGACCATCGGCGCCTTCGGCTTCCTGACCAAGCTCTTTCCTGTTAACCTGCTCTTCGGCGTCTACGGCGGGGCCGCCGCGTTGCTCGGTCCGCTGGGCTGGATGGCCTCCAGCCTGCGCGATGCAGGGGGGCGGCCGGCGACAGCAGCGCGCGAAATGAATGCAGCGGATGAACGACGTAATCCTTACACTGGATGAGATCGGCAGCGGGGACGGCGAGCGCGTCGGGCTGGCGGCCGGCGACATGGCGGCTCTGCGCCGAGCCGGGCTGCCCGTCCCCGACGCCTTCTGCGTCACCTCCGAGACCTACCTGGCGGCAGCCGAGGAGCTGAATCTCGCCGAGCGGGAGCGGGAGCTTGCCGCCCGCGAAACAGGGATCGAGGCGGAGCTCGCCGAAATCAGAAAGCTCATCCGCGAGTTCGAGGTGCGGCCGAATCTGGGGAGGGCGCTGGACGGCGCCGCGGCGGCCCTCGGCTCCGGGCTCCTGACCGTGTCGCTCTCGCCCGTCGTCGCCTCCTACGACGCTGCGGCAATCGCCGGGCTGGCCTGGGCAGCCGAATACCTGGCGCCCGACGCGGTCAGCGAGGCGGTGCCCGAATGCTGGGCGTCGCTGTGGCGGCCGCGAGCGGTAATCTTCCGCAAGCGGATCGGCCTGGAGCCGGGGAGAACGGCCGCCGCCGTGCTGGTAGCCGCGGCCGACCCGGCGCCGTTGGCTGGGCGCATAAAGCCAGCGGACAGAGAGGCGGAGGCCTGGCTGATCAACGCCGACCCGCGCGTGCGCGGCCCGCGCGACCTGACCGGGATCCCGGCGGAGAAGGGGAAGCCGCAGTCGCCGCTGACCCCAGGCCAGGCGGAGGCGCTGAGGATACTGGCCGACGGCGCCGCCGAGGCCCTGGGCGAGCCGCGCACGCTGAGCTGGTCGTTCGACGGGCGCCGCTTCTCGATCACCGGCATCCCCTACGGCTAGGCGCAGGCGGGCCTTGAGGACGAAGTTGAGAGCCGCCTCAAGTAGACAGTCCGTACTGTCCGCCAGCGGCGGATGACAGACAGGAGAGCTTGTCCGCCTCAGGCGGATCTGCCTTCCTCATACTTTTGAGAACCAATACAAAACTACCACAACAGGAGAATGCGGGGGTGTTGCGAGGGCTGTCGCCCGCTACGAAAGCGCGCCGGCGAGGCTGTTGATGGTGGCGCTGAGCGAGGCGTCGGCGGCGCTCATGCGCTCGATCTTGCGTAGCGAGTGGAGCACGGTGCTGTGGTGCTTGCCGCCGAAGCGGCGGCCGATCTCGGGCAGCGACGACGCCGTCAGGCGCTTGCACAGGTACATAGCGACCTGGCGCGGGAAGGCGACGCGGGCGGCGTTGTTGCGGCTCACCAGCTCGCGGGTGCTGAGGCTGTAGTGCCGCGCCACCGCCTCCTGGATCTGCGGGATGGTGACCACGCGCTCGCAGGGATCGAGCTGGCCGCTGAGGGCCTCCTGCGCAAGCTCCATGTCGATCGGCCGGCCGGTGAGCGTGCTGTAGAAGACCAGGCGGATGAGGCAGCCCTCGAGCTCGCGGATGTTGCTGCGCACGCGGCTGGCGATCAGCATCGTCACGTCCTCGGGCACCGCCGCGCCCTCCTCCGCCGCCTTCTTGCGCAGGATGGCGATCTTGGTCTCCAGCTCCGGCGGCTGGATGTCGGCTATCAGGCCCCACTCGAAGCGGCTGCGCAGGCGCTCCTCGAGGTTGGGAATCTCGCGCGGCGTCCGGTCGGAGCTGATGATGATCTGGCGGCGACCGTGGTGCAGGACGTTGAAGGTGTGGAAGAACTCCTCCTGCGTCCTCTCCTTGTTGGACAGAAACTGGATGTCGTCGATCAGCAGCACGTCGATGTCGCGGTAGCGGCTGCGGAACTGGTACGTCCTGTCGTAGCGGATCGAGCTGATCAGCTCGTTCATGAAGAACTCGCTGCTCATGTAGGCCACCTTCAGCCCCGGCTGCCCGGACACGATGGCGTTGCCGACCGCCTGCATCAGGTGCGTCTTGCCCAGGCCGACGCCGCCGTAGATGAACAGCGGGTTGTAGCGGCGGCCAGGCTGCTCGGCCACCGAGCAGGCCGCCGCGTGCGCCAGCTCGTTGCTCTTGCCGATGACGAAGCTCTCGAAGGTGTAGCGCGGGTTCAGCGCCGGCTGGCTCGTCACGTCCAGCACCGCCGCTCGCTCCGGCTCGACCGCCTCGCCGTCGTCAAGAATCTCGATAGCGGTACTTTCCTCGCCGATTTGGCTGAGCGCCTGCGATATCTTTTCGCCAAAGCGCTCGCGAATCACGCTCGTAAACAGCTTGTTCGGAACCCTGATTGTGAGGCTATCGTCCGTATGTTGTACGTACGATACCGGTTGGAACCAGGTGGCGAACTCCTCGGAGGGAAGATCGTTTTCCAACTTTAACAGTACAGATTCCCAAGGATTCATGCTAGTTTAACCAAATCAAGGATACTTTTTTCAAAGATTCACATTCGGGGTAAAGAAACGCAGCGTCATGCCAACTTTGTCTCATGGCGGGTTTTCCACCGCAACAATCGGCATAACATGTTGATTTTACTCCCCTTACCCCCATCCCTAGTCTCGCCTGCGGAAACTTTTCCGCAGCCATTTCAACAGTTGTGGAAAACTCCGTTACGGTAGCATACACAACAGCTTAGCAAAAATAACCTAAGATGATAACTGCTAAAATCTTTTGAACACTCACAAAAAAATAGCACGCGCGCGGGCGGGTAGCAAGTGCAAAATGACCAATCCGACACCACAAAATGTGGTGCACGTCGAGGAACGGAACAGACCAAGAGGGGGCGCCCCGTGCTATACTCAGCATCCGAGCCCGGAAAAAGAGAGTATGGAGGTAGGACTCGAGATGCGAGACTGGGAAATTCTGCTGGCTGTTTCCCAGACGGCGCCAACGTTGGGCGACGTGGAGCGCAACCTGGAGCAGCACCTCAAGCACACCGAATACGCCCTCGAGGCGGGCGCGGGGCTGCTTGTTTTCCCCGAGCTCAGCCTGACCGGCTACACGCTCAAGGATCTTACGGCCGACGTGGCGCAGCGCGCCGGCGACTCCGTGGTCCTGGACAAGCTGGCTCGCGCGAGCCGGAAGCTGCCGATGATCGTCGGCTTCGTCGAGGAGGGCGACGACTTCGTCTACTACAACTCGGCCGCCTACTTCGAGGGCGGCGCCCTGCGCGGCCTGCACCGCAAGGTTTACCTGCCGACATACGGAATGTTCGAAGAGGAGCGCTACTTCAGCCCCGGCTCGACGTTCCGGGCCTTCAACTCGGTGGCCGGGCGGGCCGCCGTGCTGATCTGCGAGGACTACTGGCACCCCTCGAGCGTCTACCTGGCGGCCCAGGACGGAGCGCTGATCCACTTCTACCTCTCCAACGCGCCTCTACGGGGCTTGACGCTGCCCGACGAGATCACATCTGCCGATATCGCCGAGCGGATGGCAGTCGTCAGCTCGCAGCTCTACGGCGTCTACACCGTCTACGCCAACCGCGTAGGCTACGAGGACGGTGTGGCGTTCGCCGGGCGCAGCTGCGTGGTCGGCCCCACCGGCGACGTAGTCGCTCGTGCCGACCATAGTGAAGAGGAACTTCTGCTGGCCGAGATCGAGCCGGAGCAGGTGCGCCGCGCGCGCGTCTTCTTCCCCCTCCTGGGCGACGAGAAGCTCGACCTGGTGCACCGCGAGCTGACGCGCATCCGCGCCCGCCGCTTCGACCTGGAGGAAGAGGGGGACAAGGAGGGCGAGGGGGGCGACGACGCCGGGTAGCTGCGAGCTGAGCTCGTGCGCTCCCGGCGGAGCCCGCCTGCCGCGGTTCCGACGCTGAAGGGCGTGCACGGCAAAGCAGCAGACCTATTGCGAAGGAGGCAAGCGCGCTCGCGCGGCTGGCAATCGCGCGGCCGCTGCGCTAAACTTCGCACCGAGCCCGGGTCCTGCGCAAGGACGGCTCCTGAACCCCGTCAGGTCCGGAAGGAAGCAGCGGTAGGGAAAACCGCTCCTGTGCCGCAGGCTCACCTGGGCTCAAGCTGCGTACGCGCGGGCGGCCGTATCCCGCTTGAAACAACCTGCAGTAAAAGCTCGTTATTAGTACCGGATCCGTATAATTCTTTCTCAAAATCCTACTAGGTGGTGTAAACAATGGCGTCCAGGCTTTCGACGGCGGTCCTGGTAATCGCGGCCGCCAGCTTACTGTATCCACCCTGCGGCCACTCCCTCCAAGAGAGTGAGGGCGAGGGCGTGCGTGAAGGCGGTGCCGATCTCGAGGAGATCGATCTCTTCATGGAGCGCGTGCTCGAGCGGCGGGATGTAAACTGGGACGAGCACTACGACTACGTCTTCGGCGAGGTCGTGGAGCTGGAGTTCGGCGGCAGCATCGACGTCCCGGCGATTCAGAGCATCCATCAGGAGTACTCCTGGTTCGTGCGCGACGGCTACCTGGTCCGCAGCCCGGTCTCGATCGACGGCGTGCCGGTCTCCGACGAATACCGCGCCGACTACGAGGAGCGCTGGATCCGTAACCGCGGGAGAGACGATCCCATGGGTTCCGTCGACCGCGACAGCTTCTTCGGCTTCGAGTTCAAGCCGGGCGACTACTACTACGCCGGGCGGCGGGAGTTCGAGGGGCGGGAGGTGGTTGTCGTCGAGTACTACCCCGAGAGCCTCTTCGCCGACGGCGGTCATGACGAAGAGATCGATGAGATGCTGGACAAGACGACGCTGGTCACGATGCTCATCGACCCGGCCGAACACCAGATCGTGCGGATGACGATGGACAACGTCGGCCTCGACTTCCTCCCCGCCCGCTGGCTGGTCCGCATCGACGACCTGCGCGCCACGATGACCATGCACAAGCCGCTCGGCGATGTCTGGCTGGTCAGAGAGATCTCCGCATCGGCCTCGGTCTCCACCGCGGCCGGCAACCTCTCGGTGTCGTTCTCGCGCAGGTTCTTCGACTACCGCAGGGCTACGACCAGGGTGCGCTACCGCTTCGCGCCGCGCGCTGGGGGTGGGGGTGGAGGTGCCGGTAATGAGTAGGATTCTAATGCCCGCTCTTCTCGTGCTTGCTCTCTTAGCGCTCGCCGGACTGTGCCGCGCCGACGAGGTGGTCGAGATCCGCGTGCACGGCAACGCCACCGTCCCCGACGACGAGATCATCCGCCTGGCCGGCGTCGAGGTGGGCGATCAGCTCTCCGAGCCCTACCTGGACGAGGTCCGCAGGCGCCTGAGGGGAAGCGGCCGCTTCGAGTGGGTGCGCCTGCTGGTGCGC
>CAYOXX010000091.1:0-6491 GCA_964408025.1 uncultured Acidobacteriota bacterium | reverse complement strand
GTGCGCTACCGCTCGCTGGAGAGGGCCGAGCGCGCGGTGCTGATCATCGTCGTGCGCGAGCGGCCGCCGCTGGCCAAGAAGTTCATGTTCATGCCGATCCTGGAAGTCGGCGGCCAGTACGGCTTCACCTACGGCATCCGCGTCGTCGGTATCGACCTGCTCGGGACGGGCGAGCGCCTCAGCTTCCCGCTCACCTGGGGCGGCACCAAGCGGGCGGCGGTCGAGGCCTCGCGCGACTTCGGTGTGGTGGGGCCGCTGCGCTGGCGGCTCTTCGCGGGCGCCGGCATCCTCAGCAGGGAGAATCCATTCTACGAGGTGGGCGACGACCGGGTCGAGGTCTGGGGCGGCGCCGCGGCGCGCTTCGATTGGCTCCTGCTCAGGTTCAGGGGCGGCTGGACGGACATCGAGTTCGGCGCCCTCGACGAGAGCTTCTTCACCTACGGTGTCGACGTCGCCCTCGACACGCGCCGCGATGTCAGCCTGCCGCGCGACGCCGTCTACGCCGGCTTCGGCTGGGAGCGCCTGGCGGTGCGCGACGGCGGCCCGGCCTGCAACCTCTACAGCGTCGACCTGCGCGGCTACAAGGGCCTCATCGGACAGTCGATTCTCGCCGGGCGCTTCTACCACCGCCGCGCCGACGCGGCACTGCCTCCCTACCAGAAGCTGCTGCTGGGGGGCGCATCCGCCCTGCGCGGCCACCGCTCGGGCGACTACGTGGGCGACAACATCGCGCTTGCATCACTCGAGCTGCGGCTGCCGCTCACGCCGCTGGCTGCCTTCTACCGCGCAGGATTCCACTTCTTCTTCGACGCCGGCGCCGTGTACGACCACGGCACCGCGATGGGCGACGCCGACTTCCACTACGGCGCCGGAATCGGCGCCTGGGCCTTCGCCGGATTCTTCGGCCTCAAGGCCGAAATCGCCCACGACCTCGTCCGCTCCCTGCGCTTCCACCTCAGCACTGGATTCCGATTCTAAGGGAAAGAGAAGCAAACCACAGAGAGCACAGCGTAATCTTCAGACACCCGTAGGGATGTCCTGAATTAAACCGCCTCGGGCGGAGGGCCCTCGCTTATCCTTCACGTACACTCGACCCGCGGTTAGATCGTTCAAATAATACAATTCCCGTCTTCTATTTCTCCACGCAGCATAGGGAAATCTTGAGAGCCTTCGTGTCGTCTTGTATATCAGTTGACTTTTTAACCTCAGAGAGTGTCCGACTTAATACGAGAGCCCTAAAGGACTCCTCTACACATATGGTCTCTATGGTTCAAAACCAGCCTTTGAATCAAGCTGCGGTGAAAACGAGTTTACCGTTGTTCTAGTCGTCTGCGGCCGCGGCGTCTTCAAGAAGCAGACTTAGGGCAGGACGCCTGTCGTGTCTGCTCTCGTGGTAGTTCTCGCCATGGAAGAAGTCTGCGGAGGGAAGAATAAGCGGCACCATATTTTTTATTACTTTTTAAGGAGCAAGGTAGTAAAACCCATTACGATCTGCGAAGCGAAGAGGGCAAAGTCGATGTTGCCTATCTCGTGTCTCACCATGGGCGAGTCATCTTTTGTTCTGCACTCTCCGGACGTCGTTGCCCGGCAGCCGAAAAATCCAGAACAAGTCTTAAGCTCTATATACCTGAGAGAAAATTGGGTAACTGAGTGCACATCCGCTTTCAGGAATTCTGCCGGGTTATAAAGGTGGCCGTTAAGCTCACCGTTAGCGGTATCTGGCTTGCCATCAAGTGCCATTACTTCTATAAATGTTCCTTTTCGGCTGCTGTGTATGTCGATTGAGAAGATGAGAATGGTGATGCAATAATCGAGTTTTCAATGTTCCACCAATGACCGTAGTAGAAAGCTATCGCGAAATGATACAATTGCTCGGCCACGCCTTAAATCCGCATGTGCTGATGCAACATCTGCCCTGACCGCGCAACGAAATTTACCGACCTTGTCCCCACCTTATTATTCACCATGCGTACCAGCAGGCTTATCCCTGTTATGCCACTCGCCGGAAACCTCACCGCAGAACAGCTTCACGTTAAGCAACAGATCGTGACTCTTTGTGTCCGTTGGGTGTTAGCTTAGTGACTTGTAACGCACCGACAACAAATTATGGTCACTTTTCGCGCATGCCGAAAAAATATTGCTTTTGGTCTTGATTACATCTATCCTTCCCCTGGGTGACTGGGAACATCATTCAACGGAGACCTCCTGATGAAGCGATGGAAAGCTGTTTGTCTTCTTGTGGCTTTCGCTTTTGTTCTATTGACTTCGTGTTTGCTCCGCTTCCATCTGATCGCCGGCCGCCTGCCCTATATTTCCTTTTTCGACGAACCTGCGCTGACAAATCCCGCCCTCAACATCCTTCAGACGGGAGATTTTAATCCGCACTACTTCAAATATCCTTCGCTCCCAATATATCTAACCGCCATCGGTTTCACGTTAGGTTATTTAAATTGCTGCTCGCAGATGACTATCCTCAATACAGATGAGATTGAATCTGTCAGTTATCCATACTACTCCCATCCGCAGGTGGTATTCCCTGCGCGCGTGATCTTCGCGACACTGTCTGTGCTGGCAATGGCCTTGATCGCCGTAATCGGCTACAAACTTTTTAAAGGTTACTCGATACTTCTCCTCACACCGCTGCTGTTATTTCTCTCGCCTTTCTATCTCAATATGTCTTGGACTTACATTAACGTGGATATTGTCGGCACGTTTTTAATAACATCTGTACTGCTATACATCATCAGCAACTGGGACAATAACAACTTCCCACGCAGAGCCATCATCCCGGGCTTGCTCTGCGGCTTGGTTGTCGGATCAAAATACAGCCTGCTGCTGATTATCCTCCCATGCCTGATTACAATCGCGATCTGCTGCGCGCGAAGGTTTGTCGTCTTTGCCCTCTCCTTATTTGTATCGATGGTCATCGGATTTTTAGCTGTCGTGCCCTTTGCCTTACTCGATTTTTCATCCTTCATAAATCACGTTGGAGCAGAAGTTTCCCATTACTCCCGAGGACACATTGGCGCAACGGTTTCTCCCGGGTTGCCACATATTGTCTTCTACCTTCAAACATTAATCTCCGATTTCGGCTGGGCCTCTGCGCCCCTCGCAATTATCGGCTTGTGGAGCCTCTTTACCAAGGACTGGAAGAAGGCCCTGGTGCTAATCTCATTCCCAGCAGCTCATCTGATCTTTTTCGGCAGCCAGTCCGTTGCCTTCACCAGAAATATCCTGCCTCTCTTCATCGTATATGCACTCCTGGTCGCCCTCGGGATTGTTAAAATAGTAAAATATCTCGCCGCGTGGTTAGAGCGATTGCCGCCGTTCAAACAGAAACAGGTTTTACAATTCGTAAGCGCCGCTGCCACCGTCGGCGTCATCTACCTTGCTTTTCTGCCGTGGGGCACCATCGCCGATGCATTCGACATGTCGCGTGATTCGCGCAATATTGCAATCAACTGGATAGAGGCTAACATCCCTGTAAACTCGGTCATCCTAGTTCCCTACGAACTCGACATGGACATCCGCCCGCTCACTGAATACTACACGTTAAGAAAAGTTCCTTTGCTCAGAAGCAGCATCGAAGAGATCGAGCAGATCCTGAATGACAACGCCAGCAACTACCTCCTTAGGCCACATTATCGCTTCGACCACCGATTTGCAGAGCGGTACAGGACGGCTGGCGAGCTTAATAGGCTCTTCATAGGTAAAGTAATTCCGCTTATCCGGATCGGTAAGAATCTCGTCTTCACTAACTACTCGCCGGCGACCGTGCACGCCAACCCTGAATTTTCGATTGCGAGAATCAAGCCTCAAGCCCGGTGGATATCCCCGAGCTCTGCGTCCTCAGGCGAATGACTTTTCCGTGCCGGCGATGAGGTTGAAATTCAGATCTCTACTGCAAGTAGTAACCGAGGTCGCGTAGCAGTTTCTCCCGATCCTCTTCAAGCTTGGCTTCCTCGCTTCTCGCCAGATACTTGCCGGTTGGAATCTTCATTCCCCGCTCCTGCACCTGCGCAATCCTCCTTGGTAAAAACGGGGACCGCAAACGATTCCAATTCACCGGCAATCTCATGTCAGTAATTGGGGATATGGCTCCCGCTGCGCGGGAAGCGGCGGACAGGAATGTCCGCCCTCCTGATATGGCGTGGATGAGTGATGGACAGGAATCCGCCGCGGCCAACTAAAGGTGACCACTACATAGTTTTGGGAAACGCCAAGCGGAAAATCAAAAGGGCGCGACTTTCGCGCACCTTTTAGCTTCTATCTCTGTGGTCTCTGTGGTTCAAAGGAAATCGTGAACTACCTACTACTCATTCCATTATACGAAATTTCATGAGGGCCACGCCTCCCGCTGCATGGCGGACAGGAATGTCCGCCCTCCTGATGTAGTATGGATGTGTGACAGACAGGAATGTTAATCCCGCCAGACGCTGCGATCAGCCGCTACGGCAGCCGCGCGAGCGGTAGCGTCGGGCTGAATTTATCCGCCTCAGGCGGAGCCAGACTAGGCTGCCTAAAGGCCGCCGCTACATAGATGGCTGACGGGAATGCCGATCCCACCTGAGAGATGACAGACAGGAGAGCTTGCCCGCCGCGGCGGATCTGTCCTACCGTTTTTAGAGAGGCGGCGGTCAGGAGAGCTTGTCCGATCCGCCGCGGCGGACGGATCTGTCCTCCTAACGATAAATGTAGGTGGCAGATAAGAATGTTTGACAAGGCACGGGGGCCCTAAAAGGACCCCCCTACGAGTATCTAGGGAATTCCTCTGTAGTATTCGTGGTTTACTTCCTATCTCAGCGTCAAGCGGCGGTGAATGCCAGTTTGCCGTCGTCGCCGGCGTCTACGTTTACGGTCTGGCCTTCGGCTACGCGGCTGTCGAGGACCATGGTGGAGATCGGGTTCTCGACAAGGCGCGTGATGGCGCGCTTGAGCGGGCGGGCGCCGAATGCGGGGTCGTAGCCCTCGGCAGCGACGATCTCCTTGGCGGCGTCGGTGATCTCGAGGGCGATCTTGCGCTCGGCGAGGCGCTTGCTCAGGTAGCCGAGCTGTATCTCGAGGACGCGGCGCATGTCGTCGGCGTCGAGGCCGCGGAAGAAGATTATCTCGTCGACGCGGTTGAGGAACTCGGGCTTGAAGGTCCGCTTGAGGAGCTCGCCGACCTTGTCGCGCATATCTGCGTCGGCAGCGCTCGGCTCGCCGGTGCGGTAGCCGATGGCGCTGCGGGCGCGCATCAGGTACTGGGCGCCGAGGTTGCTGGTCATGATGAGGACGGCGTTGCGGAAGTTGACGGTGCGGCCCTTGCCGTCGGTCAGGCGCCCCTCGTCCATGATCTGCAGCAGCGTGTTGAAGACGTCGGGGTGGGCCTTCTCGATCTCGTCGAGGAGGATGACGCAGTAGGGGCGGCGGCGCACCCGCTCGGTGAGCTGCCCGCCCTCCTCGTAGCCGATGTAGCCGGGCGGCGCGCCGATGAGGCGGCTGACGGTGTGGCGCTCCATGTACTCGCTCATGTCGAGGCGCACGATGGCCCGCTCGTCGTCGAACATGTAGTCGGCCAGGGCTCGGGCCAGCTCGGTCTTGCCGACGCCGGTGGGGCCCATGAAGATGAAGGCACCGATCGGGCGGTTGGGATCTGCCAAGCCGGCGCGGGCGCGGCGCAGGGCGTCGGAGACGCAGCCCAGAGCCTCGTCCTGGCCGATTACGCGCTCGCGCAGGCGGTCTTCCATCTTCAGCAGCTTCTCCATCTCGCCCTCGAGCATGCGCGAGACCGGGATCCCGGTCCACTTGGCGACGATGAAGGCAACCTCCTCCTCGCCTACCTCCTCCTTGAGCATCGGTTCGGCGCCCTGGATCTCCTGGAGGCGCTCCTGCGCCTCGCCGATCTTCTTCTCCAGCTCGCCGAGTGTGCCGTAGCGCAGCTCGGCGGCCTTGTTGAGGTCGTACTCCCGCTCGGCCGCAGCGATCTCGGTCTTGACCTCTTCGAGTGAGCCCTTAAGCTCGCTCAGGCGGCCGATGGCATCCTTCTCGTTGACCCAGCGGGCTTTGAGGGCGCCTGAGCTCTCTTCCAGGTTGGCCAGCTCGGCCTGGATCTTCTCGAGGCGCTCGCGGCTGGCGGCGTCCTTCTCCTTCTTGAGCGCCTGCTCCTCGATCCGCAGTTGGACCACGCGCCGCTCGACCTCGTCGATCTCGGGCGGCATGCTGTCGATGGCGATACGAAGCTGCGCTGCCGCCTCGTCGATGAGGTCTATCGCCTTGTCGGGCAGAAAGCGGTCGGCTATGTAGCGGTGGCTGAGCGTCGCCGCGGCCAGGACGGCGGCGTCGGAGATTCGCACGCCATGGTGCACCTCGTAGCGCTCCTTGAGGCCGCGCAGGATGGCGACGGTGAACTCGACATCCGGCTCGCCTACGTAGACCGGCTGGAAGCGGCGCTCCAGCGCGGCGTCCTTCTCGATGTGCTTCTGGTACTCGTTGAGCGTGGTGGCGCCGAT
>CAYOXX010000090.1:0-13108 GCA_964408025.1 uncultured Acidobacteriota bacterium | reverse complement strand
CGGCCGCAACAAAGAGATTCGGGAAAAGGGGCCGCCGGACGGCTGAATCTTGTGCGATATGCGGGCTGATACCGTCGACGACCGGCGCTGCAAGCAAGAGCTGGCACGCGCGATGCGCAGGCTCGCCCGCACACCCCGCACCGAAGCCGAGGTAAGGGAGAACCTCGGCCAAAAAGGGCTGCCGGAGAACCGGCTGGAGGAGATCGTAGCCGAGCTTCTGCGCCTCGGCTACATAGACGACCGCCGCTTCGCCGCCGCCTTCGCCCGCGGCCGCTGCGAACGGGGCTACGGCCGGGCGCGCATCCGCAGGGAAATGGCGGAGAGAGGCTTCGCAGGGGCCGCCATCGAGGCCGCCGTCGCCGGCCTCGACCGCGACTTCGGCGAGCTGGACGTCCTGCGATCGGCCCTAGCCAAGCGGCTGCGCACACGGGGCGAGCCGAAAACCCCGCAGGAGCTGAAGAACCTCATCGATCACCTGATTCTCCGGGGCTTCAGCCCGGAGACGATCCGCTCCGAGCTGCGCGATTTCTTCAAACGGATACTGGGAAAACCGGGATAGACAGCTGCTCTATCAGCCACAGGTGATTTACTGCGAGCCGGATATGCTATCCGGAGGCGGGAGAATTCATCTTCTCTATTAACGAGGTGGCGGACAATGGCAAGCCGTGGGAGCGAGAAGAGGGTAAGGGAGATCCTCTCCCAGGCCGGCATCAAGATCGGCGGCAGCGACCCCTGGGACATCCATGTTCTCGACGACAGGTTCTACCGACGGGTGCTGGCACAGGGCTCCCTCGGCCTGGGCGAGTCGTACATGGACGGCTGGTGGGAGTGCGACAGGCTCGACCGCTTCATCCACAGTCTCCTCGGCGCAGGCATCGAGAACAACATCAACCTCCCCCTGATCTGGGAATACCTGAAGGCCAAGATATTCAACCTCCAGAAACGGTCGAGGGCCTACCAGATCGGCGAGAGGCACTACGACGCCGGCAACGATCTCTATCGGGCGATGCTCGACGGGGGGATGAACTACTCCTGCGGCTACTGGAAGGAGGCCTCGACCCTCGACGAGGCGCAGGAGGCTAAGCTCGAGCTGATCTGCCGCAAGATCGGCCTCGAGGCGGGGCAGCGGGCCCTCGACATCGGCTGCGGCTGGGGCGGCTTCGCCATCTACGCGGCCAAAAAGCGCGACGCCAAGGTCGTCGGCATCACCGTCTCCGGGGAGCAGGTGAAGCTGGCCCGCGAGCTCGCCGCCGGCCTCGAGGTCGAGATCAGGCTGCAGGACTACAGGAGCCTCGACGGTTCGTTCGACCGCGTCGTCTCGGTCGGCATGATCGAGCACGTCGGCCGCAAGAACTACCGGCGCTTCATGCGCATAGTGCGCCGCTGCCTCGCCGACGATGGACTCTTCCTGCTGCAGACTATCGGATCTAACCGGTCAGGCATCAGCAACGACCCCTGGATCTCGAGGTACATCTTCCCGAACTCGATGCTGCCCTCGATCGCCCAGCTCGCGCGCGCCGCCGAGGGGCTGCTCGTTTTCGAGGACCTGCACAACTTCGGCGCCGATTACGACAGGACTCTTTTGGCCTGGCACGGCAACTTCGAGAGGAACTGGGTAAGAATCAAGCACAACTACGACAACCGCTTCTACAGGATGTGGAAATACTACCTGCTATCCTGCGCCGGGGCGTTCCGCGCAAGAAGAATCCAGCTTTGGCAGATCGTCCTGTCCAGGAACGGCGTCCCGGGCGGCTACCGAGCCGTCCGCTGAATTCCTCACCCGGCCCCGGATTCAGCTGCTCTTGAGACTGTATTATGCCGTCTCCTTGATGTGGACATTTATCAGCAGTCCGTGCGGGCTCCGCCAAATGGGATTAGGGGGAGGGGATTGAGAGGGGGGGAGGAGCCAGGCCTCAGCGGCCGTTGGTGAACACGAAGCCTTCCGGATTCGCCTCGCGCTCCTCGAGGGCGCGCTTCAGCAGCTCGCCCAGCGGGCGCTCGAAGGCGACCGCCGGCAGCTCAAGCTCCAGAGCCCGCTCGACGGTCGCGGCGTCCCAGCGGTGGAAGTCGAACACCAGCACGCAGAGGCAGGGCTTGTCCTTGAAGTGGACGTCGGACATCGCCCGCCCGGCGAACAGACGCTCCTCCTCTTCTCCCCAGGGCGTGAAGAAGTTGAAGTAGAGGGTCTCGCGCCAGCGCGCCTTATCGTTGAGGACCAGCAGCGATTGGTACTCGGCCCCGTCCGGGCAGCTCTCGTAGCGAATCAGCATCGTATCACCCGTTAGATTACGCACCGCGCTCTTCGACTTCCGCCTCGCCACCATTAATAAGGGCAGATCGCGGCCGCAGTCAAGATCAAACAAATCCGCAGGCAAAACCCAGCGCCCGGCCGTGACCGTTTCGGTTGACTTGGCAGAACAATATCTGTCAGCATATGTCCATTAGGTTGTTGCTATCGCGTCTTAGTCTTCGATGAGGTGAAGAGATGAGTCGAGCGTTCTTGGTCGCCCTAGTCGGCCTGGCGGCGCTGCTGGCTGCTGCCGCGCCCGAGGAGACCGAGATTCCGGAGAGCATCACTTTCGAGAACAGCCGCGGCGCTGTGACCTTCCCGCATCTCGCCCACCAGGAGCGCGGCTACGCCTGCAAGGGCTGCCACCACAACGTGGAGAACGACACCGACGTGCCGACGGAGTTCTGCCACGACTGCCACACCGCCGACAGCGAGGTCAGCACTCGCGACGCCTTCCACGCCACCTGCCGTGACTGCCACCGCGAGTTTCGCGACGACGGCGCTCCCTACGCATGCGGTGCCTGCCACGTGCGCTAGGTGTTATAAAGCGGCCCGCCTTGCCATCGCTCGCACCCGCTGGCAGAATGAATCAGCATGTAAATAAGCCACCCGATTACCTAGCAAAGGAGTGATAGCCATGAGCATGTTCCCAACTCCCCGCCTCGCCGTCTTCGCCTTGGCGCTGCTGCTTGGCCTGGCGCTGGCGGCGTGCCCGCCCGGGAGGGAGGACGCCGCCGCCCGCTTCAACGCCTTCGTCGAACGCTACCTCGAGTGGGGCTTCGAGGCCTACCCGCACCACACCACGGCGATCGGCAACCACGAACACGACAGCGAGATGCCGGACATGTCGGCCGAGGCGATCGAGGCGCGCCACGACCGCATCATGGAGTTCATCGCCGAGCTGGAGGCCATCGATCCCGCGCAGCTCGACGCGGAGCTGGCCGTCGACTACGAGATGCTGCTCAACGAGTTGCTCTCCGAGGACTTCTCCTACACCGAGATCGCGGCGCACCGCAACAATCCTCTCATCTACGTCGGCCTCGCTACCGGCCCGGTCTACGGCCTCATGAAGCGCGACTTCGCGCCGCTGGACGAGCGCCTGCGCTCCGCCATCAGCAGGATGGAAGCCATACCGGAACTGCTGGAGCAGGCCCGGGCCAACCTCGTCGAGGGGCCGCCGCGGATCTATACCGAGGTGGCGATCCGCCGCAACGCCGGCGCCGTCGCCTTCTACCGCGACGTCCTGCCCGAGCAGGTGCGGGCCTCCGCAGCGGACGGCGGACTTAAGCTGGAGTTCATAGGCATCGCCGAAGAGACCGCCGACGCCATCGAGGAGTTCGGAATTTGGCTGACCTATGATCTACTGCCGCACTCCGACGGCGACTGGAGGCTCGGTGCCGAGCGCTTCGACCGCAAGTTCAGCTTCCTGGGGACCGACATGAGCCCGGAGGAAACGCTGGCGCGCGCCGAGGCCGAGTTCGCCGCGGTGCGCGAGGAGATGCGGCTCATCGCCGCGCAGCACTGGTCGGAGTTCTTCCCGGACACTGATATGCCCGACGATCCGGACGAGGCGGTGCGCATGGTGATGGACGTCATCGCCGCGCAGCACGCCGAGCCCGAGAACGTGCTGCCCCGCATCCGCGAAGTCATCGACGAGCTCAAGCTCTTCATCGCCGAGAGCGGCATCATAGAGCTGCCCGAGCCGGATCGGCTCGAGGTCATCCAGATGCCCGAGTTCCAGGCCGGCTCCGCGATAGGCTACCTCGACCAGCCGCCGCCGCTGGAGCCTGAGGGGGGCAGCTTCTTCGCCGTCACCCCCTTCCCGCCGAGCTGGGGCGCGGATCGGGTCGAGAGCTTCCTGCGCGAGTACAACGACCGCATGGTGCAGATCCTCACCATCCACGAGGCCTACCCCGGCCACTTCGTCCAGGGCTGGTACGCCGGCTTCCTGGATTCACCCGTGCGCAAGATCTTCGGCAGCGGCGTCTACGCCGAGGGCTGGGCCGTCTACTGCGAGTGGATGATGCTCGACGAGGGATTCGGCGGCGGCGATCCGGGCCTGCGGCTGCAGCGCCTGAAGTTCTACCTGCGCGCAGTCGCCAACGCCATCATCGATCCGCTGCTGCATAAGGGGCTGATGGCGGAAGAGGAGCTGGTGGACTTCCTGGTTAACGAAGCGTTCCAGGAGCGCACCGAGGCGGAGGAGAAGCTCACCCGCGCCAGGCTCTCCAGCGTCCAGCTCAGCACCTACTTCATCGGCTTCCAGGAGATGATGGACCTGCGCCGCGACTACGAGGAGGCGGCCGGCGAGAACTTCGACATCGGCGAATTCCACCTGCAGGTACTCAACCACGGCGCTCCGCCGCCGAGACTGCTGCGCCGCCTGATACTGCCGGAATCGGAGACTGAAAACTAACGACACGATAGCGACCGAGGCCCCCGTAAACCTCCACTGAGCGAGTTTGCGGGGGCCTCTTTGTGCACGTTGCTGTGGCGGTCGCCGCCCCCCATCTCCTTGCCAGGGCTACCGGCGCTCTGCTACAACGGATCGACCCCGAATCAGCCGCACGAAGAGAGGGTGGAGGGTACGCGAATGCGAAAGTTTCCGATAACGGTAATCCTCGTCATGGCGATTCTAACGCTGGCGTCCGCGGCGCCGGCCCAGATCGCCGTCGGCAACTCCGACGCCGACCGCGCAGAGTTCGCGCGCCACCGTGCGGCGCTGCTCGAGCATATCGGCGACGACGTGGCGGTGCTCTTCGGCACCTACGAGCGCCCGGACAACCTGCGCTTCCGGCAGGACAACCGCTTCTACTATCTAACCGGCGTCGAGGTGCCGTTCGCTGCGCTGATCCTCGACGGCCGCTCCGACGCGGCCATACTCTTCCTGCCGCCGGCACATACCGGCCGGGCCGTTATCTACGACGGCGCCACCATCGGCCCCGGCCCGCAGGCGGTCGCCGAGTACGGCATCGCCGACGTGCGGCCGCTGGCGGAGCTGGAGTCGGTGCTGAGGGAGCTGCTGCCCGAGGGCGGCACGGTCTGGACGTCGCTCTCGCCCGAGGAGACGATAGCGGGCGCGGAGGACTCGGCCACGGCGGCCGCGAGGGCCGCGGCCCGCCACGGCTGGGCGGCGGCCGAGACGCGCGAGGGGCACATAAGTGCCTGGCTGCAGGAAATCATCCCAGACGTAAATGTGCGCAACCTGAGCACCGCTATAGACGACCTGCGCCGCGTAAAGAGCGAGTGGGAGATCGCGCGCATGACCGAGGCTTGCCGCATCGCCGGCGAGGGTCACCTGGCCGCCTGGCGGGCGACGCGCCCCGGAGTGCGTGAGTGGGAGCTCGAGGGGGCCGCCAACGGTGCCTTCCTGGCCGGCGGCGCCCTCCACATCGGCTACGGAGCCATCGTCGGCGCCGGGCCCAACAACAACATCCTCCACTACTCGCTCTCCGCCGACGTCGCCGACGAGGGCGAGCTGGTTCTGATGGACTTCGGACCCGACTACCGCTACTACTGCGCCGACATCACCCGCACCTGGCCGGTGAGCGGCCGCTTCACCCCCGAGCAGCGCCGCGCATACATCGACTGCCTCGAGATCCAGGGCCGCCTAATCGAGGCGGTCAAGCCGGGCGTCACGCTCCGCGAACTCGGCGAGCTCAACGAGCGCCTGGCTCGCGGCAGGGGTTACGCCAGTAACCACTTCCACGGCCCCAGCCACTACATCGGCCTGTCCGTCCACGATGTCGGCGACGGCTCGAAGCCGCTCGAGCCGGGCGTCGTTATCACCGTCG
The DNA here is from genome assembly GCA_964408025.1 of uncultured Acidobacteriota bacterium. Classification (GTDB taxonomy): domain Bacteria; phylum Acidobacteriota; class DATKUA01; order DATKUA01; family DATKUA01; genus CAYOXX01. The sequence continues at coordinate 7,024 of CAYOXX010000090.1, read as the reverse complement.
AGCCGGGCCTCTACTTCCCCGACAGGGGCTACGGCATCCGCATCGAGGACGTCGTGGCGGTTACCGAGAGCGGCTGCCGGGTGCTGTCGCACATGATCCCCAAGCACCCGGACGAGATCGAGGCAATTATGGCCGCGGCTGGCCCGCATATTGCCCAAGGTTTGGCCGGCCCTGGCGTTAAGTGATTGATATGTTGATCTTGCCAACGCTATCTCCACAGGACAAAGTGGTTACATATTGTCACCGGCGAGCTGATTTTCCCGAAGGTCGCGGCGGGGGCTGTTTTGGACCTGAAGGCGTGGTTAGCGCCACGTCGAGGGTCCAAAATCGACCCCAACAAATAGATTCGGGATAATAGGCCGCCGGACGGCTGAATCTTGTGCAATATGCGGGCTAGGGAGGGTAGCGATGACTGAGCGGAAGACACGCGAGTTGATTCTCGCCAGCAAACTCTGTCCCACGGACGAGCGCCGCAAGGTGGTGCGCCCCGCCGACGGCTCCGTCTATGCTGAAGTGTTCCAAGCCGGACCCGCGCAGGTCGAGGATGCGGTTGTAGCGGCCTGCGCCGCATTCGAAAAGACACGCAAACTGCCGACGCACGTGCGGGCCGAAATCTGCCGCCGCGTCTCCACCCGCTTGGATGAGGATAGCGAGCGGATCGCGCTCGACCTGGCAAACGAGGCGGGCAAGCCGATTCAGCTCGCCAGGGCCGAGGTCGGCCGCGCGGTGCTCACCTTCAGGACCGCGGCCGAGGAGGCGGGCCGCATCGGCGGCGAACTCCTGCCGCTGGACGCCGTGCCCGACGCCGAGGGGGTGGTCGGCATCACGCGCCGTTTCCCGATCGGGCCGGTGGCGGCGATCACTCCCTTCAACTTCCCGCTCAACCTAGTGGCCCACAAGCTGGCGCCCGCCGTGGCAGCCGGCTGCCCTGTGGTGCTCAAACCTGCTTCGGCCACGCCGCTAAGCGCGCTCAACCTCGGCAAGCTCCTGCTCGAGACCGAGTGGCCGCCCGGTGCGCTGAGCATACTGCCCTGCCCGCCCGCCGTGGCCGCGCCGCTGGTCGAGGACGAACGCTTCAAACTGGTCACTTTCACCGGCAGCGCCGAGGTCGGCTGGGGTATCAAGAGCCGCGCCGGCAAGAAGCGCGTCGCCCTCGAGCTGGGCGGCAACGCTGCGGCCGTCGTCGACGAGACCGGCGACGTCGAGTTCGCCGCAGCCCGCTGCGCCGTCGGCGGCTTCGCCTACGCCGGCCAGAGCTGCATCTCGGTACAGCGCATATACGTGCACAGCGCCGTCGAGGAGCGCTTCCTGGAGATCTTTCTCGGGCAGGTCGCCTCGCTGAAGATGGGCGACCCGCTCGACCCGGAGTCAATCATCGGGCCGCTCATCACGCGCGGCGACGCCGAGCGCGTCGAGAGCTGGGTCAACGAAGCAGTCTCCAAGGGTGCGAGGCTGCTCTGCGGCGGAAAGCGCGACGGCTCGTTCTACGAGCCTACGGTGCTCGCCGACGTCGATCCCTCCCTGCCGGTCTCTTGCAAGGAGGTCTTCGGGCCGGTCGTAGTCGTCGACTCATTCGAAACCTGGGACGAGGCGTTAGCCAAGGTCAACGACTCGGCATTCGGACTTCAGGCCGGGGTCTTCACGCAGCGTATCGACGACGCACTGGCCGCCTTCGCCGAGCTCGATGTCGGCGGCGTGGTGGTCAACGACATGCCCACCTACCGCGTCGACCCGATGCCCTACGGCGGCGCCAAGGACTCCGGCAACAGCCGCGAAGGACCCAGATACTCCATCGAGGAGATGACGGAGCTGCGGCTGATGCTCATTCGCTCCCGTCGTTAATCCCGAGAAGAAACGCTGTAGATCAGTTATTCGGCTCCGCAAACAGCGGTAGGACAGATCCATCCGCCCCGCCAGGGCGCGCCTAGGTGGGCGCGGCGGATCGGACAAGCTCTCCTATCTGTTATCTTGGATCGTACCTGGCGAAGGCGAGGAAACCGATTCCTGCGACAAAAATGTTTTCGAGCATAAGAATGATGAATTCCATCACCGGAAATTCGCTTTCGCCGGGAAGGCTGTCTGTTCGAAACATGTTGTGCCAGCGCGGCACAGTCGCGAACTCGACAGGCTCAGTGGAAAAAATACCCCTCACGCAGCGGTTACCTTGTGAGTGCACCAGATGCGGATTCTCAGGATTCCTATCCGCTCCATCTCGTTCAACGATGAAGTCATGAAACTGCTGCTGGTAACGCCTGGCAGACCCGTAAAACGATTTAAAGCCGTCAACGCCGGTCAAGCACAGCTTTTGAAGGGATGCCCCCAGCAAACCTGTTGGTGATAAAGAAGAGTAGGTCTGGTTTAATTCCGCCTGCCTGATTTGCGTGGCGACCGCGTCGTCTCTTATACGCTCTTGCATTGCCAACACTTCGACCCAACCTTCAGCCCACAACCTGTAGTTCTCCGAGAACATATCTCCCATAAGATTCTGGGCGTCCGGCCCTTTGCTGTCCCATATAGCTTCTTCTGCTGCAGTCATTTCCCGTTCGAGCTCAAAGTTGGATGGAACCTTTACCATCTGTTCACTGAAGATCCAAGCCAATCCCGGGATGACAACAACCACGCCAACCCACAAGACAAGCAAGACAACAAGGGAGACGGCAGGTTGTTTAGTGAGGCTGCTGACGGTCACGCCCAGGAGCACCATCAAGGAGAGCATCAGTATTGAAAACAGTAAGACATAAGCCAGCACTTCCACCAGTTGCGCGGTTGCCGACCAGGTTCCCGAGATAACCAATAACGTGAGATTGAAGAAAACCCCAACGAGCAGCGTCGATACCAAGACGATCATCAGACCAAGATATTTGCCTAAGAATATTTGAAGCCTTGATATGTTGTTCGATAGCACCAGGCTCAGCGTCCCATCTCTCTTCTCACCGCAAATCGAGTTGTAACTGATGAAAATTGCTAGAAGAGTCATTAACGATCCGATGATAAAGATCCAGTCGATAGACGGGACCACCGGCATCACCTGGTTGTCACGCGTAACCGTCTCGGGATTCAGATAACGAAATGCGTTCACGGTGAGGCTGTTGGGTATCTTTTCTTCCTGCCCGCCACTCACAAAGGCCAACGGTGATGGCGGCTTCACCATCGTCTGCTCATAATTCGACAGATCTTGGAGATTGGAAGCCGTAGGCTCGAACAATCTGGTGTTTTCGCGAACGGAACTCTGCCACGACTCCTTATCGGCATTATATTGTTCGGAAAATATCAGTCCGTTTATCATAAAAGCCGCAAGAATAAGCACCGCCAGGAAAATAAACCTTGCGTCTTTCAAGCCGTCTTTAATCTGTTGTTTCATAACAGTGAACATGACTTATACCTCATCGAACGTCGTAGCGGAGAAATATCGCGAAACCGATAAAGAAGGTTAGTATTGCCATCAGGGCCAGAATCCCTATAGGCAATAAGGCGGTATCAAAATCGGGCCTGCTGCCCCGATATCGGAAGGGAGGTATGAAATCATCAGGCAAGGGCTCGTCGAAATACCCCGTCGCCTGACGCGCTTGCTCAAACGGGATGCCTTGTTCTATATACGGCCAATATTCGCGCCAACGAGCCTCGAATTGTTCATCCGTTCTAAACAGCTCTCGGGGAAGACGCATAAAGAAATCATGCGCGTTTGAATCGAAGTACCCGCGCTCCCGAAAATCATTCAATATCGTTGTTCTGTAACGCCTGCAGGCATCTAAAAACTCTTCATGCGATCTATAACCCGTAGCGGACAGTTGTGTGAATGCCGCTCTAAGTTGTTGTGCGGGCGATATATAACTCAGTATGCCCGCCAACCCGGCCTGATCCTCATCCCGAACGAGATGGGCTCTTTGCGCATTCCATATTCTGTCGGCTCTGTCTTGCTTCAAAGCCTCCTGGAATCTGACGTATTCGACATTATGCTCATATTGTGCCACCGAAAATGTATCGAACATCGCAACATTTTCGTCCACGATCCAGGCCCCCATCCATGAACCTTGCCCTGCTCCAGGGGTTATATCTCTTCGGTAATCTTCGAGTTGTTGTTTCAGCTCAGCTCCGGTTGCCAGCTCCAGCTCCTCAATCTCCTCCGGAGGAAGTAGCGGGATTATGAACTTAGCAAGTCCGTTACTCGCGCTGGGAACAAGCAGAATCCCCAGCGACCAAAAGAGCAACGCCAACACAAGGGACGACGAAGAGCGTTGTGCAATTGCCGAGCAGACAAGACCGATCGCCACAAAAATGGCGCTATACAGCAAACCTGCGGCAATCATCAGAACCAGGGCAAACCATTGCTCCCCCGTGAAAGCGATTCCATGGAGAAAGTTGAGTACGAGCAGTGCGCTGATAAAGCTGATCAGGAAAGGTAGCGAGATCACGATAAATCCTGCTGCGAACTTCACAGCATAAATAGATGCCCGCGAAAAGCCATACGAACACTGCAATCTGAGAGTCCCCTTTTCCCTCTCACCGCTGATTGCATCGTATGTAAGCAGGAGGCCGAAGAGGCTGATCACAAGTAAAAAAATCGTCATGAGGTCATACGAAACACGGTCGGACGTGAGCTTGTTGTTTGTCAGGTGGTCAACCGCATCCGACGGCACCGACCACCTGCTGAAGACGACCGTGTTGCCCAGGCGCCTCTCCTTACCCTGGGCGAATATGCTCATCGGCGTCGGCGGCTTGTGCAGAATGGGCCTGATCTGGGACGGAACGAATATTTGATCGCTGCCCTCGCTGTAGGACTCTGAAAGCTGAATATACAAATTATTCCTGGCTACGAAATCATTCCCGAGAACCCACACGCTGAGAACTACGAGCATGAAGGTGACAATCAAGGATGCGTTGAACCTGAACGTCATCAAGTGCACCTTGATTTCCTTGGCCAACAGAGTCAGCAACATATCGGACTCCTGATGAACTCTTATTTAGTAGTTAAGACTTGATCAGACACCGGGTTTTCCAGACGTGAGTTGTCTATCAGGCCGCCATTGTCAGGCGAGCCCCTTAATTGATAGCACACGTTTTCTCCCGCGCCAACGGCAAGTCCTCAGGCCAAGTCTTGTAGGAGACTTGCCGACGCAGCGCTCCCCTTATTAAGACGCGCGTTTGTTTAAGTAAGTTGTCAAGGCGTCCAAGGACTCCGGCAACAGCCACGAGGGCCCGCGATACGCCATCGAAGAGATGACGGAACTGCGGCTGATGCTGATTAGGTGTAAATCATAAATCCTTCTCCTCGTGTTAGTATGCGCACATGGGCGGCGGGATAACGATCTGGTCTAAAGGCCACAGCGATCGCGTCGACCCGGGGCCGGTCTGATGGCGGATAGGGGCAAGAGGAAACCGGGCGCGGGGGGCAAGCGGCGGTCCGTGCATTCGAGACGGGGCTCAGACCGCGACAGGCGACTGATCGTCTCGCACGGCGCGCAGCACAAGCCGAACGAAGTCCGCCCGCAGCCGGCGCCGATCGAGGTTCTATACACGGTTGGTTTCGAGCGGCGGCCGCTGCAGAAACTGCTTCAGCTGCTGGTCGACAACGGCGTCGGTCTCCTGGCCGACCTGCGGGCCGATGCCACGGTACCCGTGCCCGGTTTCCGCAAGGACCGCGACCTGGCGCTCCTGCTCAAGGAGCTGGCGGCGATCGATTACCGGCACGAGGAGATCCTGGTTCCGCAGCGCGAGCTGCTCGAGCGCTACCGCCGCGACGGCAACTGGGCCCGCTTCGAGGCCGGCTACCTCGATCTGCTCAGGGCGCAGCGCGTCGAGGAGAAGCTGCCAAGAGAGGCCTACGCCGCCGCCCGCCCCTGCTTCCTGGGCGCCAACAGGTCGCCGGAGCGCGACTACCGGCGACTTGCCGCCGAGCACCTGGCCGATAAATGGAAAATCGGCCGGATCGAGCACCTGTAGGCCCAGAGCATCCGAGTAAAGGGGTCAGTAGCGTCGATCTGAATTTATCCGCCGAAGCGTAGCGAAGGAGGAGCTCGACTAGGCGATCTACGCCATAGGCGCATAAATTCAGATCGCCGCTACTTTTTTCGGAACCGCTGCACTAAAGACTAAGGACCGCGACCTTCGCGCCCTTCTTGTCTTTTCCTCTGCGGTCTCTGTGGTAAGTGACCCATTTACCACTCACTGGGTTTCCGGGCCGGCGACGGCGAGGTGGTAGTTGTCGGGGTGGAGGTGGTTGGCCAGGGCGCGATTGACGTCGTCGAGCGTGAGAGAGCGTAGTATCGACTCGTAACGGAGGTAGTGGTCGTCGCCGAGGCCGAAGATCTCCTGCGAGAGCAGCGCGGCCGCCAGGCCTCCGTTGGTCTCGACCTGGCGGGCTACGCCGCCGCCGAGGAATAGTATGGCGTTCTCCATCTCGTCGGCGGTGATGCCGCCGTCGCGGGTCCGGCGCAGCTCATTCAGCGCTAGCTTGACGGTTCTGGCCACGTTGCCGGGATCGACTCCGGCGCGGAACATGAACGGTCCGGCGCCGACTCCGGCGTCGAAGGTCGTGAAGGCGTAGTAGGCCATCCCCTCGGTGTCGCGCACCCACTGGCCGATGCGGCCGCCGAGGCTGAGGCGACCGAGCACGCTGTTGCCGACCTGCAGGGCGTAGTAGTCGGGGTCGAGACGCCTGATACCCTGGAAGCCGAGCGCGATGTCGCTCTGGGTCTTCTCCGGCATGCCGATACGTTTCTCCACCGGCTTCTCGGGCGGCGCGACCGTCCTGGGCGCCTTGAGCGCGAACTCGCCCCCGCCACGCCAGCGGCCGAGAGTAGCGGCGGCGAGGTCTTCGACAGCATCGAGGTCGACGTCGCCGACGACGGCGCCGACGGCGGCGCCGGGGAGCAGGCGCTCGCGGTAGAAGGCAGTTATGTCGTCGAGGCCGATCCTGGCGACCGACCTGCGGGTGCCCCGTGCGGTGCGGCCGTAGGGGTGGTTCCTGCCGTAGATCATCTCGTGCAGCCGGTCGACGGCGACCGCGGCGGGGTTGTCCTCGCGG
>CAYOXX010000089.1:0-13366 GCA_964408025.1 uncultured Acidobacteriota bacterium | reverse complement strand
ATGCGGAGCTGAAGGCCGGTTATGGAGCCGCACTCCTGGCGCGCGATCCCGGTGACCCTGAACGGCTTGGTCGCGCCGTCGGCGCCGAGGAAGCGTATGACCTCGGACGGCTCCTCGTCTTTGACGATCCCGAGCACCAGTTTCCTGAAGCGTGTTCGATCCTGGGAGGAAATGAGCGTGGCTACAGGGGCGCCCTCGAGAGTGGACCATTCCTGGCCGAGGGCACAGGCAGCGGCCTCGCTGACCCCGATCAACGTGATGCCGTCTGCGGCAAGTGTAAAGCCGGCCTTAGCGGGCTCGGCCATCTCGCCGGCGAAGGCTTGATCAGGCGCCTTTATCTGCTCCCGCTGGCGCTTGCTGATGGCGCGCCTGATCGAGTCCACCATGCGCGGGAAGTGGGCGAAGCCGACGCTCTTGTTGAAGTAGTCGTCGGCGCCCTTGTGGTACGCTTCGCTCTCGACCTCCAGGTCGCCGTAGTCGGTGATGACGATTACCGCCACGTCGATGTCGCGATCCCTGATCTCCTGCAGCAGCTCGAGGCCGTCCATCCCGGGCTGCATCTGGTAGTCGGAGATGATGCACTCGAACTCGTGCTCCTCGAGCATGCGAAGGCACTCCTCGCCCGAGTGGACCACTTTAACGTCGAACGTGGAGTTCTCCTGCTCCAGTCGCGACTTGGTGATCAGCAGGTGGTCCTCGTTATCGTCGACAACGAGGATACGTTTCCTCTCTCCTGAAGGCACTCTGTTTATCCCATCCCACCACACGGAAGCTATATTCTACCATGTTAGGGATAAAACTTCCAGGCAGAATGTAACCGGTTTATTCGGGTGTATACCCGTATCTATAGAGATCGATAAGTCCGTTCTCGTCGAATTCGACCTCTTCGGACTCCAACAGAACCCGTTGGCGTTCCGCCTCGCCCCAGCGGGAGCGTTTGCTGATGCCGCCGCGAGCGTTTACGACGCGGTGCCAGGGCACCTCGGTGCCGGCGGGCAGGCAGTGTAGTGCCCAGCCAACCTGGCGGGCCGCCCCGGGGGAGCCGACCATGAGCGCTACCTGTCCGTAGGTGCAGACGCGCCCGCGCGGGACGGCGCGGACCGCCTCGTATACCGCATCGAAGAAGGGCGTCACCTCGCGTCCGAACCTCTTAATCGATGTCGCTGTCTGTCCTGAAGACGGCGACGACGGGCAGGTGGTCGCTGACCCTCTCCTCGTAGCGCCGCGGCCCGATCTCGGCGTCCCAGTCGCGGATCGGCTCTATGCCCACCATCTCGCCCGCGCGCAGCTCCGGCGTTACTGCGATCTGGTCGATCAGCGAGAGGTTACGGCCGCCCTCGCGGCCGTACCAGATGTTCGAGTACTCGCCGGAGGGCAGGTTGGCGGTGGCGAACTCGACAAGCCCCGCCGCCAGCAGGCGCTCGCTGGAGATCCCGCGGGTATAGGAGTTGAAGTCGCCGGCGATTATGATGTCCCGCTCGGCGCCTTCGGCCTCAAGCTCGGCGCGCAGCCAGGAGTTGAGCGCACCGAACTGGACGTTGCGGATTTCGACGCTGCGCTCGGCCTCCGGAATCGACTTCAGGTGGACGACGACGAGTGTGAAGTCGAACTCGCCGATATCCAGGCGGAAGACCAGCGGCTGGCGCGACTCGCGGTCCAGACCGGTGTCGGCAACCCGCCACAGGGCGTCGTAGGCATCGCGGTCGAAGCGGACCTCACCGACCCGCTCAGAGTTCCAGAGCAACGCCAGCTTCTGCGGCACGCGTTGGGGACTGATGAAGTACTCGTAGCCGGGCAGCTCGGCCGCCAACTGCTCCATGGCGCAGGGGCAGGTGATCTCCTGTAGCGCCAGCACGTCGACCTCCAGCTCGCGGATGATGGCGGCAATCTGGCGGATGTCGTCCTCGCTGCGGCCCAGCGCGCCGAACCATTCCAAATTCCAGGTGCCGATGCGCGCCGTCGCCTCCGACGCCTCGCCGCTCCCGCACGAACAAAAAAACGCCGCCGCGGCGGCCAGAGATAGAATCAGGATCAGTATTTTTTTCATCGAAACTACTCCCACTCAGTCAGGCTCTGCATACAGCAATTAAACGTTTCAGCGGAAAACATGTTCGCCTCTCAGGGGAGACCGGCGCGCTCGCGCAGCCCCTCGGGAAGGCCTTCGGGAAGCGGCAGACCGAGGGCCAGCGTAAGCTGCATGGCGTTGACGGCGCCCTGGGCCTGCCAGTGGTTGTTGAAGAAGACGTAGACGTCGCGCGGTTCCGCTTCCGGCCCGCCGTTCGCCCCGGCGAGCTTCTTGACCGCCCCGGCCAGCCCCTCGATCTCGTCGGGCGAGTAGAGGTAGTCGTAGCGCTCCCAGGCCTGCTCGTGCCCGTACCACTTCTCAGCGTTGCGGCCGTGCAGGCGCACATAACCGAAAGGCCCCACGCAGTCCCACCCCCCACGGAAGAGCGCGCCGACGGCGGGGGCGTCCGTGGTCACCAGCGATAGCCCGCGCTCGGCAAGGAAGTCGAAAGCCTGGCGGCTCTTCCAGCGGATGTGCCGGAACTCGATCGCCGCCGGGTAAGCCTCGAACTCGCGCGCCAGGCGGTCCAGGTAGTCGAGGTTCTCCTCGGTGGCGTGGAACGAGTAGGGGAACTGCAGCAGCAGCGCCAGCAGCGCCCCCGCCTCGCCGAGCTGATCCAGGGCAGAGCGGAAGGCGTCTACCTCTTTATCCCCGTAATCCCGCTGGTGTGTGAAGCTCTTGTGGCCCTTGAGCGCGAACCTCATACCCGGCGCCTTGCGCAGGTGGCCCTCGATGCCGCGCGCGCCGGGTATGGCGTAATAGGAATAGTTCAGCTCGACGACAGGGAAGAGCTGCGCGAAGAAGGGCAGCATCTCGTTCTTCGGCGTCCCAGTCGGGTAGAACGGCCCCACCCAGTCGTCATAGCTGAAGCCGGCTGTAGAGACGAGAATCATGGGCAAATGCTAACACCGACATGCCATCGCAACAAACGTTGAATAAGGGATGCCTGCAGAAAAAGGAACCGACTGCAGAGGACACCGGAATTTCCACTCAACTCCGTGGTCTCTGTGGTTCAACCACTCTTTACTAACCGTTTAGCGCCGGACCTTTTAAGCGCCTTGCGGATGTGTATATACTCCCGAAAGCTCGTGGACTAACGAACGGAAACCGCGGAAAGATAGAGAGGGAGACTCATATGTGGGAGCAAATTCTAGGCGTGGTGATGGCCTGGCTGGCGGGCCCGGGGCTGTCGATTGTGGTGGCACTGGCGCTGATGGTTGTGCTGATGGCGCTGTCCAGGGTGCTGCTGCGCCGGTTCCGAAAGGTGCTGGTGAAGAGGGAGGAAAGCGGGGAGCGGATCAAGCGGATCGACACGATCGTCGCGGTGGCGCGCCACCTGGCGGTCGGCGTCATACTCGCCGTCACGCTGCTGATGATCCTCTCCGAACTCGGTCTCGATTTGGCGCCGATCCTGACGGCCGTCGGCATCACCGGCCTGGCGATCAGCTTCGGCGCACAGAGCCTAGTCAAGGACGTGATCAGCGGCCTCTTCATCCTGCTCGAGAACCAGGTGCGGGTCGGCGACGCGGTCGAGCTCGCCGGCCATAGCGGCGCCGTCGAGGCGATCAACCTGCGCACCATCCGGCTGCGCGACTTCGAGGGCAACCTGCACGTGGTGCCCAACGGCTCCGTCGGGGCGATGACCAACAAGACGAAGGACTACTCGCGCAAGGCTATAGAGATCGACGTAGCCTATAGCGAGGACATCGGCCGGGTCGTCGAAACGCTGCGCCAGATCGGCGAGGAGGTGCGTGGCGATCCCCAGTTCTCGGGGCTGATCACCGAGCCGCTCGAGGTCTTCGGCCTCGTTTCCTTCAGCCGCGCCAAGGCGACGGTCCGCGCCCGTGTCACCACGCTGCCGGGTGAGCAGTGGGCAATCGAGCAGGAGATCAAGCGCCGCATCAAGGAGCGCTTCGACGAGCTCGGCATCGAGATCCCCTAGCCCCACCGCTCCACCCACCGGGGCAAGCTGCAGCCGGGCAGACGGCGGGCGCGCGTTATCCGTGTTTTTCGTCCGAGATCAGAACGGGCAGAGGTCGTCGAGGGACCACTTGGGTTGCCAGCTGCTCGAGGCCCTGAGGGCGCCCGGCGGCAGGCGCATGTTCTTCTCGAACCTCTCGAGGAGCTTGCTGCCGCGGAGCACCAGGCGCGAGAGCTCCTTGAGTACTATCGGTTCGAAGCACTTTCTGAAATCCCACATCTCCTTGAGGGCCTGCATCGGCTTGAACCGCTGGCGGTGGGGGCGGTCCGAGGTCAGCGAATCGTATACGTCGATGACGGCTATGATGCGCGCGAACGGGTGGATCTCGTTGCCCTTGATGCCGTACGGGTAGCCGCTGCCGTCGGCGCGCTCGTGGTGGCTGCGGGCCATCTCCAGCACGCCGTCGGAGAGGCCCTTTTCGGCCAGCAGCTCGTAGGAGTGGCGCGGGTGCTTTCGCACCACCTCTTTCTCGTCGTCGTTCAGGAGCCGGCTCTTGCCGTAAACCTCGGGGTCGATCTGGGTCATCCCGATGTCGTGCAGCAGGCCGCCGAGCCCCAGCTCCCACAGCACCTCCTTGTTCCCGTGGTAGAGGTTCTGGGCGATGAGGATGCAAAAGGTGCAGACGTTGACGCTGTGGGCCAGGAGGTAGTTCTTCGTGAAGGAGAGGACAAACAGGTGGTCCCTGGCGGAAGGGGAGTTGAGGACCAGCTCGACCATAAGGTCGACGTAGCGCTCGCTGTGGCTGTCGATCTCGCCGCTGCGGGGGTCCTTGAGCAGCGCTTGCATGATGACGGAGCCGACACCGGTGACGATGTTGGCCTTCTTGGCGGGGCTGAGGCTGGAACTCGCCAACTGCTTTACTGTCTGCTCGGAGGCGTAACCCAGGTAAGGCTCGATCTCCGCGCTGCTGATGTAGAGCTGCCTCGCCATCCGCGCCAGCATCTCCTTATGGCGCTCGGTGATTTCGAGGCCGGCGCGGCAGAACAGCACCAGGCGCCCGCCGGCAGCCGAGGCGTAGAGGTTAAACGGGATGCTGCCCAACACAATCGAGTCGGGAGAGATCGAGGTAAACGTTCTCGGCTTAGCAGCAACCATGATCATCCAGACAGGGATACATCGCTCCAGATACAAGCATAGTTGTAATCGGCACAATTCCAAATAAATGTGACGAAAACACGAGTTGTATATATTATAACCCAGCAATACCTCGCAGGTCCAACCGTTTGACAGCCGCGCCGGCATACCCGATACTCTGCCGACGAAGCCGACGTCCCGAGATCGACTTTGCCCGCAATCGACGGAGGCAAGCGGATGAGGTGTCCCGCCTGCGGTGAGGAGATGATCGTGGTCGAGCGCAGCGGCATCGAGCTCGACTACTGCGCCGGCTGCAACGGCATCTGGTTCGACTCCGGCGAGCTCGAGCTATTCGCCGGGAGCGTTGGCGCCGAGATCGAGCTGCCCGACTGGGCGGCCGCCCCGAGGGCCGAGAGCGACGAGCGGCCGCGGCGCTGCCCGCGCTGCCGCAAGAAGATGGACAAGATTCTGATCGGCGAGATCCTGGTCGACCGCTGCCCCAGGGGCCACGGCCTCTGGTTCGACGGCGGCGAGCTGGGCGGCCTATTCGAGCAGCAGACCGCCGGCGCGCCGGCGGGGGAGACGAAGGTAATCGAGTTCCTCGGCGAGACCTTCCGGGTCGGTGGCGGGGGCTAGCGATGCCGGCGCCGAAGGGGAGCGGGCTGCGGGCGCGGTAGCGCCCGGGCCGGATAAAGCACAGGGGGTAAAGATGTTAGCTTTCTGGATCATTTTAGCGATTGCCGTCGTCCTGGTAGTCTTCGTAATCGTGCTGTTCAACGCGCTGGTGCGCCTGCGCAACGCGGTCCGCAACGCCTGGTCGCAGATCGACGTGCAGCTCAAGCGGCGCCACGACCTGATCCCCAACCTGATCGAGACGGTCAAGGGGTACATGAGGCACGAGCGGGAGACCCTCGAGGCGGTCACCAAGGCGCGGCAGCAGGCGATCAACATCAGCGACGACGTCCTCAAGCGTGCGCAGGCCGAGAACATGCTCACGCAGACCCTGAGGTCGCTGTTCGCCGTGAGCGAGAACTACCCCGACCTGAAGGCCAACCAGAACTTCCTCGCCCTGCAGGAGGAGCTGACCTCGACGGAGAACAAGATCAGCTTCGCGCGGCAGTTCTACAACGACTCGGCGATGAAGCTGAACAACAAGATCGAGATGTTCCCCAGCAACGTCATCGCCGGCACGTTCGCCTTCAAGCAGGCCGACTTCTTCGAGGTCGAGGACGCCGCCGAGCGCGAGGCCCCCGAGGTCCAGTTCTGATATGTGGGAGCAGATCAGGGCCAACCAGAGGAAGTCGGTCGTCCTCGTCGTCCTCATGGCCGCACTCTTCTTCGGCCTCGGCTACCTGCTCGGCGAGCTCTTCATCCCGGGCGGCGGCCTCATCGGCCTCTTCTGGGCCTTCGTCATCTGGGTCATACTCGCCCTGGCGAGCTTCTACAGCGGCGGCTCGATCTTCCTCGCCGCCAGCGGCGCCCGCAAGATAGCCAAGAAGGACCACCCGGTGCTGTTCAACGTCGTCGAGGAGATGACTATCGCCTCGGGCCTGGGGCGGATGCCGGACATTTACATCATCGACGAGGCCGCGCCCAACGCCTTCGCCACCGGCCGCAGCCCCGAGAAGGCCTCGGTGGCCGTGACCTCCGGTCTCCTGGAGCGGCTCAACCGCGACGAGCTCCAGGGCGTGATCGCCCACGAGCTGGGCCACATCAAGAACCGCGACATCCTCTACATGATGATGGTCGGCATCATGGTGGGCACCATAGTGCTGGTGGCCGACCTCGGCATGAGGATCCTCTTCTACTCCAGCATGGGCCGCCGGCGCACCTCCTCCAGGGACGGCGGCTCGTCGCAGATCGTCATCCTGCTGATAGCGGTGGTGGCGATAATTCTCGCCTCGGTGCTGGCCCAGCTTATCTACTTCGCCATCTCCAGGAAGCGCGAGTACCTGGCCGACGCCAGCGGCGCCCAGTTCACGCGTTACCCAGAAGGGCTGGCCAGCGCCCTGGAGAAGATCTCCCGCTCAACCGGCAAGCCGAAAGGCGTCTCGCGGGTGATCGCGCCCAGCTACCTCGTCAACCCACTGCAGGCCCGCAGCCACAAGCGCTCCGGGCTCTTCAGCACCCACCCACCGACCGAGAAGAGGATCAAGATCCTGCGCTCGATGGCCGGCAGCGCCGGCCTCCTCGCCTACGACGGCGCCTACCGCAAGATAACCGGCAGGCCGGTCGGCGTCATACCGGCCGGCTCGCTCGGCGCCGCGCGGGATATCTCGGCGAAGAAGCCGGCGGCCAAGGACGAGCGGAGCCGCCACGACCGCGTGCGCGAGACCACCGACGCGCTCTGGAAGCTGAACCAGTACATCTTCCTCGCCTGCGCCTGCGGCACCACGCTCAAGGTCCCGCCCGCCTACAGCGGCAAGCACGTCAAGTGCCCCCACTGCGGCAGGACCCACGTCGTCGCTGGCCAGGCTTCTCCGAACGCAGCGACTGAGAGCCGGACCGACAGGTAGTATCGTTCCTCGAGCGCCGACGCGGGATCCAAAACAAAATCCAGAAAAGCAGCTCCGGTCGTTGACCTTCTTCACAACGAAACAAGGGTGAAAAAACTGTCGGTGACAAGTTAAAAATGTGTGTTATATTGGGAGCAACAATATCCGCTCAGAAACGGGGAGCGATAGAGGGGAACGTAGATTTGCCCGGCATATATCGGCCACACGAGGAGCCATCAGGGGTCGTTAGAGAGGAAGACGGTGATAAGAATCCTCCATGTCGAGGACATCCAAGAAGATTACATACTGGTTGAGCGCCAGCTAAAGCTCCACAGTAAGGACCTGCAGATCGATTGGGCCGAGTCCGCGCGGACGGCTTTGGGCAAGCTCGCAAAAGCCGGTTACGACTGCGTCCTGTGCGATTACCAAATGCCCGGAATGGACGGCCTGCAGCTTCTCTACAAGCTGCGCGAGCGGGGCGACCAAATCCCTTTCATTTTCCTCACCGGCCAGGGCAGCGAGGAGATCGCAGCCGAGGCGCTGCGCGCGGGGGCCGATGACTACTACACGAAAGAGGTCGGCTTCGCTCATTACGACCGCTTGATCAACAGCATCGGACGAGTCGTCGATGCGAAAGCGCAGCGCGACGAACGCAGGAGGGCGGACGAGAGAATAAAACACCTTAACCTCGTGCTCCGAGCCATCCGCAACGTCAACCAACTGATCACGAGAGAGAGCGACATCGACAAGATACTCGACGGGGTCTGTGAGAGCCTTGTTGAGATGCGTGGTTACGACTGTGCCTGGATCGCATTGCTTGATGAAGCCGAGAGCTTGACAAAAACGACCGGCACGGGAATCGGCAAGGATTCCACGCTGCTGGAGAAGTACCTGCAGGCTGGTAAAACTGCAAGTTGCGTACAACAAGCACTTCGTCAGCCGGGCGTCGTGGCAAGAGTGAAAACAGATGAGGCCTGCGGCGAGTGTCCACTTTTTGATCTCGAAGCGGAAAAAGGCTCGATGGCGGTGCGGCTGGAACACGCGGACAAGGTCTACGGTGTGCTGACCGTTTCGATAATACCCGAGCTGCTCCCCGATCAGGAGGAGCAGTTGCTTTTTTCTGAAGTCGCGGGAGATATCACCCTCGCCCTTCACAGAAGTGAAATCGAAAAGAAGCACACGCAGGCCGAGGAAGCGCTGCGCAAAAGCGAGGAGTGGTTCCGTGACCTGACCGAGAGCACGAGCGATTGGATCTGGGAGGTGGACGTCGACGGCGTCTATACCTACGCGGGTCCGAGAGCCAAGGACCTGCTGGGATACGAGCCGGATGAGATCGTCGGCAAGACGCCGTTCGATCTCATGCCCCCGCAAGAGGCCGAGAGGGTAGCCTCCGCCTTCCGGGAGATAGTGGAGTCACGCAAGCCGATTGTGAGGTTGGAGAACGTCAATCTGCACAAGGACGGCCACGAGGTGATGCTGGAGACCAGCGGCGTGCCGGTATTCGACACCGACGGTAAGCTAAGCGCCTACCGTGGCGTCTACCACGACATCACCGAGCGCAAGCGCTCGGAGAGGGTTAGGGAATCGATCTACCGGATCTCAGAGACAGCAAACGCAGCCAAAAACCTCCAAGAGTTGTTTAGCTCGATCCACGGCATCATCGGCGAGCTGATGCCGGCCGAAAACTTCTACATCTCCCTCTACGACCACTCATCGGATATGCTCAGTTTCCCCTACTTCGCCGACCAGTTCGACGAGACGCCAGCGCCGAGGAAGCTCGGCAAGGGCCTGACGGAGTACGTTCTGCGCACCGGCAGATCGCTGCTGGCCACGCCGGACGTTTTCGAACGGCTGGCGGAGCAGGGAGAGGTGGAATCGATAGGAGCGCCCTCCATCGATTGGCTCGGCGTGCCCCTGAGGACGCCCGAGGAGACGATCGGAGTGCTCGTGGTTCAGACCTACACCGAGGGGGTTCGGTACGGGGAGGAAGAGGAGAAGATCCTGGAGTTCGTCTCCGCGCAGGCGGCGATGGCTATCGAGCGCAAGCAGGCCGAGGAGGAGATACGGAAAAGTGAAGAAAGGTACAGTAAGCTGTTCGAGCATGCCCTAGATGGCATAGTCCTCGCCGACGCAAACACAGGCGAGATCATAGACTGTAACCGAGCAGCGGCAAACCTAGTTGAAAGGTCAAAACACGATTTGATCGGGCAACCTCAATCAATCCTCCACCCTCCGGACGATATCACAGACGGGTTCTCGGAGAGCTTCAAGAAGCACCTCGAGGATAACGAGGGGAAGGTTCTGGAAGCACGGGTCATTACCAGCGCCGGCAAAATCAAGTACGTGGATATCAAGGCCAACCTTTTAGATCTCGGCGATAGGAAACTATTGCAAGGAATTTTCCGCGACGTAACAGAACGTAAACGGTCTGATGAAGCAATTAAGGAGAAAGCAACCCGCTTGGAGCTTATCGCTCAAGTAGGGCAGAGTACGACCGCGATCCTGGATTTAGATGAATTGCTTCACCACGCGGTCAAATTGATTGGCGACACATTCGATTATGTCAACGTCATCATTATGTTAGTAGATGGCAATGACCTAGTGTTAAAGGCAACCACGCTCCCCTCCATCAAGGCTCTAGAGGATCGCCTGCGGCTACGCATAGGATCCGAAGGCATCACCGGTTGGGTAGCTGGAAGCGGTGAACCGTTGCTTGTTCCCGATGTAACCCAGGATGCCCGCTACTATTCTGCAATGGATACAATAGAAACGAAATCCGAGCTGGCGGTGCCTATCAAGTTGAAGGGGAAGGCCATCGGGGTACTGGATACTCAGAGCGTTGAGCTTAATGCCTTCTCCCAAGCTGATGTCTTCACGTTGCAGACTATTGCCAATCAGCTAGCCGTCGCCATTGACAACGCTCGCCTGTACGAAGCTGCTCGACAAGAAATCACCGAGCGTAAGCGGGCGGAGGAGGCGTTAAGGGCTTCCGGGGAGAAGTACCGTCGGCTGTTCGAAAGTAATATCGCGGGAGTCTACAGTACCTCCTTTGAGGGAAATATCCTGGAGTGCAACGAGGCCTTCGCGCGCATGCTGGGCTACGATTCTCCCGAGGAGATCGTCGACGTGGGTGCCCAGGAGTTATATTTCGAGGACGAGGACCGCGAGAGATTCGTCTCGCAATTGGAAGAACTGAGGGAAATTACCAATCTGGAATATCGTCTGAAGAAGAAGGACGGGACAGAGGTATGGGTTTTGGAAAACTCCATTCTGCTCGATGATAGCGCCATCCAGGGGATTCTGACGGATATCACCGAGCGCAAGCTGGCGGAGAAAGCGCTGCAGGAAAGCGAGGAGAAGTTCCGTGAGCTGTCGGATCTGCTGCCGCAACCGATATTTGAAATCGACGCCAGGGGCAGATACACATTCCTAAACAGTATCGGATACGAGATGTCGGGATATACCCAAGAGGAAATCTTCAAGGGCTTAAATCCCTTACGGTTCTTCCTCCCTGAGGATCGCCCAAGATTAGTCAAGTATTTTCGAAAGATGCTCAGCGGAGAAGAGATACCTGCCGGCGAGTTTACCATCCTCAGGAAAGACGGCAGCACGTTCCCGGCGATCATGCATTCGACCCTGATCAGGCGGGAAGGCAAACCAGCGGGTATACGGGGCATTATCTTCGACATAACCCGGCGCAAGCGGGCGGAGCAGGAGCTGAAGGAGTCCCACGGCCAGCTCGAGCAGCGGACAGTAGAACTCGAAGACGTAAACACGGAGCTGGAGGCGTTCAGCTACTCCGTCTCTCACGACCTGCGCGCTCCGCTGCGCCACCTCAGCGGCTTCAGCCAGATATTATTAGACGGCTATGCAGATAAGCTCGAGGAGAAGGGCAAAGAGTACCTGCATAAGATCATCGCGTCCTGCAAACAGATGAGCCGGCTCATCGATGATCTGCTCAGGCTTTCGCACTTGACCCGCAGCGAGCTGAGCATCGGGCCGGTTGACTTGAGCGTGCTCGCGCGCATGGTCGCGAGTCAGCTCCAGGTCTCGGAACCGGAGCGCAAGGTCGGCTTCGAGATCGCCGAAGGCTTGGCGGCCGAGGCGGATGCGCGGCTGATGCAAATAGTATTGGAGAATCTGCTCGGCAACGCCTGGAAGTTCTCGGTCAAGAGAAAGAAAGCGAAGATCGAGTTCGGCGCGACCGAGCACGAAGGCAAGCGAGAATTCTTCGTCCGGGACAACGGAGTTGGCTTCGATCCCGCAGAGGCCGACAAGCTCTTCGTGGCGTTCCAACGCCTGCACACCGGAAGCGAGTTCAAGGGCACCGGCATCGGCCTGGCGACGGTGCAACGCATCGTCCACCGCCACGGCGGA
Organism: uncultured Acidobacteriota bacterium; assembly: GCA_964408025.1. GTDB lineage: Bacteria > Acidobacteriota > DATKUA01 > DATKUA01 > DATKUA01 > CAYOXX01. Next base: position 1,374 of record CAYOXX010000089.1, on the reverse strand, counting down.
AGGATCCGGGCCGAGGGTGAAGTCGGCAAGGGAGCGACGTTCTATTTCACGCTGGGCTGATTCCGAAGGTCCAATCCGCATATTGTACAAGATTCAGCAGTCCAGCGGCCGCTTTCCCAGAATCACTTTGTTGCGGCCGATTTTGGACCCTTGACGTGGCGCTAACCACGCCTGCGGGCCCAAAACCGCCCTCGCCGCGACCTCCGGGAAAATCGGCTCGCCGGTGACAATATGTAACCTCACAGTTCTGTGGATAGATCGCTGGAAAGGTCAAAAAATCAATAACTTAACACCAGAGCCGGCCAAACCTTGTGCAACATGCGAGCTAAAGATAAACGCGCGCCCTAAAAATACGCACCTACAACTGAAAATACAACAACTACGCGCCTAGGCGCAGGCAGGAGCTTGTCCGCCGCCTTTGGGGGAGCCCGCGCGAGTGATTCAGCGTTCGCAGGGGAAGCTGACGCTAAGCGTTCCCTGGGCGCTGCCGCCGCCGAAGTTGGCGACGCCGATCTCCCACTGGAAACCGCGGGCGATCTGCTCCTGCCTTACCTGTATCGTCAGCCGCAGCGGAGAACGCCCGTCCACGCGCAGCGGCACGCCGTCGGGGCCGCGCACGATAAGCGCCAGGCCGGCGGCGTCGCCGCTCCAGCGGAACACGGCGGTCACGGTCCCCGGGTGGCGGACCCGCAGGTAGACGATGTGCCGCTCGCCGTATGATGAGCCGATGCCGATGGGGAACTGGCGGCGGCAGGTGCCGATGCCGGAGATCGGCACCAGCGGCCGCAGCAGGGTGTTCCAGGTGCGCATCCCCTCGGCTTCCGCCTCCAGGCCCGGCGGACCGCTGTCGGCGGGCTCGAAATCGGGGTGTGAGGCGCTCAGGTGCCAGCGGCCCGGTGCGACGAGCAGCCTGTAGAATCCGATCTCGTTTGAGGTGGCAGAGCGGCTGGCGGTGCCACCTTCGTTAGTTGCTGTCACCTCTGCGCCCTGGATCGGGCGGCCCGCCGCGCCTCCCTCGGCGCGGGCGCGTATCAGGCCCTGGAATCCGCCCCGCGGCTCGGGACCTGCCAGCCTCAGCGTGGCCTCGGCCGCGATACCCTCGGCAACCGTGACCGGCACGGCCTCCCCGGACTCGAAGCCCTCGCATTGCGCGCCTACCAGATACTCGCCCGGTGGCAACTCGCCGGAGAAGCGCCCCTCGGCACCGGCCGCGAAGCGGGCCACCTCCTCGCCCGCGGCGTCGGTCACCACCGCCTCTGCGCCGACCGCCGGCTCGCCATTCGGCGAGAGCACCCGACCGGCGATCCCCGGCGCGGCTGCGGGCGCCATTCCGATGTTGAAGAGCGTGAAGTGGCGCTCCTGCACCAGCAGGAC
>CAYOXX010000088.1:0-13971 GCA_964408025.1 uncultured Acidobacteriota bacterium | reverse complement strand
CCAATACTATTTGCCCGTACCGGCACTTGCGGAAGAATAAATCTTTCCCCAATTTTAAATGGGTAAAATCCCGAATGAAGTTTTTGCCGGGCCGTCAATAATGTCTGTCCCACCAAGTTGTTAGTAATGCCTTTGCAGAAAAGAACTTCCGGAACGGCCCTAGCCCGCATATTGCATAAGGTTTGGCCGGCTCTGGTGTTAAGTGATTGATATGTTGATCTTGCCGGCGCTCTCTCCACAGGACAAAGAGGTTACATATTGTCACCGGCGAGCCGATTTTCTCGAAGGTCGCGGCGGGGGCGGTTTTGGACCCGCAGGCGTGGTTAGCGCCACGTCAAGGGTCCAAAATCGGCCGCAACAAAGAGATTCGGGAAAAGGGGCCGCCGGACGGCTGAATCTTGTGCAATATGCGGGCTAGAAGAGGTTGGCGAGGACCAGCAGCTCGAGGGCCTCGTAGACGGCGGCGATGAAAAGGACGGCCGCGATGAGCGGCAGCATGCGCAGCTGCCAGAGCGCGAACTTCTTGTATGCCTCGAGGCGGCTCCCGAGCCCGAAGCGCTGCGGCTTTAGCAGGGCCAGCGGCAGCAGCACGGCGGCGAAGGCGGCCAGCATGTAGCCCTGCAGCTCGACGAGGACGGTCAGCAGGTGCGGCGCCATCGCCTGGCCGGAGAGCATTTCGGTGGGCGCGAGGGCGAGGCCGAGCACCTGGTTGCGGAAGGCGCCGACGATGAACGCGCTCCCGATCGGGATCAGCGACGGCAGGGTGAGCACCAGCACCGTCCCCTGCAGGAAGTTGACGGCGAAGGTGACCAGCGCCGCCAGGAATATGTTGCCGGTGCCGTAGGCCCAGCCGGCCGTGCCCAGCGGCCAGCCGCCGGTAGCGAACTGGCTCCGGAACCAGAACACGATCTCCTTCTGCCCTCCGGGATCGAGGAAAGCCTGCACCGTTCCGCCCAGCCAGAAGAGGAGGCTGATGCCGACCACCAGCGCGTAGAGCCTGGCGTTCTCGGTCACCAGGCGGCAGGCATCAATGAAGAAGCGGGCGACGCGGCGCCCCTCGGCCGGCTTGCGGGCCACGGCTGCGAAGATGTGGAATCCGAGCAGGAAGCCGCCGGCCAGGAAGATCAGCTCGCCCAGCGCCGCCGCCGTGAACACGGCCGCGCCGTGGCGGTAGTCGATGGGGACGATCCTCGGCCTCAGCATCAACTCTTCCGGTTGCTCCAAGTCGGCAGAGGCGAGCGTCCGGCTGAAGGTGTTTACAGTCACGTAGTAGTCGCCGATGGAGAGATCGCCGCTCGGAACCAGGAGCAGGGCGTTGGCATCGAAGTCCCGGGCCGGGGCAATCACGAAGCCGTGCAGGGCCGCAGCGCTGTCGTGGAGGATTTCATCGATGTTATGGCGTCCATCATCCAGAACCAACTCCAGCGGGCTCTCGCCGGCGCCGAATGGGAACGGTCCGAGGAAGTGCTTGCCGGCCAGCTCCGCGCCCGGCGGCACCAGCGAGCCCAGCACCAGGGCTGCGTCCTCCTCGCCGATGGTGAGTATGTTGTAGAACAGCTCGCCGAAGACGTCGTCCGGCGCCGCCGGTTCCCGGCCCGCAGCGACGAGGAAGCTGGACCCCCTCTGGGCGAGCCGGACCGGCATCGCCAAGAGGCCGCCCGGAACCTCGAGACCGCCGGCGAAGCGACCGAAGCGGTCGACGAACTCCTCGCTCGGGGCTCCCTCGTAGTGGGCGTAGGGGCCCGCGAGTCCGGCCTCTGCGCCGTCCTCCGGCCCGGCAGCCTCCCCACCCTCTTGCGGCACGGCGGCGGACAGATCCTCCAACAGCATGAGAGAGATGCAGTTGTGCGGGCGGGCGGTCTCGGACGCTGAGAGCACCTGCAGGGCGAAGAGCAGAAAGCCGACGAGTATGAGCGCGCCGCCGACGTGGCCGCGGTAGGTGGTGAAGAAGCCCTTGGTCCCCGGCGGCTTCTCCGCTTCCGGCCCGGCCTTGGGGGCCGGCTCTTCCTTGTAGAGCTGGCGGAATTGCTGGTCGCTCATTTTCTTCCCTTACGACGTCAGGAGCGCAATTCTATCATCCTGTCGAGGAATTCGGCGTAGCGGTCGGCCACCTCGGCGGCGGCGTAGCGCGAGCGCACGTAGCCGCGGCCAGCCTCGCCCATCCGCCCCCCGCGTTCCTCGTCGGCGCCGAATGCTTCCACCTGACGCACGAAATCGTCACCGCCACGGTAGGCCAGCCCGCCGCCGCAGCGCTCGATGTGGTCGGCCAACACAGCGCACTCGGCGTTGACCAGCGCCGGCACGCCCACCGCCCAGCTCTCCAGCAGCGCCAGCGAGAGGCTCTCGTAGGGCGAGGGGTGGACGGTGAAGCGGGCGCCGGCGATCACTGCCCACTTCTCCTCGTCGGAGATGAAGCCGAGGTGGCGGACGCGCGGGTCGTCGGGCAGCTCCATCTCGAGCGTGCCGAAGAGCACCAGGTCGAGATCGACGGGGGAGTCGACAAAGCTCTTGACCACCAGGTCGTGGCCCTTGCCGGCGGTCAGGCGGCCGAAGCTGAGGGCGTAGGGTCGGCCGATGCCGAGCCGCTCCAGGGTGGGCGCGGGGTCGGGGTCCGGTTCCGGCCAGTCGATGCCCATGCCGACCACGACGCGGGGGCGGTGTCCTAGGTCGAAGAGTCGCTCGAGGAAGCGCCGCTCGACCTCGGTGTTGAGCATGAAGGCGGCTGGCGCGGCGAAGAGGCGGCGGTAGAGCCGCAGCCGGATGGGGGGCTCGTCGTGGGCTGTTGGGTAGAGCACGGCCCGGCGGCCGACCTCAGCCACGCCCTTGACCGTCGGGTAGTAGAGGTAGGTGAAGAAGAGGAAGATGTCGTGGGCCGTCCTGTCGCGGCGCAGGGCCTCGACCAGCCCGGGTACCACGGGGCCCTGCAGAAGCAGCCAGCGCTCCTCGTCGGCGTCGCGGTGCGGCTCGGCGAAGATCCAGCGGCTGTAGCGGTTGAACAGCTCTAGGTCCCGCCCCCCCTCGACCGGGAAGCGCCGCACAAGCGCGCCGTCAAACTCCTCGGTGCCGGGCGCGTAGTGGTTCTCCCAGGTGACGTAGTCAAGGGCCGTGGAGGTGTAGACGGTTACCTCGAAGCGCCCGCGGAGCCGCTGCGCCACCCAGCGGGCGTGGGACTCGGCGCCGCCTCCGACCTCGCGGCCGTAGCGCTGGACGACGATGGCGAGGCGTCTCATCGGGCCGCTCCGCTATTTCCGTTACAGCCTTTCGGGCGCCTCCCGCCACAGGCGGACAAGTTCAGGGCGCCCCTACATGGTGCCGCCGTTCCCGACGTCCACCGGCCCTGCTCGGAGACGTAGGCTTTATCAGTGTTCGATTATGTCGAACTGCTCGCGGTGGAATCCCTCTTTGGCCAGCAGCGTAACGTTGAGCTTGTTGGTGTCGCGGATCAGGTTGAGGTGCTCGGCCATCTCGGCCTCGATGTACTCGCAGACCCCTGGGTGGAGCTCGACCCGCAGGCCGCCGCGGACGCCCTCCAGCGCGATTCTCTCCAGCTCGCGCAGGACCTCGAGGGCTACCGTTTCCGGTCGCTTGACGACGGCGCGGCCGTCGCAGTAGGGGCAGGGTTGGGTGGTCATCCGCTCGAGGCTGGGCCGCACGCGCTTGCGGGTCATCACCACGAGGCCGAAGTCGTTGATGTTGAGCACGGTCCGCTCGGCCTTGTCCTTCTCGAGTTCCTTGTTGAAGCGCTCGAAGAGGGTGTTGCGGTTGGCCTTCTTCTCCATGTCGATGAAGTCGATGACGATGATGCCGCCCAGGTCGCGCAGCCGCAGCTGCCTGACGACCTCCTTGGCCGCCTCGATGTTGGTCTTCAGCGCGGTGTCCTCGAGGTTCTTGCTGCCGACGAAGCGCCCGGTGTTGACGTCGACCGCCACCAGCGCCTCGGTCTGGTGGATGACGATGGAGGCCCCCCTGCGCAGCATCACCTTGCTCCGCAGCGAGTCCTCGATCGTCTCCTCGACGCCGTACTCCTCGAATATCGGCTTCTTGCCGGTGTAGAGCTTGACGCGGTTGGCCAGCTCCTTCTGGTTGCGCTGCACGAAGTCGAGGGCGGCCATGTAGGCGTCCTCGTCGTCGATGACGAAGCCGGCGAACTTCTTGCTGAATACGTCGCGCAGAATCCGCTGCAGCAGGTTGGGCTCTGAGTGCAGGAGGCCGACGCCCTCGAGGGTGTCGGCGCCGGCGGTGATGGCGGCCCAGAGGTCGTGCAGGAATTCGATGTCCTGCTTGAGGTCCTTCTTGGCGCAGCGGTCGGCGGCGGTGCGGATGATGTAGCCGAGCTGCGGGTCGCGCAGCTTCTCCACCTCCTCCCGCAGACGCTTGCGCTCGTCGGGCGAGGTGATCTTGCGCGAGACGCCGATGCGGTCGACGGTCGGCATGAGAACGACGTACTTGCCGGCCAGGCTGACGTGCGAGGTGACGCGGGCGCCCTTGCCGCCGATGCGGTCCTTGGAGACCTGGACCAGGATGTGCTCGCCCTTCTTGAGCAGGTCGCGGATCTCGGCGCGCTTGCGGCCGCGGCCCTTGCCGCGCCGGCCCGTGCTCTTGGGCTCGTCGTTGCCGCCCCACAGCTCGAGCATCTTCTCGAGGTTGGCGATCACGTCCTCGACGTAGAGGAAGGCGTCCTTGCCGAGGCCGATGTCGACGAAGGCGCTCTGCATGCCGGGCAGTACTCTGACCACCTTGCCCTTGTAGATGTTGCCGACGATGTTGCCGCTGGCGCGCTCGAAGAACAGCTCCGCCGGCTTGCCGTTCTCCATGACGGTTACGCGCGTCTCGTAGGGGCGCGCGTTGATGACGATCTCCTTAGGCATATATCTAGATATCTTTCTCCTAAATGGGAGGCCGCAAGCGGCCTCCGCGTCGCAGAAACAGTTGCTCTCTTACCACTTCAATCTGGCCGGGGTCAAGGGAGAAAGCCGCCGCCGCCACCTCCGCGGGCCGCGCCTGGCTGCCGCCCTCAAGGCTGAGCAGCAGCCGCAGCTCGCGCCCGGAGCCGTCCGGCTCCATAGCCAGCACGGCCGCGCGCAGGTCGAGCAGACGCTCCTTGCCCTTCGAGGTCCGTGTCCACTCGACGCTGTCGCTGGCCAGGAAGCGGTCGACTGCCTCGCGGTCGAAGGCGCTCCCGTCGGCCCGGCGGACCAGGTAGCCGGCGGCCACAAGGGCGGCGCCCAGTGAGGGCTCCTTGTCGCCGACCGGGGCCGCGGCCGTGAACTCGAGCCCCTTCCCTCCTGGCGAGGCGGCGTTGAGGCGGCGCAGCAGCTCGTCGGCCTCCGGCGGCTCGTGCAGGAGCGCGTCGAGGAACTCGCTGTGCCCCTCGATCCCCAGCGGCAGCGCCGGCCCGAACGAGATTCGCGGCTGTGGATGGAACCCTCGCGAGAGGGCCACGGCGATGCCGGCGCGCCGGAAGGTGCGTGCCACCAGGCGCGACAGGTCGAGATGGGAGAGCAGCCGGATTATCCCCCGCTTTCGGTAGCGGAATCTCACCCGTTGCGTCGGGCTGTCGTGGACGCCGCGCTCCGGCACCCGTACCTCGATCTTCTCGCGCGGCGCCTGCGCCCACCGCTCCCTGAGCATCTCTGGCGGGCAGGCGCCGCACTCGGGGCAGCGCCGGGGCGCGCAGCGGGTCGCCGGCTTCCCCTGGAGGGCGAGGCGCAGCTCGTCCTCGAGAAAGGCGATCCCGACGCCGGTGCCGATGTGGCTCCAGGGCAGCGCCGCCCCGGTCGGCAGCTCGCGGTGTAGGTAGGCGTCCGGATCGACCCCCGCCTCGTCGAAGGCCCGTTTCCAGAGGTCGATTCGCAGCCGGTCGCCCCAGCCGTCGAAGCGGCAGCCAAGTCGACAGGCCTGCTCCACGGCGTCGCCGACGCGGCGGTCACCGCGCGAGAGGACCCCCTCGAGCAGCGAGGTCTCGACGTCGTGGGTTCTGACCCTGACCCTGGTGCGGCGCAGCCTGCCGCGCAGGAGTCGTTGCTTTTCCAGAAGCTCGTCGGCCCGCGCCATGGCCAGCCACTGGAACGGTGTGTGGGGCTTGGGCACGAAGCTGGCGACGGAGGCGTTGACCTTGACGCCCTTTTCGAGCCCGGCCACCGCTAGCGCCAGCTTCGCGATGCCCTCGACGTCGTCGCGCGTCTCGGTCGGCAGGCCGATCATGAAGTAGAGCTTGATCAGCCGCCAGCCGAGCCCAAAGGCGGCGCGGGCAGAGGCAAGGATCTCTGCTTCGCTGATCCCCTTGTTGATGGCGTCGCGCAGGCGCTGCGTGCCGGCCTCGGGGGCGATGGTGAGGCCGGTCTTCCGCACCCCCTTGATCGCCTCCAGGAGCCCGGCTTCCAGCCCCGAGGGGCTCAGCGAGGCGAGGGAGAGCGAGGTTCCCTCGGCGCTGAAGCGGCTCATGAGCGCAGTCACCAGCTCGCCGAGGCCGCGGTAGTCGTTGGGGGTGAGGGAGGAGAGGCTGACGTCGCCGTAGCCGGTTGCGGCCAGCATCCGCAGCACGGTGTCGGCGACCGCCTGGGGGTCGCGCTGCCGCTCGGGCATGTAGACGACACCGGCCTGGCAGAATCGGCAGCCGCGGCTGCAGCCGCGGGCCAGCTCGATCGCCGCGCGGTCGTGCACGATTTCGCAGAACGGCACCACCGTGTCGGCCGGGAACGGATAGCCGTCGAGGTCGGCAACCACCGCTTTGCCGATGAACGGCCTGGTGCCGCCGGGCGGGGTCACGACGAGCAGGCCTGTTTCGGGATCGGCTTCCACGCCGTAGAGTGCGGGGGCGTAGACGCCGGGCAGCCGCGAGAGCCTGCGTAGAATCTCGGCCTTAGCGGCGCCGCTGCGGCGCAGCCCGGCGTAGTCGCGCATGAGGCGGGGCAGCAGCTCCTCGGCGTCGCCGATGACGAAGAGGTCGATGAAGGGAGCGAGCGGCTCGGGATTGAAAGCGACCGGCCCGCCGGCGATCACCAGCGGGGCGTCGGCGTCGCGCTGCGCGGAGCGCAGCGGCAGGCCGGCCAGGTCGAGCATGGCGAGCAGGTTGGTGAAGTTCAGTTCGTGCTGCAGCGAGAAGCCGATAAGGTCGAACTCGGCCGCCGGTCGCCCGCTCTCCAGCGAGCGCAGCGGCTCGCCTGCGGCGCGCAGTCTTGCCTCGCGGTCGGGCCAGGGGCAGAAGGCGCGCTCGGCGGCCAGGTCGTCGCAGTCGTTGACCAGCGAGTAGAGTATACGCAGGCCGAGGTGCGACATGCCGATCTCGTAGGCGTCGGGGTAGGCCAGCAGCAGGCGCGCCGCGACCGGCCCGCGCTTGGCGACGGAGTTCCACTCGCCGCCGGCGTAGCGCGCCGGCCGCTCGACGGCCGTCAGATCCTGCAGCACGTTTTCTCTCACCATGTATCTCAGCAAGCCCGCACTGGCAGTGCCACTTCCCGCCAGCCCCGAAACCCACAGTAGGGGGCGCCTTTATGCGCCCCATGTGATCTTAAAGTAGACACCATGTTCAGGCTTGCGCGGCACCATCCTTGATACCGAATCTATTTCAACTCCATTTTGCGCCGCTAGATAATAGTCGCAACAGGAAATGACCTCAAGATTGCGCGACGTCTGCCTGCTGTCAGCCGGCGGACCGGCCGAGGTGGGCGTATACGCTGATGACGAGGCCTACGCAGAGCATGCATATGAGCAGCGAGGAGCCGCCGTAGCTGAGGAAGGGCAACGGCACGCCGGTGGTCGGCAGCAGGCCGATCGACATCAGGACGATTATCGCGGTCTGGAAGGCGATGTAGCAGACGACGCCGACGACGATCAGCATGCCGGCGACGTCGTAGACCTTGCGGATCGGCAGCAGCGCCCGCGTCAGCAGGGCCGCGTATAGGAGCAGGGCCAGCGCCACGCACGCGAATCCCCACTCCTCTCCGAGAACGGAGAAGATGAAGTCGGTGTGCTGGGCCGGCACGAAGTTCAGCTGGCTCTGGGAGCCGAGGAAGGGGCCTTTGCCCCAGAGCCCGCCGCTGCCGATGGCGATCAGCGACTGCCGAATCTGGTAGCCGGACCGGCGGGGGTCGTCGTCGGGGTTGACGAAGCTGCGCAGCCGCTCCTTCTGGTAGTCCTTGAGCACGAACATCCAGGCGAAGGAGAAGAGCAGGAGCCCGATCAGCAGCAGCGCCACAACGGCCCGCAGGCGCAGCCCCGAGACCACGGCGATCCCCAGGAGCAGCGGCGCCATCGTCATCGCCGTCCCCAGGTCGGGCTGGGCGGCGGTCAGCAGGATCGGCACGCCAGCCAGGACCAGCGGCCCGCCGATGTCGGCCAGCCCGATGCTGCCCTTCTCCATCCTGGCGAACGCCCTGGCGAGCACCAGGATTATGGCCGGCTTCGCGAACTCGGACGGCTGGAAGTAAAAGGCCCCGAAGCTGAGCCAGCTGCGGGCGCCGCCGGCCGCCCGGCCGAAGACCAGCAGGATGAGCAGCAGGCCGACGACCACTATGTAGATCGTGAGGGCGAAGCGCAGCAGCAGGCGGTAGTCGATGAGTCCGACCAGCACCATGGCGACCATCCCGATCCCCAGCACGAGCAGCTGCTTCAGCCACAGCCCCTCGAGGCTGCTGTTGTGGGTGGCGCTGGCGATGAGGGCGACGCCGAGCAGGCTGATAGCCACCGCCAGGGCGGGCATCACGAAGTCGAAGCGCAGAATTGTCGTGCGGCTGATCATTGTTCCGCGCGTACCTGCGCGTAGCTGCGCAGGAACTCCGTCGCCAGCGGCACGGCGCTCAGCGAGGCGCTGCCCCCGTGCTCGACGAAGACGCAGACGGCGACCTCCGGCTCCTCGGAGGGGGCGAAGCAGACGAACCAGGCGTGGTGGCGCTGCTCCTCGGGCAGCTCCTCGGGGCTGACGCCGAAGCGCTTGCGCACCACCTGGGCAGTCCCGGTCTTGCCGGCGATGCTGATCTGGGGTATGCGGGCCCGGGCGGCGGTGCCGCCGCGGTTCACCGCCCCGTAGAGTCCCTCGCGCACCCAGCGCAGCACGTCGTCGCCGATGCCGACGCTGCGGGTCGGCGGCTGGGGAAAGATGAAGAGCTCGCCGCCCGGCCGGCGCATGCCGCGCACCAGGTGCGGCTGCACCAGGCGGCCGCCGTTGGCTACGGCGGCCATGAAGACGGCCATCTGCAGCGGCGTGACCTCCAGCGGCCCCTGGCCGATGGATATGGAGACGGTCTCGCTCGGGTACCAGGGGGAGTTGCGGACGCGCTCACTCCACTCCGGCGTCGGCACCAGGCCGGCCACCTCGTAGGGCAGGTCGATCTCGGTGCGCTCGCCGAAGCCGAAGCGCGACGCCCAGCGGGCGATCCGCTCGATGCCGAGGCGGCGCCCGGTCTTGTAGAAGTAGATGTTGCAGGAGTGGGTGATCGCCGGCACCAGCGACATCCAGCCGTGCCCGGCGCCGGCGTGGCAGTGGAAGAGCCGGTTGTCGAGCTCGACGGCCCCGCCGCAGAACTCCTGCCTCTCCGGCGTGGTTATCCCCTCCTGCAGCGCCGCGGCGGCGATCAGCACCTTCCAGACGGAGCCGGGCGAGAACTTGCTGGAGATGGCGCGGTTGAGCAGCGGGCTCGACTCGTCGGCGGCGAGCTGCGGTAGGAGCTCGACGTAGGAGTTGGGATCAAACGATGGGGCGCTGGCCATTGCCAGCACCTCGCCGCTGCGCACGTCGAGGGCTACCAGCGCTCCCGCCCGCCCGTCGAGGAGCTCCTCGGCCCGGCGCTGCAGCTCGAAGTCTATGGTCAGCAGCAGGTCGCCGCCCGGCGTCGGGGTTTCCCGCGAGACCTCGCGGACCACGCGCCCGGCGCTGTCCACCACCTGAACGAAGAGCCCGTCCTCGCCGGTCAGCACCTCGTTGTAGCGCCGCTCGAGCCCCGACTGCCCGACCATCGTGCCCGGGCGCGCGCCGGAGAAGGCCCCGACCTGAAGCTGCCGCTCGCTCACCTCGCCGACCCGCCCCAGCAGGTGGGCCGCCAGCCGGCCGTTTGGGTAGGCCCGCTCGTGGTCGGCGGCGACCATCACCCACGGATAGCGGTCGGCGCGGGCCTCGAAGTAGGCCATCTGCTCGAACGGGATGTCCTCCTGTATCAGCAGCGGCTCGAAAGACCTGAGCCGGCTGCGGCGGCGCGCGATGCGCTCCAGCTCACGCGGCCCGAGCTCGATCTGCTCGCTCAGCCGCTCCAGCTCCCGGTCGAAGTCCTCGCAGCGCTCCGGGACCACGTAGAGGTTGAACGACGGGCGGTTGTCCACCAGGATGACGCGCCCGCTGCGATCCAGAACCTTGCCGCGCGGGGCGGTGATCCCGCCCTCGTTGTACTGGTTGTTCTCCGCCAGCTCCGCGTAGTGCGGACCGCGCAGGATCTGCACGAACCAATAGGCCACGGCGCACGCGGCCAGCGCCCCTACGATCAGCATCAGCAGGGCGCGGGCGCGCGTCTGGATGGCGATGGTGTCGTCAAGCGATCTCATTTTTTGCGCAGCATAGACTTCCTCCTGCGCCTCCGCCGCAGGTAGAGTGCCGGAACCAGCACCACAACAGCGTTAGCCGCGGCGCGCACCGCTACGGTGGCGGGCTCGGAGCCGGTCGGCAGCCCGAAAGCGGCGCCGACTGCGTAGACCACCAGGGCATCGGTCGCCGTGGCCAGGGCGACCGTCAGCATAAGCTGCGGCGGCCCCTCCAGCTTGACCGCCTGGCGCAGAGCGGCCACGACGAAGCCGATCGCGGTCTTGGAGAGGGCGTTGAGCCCGATCAGCCCGCCGCCGAAGGCGTCCTGAACCAGGCCCGCCGCGGCCCCGAAGAGCTGGGCCGCCATGGTGCTCTGCCGCATCGCTACCAGCACCGTGGCCAGCAGGAACAGGTCGAGCGGGAAGAGCTCCGGCGGCAGCAGCCAGTGCGCCGCTGAGGTGGCGACCGCGATGGCCAGCAGGGCCAGCAGATACAGTATCGCTCTCAATCGCCCGCATCCTCGCGCCCACCGTCATCGCCGGCCCCCGCCCCCATCACGACGAGCACCCACTCCAGGGAGCGGAACTCGGTGCTGGGCAGAACGCCGACGCTGCGGAACGGCGGCTCGCCCGGCTCCACCCGCGCCACGCGGCCGATCAGCACGCCGCCGGGGAAGATGCCCTCCATGCCGGAGCTGACGATCAGGTCGCCCTCGCTGATCGGGTCGGTGTCGCGCAGGTAGCGCAGCTCGCAGGCGGGGTTTCCGGTGCCGTGCAGGATGCCCCGCACGCGGTTGCGCTGCACCCTGGCGGCCATGGCGAAGCGCGGGTCGGTTAGAAGCTGCACCAGGCAGGTTGTGGGGCCGACGCGTATCACCTTGCCGACGATGCCGGTGGGGCAGATCACGCCGAGGTCCGGCTCGACGCCGTCCAGCGTGCCGCGGTTGAGCAGGAAGGTGTCGCCATATTCCTCAACGCCGGCGCCGATGACGATTGCGGTCAGCGTGCGACTACCGCTGCTCGACTCGAAGACATGCTGGAAGGTGGCCAGCTCGTAGCGGGCCCCGGCCTGGGCTACCCGCTCGCGCAGGCTCTGGTTCTCGCGGTTTAGCCGCACCAGCTCGCGCCGCAGCTCTTCGTTCTCGGCGTGCTCGCCGCGCAGGTCGACGTAGCCGTCCCAGAGTTCGCGGGTGCCGATGGCCACGTAGGCGACGCCGTGCTGGAGGGGCGAGACCACGGCGTATATAGTCCAGACAAGCAGCGAATCGCCCTCGCCGGCCGGCACCTGGCCGGCGACGATGCTCACCAGCACGATTACGGTGGCCAGGAGCGAGATTCCGGTCTTGTGACGCAGGATGAATGCACGCATCGGTGCGTCGCCTCCGCGGCCGCGACGCCGGTGGCCGGCCGCGGCACCAGGCCTCCCGCAGAATCCGGCGGCTTCAGATAGTCAGCCTGCGCAGGAGGTTGAAGTCGTCCAGCATGCGCCCGACGCCCATCACCACCGAGGTCAGCGGGTCCTCGGCGAGCGTTACGGGGACGCCGGTCTCCTCGCGCAGGCGCTGGTCGATGCCCCGCAGCAGCGCCCCGCCGCCGGTGAGGATTATCCCCTTGTCGACGAAGTCGGCCGCCAGCTCGGGCGGCGTGATCTCGAGGGCCACCTTGACCGCGTCGACAATGGTGTTGACGATGTCCCCCAGCGCTTCGCGGGCCTCCTTGTCGGTCAGCGTCAGCGTCTTGGGGATCCCCTCGATCAGGTCGCGGCCCTTGATGTCCATCGATAGCGGCTCCTCCAGCGGGTGGGCGCTGCCGATCTCGATCTTCACCCGCTCGGCGGTCCGCTCGCCGATGAGCAAGTTGTACTTGCGCTTGATGTACTGCGTGATGGCGGTGTCCATCTCGTTGCCGGCGACGCGGATGCTGCGGCTGTAGACGATGCCGCTGAGCGAGATGACGGCGATGTCGGTGGTGCCGCCGCCGATGTTGATCACCATGTTGCCGCCCGGCTCGGTGATCGGCAGGCCGGCGCCGATGGCCGCCGCCATCGCCTCGAGCATCATGTAGACCTCCGATGCGCCGGCGCGCAGCGCGGTGTCCTGCACCGCCCGCCGCTCGACCGGCGTGATGCCGCTGGGCACGCAGACGACGATGCGCGGCCGCACCCAGCGCCGCCGGTTGCAGGCCTTCTTGATGAAGTAGTCCATCATCCGCTCGGTGACCTCGAAGTCGGCGATGACGCCGTCCTTCATCGGCCGGATGGCGACGATGTTGCCCGGCGTGCGGCCGAGCATCTCCTTGGCCTCCTGCCCGATCGCCTCGATCTTGTTGTTGTTCTTGCGGTTGATCGCCACGATCGAGGGCTCGCGCGTCACGATGCCTTTCCCCTTGAGGTAGAGGAGGGTGTTGGCGGTGCCCAGGTCGACCGCCAAGTCGTTGCTGAAGAAGGAGAACAGATCCTTTAACGCCATTGCCCGTCCCTAGCTTTGCTCAGAAGTCGACGTAAACCGTCCGCGTTCTGGTGACCACATTATCTTGCCTGAAAAACGCCTCCACCACCACCGTAAGCTCGCCCCGAACGCCCACCTGCTGGTGGTGCCGGAAGGAGCCGTCGGGGTTCACGCGCACCTCCTGCACTTCGGAGCCGGCGTGCAGGCCGATGCGCACGCGCACCCGTGCGCCCGGCTCGGTCATGCCCCTGATGGCGACCAGGTTGCTCTGAACCTGGATCGACTCGATCCGCAGCTCCGGCTTCGAGGGGATCTCGGCCTGCGGGTTGGTCGCCGTGCGGACGAGGAAAGAAAGCGGTTCGCTGAAGGCAGCCGGGCCGCCAGTGGCCCGCACGCGCCAGAAGTACCTGCCCTCGGAGACGTCGTCGAGCGAGTAGCTCGTTTCCCGGGTCGCGCGCGCCCGGTGCCGATCCCAGAAAAGGAGGTCGTTGCTGATCTCTATCAGGTAGCCCCTGGCGCCCTCGACCCCCCGCCAGGCGAAGTCGACGTCCAGTGGAGTCCCCTCGACCCGCAGCAGCACGCTGCCGGCCATCGGGCTGAGCAGTCGCGGCGCCGGCAGCACCGCCTCCGGATCGGCCTCGATGCCCTCGTCGCCGACGGTGGCCATAGTGCCGGCGCTGAGCAGGCGGTCGCCTACAGTCGCCTCGCCGTCGTAGACGGCCAGGCGCAGCCCCCCGTCCAGCGCGAGGATGACGGAACATGGCGGCAGGAGCCCCACCGAGCGCCCCCCGGCCTCGACCGGCAGGGCGCGGTCGCCGTCCGCGGCGGCCCAGTGGACCTGTATGGAGCCCGATTCGAGTTTCACTTCGACGCCCTCGCTGGAGCCGATCTCGAGCGAGCTTTCCGGGTTTAGGATCACCTCAAGCTCCTCCGTCGAGGAGCGCAGGAGCGCCATCGAGCCCGCGGGACAGCGGTAGCGGGCGCCCGGCACTAGGTCGTGCCCCTCCTCGACCTC
>CAYOXX010000087.1:0-13975 GCA_964408025.1 uncultured Acidobacteriota bacterium | reverse complement strand
CTAAACGACTTAACGTCAAATTAGATTTTTTACCGCCCCGTCATTCTTGTCTGTCTACATAATGGTAGTATAGATCCGCCTGGAGCAAACAAGCTCTCTTGTCCATCACCGGGGGCGGGGACGCGATAACTCTTTAAGAGTATTCATGCGCAAGAGAAAGCTCGGCAACACCGGCATCGAGGTTTCCGAGATCGGCTTCGGCGCCTGGGCGATCGGCGGTAACCAGCACGGCAACAGCTACGGCCCCACCGACGACCACGTCTCCGTGGCGGCGGTGAAGGAGGCGCTCGAGCTGGGCTGCACCTTCTTCGACACCGCCGACGTCTACGGTCACGGCCACAGCGAGCACCTGCTCGGCTCGGCGCTCGGCGCGCGCCGCCGCGACGCAGTCGTCGCCACCAAGGTCGGCTTCGACTTCTCCGGCCCGGTGCCGCGACTTAGGTTCAATCCCGACTACATCCGCACCGCACTCGAGTGCAGCCTCATGCGCCTCGGCACCGGCTACGTCGATCTCTACCAGCTCCACAACCCGCCGCCGGCGGCGCTGCGCAGCGGCGAAGCCTTCGAAGTCCTCGACAAGTTGAAAGAAGAGGGCAAGATCCGCGCCGCCGGCATCTCGATCTTCGCGCCGGAGGAGGGCATGGACGCCATCCGCCGCTTCGCGCCGGACGCCGTGCAGGTGGTCCACAACGCCTTCAATCCGGTCGCCGCTGATCGCCTCTTCCCCGCCGCGGCCAGGAGCGGCACCGGCATCGTCGCCCGCGAACCGCTGGCCAACGGCTTCCTGACAGCCAAGTACCGCGAGGACTCGACATTCCCCGACGGAGACATACGCGCCGGCTGGCCGCCCGAATACATAGCACTGCGTGCGCGAGCGGCGCTCCGCATCGCTGACCTGGCATCCGGCCAGGGAGTCACCGCAGCTCAGCTTGCACTGTGTTACGCCCTCAGCCGCGACGAGGTCTCCGTAGTCATACCCGGAATCAAGACACCCGAGCAGGCGCGCGAAAACCTCGTCGCCTCCGAACAGGGCGCCCTCGACGACGAAACACTCCGCGGCATAGCTCTCCTTCAGCGCCGCGACTTTGGGCTCTGATCTCCTCTCTTGGCCTCTTCGGCAACACTGCGTTAGACTCTAACTTTCCGTATAGGACAGAAGGGGGAAGAACGATGAATAGAGCTGTTGTGGCATCAGCGATTGCGGTTCTACTCGCCGCTGCGGTGCTTGCGCAGGAGGAGGGCGAGTTGCCGTTTCGGCGTATGGATTACTATTGCTGGCAGGAGTTCCGTGAGGTGGTGCCGTCGCGCTGCGACACGGTGATCCTGCCGGTGGGCACGCAGGAGGCGCACGGCGTGATCGCCAACGGCGCCGACGCGCTGGTGCCGGAGCGGCTGGCGATGATGGTGGCGCCGCAGGCGAACGCGCTGGTGGCACCGACGGTCCACTACGGCCTGACGACGACGCTGGCGGCTTACCCGGGCGGGTTCGCCATCAGCCGGTCGACGTTCAAGACCTACTGCCTCGAGGTGGCCGACGGCCTGGCGCAGAGCGGCTTCCGCAATCTGATCATCTTCAACGGCCACGGCCCCAACCGCGCGCCGCTCGATGAGGTGGCGGCGGAGGTGAGCGCCCGGCGCGGCGTGCGCGTGCTTGTGGTCAACTGGTGGGCCTACTGCGCCGAGCTGACGCAGGAGATCTGGGGTCCCGACCAGGACGGCGGCCACGCAGCCCTCAACGAGAACGCAGCGGTGCAGGCGGTTGATCCGAGGTTTGTGCGCCAGCGCTACTACACGCCCGACCTGGCGGTGCCTATCGACTCCTCCTACACAGTCTACCCCCACACCGGCACGATCCTGCTCTACACCGAGGGAGTCGGCTACCCCGACTTCGACCAGGAGCTGGCCGAGCGCTACCTGACCCGTGTCGCCGAGGAGCTGGCGGCGCTGATCGTCGACGCGCGCCGGCGCTGGGACGCCGCGGGGCTGTAATGACGCCTTCCGTGGTTATCCTGCTGACTTCGCTTTTCTGCCTGTCGGCCCAGCCGCAATTGTCGGCGCTTCAGGACGAGGGGATTGAGTGGCGGGAATACAGTTTCGAGCAACTGGGTTTCGCCCTGGAGGCGCCCGCGGGCTGGCGCGCCGAGGGCTCGGACGTCGGAGCCCGCTGGATTGGCCGCGCGCCGGACGGCTCGCCTTGCGCCGTGATGGTGGCCGTCGCATCGCTGGGCGACGCAGACGCGCGGCACGCCTACGAGGCCAACCGCGAGGCTATCGCCGCCGCGGGCCGGGCGCTGGTCGTTCCCCGGGAACTCAAGGGCGCCCTGGCCTTCGCCGCCTACGAGGGGCCGAAGGTCGACGGGGCGCAGGCGCACCGCTGGACGCTCTTCGCCGTAGGCGGTGGCAGGATATATTCGCTCACGGTTCTCGCCCGCTACAGCGCATACGCCGACCTGGGTGAGGTGTTCGCGCGAGTGATCGAGTCTTTCCGCCTGCTGTAGGTATCGCCGAGCACTCCTGTAACAGATAGGAGAGCTTGGCCGCCTCAGGCGGATATTTCCAATCCGCAGCGGCGGACGGACAAGTACAGGGCGCGCCTGGGTGGGGCCGCCCTCCTTCTTTAAGAGCGCGATGCTGGGCATTCCTGCCTGGCACATCCAAACGGTAAGCCGAGCATTGCTGCCCGGCTGGATAATGGAATCGCACACTGAGTTTCTACGATTGCGGCGGGGGGTCCGCGCGGCCGGCCTTTGGGAGGATTCTACGACTTAATGATGTGTTTTGGAGGGGCTAAACAGGGCCGCCGGTTAGTGGCGGCCCCGTGACCCACCGCTAGAAGCGGAACCCGAAACCCGCCATGTAGGTGAGCATCCGGTAGTCGTTGGTGACGGCGTAGCGCAATTCGCCGTTGAGCTCGAAGAGGCTGCCCATCGGGATCACCGCGCCGGTAGCAACGTGGGCGCCGATGCCGACGACGCCGTTGGTGTACCAACTGGGTTCGTGTAGGTAGATGCCGATACCGCCGCCGAGCCACGGCCGCACGGGCAGGTTAGTGTTCCTGTCGGAGCGCGAGAAACCGTTGCCCCAGGGGAAGACTTTGTATGTGACGGTCATCGGAACGAGCGCGAAGTGCTCGGCAGCGTCGGTGGCGGCATCCAGAGTCAGACTCATGGCGCTGCGGTTGGAAATGTACCTGGTGAACTCGAGGCCGGCCCTGACCCGTGTGGTGTAACTGAACCACGGCAGGTCGCTGCTGGTCGAGAAGCTGCCGAGCCTGAGGCCGATGCTCCACCGCTTGCAGGAATCGTCTTCCTGAGCGGCAGCCGTCGCCGGCAGCATCAGCAGGGCTAGTGTTAACAGAATCGCAGTCGTACGCATTGCAGGATCTCCTTTCCTGGTTCTTTTCAGTTGCGACAGAGCACAAAATTACTACTAGCCCCTTCTATAGAGATTTTATTAGTTTAAATAGTATTAATAAAAGTTAGTCTGGCGCGTTACCCAACTCTGCCGGATCAACCTCCATTCCCGTTACGCGTCCAGATTTGGCAAGTACCGTGCCAACGAAAAAACCCTTTGTTTTCAAGGTTTCCCGATCGTTCAGTGTCTACTATCCGTGAGAAGTGTCCCCTGAAGCATACATAGAGTGGGCTAGTACGGTACTAATGGGTAACCGCCATTACTCATCGAGTCACCGCTTTTGCGTAACTACTATTCCCCTCGGATTCAATATCCCGGCGGTGGTGTTTCTGTCAGGCAGTCGAGTGGGCGGAGCGAGACGTAGGGGACGTGGCCGTTGGCGGAGGCTTTTATGTGGTTCTCGCTTCAACGAGGCAGAACAAAACCGGGCGCGGTGGTTGCCGCGCCCGGTTCGAATCAGCACAAATTGAGTGCCGCTGAAAAGCTACTCGGCCTTCTCCTCAGCTTTCTCTTCGGCCTCTTTTTCCTGCTCGCGTGTGAAGGCGTCCATCTTCAGGAACCATTCCCAGCGCTCGTCGACGGCGGCCTGGATCTGCTCGAGGAACTCGGCGTTCTGCGGCTTGGACATGTGGCGGAAGCGTCCCATGTGCTTCATGTAGTCGGCGACGGGTATCTTTTTCTTCTTGGGCTTGTAGGTGAGCTTGACCATGCCGTGTTCGACCTCGTAGAGGGGGAACATGCAGGAGTCGACGGCCATCTGGGTGATCTCCATCCCCATGGACGGCTCGCTCTTCCAGCCGGTGGGGCAGACGCTGAGGGCGTTGAGGAACGCCGGTCCGTCGGCCTCGAAGGCCTTGCGGGCCTTGACCATCGTGTCGCGCCAGCGGCTGGGTGCGATCTGGGCGGCGTAGGGGATGTGGTGCATGGCGCAGATCATCGTCAGGTCCTTCTTGAACTGCACCTTGCCGGCCTTGACCTCGCCCGCCGGAGCTGTGGTGGTGCTCGAGCCCATCGGCGTGCCGCCGCTGCGCTGGCCGCCGGTGTTCATGTAGGCCTCGTTGTCGAGGCAGATGTAGACGAAGTTGTGGCCGCGCTCGAGGGCGCCGCTGAGCGCCTGGAGGCCGATGTCGTAGGTGCCGCCGTCGCCGGCCAGGGCGGCGAACTTTATGGGGCGGTCAGGGATGCGGCCGCGGTTCTTCAGCGACCTGTAGGCCGACTCGACGCCGGAGATGGTGGCGGCGGCGTTCTCGAAGGCGCTGTGGATGAAGGGGATGTTCCAGGCGCTGATGGGGTAGCCGCTGGAGATGATCTCGAGGCAGCCAGTGGCGACGCTGACAACAAGGGGATCTTCCACTTGGCTGAATACCTGCTTGAGGATCACCGGGATGCCGCAGCCGGGGCACGCCTTATGGCCTTGGGCGAGCTTCAGGGGAACAGCACTCGCAGTCTTCAGGTTGGTAGCCATTCTATCCTCCTCTACTCGCGCAGGTTGAGGAAATCGACATGCGGGCCGACTTCCCCAGTCTTGGCTATCTCTTCCAGCCGGCTGAAGGCCTGCCTGATATTACCTGGCAGCAGGTCGCGCCCGCCGATGCCGTATACGTAATTGATAACCATTGGCTTGATGGCGTAGTCGTACAGCGCGCTGCGTATCTCGTTGAACAGCGGGCCGCCCTGAGCGCCGTTCGGGATCATGCGGTCAAGAGCTGCTACCGCCTTCAGGGGCTTCAAGGCCTCGGCAACGCTCCCATACGGGAAGGGACGGTAACAACGGACTTTCAGCAGGCCGACTTTGTGGCCTTCCTCCCGCAGCTCGTCGACCACGTCCTTGGCGGTGCCGCAGGTGGCGCTCATGGCAACAATAGCCACCTCTGCACCGTCAAGTCGGTATCCCTCTACGAAGCCATAATGACGACTAGTCAGCTCGCCGAATTCCCTGCCGACTTTCTCGATCACCGCTGAAGAGTGGAGAACCCCCTCATGTTGTTCCCGTTTGTGCTCGAACAGCCAGTTAGGCAGATCGTAAGCGCCCATCGTGGTCGGGTGGTCGATGTCGAGCAGGGTGGTGTAGGGCGGCTTGAACTCGCCGATAAATTCCCTCACAACGTCATCAGGCTCAATGAGCACGTTCTCAACGCAGTGGCTGGTTTGGAAGCCGTCCATGCAGACCATCACGGGAGTGCGCACGTCCGGGTGTTCGGCGACGCGCACGGCCTGGATCATGTTGTCGTACACCTCTTGGGGATTCTCGCTGTAGAACTGCACCCATCCGGCCTCACGCACACCGTAGGTGTCGTAGTGGTCACCATGGATGTTCAGTGGAGAGCTTATGGCCCTGTTGGCGATCCCGAGCACCATCGGCAGCCGCAAGCCGGCGCAGATGCAGAGCATCTCGAACATCAGGGCCAGGCCGTTGGCGGCGGTGGCGTTCATCACCCGCGCACCGGCGGCAGCAGCTCCTATGCAGGCGCTCAGTGCGCTGTGTTCGCTCTCCACAGTCACTAGCTCGGAGTCGATCTCACCAGCAGCTACAAAACTTGCGAAGTGCTCCATGATGTTCGAGGACGGCGTGATAGGATACGCAGCGATCACATCAGGATTGATCTGACGCATCGACTCTGCCATCGCCGCATTACCGTCTCTCGTGGTATTTAGTCGTTCGGTTACAACAGGCATGGCTTACTCCTCCTCCTCGCTGAAATCGCCGAAGCTGAGGCTCTTGGGCTTGGTGGGGCAAATGTTCTCGCAGAGGCCGCAACCCTTGCAGTAGAACGTGTCGATTCCCTTCATCTGCTCGTCCTCGACGATCATGCAGTTGTCGGGACAGGTGGTCCAGCAGAGCAGGCAGTTGGTGCAGGTCTCGGGATTCCAGTTCATCGTGCGCGGCGACCAGTCGCCGGTCTTGTAGTTCACGCTGGTGCCGGGCGACATCACCTGCCCGCCCGGCTCGACCTCGCGCCAGCCCAGCAGGCGTTCCTTCCCTGCCGCTTCGTCTCTCTTAATCATCCCTCGACGACCTCCTCGTAGCCGCGCTGGAAGCAGCGCATGTTGGCCTCCGCGATCTTGGGGGGAAAGTGCCGCCGCATATGGTCGCCCAGGATCTGCTCGAACTTTTCCTTCTCGAAGAGGCCTGTCACCTTGACGATCGCGCCCATGATTACCAAGTTGGGTATGTCGCGGCCGATCTCCTCTTCCGAGATCTTGGTCGCGTCAAAGTAGTAGAATTCCATCGGGCCGAACTCGATCTGCTCACGCAGCCGGGCGGCGTCGTGTGGCGTGTTGATGATGAAGCTGCTGTCCGGGCAGGCGCCGGCAGCGATATCCACGGTGCCGATCAGCGTCGGGTCCATGCAGATGATCCAGTTCGGCTCAAGTATGGCGCAGTAAAGGCGTATCTGTTTCTCGCTAAAGCGGTTAAAGGCCACCACCGGCGCGCCGCGCTTCTCGGCGCCGTACTCGGCGAACGCCTGCACGTAGCGGCCATCCTCGGCAGCCACGTCGGCAAGCGTTTTTGAGGCCGTCACCGCCCCCTGGCCCGCCCGCGCGTGCCAGCGGAAATTGTGAACTGTACGCATATCAACTCCTCTGTATCCGTCGCGGCTCCCTGTGTTGCTTTCTCCGGCCACGACATGCTTGACCTCCAGATTGGGAGGAGGCCCAATAAAAGATAGAATGCGCATATGGTGAAGTCAAGGTCAAATACCGGTCATTTTGTATCGGTTTGCGGGCTTGGCCGAGAGCGCGGGGCCGATGTCGCTCCGCATCGCTGGGCGGGGGCCGGAAATGTGCCGGAAAACCGCCTCTTTCGGCGATATACTAGGTAAAGCGGGGTATGTTCCACTACCTCGGTTTACCCGAGTCCACATTCACTGCGGATTGTTTGGATGATTAATAAATTGAGAATTCTTTCACGAATTCGTGTGTACGCGCTCCCCCGGTGGACCTGAAGGTTCAGATGCCGAAGTTCACAACCTGCTTTACAGGGTTTCCGTCACGCCGCATCAGCACCAGGCCGGTCACGGGAACCTGGTTTGAATAGAAGAATGTTCGGTTGCCCCGGCGCACGACGGTGCAGTTGTAGGTTCGCCCGCTGGCGGTGACCTGCTCCTGGCCCTCGGCACCCTGGAGGAAATCGGGATCGTTGATGCGGTGGGTCTCGGTGCGGCTGGTGATGACCCTGCCGTGGATGATCTCGTCGACGCGGACGACCACCACCTGGCGCCGCCGGGCGACGACCGTGTGCCGCTCCTGCATCGAGCCGCTAGAGGTTGTGTATGCGGCCCATTCGCCGACGTGCGCGTCTAGCAGCGTGTTCTCCTGCGCCTGCGCCGCGGTGAGGGCCGCCGTAACAAAGAGTGCGGTTGCGATGGCGATGCGCATAACCAAGCCTCCCGGCTGCTCGCCTACCATTATAGCAGAGCCGCGGCACGCCCGCTCACTGCCCAACGCCCTATCGCCTCACGCTTCCGACCGGCCCCGCCGGAAGGTGATCAGCAGCTCCCGCACGCCGCCTTTCAGGCCCTTGCCCTGCGTCGAGTGCGCGTGGTCTATCTCCTCGATCCGCTCGACGCCGTATGTTTGACAGCACAGGTGCGCGAACCGTTCCGCCTCCACCAGCCCCGTGGAGCTGTAGCTGAGGACGATGTCGGCGTCGCAGGCGTCGGCGCAGCGCCGGAAGAGCTCGCGGAATTCGTCCTCGACCGTGCGGTGGTAGCAGAAGCTGCTCTTGAAGCGCCCGACGCGGTAGCGCGCCTTGTGCCGCAGCTCGGGGCCGTCGTAGCGCACCAGGGTTTCCAGCAGGTGGTAGAAGCGGCTGTACTGCTCGCCGTTGTATGGCGGGTCGACGTAGATGACGCGCGCCCCATCGGCAAAGCCGGCGGCGAAAACGACCCGCCAGTCCTCGGCCAGAACCGTGTGGGAGCGCGAGGCCGCTGCGATCGGCCAGTGGCGGAAGCGCTCGCTGAACTCCTCGGTGATACCGATGGCCCGCAGCGTCTGCACGCGCTCGTGGCCGGCGGGCATGAACTGGGCGAAGTGCCCCGGCGTGCTCTGGGCGTAGCACATGGCGCTGATCAGCGCCGCCAGCGCCAGGTCGGCGGCGTAGCGGTCCTCGACGTCGAGGGCCTCGACGGCGTAGCGCAGGTCGTCGATCTCGCCGCACTGGCGGGGGCTGAAGTAGGTGTTCTTGTAGTGGGTCTGGAAGAAGGTGAAGATGCCGGCGGCGCGATTTTCGGCGGCCGCCGCGGCGACGAGAGAAAGGTAAGCATCGGGATCGAAGCCGCGCGGCCGCTGCAGGAGCGCGCGGCCGATCGGCAGGGTGTAGACGCCGACGTCGTTGGCCACAACGCGGTTGCGCTCGGCCAGGGCGGAGCCGACGCAGTGGGTGCCGCCCATCAGGTCGACCACCAGGTCGCCGGGGGAAGAGAGGGCGGAGACGGCGTCGACGATGCGGGGCAGCAGGCGGCGCTTGTTGCCCATGTAGCGCATCACGTTGACGTTGCGGACGGCGGCGGAGGGCATCAGGGCTTCCTGGCGACCAGGATGCGGTCGCTGTCGAGGCGGCCGCTGTAGTAGTTGCGCGACATCAGCAGCGAGCGGCTGTTGGGATTGTACGCGTCCTCGAACTCCTCCTCGATGCGGTAGCCCAGGCGCCGCAACATGGCGGCCACGATCTCCTGGGTCGGCACCACCTCGCCCCGCACGCGGCTGGGGCTGAGCTTCAGGACAATCCGCCCGCCCGCCCGCAGCAGCCGGTCCCACGATCCCACGGCCCGCCCCATGCGCCTGAAGAAGAGGCAAACCGTGCGGCCCATCTTGCCCTGGCCGGAGCTGTGCAGCCGCCGGGCTATGGCGTCTGCGAGGTCGTCGCCCGAGGGCAGGAATCGGCGGGTCTCGTCGACGCCGAAGCGCTCGCTGCCGAACTGGCGGCGGTCGAGCTCACGGTACTCCTCCGGGCCGGAGATGAAGCCGGCCCAGCTCATCTCCAGCTTCAGCGTCTCGAGGTAGCGCACGCTGCTGACGTAGGGCGGGTTGGTCACCACAAAGTCGACCGGGCGCCCGAGCGCTGGCGGCTCGTCGGCGCTGGCCAGCAGCACTGTGGCCCGGGCGCCGTTGTTCAACTTGCCGTTCAGGTCCTCGAGGTAGCCGATCCGCTTGTCGACACCCCGGGCGAAGGTCTGGAAGACGTCTATTATCCGGCCACGCTCTGCGTCCAGCCTGCGCAGCCGCTTGCTGTAGCCCGGGAAGACGTGCTGCGGGTCGGCATTGGAGACGTTGCGGTTGACGGCGCTCAGTACCGCGGACAGGAAGTCGCGCGCCCTCTCATCCGGCTCCTCGCCTACCGCCGCGTGCAGCGCCGCCAGCTCGCGGATGGCGCCGGGGCGGTACCAGTGGTGGATGTTTATGCAGTAGGGCGGCTCGGGCAGGCCGTTTTCGAGGATCACCCGCCCCTCTCGCAGGGCCCGCTTGGCCGCCAGGCGCAGGGCTTCGGGGTCGCTGCGGGTAGTCTTGACGCGCGAAATGAGAACGGCCAGGGGATTGATGTCGATGCCGACGGCGTCGCGACCCCGGACAAGCGCCTCCACCAGCGTCGTGCCGGAGCCGCAGAACGGGTCGAAGACCAGGTCGCCCGGCTCGGTGAAGAGCTCGATGGCGGAGGCTGGGATGGCGGGGATCAGCTTGCCGAAGAAACGGTGGAAGGAGTGAATACCGAGGCGGTTGCCGCTCTTTGCGCTCGCCAGGCGCTCCTGCAGGCAGAGCGAATCCATACTAATTCTCCCCGCAGAGACCGCCGTAAAACCTTGATATTATACCATTTAGCCCAATCTGTTGCAAGCACTACATTGTGATTGCCGGCCATGACATGGCCACCATAAGTAGTGGTTGCACTAGTATAGAAGGATATGGCGAGTACGATGATGGAAGCGGACGGCATAATCCGTCGCGGCGGAAGCCCGAACGTTTACTGGGACACATCGAGGGCGGCATCCGCTTCCGCCTCCGACTACGCTGAAGCTTCGTCGGACAAGCAGGTTCCGGCGGACAAGTTCAGGCCGCCCCTATCCATGAAAGGCTGCCGGATAGAGCAGTCCCGCCCCTACCCCCTACTGTTGCTTGATTTGTCGTTCGCATCACTCAGCCCATCGGAGATGTTGACGGCCCCGAAACGCGGTCGGAGCGTGGCGTTTTAGGCAATCTAAGGACAGTGAAGGTTCGCTGGTTGAATTCGCGACCTTGTAGGCCGCCGCTGATTTGTTTATCTTTACCTGATGGGGGAGCGGAGTGGAGACGGGATTGCAGTCGGCACCGCGGCGATTGCCGCCGCCTGCCTCTTCTGGGCGTTCAACTACATCCCGACCAAGGTAGCCGTGGGGGAGATCGACCCCCTCGCCCTGCTGCTGGTGAGGCTTGTTTTCACCGTTCCGCTTTGCCTGCTGGTACTGCTGGTCAGGAGGGAATCGCCGAGGTCGCTTCTGCCATACTGGCGCCAGGGCCTGCCGCTCGCCCTGCTGGCCGTGACCGGCGACATGCTGCTGTTTCAGTTCGCCCTCAAGTACACAACGCCGGCCCACGCGGCCCTGGTCTACGTGCTGATCCCGATTTTCGTCGCCATCATGGCGTTCCTGCTCATCGGCGAGCGGATCGGGCTGTCGCGGATCGCCGGGATCGGGATCGCCTTCGTCGGGGCCGTGATCCTGGTCTCGGAGGACGGTATAACGTTCGAGAGCCGCTACCTGCTGGGCGACCTCTTGATGCTGGGCGCCGCCTTCTGCTGGGCCCTCTACGTCGTTCTCTCCAAACCGCTTGTCGAGCGCATCGGCGCGACGCGGACAATCACGCTGGTCCTCGCTCTCGGCCTACCGCTGGCGCTGCCGCTGACCATCGCTCCCGCGATTGCGCAGCCGTGGCACCGCGTCTCCCCCCTGGCGTTTGCCTCGGTAGCCTACATCGTTCTGGGGGGCACGCTCGCCGGCTACATCTGCTACCAGTTCGCCCTGAAGAAGCTTCCGGCCTCCTTCGTCGCCATGTCAGCGTACGCGATGCCCGTTCTGGTGGCCGTCTTCTCGGTGCTGCTGCTGCGGGAGACCCTTTCGCTGGCGTTCTTCGGCTCGGCCGCGTTGATCTTCGCCGGCCTGCTGATCGCCCGCGCCAGGAGAGGCGATAGCCGGGCTAGTAGAGGAGGTTGAACTCGACGGAGAAGCGTATGCGGACGTTGACGGGTCGGCCCCTGTAGATGCTGGGTCGGAACCTCCACTGTGAGACCGCCTCGACCGCCTTCTCTGCGAAGCCGAAGCGGGGCGGCGAGGTCTGGAGCACCGTGACGTCGACCACGTCGCCACGTGTGTTGACGATCGCCTCCAGGATCACCAGGCCATCCAAGCGAGCTGTGCGCGCCGGATCCGGGTAGTCCGGCTCGACGCGGTAGATCAGCTCCGGCTCCGGCACGTCGCCGTAGCCGGCGTTCATCACCGGGCCGCCGAGTCCGGAGCCGTAGCCGGTGTCGATGCCGGAGACGCGGCCGTCCACATCGAGCGAATTCCAGTCCGAGTCGACGTCCAGTTGCAGCTCCTCGTCGCTGACGATTTGCACCTCGCGCAGATCGGGGTAGAGCATCGGTCGCATCTCCTGCTGCACGACGCGGCGCCGCTCGTTGCGGGCGGCGGGCGGCGGGCTGGCGCCCATAGCGATGGCGTGGATCTCCTCGGGCTCCTTCTGGATCTCGAGGTGCTCCATGATCGTCGGCCAGACGATGTAGAGGGAGACGATCATCAGCACCAAGGAGCCCAGCATGCTGTACCTGACTGGCTGGCGCTCCTCTTCCGTCGGACCCTCGAAGTAGCGCCGTACCATCTTCGCCGTGGCCGCGACGTCCGGGCTCTCGCCTTCGCCCAGGGCGACGTCGAAGACCCGCTTCTGCTTGTGGCGGCGGGCCGGGAAGGGCAGTCGCAGCTTCGGCCCGGACACATTCTTGCGGTTATCGAACATAACTATCTATTCCAAGATGTTCATCGGTAGGGTATCCCCGACCGCTCGTTGGTGCTGTAATAGCTGCTACTCACCGCCGATCCTGTTTATCAGACCGGCGAAGTAGCCGGCGCCGAAGCCGTTGTCGATGTTGACGACAACGACGCCGCTGGCGCAGCTGTTCAGCATCGCCAGCATCGCGCTAAGCCCGCCGAAGCTGGCCCCGTAGCCGGTGCTTGTGGGCACCGCGATCACCGGCGCGCTCACCAGCCCCGCGACGGCGCTGGGCAGAGCGCCCTCCATGCCGGCCACCACGACAATCACGCGCGCGCCCATAAGCTCCTCGGCGTGGTCGAGAAAGCGGTGCAGCCCGGCGATGCCGATATCGTAGATGGTCCGCACGCGGGCGCCCATGGCGCGGGCAGTCAGCGCCGCCTCCTCGGCCACCGGGATGTCGGAGGTGCCGGCGCTGACCACGGCCACCGAGCCCATGGCGGCGGCCTCATCGGGCGGGTTGACGACGATGACGCCTGAGGCGGCGTGGAACTCAACCTGATCGTGCAGTTTCCGCAGGCGCTCGTAGGCCTCCTCGTCGCTCTTGGTCACGAGCACGGGCGAGCCGCCGGTGGCTAGCGAGCCGACGATCCGCTCCACCTGCTCCGCCGTCTTACCCGTCCCGTAGACCACCTCGGGGAATCCCTTGCGCAGCTCCCGGTGGTGATCCACCTTGGCGAAGCCGAGGTCCTCGTACGGCAGCCGAGCCAGGGCGTCGAGCGCCTCCTCGGTGCCGAGCCCGCCGGAGCGTACGCTCTCCAGCAGCTCCTTGAGCCGTTCCCTGTTCATCCTGACGTCCCGATCTCCGAGTGGTGTACGATCAACATCGGGAGCTTAATTATAACGTATAGGAAGGCCTTGCGGTTCGGACATGTCGCGGGATTAGCGCCGCGCAAACGCGTGGCCGGCGGATCGGGCGGGCAAAAAGGAATTCTCCGCGGGTCAGAGCTCGGGTCGAGGCCAACTCAGAAATTGAGCGCTCTCTTCAGGGTTCCAGTGTCCCAATCCGCCGGCTCGCGGTCGTGCGTACGCTGCAGCAGCGAGGTCGGCTCCGCCGGGGACATAGAAGCGGCCGCGCGACGAGCCCGGCGGGCGCTCTGGTGACGCATTATCGCCAGCAGCAGCATCCGGTCGCCCAAAGCCAGGCGGCGCAGCTCGTTAGCGGTAAGGTCTGTGCGGGACGGCGTGCGAATCTCCGCGCTATCCCTGGCGCTGTCGTTCATGGTTCTCCAGCCCCCTCTAGTAAAGTATATACCAACTTCTATCTAGAAAGCAACGGTTTTTTCGCCGATTCGCCCAAATATTTCACTGGGCTTGGCTAGCATTGGGGCCAAGTGATTGATATGTTGGGATTTCCAGTGCCTTCGTGCAGAATCTTGAAAAAACAGTTTGTCGCCGACGGGCCGGCTTGTCCGAAGGTTGCGGCAGGGAGCGGGGATCGGTAGTGGACCCCCGCCGTCGAATACGCCCAGATACGCCATGGCGGACGACAGACAAGAATGACGGGGCGGTAAAAAATCTAATTTGACGTTAAGTCGTTTAG
>CAYOXX010000086.1:0-14174 GCA_964408025.1 uncultured Acidobacteriota bacterium | reverse complement strand
GCGCGTCGGCAGGTGGCAGCGGGGGCGGTTCCGGCGGCGTCGCCGGTGGCGGCGAGGCCCGCTGGGCGTCGCTGCCGGCGCTGCGCCTCGACCTGCTGGACGCGGCGCGCGAGCCGTTCGCCGGTGCGCGGCGCAACCTGTTCGACTACGACACGCGCCGGGCGGCGCAGGAGGAGAGCGATTCCTTCGGCGGTTGGGAACTCGGCGGCGACGACGCGCAGGACGAAGAGTTCGACAACTACTTCGAGGAAGAGGAGGCCGAGTCGCAGCCCCCTCGGCTCACCGACTACGAGTACCTCGGCTACCACGAGATCTCCGGCCGCCGCACCGCGGCCTTCATCTGGCGTGGCAGCTACTTCGTCGGGACGGTTGGCAGTACGATAAACAACGCCTTCGAGATCATCGCTATCGAGGAGGAGTCCGTGGGAATCCACGTCATCAACGGCGACTTCGAGCAGCGCCTGCAGCTGGAGTCGCCGGTCGGCGAGAGCGGTCAAGGAGTGAACTGATGAGGAGAGCAATCCTGATTGCCGCAGCTCTAGCGACTGCGGTTTTGCTGAGCGCCTGCGCGACCAACCCGGCCTTGCGGCGCGGCATGCAAGAGGAGCTGGCCGGCAACTGGGATATGGCCGTGATCCAGTTTTCCGAGGCGCTGGAGCGCCAACCCCGAGACGTCGAGATCCGCCTGCGGCTGGAGAGGGCGAAGCGGATGGCTTCGAACGCCCATATGCAGCTTGCGCGCGAACTTTGGGATGAGGAGCGCTACGAGGATTCGCTGCTCCGCTACCGCACCGCCGTCGAGCTCGATCCGCTCAATCGCCAAGCGATGTTCGAGTTCACCCAGCGCATCGACGAGCTCGAGCGCCTCCAGGCCGCCTCGAGGGAGCTGGAGGAGTGGCAGCAGCTGCGAGAGCTCGAGCAGGCCGAGATCGAGGCCGCCGCCGAGCAGAGGCCGGCCATCGATGTTGACACCGACCAGCCGCAGAACTTCGTCTTCCCCAACCGCGAGATCGGCGAAATCTACCAGGCGCTGGCACGGCTGGCCGACATCAACATCGTCTACCACGACACCGTGCGCCAACGCATCCGCCAGCGGACCGACTTCATCGTCAACCGCGCTACCTTCTGGGAGGCGTTCGACTACTTCGTCACCTCCAACAACCACTTCTACCGCATGGTCAACGACAACACCCTGATGATCATCGACGGCTCGCCCAACAACCGCAGGCAATACGAGGACCGGGCGGTCAAGGTATTCTTCCTCAGCAACGCGCAGGTCCAGGAGGTCTATGCCGCGCTCCAGCGGGTCCTGCGGCTGCAGTTCATGCAGCGCGACCGGGAGCGCAACGCCATCATCGTGCGCGACACGCCGCAGAAGCTGCTGCTGGTCTCGAGGCTGATCCAGGTCCTGGACAGGCCGAAAGCCGAGGTGGTGATCGACGTCGAGATCATCGAGGTGGACCGCTCGCTGCTCAACAACTTGGGCGTACTGCTGAGTAACTACTCGGTAACCCAACTGTTCATCAATCAAAACGCCCTGATACCCGAAATTCCGTCCATGGTTCGTATGGACGACCTCGGGGCGATCAACCGCACCAACCTCTACCTGACGATCCCGGACGTCGCTTACAACTTCCTCAAGACCAGCGGCCGCACGCGACTGCTGGCCAGGCCGCAGGTGCGGATCACCGACGGCGAGAAGGGCGAGCTGCACATCGGCGAGCGTGTGCCGGTGCGCCGGACCACCTTCAATCCTAACCAGGCCGCCGGCATCGGCATTCCGGTCGACGCCTTCGAGTACGAAAGCATCGGCATCAGGTTCGAGATCACGCCGCGGGTGCACCTCAACAACGACATCAGTCTCGAGATGGAAATCGACATCAGCTCCATCGCTGCCGGCGCCACTACCACCACCCCAACTTTCACGACCCGCAACATAAAGAGCAAGATCAGGCTGCGGGAGGGCGAGACCAACATGCTCGCCGGCCTCATCCGCCAAGAGGAATTCCTCAGCACCGAGGGCATAGCCGGACTCTCCGACATTCCGATCATCGGCAGGTTATTCAGCAGCACGCAGTACGACAGGCGATCCACCGACATCGTCATCACCATCTCACCGCACGTCGTGCGCAGCGCGATGATCACCGCCGACGACCTGCGGGCGATCATGGTGGGGCCGGAAATCAACTGGGGCTACATGGGCACGGCCAGCATGGCGGAGCTGGAGAGGATGCGCTTCCTGCGCGGCGTGCCGCTGCGCGGCGCAGCCGGCGGTGGCTACCGCGCCGAGTACTACGAAGAGGAGGAAGACGAGTACTACTACGACGAGGATGAGGAGGACTACTACTACGAGGAGGAGGAGGAGCCTGAGGAGCCGGAGGAGCCGTGATCCCATGAGAACTACTAAACCTGTGCGTCTGCTGGCGGTCGGAAAGGGCGAAGGCGGCTTCTCGCTGGTCGAGCTGATCGCCGTGGTGATCATCGTCGGCATCCTCGCCTCGGCGGTCATCCCGATGACCAAGGTGACCCTGCAGCGGGCCAGAGAAATCGAGCTGCACAGAACGCTGCGCGAGATCCGGCGCGCCATCGACCTGCACAAGAAGATGGCCGACGAGCAGGCGATCGAGGTCGAGGCCACCTCCAGCGGCTACCCCGAGAGCCTCGAGGTGCTGGTCGAGGGTGTGAAGATGACCGGCGAGCAGGAGCGCGTCTTCAAGTTCCTCCGCCGCCTGCCTCGCGACCCGATGACCGGGCGGCGCGAGTGGGGCCTGCGCAGCTCGCAAGACGAGCCCGACTCGGAGGTTTGGGGCGGCGAGGACGTCTACGACGCCTACACCCTCAGCGAGGCAACGGCTCTGGACGGAACTAGTTACAGGGAATGGTGATGATTGAAAAGACTACAGAACGTGGCTTCACGCTGCTCGAGTTGGTGGTGGTGCTGGCGATCATCAGCATCCTGGCGGCCATCGCGCTGCCCAACTACGCCAACGCGGTCAGGAGGGCGCGCGAGGCGGTGCTCAAGGACGACTTGTTCTTCATGCGCAGCGCCATCGACGAGTTCTACGTCGACCAGGGGCGCTACCCCGAGTCGCTCGCGCAGCTGGTCGAGGAGAAGTACCTGCGGCAGATCCCGGTCGATCCGATGACCGGCGAGGCGAACTGGCGGACGATTATCGAGGAGCACGATCCCGTCGAGGATCCCGATTACGAGCCGGGCATCTACGACGTCCGCAGCCGCAGCACCGCCCGCGGCACCGACAACAGGCCCTACCGCCAGTGGTAGGATTGACACAACCGGCGGCCGAACGGATGGCAGGACAGGCATTCCTGCCTGTCCCATCTTTCCGAGATATCGATCGCCGGGAAATGATGCCCATTAAACAAAGCAAGCAGTCGCCCAGGTCCGAACCGAAGAGCGCGCACTGAGGGCGAGGGCCGATGAGCAACCGCACATCTAAGCAAAACAGCATGGAGGCGAACGGAGAGGGCGGTTACACGCTGGTCGCCCTGCTGGCGGCGATGGTGGTGGCCGGCATCCTGATGGCCGGCATCGCGCCGACCTGGCGCCACCTGGTGATCCGCGACCGGGAGGAGGAGCTGATCTTCCGCGGCGAGCAGTACGTGCAAGCGATCGCCCGCTTCCAGGAGCGCTTCAGCGCCCTGCCGACCGACCTCGAGGAGCTGGTCGAGCAGCGCATGCTCCGCCGCCTATACGACGACCCGATCACGCGCGGCCCCTTCGAGCTGATCTACTCCACGCCCGCGGGCCCCAGGCGGGCCAGCGCCCTCAGCCAGCGCCGGCAGGCCGACCTCGAGTGGGAGGGCCCCGGCCGCGCGGCGCTGCCGATCATCGGCGTCGTCAGCCGCAGCAAGGACGAGGCTATCAGGCCCTACAAGGAGAACCGCTACTACAACGAGTGGACCTTTATCCACGGCGCGCAGGAAGAAGTGCGCGACGACGACAAGGGAGAACAAGAGGGCCGGGGACGCCGGCGCCGGAAATAATCCCGCACATTTTCCACCCTTGGGTTTGTCAAACGTGCGCGGGGAATGTAGAATCCGTATTTCCGAATTCCATCGTCCGGCGGCGAGGTAAGAAGATGAGCAAGCCCCTTTTCCGCTTTCTCCTGACGGCACTCTTACTCATCCCCACGGCGGGCACTGCGGCGGCCGCGGGCGGTGGGGGCTCGCAGAGCGCTACGCAGGTAATCGAGGTTGGTCGTGAGGTGTCGGGGCAGATAGAGGGCAGCTACTTCCGGTTCTACCGCATGGATGCACCCGACAGCGGCACCTACCGGATCTACACCACCGGCTCCGTCGACACCGTGGGGGTGCTTCTGGACCAGGACGGCAACAAGCTGGCCGAGGACGACGACGGCGGCGAGGCGACCAACTTCCTCATCGAGTTTGAGCTCGCGGCGGGGACCTACTACGCAGGCGTCCGCGGATTCAGCGACTCCACTTCCGGATCCTTTACGCTGCGCGCCGAACGCATCGGCGGCGGCTGCGGCTCGGCCACCGACATTGAAGTCGAAGAATCGGTCAACGGCTACATCTCCGGGAGTATCACCCACTACTACCGCTTCGACATTTCGACACCGGGCATTTACCGGCTCTGGACCGCCAGCTCGACCGACACCGTCGGCACGCTGCTGGACGGGAACTGCGAGGAGATCTCCGGCGACGACGACAGCGGCATCGACACCAACTTCCTGATCCACGAGCGGCTCTCGCCGGGGACCTACTACATAGCGGTGCGCGGCTACGGCGACCGCGTCAGCGGCCCGTTCACCCTCTACGTCCAGGTGGCGAGGTAGCCGCCCGCCGATGCGCGCGGCGCCAGCCGCGGCCTCCGCTCCCGACCGTAACAACTCAGCCCAACTCGGATAAAAATTCGCGGTAGATCATGGAATCGACAGACGGCAACGAAAAAGCGAAGGCTCGCGGAAAAGAGACCGCTGCGCGGGGGAGGCAGAAAGCCTGTGAGGAGATCGCCAACAGCATCACCCACGGCATCGGAGCGGCGCTGGGCGTCGCGGCGCTCGTGCTACTGGTGGTCTTCGGCAGCATCCGCGGCGACGCCTGGAGGATCGTCGGCTTCAGCATCTACGGCGCCACGTTGATCGTCCTCTACGTCTCGTCCACCCTCTACCACGCCCTCACGGCGCCGCGCGCCAAGCAGGTCTTCTGGGTCCTGGACCACTCATCGATCTTCCTACTCATCGCGGGCACCTACACGCCGGTGATCCTGGCCACCATGCGCGACGCCTGGGGCTGGACTGTCTTCGGGCTCATATGGGCCATGGCCGCCGGGGGAATCGTCTTCAGGATCTTCGTTTCGGGAAAGCTCAATCTGATCGCAGTGCTGTTTTATATCGTCATGGGCTGGCTGGCGCTCATCGCCATCGAGCCGATGATTCGACTGGTGCCGATGGGAATGATCGTCTGGCTGCTGATCGGCGGCGCCTGCTACACGCTCGGTGTGGCTTTCTACCTGTGGCGGGGGCTGCCGTTCGGCCACGCCGTGTGGCACCTCTTCGTACTGGCGGGGAGCATCTCCCACTTCTTCGGCATGATGCTCTACCTGGTGCCGAGAACCGTCTAGTCGCCCGCGCGGGCTGAATGCCCGCGCCTACAGGCACTGTCAAGAGAAACTTCGCAGCAGACTGTTTGTGGGGCCATGCAGGTCCCACGTTCTCGCCGGCCTGATCAGCGGATTGTGATTTCTGTCTGCTGGCCGACCGCTATGTTCCGGTCGGCGTCGTCGATGCGGGCGCGCAGCAGGTAGGTGCCCGGCGGCACGTCGGCGAGGTCAAGCACCGAGTGAACGATTGCCGCCCTCGTCCCGGCTACGCGGTAGATCCTCAGCTCGAGCTCCTGCGGCCGGTACTGGGAGCCGTCCTCGCCGCGCAGCGTGTAGGAGGCCGCCAGGCGCGGCGTGGCATCGCCCTCGTCGATGCCGGCGACCCTGATGATGACGCCCACGCGGTCACCGCTCTCCAGCTCGAGCGAGGCGCCGGCGAGGATCCCGACGCGAGTCAGGGGCGCCAGCGGGTCTGCCAACTCCTGGTGCGGCAGGCGGTACTGCCTCTCGAGTGAGCTCACGCGGGCCTGAGAGCTGTTAACGAAGTCGGCGGCCGGCTCACCGATGGCGATGGTGCCGGCGTGCAGTCCCTCGCCCAGTTCCGGCATTCTGGCCAGCAGGAACGAGTAGGCCCGCTGACCGCTGCGGTTGTCGCGGAGGACCATCTTGATAAGGTTGTCGCCGGGTTCCAGCGCCACCGTCTGCGCGTGGCGGAATGTCTCGCCGTCGGGACGCCTGTCGAAGTCGAAGCGCTTGTGGAAGACGTCGATGATCTCCCGCTCCCTGTTGTAGACGTAGCCGAGCAGTTCCATCTCGGGCGAGCCCCCCTCGCCAAGCGGCGCCTCTACGACGACGGAGGCGACGGCGCTGCCGTCGGCCCGCGGGAAGATATGGGCGCGGAAGCGGGCGTCGAACTCCGCGAATGGAGAGTTTCGGTTGAACCCCTCCTGCAGGTGCACGGCGCGCTTGTCGCGATTCAACCTCTCGAACGGCTCGGGCGCGAAGTAGCCGCGGCGGTGGTAGAGGCGGACGCCGGGGCGGGTGGTGCGCACCTCGACCTCGCGGAAGCGGCCGTTCGGCTCGTCGTCGCTGTAGAAGCCGAGCACGTAGTAGTGGCTGACGTCGGAGTCGATGCTTAGCAGCAGCGTTTCGATGTTGTTGTTGCCCCTGTAAAATTTGCCGCCGGTCTCGCTGGCGAAGTTGGCCAGCGTGTCGTGGCGGCCCTGGCGGCGGCTGATCTCGTAGCGAACGGGGGCGCCGCCGGAGCCGGGCACCTGGAGGCCGCCCACGTCGACGGAGAAGATGGTTGTGCTGGCGTCGTTGAACGCCTCGAGCGTCTCGCGCATGTACTGGGGGATGGAATAGATGGCGATGCGGTAGTCGAACCCCTCGCTGAGCATCACCATCGTCTTGCGGCCGCGGAAGGCCTTGAGGTAGAGGGCCAGGCGGTTGAGCGCCTGCAGGTAGATCCGAATGTCAAACTGGTTCTCGCCGCGGAAGTGCGCGGGGCTGGAAAGCGAGGGGCTGCCGAAGCCGAAACTGATTCCCTGGATCGCGGCGATGATTTCGTCCCTGTCGAGCGCGAAATCGTTGTAGATCCTGATCGAGTGGTCGTAGCCGATCACCATCACCCGATCGCCGGGGCTGAGGCTGCGCAGCACGAACTGCTCGGCCGCGGCCTTGGCGTTGCGCAGGCCGCGGTAGCTGCTGTAGGCCTGGTCGAAGAAGAGAATGATGAGGCGCGCCGGCGACACGGCGGCGGGCACGCCGCCGCCCTCAGCATCGACCTCGCCCCGGCCGGCGCCCGGGAAGTAGATGTCGAAGGTGCGGATCTCCTGCTCGCGGCCGTTGACCAGGAGCACGAACTCGTCAACCGTCAGGTCGGTCACGTAATCGCCGGAGCGGTCGACGGCGGTGATATCGACGAGGCGCAGCCTCACCGAAATGTCCTGCTCGAACTGCGGGATGTCCTGCTCGCTGCTCAGCGCCCGCAGCTCTCCAGACTCCTGCGCGAAGGCCGAGGGAGCGAACAGCATGGCCGCGATTAACGAGCCGATAACCAGTCTGGTGTTTGAGTGCCTCATTCAATTCTCCATTGCTCTGGGCAATTTATCAGCCCGCAGCGGGAGTGGCCGTAACAGTTGTTACATGCGCTCGACGCCGCCATCCGCCCGGTGCTCCCAGCGGGGGCCGCCTCGGCGTATTTCTGTCGGTTTTCCCCTGAGCGGAAGTATAGCACGGCATCAAAGACCCCGGCGGATCAGGCTGGTCCAGGCAGCAGTAGGCCGTAGCGCAGTCCTCTGGCGCTGACCCGCAGCGACCCGGCGCCGGCGAGCTCCAAAAAAGTTCGTATTATTGTGGCGCCGGCCTCGATGATGTCGGCGCGGGTCGGGTCGATGCCGGGCAGTCGCCGGATCTCCTCGACCTCGAGCCTACGGAAGCGGCCGATGAGGCGGTCCAGGTCTCGCGGGGTGAGCGAGCAGCGGGATACGCTCTCTGGATCGTACTCCGCCAGACCGAGTTTCACGGAGGCCAGCGTGGTGGCGCTGCCGCCGACTCCGAACAGCTCGCTCCCCTGCGCCGCCTCGGCCATCGGGGCCAGCAGTTCGCCCAGTTCGGAGAGCGCGGCGGCGGCAAGACCGGGGCTGCGCCCGAAGCGGTCGCTCAGCAGGACGGCGCCCACGGGAGCGCTTTTTGATCCTGTTGCTTTGCCTTTGATTCCAACAGTGCACTCGGTGCTGCCGCCGCCGACGTCGAGCACCGCCACGCTGCCGGTGATCCCGGAGCCCGAGAGGGCGCCGCAGTATGTCAGCTCCGCCTCCTCGACGCCGCTCAGGACTTTGATCTCGATACCCAGACGCTCCCGGAGGCGGGAAACGAAATCGTTTCCGTTGGCTGCCTCCCGCACGGCGGCCGTGCCCACGGCGACCACTTCCTGCGCGCCGTGGAGCCCGCAGAGCTCGACTGCCCGCACTATGTCGCGCTCAGCCAGGGCCATCGCCTCAACGCTGAGCCGCCCGGAGGCGGCGAGCCCCTCCCCCAGGCGCGGCGCGAAGAACTCCTCGCGCACGGGCTCCAGGCGGTCGCCCTCGAGGTCGGCGATCAGGAGCAGTATCGACTGGGAACCTATGTCCAGCGCGGCCCTTCGCATCCACTCCCCTTCGGTATGCCGGGCTCACTCGATCGGATAATCCGGCGCTCGCAAGAGGGCTTCGGGCGGCCAGTGGGCCCGACCGCGCCGCCCAAGCGACGTGGAACGGCATCGATCACGGATCTGCTCAGTAAATGAAGCGGCCGAAGATGCCCGCTATCGTCTCGTAGCTCATCACGGCGAGCAGGCTGCCGTTCTTGGCGTATCCGACACCGTACCCCTCGTGCTCCGCCTGGCCCTGCCAGATGAGGTAGTCGCTGTCCGCGATTGAACCGCTGGGGTTGTAGATCACCAGGTGAAGCTCGGTGTGGTCCATCGCGGCCGGCCCAGCCGAATCGGGCGGCGCGAAATAGGCGTAATCTATGAACAGGATTGCGAACCGCTGGGTGGAAGGATTGTAGAGCAGCGCTCTCGGGCTGACCCTGCCGGGGATGGCGGTGGGGTGTTTGCGCATGGCACCCGACTCGTAGAAAGTACAATACCTGGCATTCACTCCCCCCGCCCCGACGAACCTCCAGGCGACCGAATGTGTCTGGCTGGCGGGATCGTAGGCGCCGACGAAGGTGGCCTTCGCGGTGCTCCCTCGGGGGGAGGAGATGGCGAAATCGGCGATCACGTTCCTCGGCTTGTGGTTGACCTTCACCAGCCTTGGCGTCAGGAGGTTAGTACTGCTCACGTAGTGGGCGTAGTAGGCGACGGCGGTGCCGTCGTCCTCGGTCGCGGCGTCCACAGGGTAGGCCTCGCCAGCGGCCACGCCGGTGACCGCCTGCTCGCCTTTCTTTTTCTTGCCGTTCTTCTTCAAGGCCTGGGCGACGACCTGCCCGCCCCTGGTGATGAAGAGGATGAACTTCTTCCTGGTTGTCCAGGCGATGTGGATGTAGACGTCGCTGTAATCGCACACCTTCTTCGCCTGCGACAGCGGCGCCCCGAACTGGCCGACCGGGCGGGCGTAGAGGGCGTTGTTGAGGCGGTAGACGACCACGAAGCGCTTGAGCACCGGGTGCCACACCGCGTCCCACATGCGGGAATCGATGCTGGCGGCTATGGTGCTCGTCTGGCCGGGATTGCCGGAGGCGGTGATGAACCTGGCCTTGAGGGCGGTGCTCGACCCAGTCCAGTGCTCGTAGAACACGACCATCGTGTTGTTGTGTGTCACGCCGAGCGGCAGGAACTTGAACCCGAAACCATCTTCCTCGATGGTGATCGATTTGACCGCCGGCGCCTCCTGGGCAACCAGGGGCGAGGCCGCCAGGAGAATAACAATTATCGAAAGAGAACAAGCTATCCTTGCCATGCCTTCCTCCCGTGTCCGAGGGGCCGGCGCTGGGGAGCCTGCCCCTATACATCGCCTCGCGGTGATGAACACGAAGCGAATCCGTCGCTGTACCGCTGACTCCCGAATCCGTCTAATCCAAAGTGCCTGCGACCACCCTCGACGGATATAGTGGTACCACGCTGCGGCACACGGCGGTTCATCGCACATCATAGGCCAGCCGGCGAGCCTTTTCAACGCTGTGCGCAGCCCGCCCAACACCCACCGTAATGCCCGCAATGGCGATCAAACCGCGCAATCGGCTTGCCAGTCCAAGCGGGCGGCTGGCGGGCGGCCCGGTTGACACGAGGGAAGGGCCGAGCCTAGAATTCCGGCCTACCGTTAACCCGGCGGTGTAGCTCAGTGGTTAGAGCATGCGGCTCATATCCGCAGTGTCGGGGGTTCAAATCCCTCCACCGCCACCATCGGTTTTCACGATGCTTGCCTCGACAGTCCGGGAGACGATAGCGCAATCGGCGCTCATCGCCCCGGGCGACCGTGTACTCGTGGCCCTATCGGGCGGCCCCGACTCCACGGCGCTCCTTCACGTCCTGGTCGAGCTGCGCGATGAGCTGGAGTGCGAGCTCTGCGCGGCCCACCTCAACCACATGCTGCGCGGCCGCGACAGCGACGCCGACGAGCACTGGTGCTCCAAGCTGGCGGAGGGGCTCTCGTTACAGTTCCGCAGCAGCCGGATCGACGTGGCGGCCGAGACCGAGCGGAGGCGCGGCAACCTCGAGGAGGTGGCCCGCGACTGCCGCTACCGCTTCCTCGAGGACGCGGCCGGGGAGCTGGGGGCCGACCGTATAGCCGTCGCCCACACGCGCGACGACCAGGTCGAGACGGTCCTGCTACGGCTGCTGCGAGGCGCCGCGGCCGGCGGCCTCCGGGGCATGCGCCGCGCGCGCGGCCGTGTCGTCCGGCCCCTGCTCGACGTGGAGAGGGGGGATGTGCTCGCCTACCTGCGTCGGCGTGAGCTGCCCTGCCGCACCGACGCCAGCAACGCCGACGAGCGCTTCGCGCGCGTCTTCCTGCGGCGGCGGGTGATGCCGCTGCTGCTGGAGCTGAATCCCTCGCTGGTCCGCACGGCCGCGGCGAACGCGGCACTGCTTGGCGACGAGGACGACCTCCTGTGGGAGCTGGCGGAGGAGATCTCGCGCGGCATCGCGACTCCCGAGACGGCGGGCCGGGGAGAGGGACTGGATCTGGACGCCGGCGCGTTCGCCTCGCTCCACCCGGCGCTGCAGCGGCGGGTGCTGCGCAGGGCCGCCATGAGGGTGCGCGGCCACCTGCGGGCCCTGAGCTCGCGGACGATCGAGGCGCTGCGGCGCTGCGCGCTGGGGCAGGGCCCGGCCGTCGAGCTGGACGGCGAGTGGGCGGCGGCGCTGGAGGGCGGCAAGCTGTCCGTGAGGCGCAAGCCCGCTGCCTACCCGCCGGACTACCGCTACCTGGCGCGTGCTGGGCGGACGCTGGATGTCAAAGAGGTTGACAAATCGTTCGCCCTGAGAATAATTGGAGCGGGCGATGGCCTTGATATTGAGGGACTTAGCGGCCCGCGCCGCGCGTTCCTGGATGCCGATGCCGCTGGCGAGGAGTTGGAGGTTCGCCCCTGGCGCAGCGGAGACCGCTATCGGCCGCTCGGCGCCCCCGGCCGGCAGAAGCTGCAAGACCTCTTCGTCAACGCCAAGATCGCGCGGCCCTCGCGGGCGCGCCATCCTGTTTTCCTGAGCCGCGGCAGGATCTGCTGGGTAAGCGGCTTGCGGGTCGGCGAGGGGTTCCGCGTCACCCAGGCTACTAGACGGATCCTGAGCATAGAAGAGGTGGATTGATGCCGGAGCTGAGCAAAGAAGTGCTGCTGACGGAAGAGGAGATCGGCAAGCGGATCGCCGAGCTGGCCAAGAAGATCAGTAAGGACTACGCGGACCGGCGACTGACGGTGGTCGGCATCCTCAAGGGCAGCTTCATCTTCCTGGCCGACCTGGTGCGGCAGCTCACCTGCCCGATCACCTGCGAGTTCATCCGCGTCACGATGACCGACAGCGAGCACGAGATCCCCCGTGGGCTGCACTACACCACCCCCTTCGAGGCCACCGGCAACGACGTGCTGATCATCGAGGACATCCTCGACACCGGCATCACCCTCGACTACCTGCTTAACCACCTCCGCGAGCGGGGGCCGGCAAGCCTGCGCGTCTGCGTGCTGCTCGACAAAACGGAGGCCCGCAAGATAAGCATCGATGCCGACTACGTCGGCTTCGAGATCCCCAACCGCTACGTCGTCGGCTACGGGCTGGATTTCCAGGAGAAGTACCGTGAGCTGCCCTACATCACCTGGATCGAGGACTAGGGCCCGCGTGGCGGCCGGGACGGGAGGTCAGAGTTGAGCCCGCGGATGAAGAGCCTGGCCCTCTGGCTGGGGATCATCCTGGTCGTTGTGGTGCTGTTCAGGGTACTCACCGGGGGCGAGCCGCAACGCGAGACGCTGGACTACACCACCTTCTGGACGCGTGTGACGTCGGGCGAGATCAAGTCGGTCACCATCACCGGCTCCCGAGCCGAGGGTGAGTACGACCCGCAGCGCCACGAGGGCGAGGCGCAGTTCTTCACCGCCCCGGTGCCGGTCAACGATCCCTCCCTGTGGAAGGACCTGCGCGACAACAACGTCGAGACGATCCTCGTCGACGACAGCGAGGGCGGCTGGCTGCAGATCCTGATCGGCTGGGCGCCGATGATCCTGCTGATCGGCATCTGGATATTCTTCATGCGCCAGATGCAGGGCGGCGGCAACCGGGCGCTGAGCTTCGGCAAGAGCCGCGCCAAGATGCAGGCCGCCAGCGGCAAGAAGGTGACCTTTGCCGACGTCGCCGGCATCGAGGAGGCGAAGGAAGAGCTGACCGAGATCATCGACTTCCTCAAGGACCCGCAACGCTTCCAGCGCCTCGGCGGCCGCATACCCAAGGGCGTCCTGCTGGTCGGGCCACCGGGCACCGGCAAGACTCTGCTGGCGCGGGCCATAAGCGGCGAGGCCGACGTACCCTTCTACTCGATCAGCGGCAGCGACTTCGTCGAGATGTTCGTCGGCGTCGGCGCCAGCCGCGTGCGCGACCTCTTCGAGCAGGGGAAGAAGAGCGCCCCCTGCCTGATCTTCATCGACGAGATCGACGCCGTCGGCCGCCACCGTGGCGCCGGCCTGGGCGGCGGGCACGACGAGCGCGAGCAGACGCTCAACGCCCTTCTGGTCGAGATGGACGGCTTCGAGAGCAACGAGGGGATCATCGTCCTGGCCGCCACCAACCGCCCCGACGTGCTCGACCCCGCCCTGCTGCGACCCGGGCGCTTCGATCGCCAGGTGGTCGTGGACCGGCCCGACATACGCGGCCGCGCGGAGACCCTCAGGGTGCACACGCGCAACATCCCGCTCGGCGACAACGTCGACCTCGAGGTGATCGCCCGAGGCACACCCGGCTTCACCGGCGCCGACCTGGAGAACCTGGCCAACGAGGCGGCGCTCTTCGCAGCACGCCGCAACAAGAGCGTAGTCGAGATGGACGACTTCGAGG
Source organism: uncultured Acidobacteriota bacterium (assembly GCA_964408025.1). Taxonomy (GTDB): domain Bacteria; phylum Acidobacteriota; class DATKUA01; order DATKUA01; family DATKUA01; genus CAYOXX01. The sequence continues at coordinate 567 of CAYOXX010000086.1, read as the reverse complement.
AGGCCAAGGATAAGGTGCTGATGGGCACCGAGCGGCGCTCGCTGATCCTCTCCGAGGAGGAGAAGCGCAACACAGCCTTCCACGAGGCCGGCCACGCGATGGTGGCCCACAAGCTCGAGCACGCCGACCCGCTGCACAAGGTCTCGATCATCCCCCGCGGCCGCTCGCTGGGGGTTACGCAGACGCTGCCGGTCGACGACAAGCACACCTACACCAAGGATTTCCTCGAGGACCAGCTGGCCTTCGCCATGGGCGGCCGCGCCGCCGAGGAGGTGTTCCTCAACCACCTGACCACCGGCGCCGGCAACGACATCGACCGCGCCACCAAGCTGGCGCGCAAGATGGTGTCGGACTGGGGCATGAGCGATGAGATCGGCCCGCTGAGTTTCGGCAGCAAGGAGGAGCACATCTTCCTGGGCAAGGAGATCTCCCAGGCCCGCGACATCAGCGAGAAGACGGCGCAGTTACTCGACGAGGAGGTCAAGCGCCTGGTGATGCGCAACTACGAGCGCGCCAAGCGGGTGATCCTCGACAACCGCGACAAGGTCGAGCTGGTCGCCAACACCC
>CAYOXX010000085.1:0-14296 GCA_964408025.1 uncultured Acidobacteriota bacterium | reverse complement strand
GGTAGCCGGTGCGCCCCATCTGATGGGCGTCCCAGGTCACCGGCGGGAACCAGAGGTCGGAGAGCCAGGGGTTGACCACTTGCGTCTCCGGCAGGTTGAGGGCGTACCAGTCGCGGTTGTCGTCGTGGCCGGCGTAGCGCTCGTAGAGCCGCGGCGGCTGGCAGCCCTCGTAGGGCGTGTCGAGCCAGCGTCGGTACCACTGGACCACCATCTCGATGCCGTCGGGGTTGGGGCTGGGTATGAGTATCACCACCAGGCGCTCGCGGATCAGTGCTGCTTCTTGGCCTTCGGCGGTGGCCAGGCGGTGTAGCAGCCCCATCGCCATCTGCGATGCGCCGATCTCGGTGCTGTGGATCGAGCAGTTGATGAGGACGAAGAGCTTGTGGCCGCCCCAGCGCGAACTCTCGTCGTCTGCCTCGGGCATGTAGGTCAGCAACCGCTGCGTCTCCAGCAACTCCGGCAGGCGGGCTATGTTATCCTGCGAGGAGATATAGGCGGCGACGATCAGGCGCCCCTCGGGCGAACGGCCGAGCTCGACCAGCTCCACCCTCTGCGAGGTGGCGTCAACGGTCCGGAAGTAGCCGACTATCTGCTCCCAGTCGGCCAGTTGCCGTTCGGCGCCCGGCTCGAAGCCGATCTCCTCGGCCGGAGTCGGTACGGAGACGTCTTGGGTAGCGGCTTGCGGGGACGCCGTCCATAAAAGAGCGACGGCGGCGAGCGCTAAGACCATTGCCCATACATGCCGGCGACGAGTCATTTTATCCCTCCCCACGTAAAGGTTTTTCATGATGGCCGAAGGGCGGCGGCATTTCAAGGGAGAAAGGTTCTGAGGGCTTTGCTTTTTCACCGAGGGAAGAGAGAACCTGAAGTCATCGAATCCATGCAGATGAGAGACAGCCCGTCCAAGCCGCAGGTTTACTGCCGTCCGGGTGGGTAGAGATCAACGCAAAGGAGATCCGCGCGGGCACACGGCGGGAATGTTGATATAGGGTAAATTATCAGCGGTTGACAGTATTCCCCTAGGTGCACTTATAGCGGCACAATTTCCTTAGGCGCCGGTTGCATTCCGGTGCGCGTATTTACCTAGGGGCCGCGGACCAGCGGCACATCCTCCTTCGAGCCGAATTTAACCGCACCATCTTCGAGGAACCAGCGGCCGTTCCCGGTGCGGTAGTAGGCCACCTCGGCGGAGCCGTCGCCGTCGTAATCGCCGGGCACCGGAACGTCTGTGGCCTTGCTGCGAATCTTGATCCTGAACTGTTCCCTGACGCGCCATATGCCCGCTTCCATATCGGCCATGGCGACATCGGTAATCCCGTCGCCGTCGTAGTCCGCCGGGACCGGTATCTCGCTGCTGCGGCCGTACGACAGATCCTCGCCCTCGGCGAATCTCCAAACGCGGGTTCTGAGGTTGTACACAGCCGGATCCGCGAGGCCGTCGCCGTCGTAGTCGCCGGGCACCGGCAGGTCGTCCGGGTCGCCGCCGAACACCTGACTCAGGATGTCCGGTTTGCGGGCCGGCACGCCTCCCGAGAGGCGAATGAACCACTCGCCGGTGGAGGGGCGATAGAGAGCGGGATCTGTCAGCCCGTCGCCGTCGTAATCGGCGGGAACGGGCAGATCGCACATGAAGCCGAATTTCTTCAGCTTGGGGCCGCCTTTGACGCGCCAGATGCCTTTCCTGGGATTCCAGTAGGCGAGGTCGGCGATCCCGTCGCCGTCGTAATCTCCGGGTACCGGCCAGGAGCCCATCCTGCCGAAGCGCTCCTCGGACTGACCCTGGACTTGCCAGGTCTGGTCGGAGGGCTGGAACACTGCCGGATCGCTGTCGCCGTCGCTGTCGTAGTCCGATGCGGCGCTGACGAGGAAGGGAATAAACTCCGCCCGCAGCTTAGTCCGCTTGCCCGGCACGATCTCAACGTCGACGTCGGGGTATATCCAGCCCGGGATCGGCAGGAACTCGATGGTGTAGCTGCCCTGCTCCAGTTCAATGGTTTGACCGCTGGCATGCCAACCGCGCATGGCGGCCGACCGGGACCGGGAAGGTTTCGCCGCAGCGTTCCCGCCGTTCGATCCTATCCTCCAATAAGTACCGTCCAGGTTCGAGGCGCCGGTCTGGATAGTGACCTTCAGCGAGCCGGCGTTCGATTGCGAGGTGGAGAACGTGGCATCCTCAGTGTAAGCCGTGCCGACGGCGTTTGTGGCGAAGCCGCGGAAGTGATAGGTGGTGTCGGACGACAAGCCGGTGGCCGAAACGGTGAAGCTGCCGACGTTGACGGGAGAGGTGGCTATACCCTCGTTGGACCCGACAGTTGGGTTTGCGCTTGCCGACCAGACCACGCCTCTTTCGGTGAGTGCAGAGCCGCCGTTGTTATTAACGGTCGCGCCGAGAGTGGCGGAGTTTGAAGCTACGTTGGTGGAGGTCGGGTTGGATATCGAGGGCGCTCCGGTTGAGGTTGTGAAGGTCGTATCCGAGGTGTACGCCGTGCCGATGGAGTTTGTGGCGTAGCCGCGGAAGTGATAGGTAGTGCCGGCCGAGAGGCCGGTGGCGGGTACAGTAAAGGTGCCCGTAGTGCCGGCGGAGGTCTCCTGACCGTCGTTGGTGGTGACGGTCGGGTTCGCCGATCTGCTCCATACCACGCCCCTTTCCGTAATCGCCGAGCAGCCGTCGTTGTCCACCGTGGCGCCCAGGGTAGCGGCGGTGCAGGTCACGTCCGTAGAGGTGGGGTTTGAGATTTGGGGTGTCGTAATATTATATACGTAAGCGGAACCTGAAGCGCTGCCGGCATCATCATCATGGTCGGCGCCGACAACAGCATAGTCACCGTATATTGAAACTGACCTGCCGAATTGGTCACCAACCGCGGCGTCCGAGGCTGTCAGCTTGGCCGTCTGGGTCATGTCGGCCCAGCCGGAGCTCGGTTTCACAAATACATAAGCGGAACCTGAATAGCCGTCATCCCCTTCGGCGCCGATAACCGCATAATCACCGGAGATTGAAACTGACCAGCCGAAATTGTCATTAACCGCGGCGTCCGAGGCTGTCAGCTTGGCCGTCTGGGTCATGTCGGCCCAGCCGGAGCTCGGTTTCACAAATACATAAGCGGCACCTGATTCGAAGCCGGCATCACCATTCCAACGTGCACCGACAACCGTACAATCACCGGAGATTGAAACCGACGAGCCGAACCAATCGCCACCAGCGGCGTCCGAGGCTGTCAGCTTGGCCGTCTGGGTCATATCGGCCCAACCGGAGCTTGGTTTCACAAATACATAAGCGGAACCTGAACCGCTGCCGGCATCATCATCCAAATCTGCCCCGACAACCGCGTAATCACCGGAGATTGAAACTGACCAGCTGAAATGGTCACCAACCGCGGCGTCCGAGGCGGTTAGCTTGGCCACCTGGCCCCAGTTGTCGTCGCCTCCCTGGTTCCTGTAGAAGATATAAGCGGAACCTGAATCGGTGCCGGCATCATCATTCCCCCATGCCCCGACAACCGCATAATCACCGGAGATTGAAACTGAAAAGCCGAACCAATCGCCACCAGCGGCGTCCGAGGCTGTCAGCTTGGCCACCTGTCCCCAGTTACCTGCGCCGTTCCTGTAGAAGATATAAGCGGAACCTGATCCGTTGCCGGCATCATCATCACTGTCGGCGCCGACAACAGCATAATCACCGGAGATTGAAACCGAGGCACCGAAACAATCGCTCTCCGCTGCATCCAAGGCGGTCAGCTTGGCCACGTGCGAGGTGAGCAGGCCGGAAAAGCGGGCGAGCTCGGCGCGGTAGAAGTAGAGGTCAGCGAGGTTGATGTCGTCGGTCTCGAGAATCCAGTCGCCGCCCGAGGCGATGTTGCCGGTGTTATCGCTCGAGGCGGCGACCCCGACCCCTGAAACCGCCTCGATAGCCGAGACGAGCATCAAGCCCTGTTCGCCGGCGACAAGTTTGCAGGCGAAGATGTCGATGCGACCGCCCTCCTCGATCAGCGCCCCCAGCTCCTGCCAGAACGCCCGCTGCGATGCGCTCGCCAGCGTCGAGCTGAGGCTGACCGTCTCTGAGCCGGTGAGATAGAACCTGGCTTCGCCGAAGTCGTGAGCGGCGAAACCGATCGACAAGGCTTTTCGCCCGCCCAGCGCATCCCTTACCAGGCCGAGCAGCGCTTCCAGATCCGTACTCTCCGTGTCGTATCGGATCACAAGGACGTCTTCGGCCGCCGCGGCCGCTAGCACATCGGCGTTATCGACAACCGAAGAGACCAGCAGAACGCGCGCCGAATCATCCGGGACAACTGCTCCAGTGCCATCGTCGAGAGGAGCGGTAGTTGCGCTGACCATCAAAGTTATGATGATACATAGATGAAAAACGTGTCTGGAGTGAATATTCATTATTAATCCTCCCAGGACATTAAATGTCCGGATGCGGTTCGGATCGTTTGGGATAATCGCGATGTTACCGATAGTTAATCGTCTTGACAACAGTTGGTTTGCTTTTATCGGTCGAACAATCGGGCGCCATGAAAAAAAGCGAACATATCAAGCCTTATTGCCGGGCTGGATGGGTCGATGTTGACGTCAAACCTGAAGGGAAGAGCGGTCAGACGTCGTTCATTTACTGATCGGAGCTTCGCCAAGCCGAATAATCTGAGCTATGCTTAACAGGGTGGTTACTCGGTCGCCAGCCACTTGGGCAGTAGGCGTAAATAATCATCGCTTTTCGTCGGAGGGCCTTATGAGTCGTATCGGCTTCATTTCTTTTTGCGTGCTTGTCGCCGCGGTATCTTATCCCTTCACCTGAGCTGGAGACGACCAGCGGACCGAGAATGCCGACGCTCCGGCATCAGGAGGCGATTGAGACGGCTGCGGGGGATCCAGATATCTTCGATCCGGTCGGCAGACACTAAGGCGAGGATTACAGCGGTTTGCACATTTATCCGTGAGGCCTGCGATCGCCGGGTTCTAAACCCGGTTTCGAGAGAGAGTCGGGGAAAATTAGCCGGTAAGGGGTTGAATAGCGTCGCGAGGCGACTATACTTTCCGCGTGATTGGCGGTCCGGAAAGTCCGGAGGTTTGACATCAGGAAGCGTAGGCTGGGTGACGTGCAACCGGGTCCCCGGTCCGGCGCGTCTTGCCTCTGCCTGGTGCGGAGGCTAGAATTACGCGCACTACGCGCATAACGGAAATCGGAATGGGGATAACCCTGGGCATAGATACCGGCTCGGTGAGCGTCAAGCTGGCGCTGCTGGGCGGCGGCGACGAAGACCGGGAAGAGCTGCGGGAGATAGCCTCGCGCTCCGGCGACCTCTTCCAGTCTGCGCAGGACTTTGGAGGCGTGGCGGAGCCGCCTCTGCTGGTCAGCCGCTACCGGCGGCTCAAGGGCGAGCCGGGGGCTGCGACGGTCGAGGAGCTCCGCAGCGCCCTCGGACACCTCCCGGTAGGCGCAGCCGGCATCGGCGTCACCGGCTCCGGCGGCCGCCTGGTGGCGCGGACCGCCGGCCTGAGTTTCTTCAACGAGTTCCGGGCCATCGCGCGCGCCTTCGACGTGCTCGAGCCGGCGGTGCGCACGGTGTTCGAGATGGGCGGCGAGGCCAGCAAGTACATCCTGCTGCATCCCGATCCGGAGAGCGGCCGCCTCGGCCTGGCCGACTACGAGAAGAGCGGCGACTGCGCCGCCGGCACCGGCTCCTTCATCGACCAGCAGGCCCTGCGCTTGCGCTACGACGTCGAGGAGATCGGCGCCCTGGTGGCGGCCACCAGCCGGGCGCCGACGATCGCCGGCCGCTGCTCCGTATTCGCCAAGAGCGACATGATCCACGCCCAGCAGAAGGGCTACCGCCCGCCGGAGATCCTCAAGGGGCTCTGCGAGGCGGTGAGCCGGAACTTCAAGGGCGCCATCTGCAAGGGCAAGGAGGTCGTGCCGCCGGTCGCCTTCATCGGCGGCGTGGCCCACAACTCCGGCATAGTCGATGCGCTGCGCCGGCTCTTCGGGCTCGAGGGCGATGAGCTTTTTGTGCCCGCGCTATACGCCTGGATGGGTGCAGTCGGCGCGGCGCTGATGGCGCGCGAGGAGGACGCCGAGCCGTACGGCCTCGAACACCTGGAGGCCGCCGAAGAGCGCGCGCCGCGCGAGGAGGACTTCCCCCGCAGCGAGAGGCTCGACCTGGAGAAGGTGGAGCTGCTGCGCGACCGCGTCAAGCCGTACGCCTTCCCGCCCGGCGGCGAGCCGATCGATAGCTACCTCGGCATCGACGTAGGCTCGATCAGCACCAACCTGGTGGTCTCCGACGCCGATGGTAACGTAGTCTACGAGATCTACTCGCGCACCCAGAGCCGGCCGATCGAGGTGGTGGACGAGGGCCTGCAGGAGATCGAGCGGGAGATCGGCGGCCGCATCCGCATCCGCGGCGTCGGCACCACCGGCAGCGGTCGCGAGCTGATCGGTGAGCTGGTGGGCGCCGACACCGTCAACGACGAGATCACGGCCCACCAGGTCGGCGCCAACGCCGTAGCCCGGCGCCTGCTGGACGGCAAGGTCGACACCATCTTCGAGATCGGCGGGCAGGACTCGAAGTTCATCCGCCTCGAGGACGGCGTCGTCGTCGACTTCACCATGAACGAGGCCTGCGCCGCCGGGACCGGCTCCTTCCTCGAGGAGCGCGCCGAGGAGCTGGGGATCTCGATCAAGGGGGAGTTTGCCGAGCTGGCCTTCCGGAGCGCCGCGCCGATCAAGCTGGGCGAGCGCTGCACCGTCTTCATCGAGAGCGACGTCAAGCACTTCCTCAAGCGCGGCGCGCCGAAGGAGGACGTAGTCGCCGGGCTCGCCTACTCGGTGGCCTACAACTACATCAACCGCGTCGTGCGCGGGCGCGACATCGGCGGCACAATCTTCTTCCAGGGCGGCACCGCCTACAACGACGCCGTGGCCGCCGCCTTCAGCAAGATCCTCGGCATGGAGATCGTCGTGCCGCCGCACAACGGCGTCGTCGGCGCCTACGGCGTCGCCCTGCTGGCCCGCGACAAGATGCGCGCCCTCGGGCGCGACACCTCCTTCCGCGGCTTCAGCCTCAAGCGGGTCGACTTCACTACCAAGGAGTTCACTTGCAAGGGCTGCTCGAACTTCTGCGACATCATTCGCTTCGACATCGACGGCAGCTCCAGCTACTGGGGCGACCGCTGCAGCGACCGCTACCGCAAGAAAGCGAAGGTGGAGAAGAAGCCTGTCGTGCCGGACCTCTTGGCCCTGCACGGCGAGCTGCTGATGGCCGGCTACGATCCGGAGGCCGGCGACGGCATCTCGGTCGGCGTCCCGCGGGCCATGTACTTCTACGACCGCTTTCCCTTCTGGAGCGCCTTCCTGCGCGGCCTCGGCGTCCGCACCGTGCTCAGCGACGAGACCAACCGCCGCATCGTCGGCCGGGGGCAGGAGATCTCCGTCGCCGAGCCCTGCTTTCCGATCAAGCTGGCGCTGGGCCACGTCGGCGACCTGATCGAGAAGGGTGTCGACTACGTCCTGCTCCCCAACAACATCAACGCCGAGGCGCCGCCGGAGGTCACCACCAACAACTACGTTTGCCCCTGGAACACCACGCTGCCGTTCGTGGCCGCCTCGGCGCGGCACTTCGGCGAGTACCGCTCCCGTTTCCTCAGCCCGACCATGCACTTCCGCTCCGGGCCTCACCTCGTCGTCCGCGAGCTGGTCAGGGCATTCAAGCCGCTAGGCTTCTCCCGCGGGGCGATCTTGCGGGCCGTGGAAGCCGGCTACGCCGCCCAGGAGAGGTTCAACAATGCGCTGCTGGAGGCGGGCGAGGAGGCGCTGGAGATCCTCGACGACAAGGACGAGAGCGGCGTCGTGCTGCTGGGCCGGCCCTACAACCTCTACGACGCTGGCTCCAACCTCTCGACACCCGACAAGCTGCGCCGCTACTACGGCGTCAACGTCATCGGCCTCGACTTCCTGCCGGTCGACCGGGTCGACATCACCGACGTCAACGAGAACATGTACTGGAACTACGGCCGCCGCATCCTCGCCGCCGCCAAGCTGGCGCGCAGCTACCCGAACCTGCACCTGATCTACATCACCAATTTCAAGTGCGGCCCCGACAGCTACATCAAGCACTTCATCGTCGACGCCTCCGGCAAGCCGTTCCTGACGCTGCAGTACGACGGCCACGCCAACGACGCCGGCATCATGACCCGCTGCGAGGCCTACCTGGAGAGCAAGGGGATGCTGCGATGGTGGAACAGCGAGAGCTGAGCGAGGGCGAGGCTCGCAGTCTCGAGGGCCGCACGCTCTACGTGCCGCGCATGACCTACAGCGGCGCGCGGGCCTTCGTCTCGGCCTTCCGCAGCGTCGGCGTGGCGGCGGAGGTGGTGCCGCCGGCCGACCAGCGCACCCTCGAGCTCGGCTACAAGTATGGCAGCGGCGAGGAGTGCCTGCCGGAGATCGTCACCCTCGGCAACTTCATGAAGATCATCGAGCAGCCCAACTTCCACCCGATCAGAACCGCCTTCTTCATGCCGCTGGCCGGCGGCCCCTGCCGCTTCGGCCAGTACACGCCCTTCCTGCGCAAGGTGCTGCGCCAGGTCGGCTACGAGGACGTGCTGGTGCTCAGCCCCACCTCGGCCGACGGCTACGCGGGGGTCGGCGATGTCGTCGGCGAGCTGATGCGCACCGGCTTCCGGGCGCTGATCGGGGCCGACGTGCTGCGCAAGGCGCTGCTCAGGACGCGGCCCTACGAGATAACGGCGGGGGATGCAGACGAGGCTTACGCGGCCTCCCTCGACGACTTCTGCGAGACGGTCGAGCGGCGCGGGCGCTCGACCAGGGAGAAGCTGGCCGACATGGCCGCGGCGCTCCAGCGAGGCCGCCGGCGCTTCCGCGACGTCCCGGCCCGCTACCTGCCAGGCAAGCCGTTCATCGGCGTCGTCGGCGAGATCTACTGCCGGCTCAACACCTTCAGCAACGAGGAGCTCGTGGTCCAGCTCGAGAACAAGGGCGCCGAGTGCTGGATCAGCGACCTGACCGAGTGGGTCTTCTACGTAAACCACCAGAAGATCATCGACCTGAAGTTCACGGAGCGCGGTTGGAGCCTCGAGCGGCTGCAGACGGAGCTTCGCGATCGCGTGCAGCGGCGCGACGAGCACGCCATCGTCGAGCCGTTCCGGCGGGAGTTCGAGGGGATGGAGGAGCCGCACTCGATCGCCGAGCTGATGCGCTACGCCTCCCCCTACCTGCGGCCCGGCGGCGCGCTGGGCGAGATGATCATGAGCGTCAGCAAGGCGGTCCACTTCCACCACAAGGGTTGCGACGGCATCGTCGACATCAGCCCCTTCACCTGCATGAACGGCATCGTCAGCGAGAGCGTCTACCCGCGCCTCAGCGCCGACCACGACGACATCCCGATCCGCAACTTCTACTTCGACGGCTCCTTCGCCGACAAGGAGGCCGACGTCGAGATCTTCATCGAGCTGGCCCGCAACTACCAGCGCCGTAAGAAGGTGCCCCGTCGCTACCCGCCCGGATTCGACGGCCACCAGGGCTAACATTACGAATCGGATAACAGGCCAGGCGGTGATCCCCGCGGCGCGCGACTGGCACCGCAAGCCGCGGCTTGCTATAGTCCGGTCTCCGGGATTCCGAGGCCGAACACCGGTCGCCCGCGCTGATGAACCTTCTTACAATACTGGGCATCGCCATTGGGCTGGCGATGGATGCCTTCGCGGTGTCGATTGCCTCGAGCGTGCTCCTCAGCGGCGCCTCCGCCAGGCAGACCTTCCGCATCGCCTTCCACTTCGGCTTCTTCCAGTTCATGATGCCGGTGATCGGCTGGCTGGCCGGCGGCACTGTCGCACCCTTCGTGGTCGAGTGGGACCACTGGGTTGCCTTCGCTTTGCTGGCCTTCGTCGGCGGCAGGTCGATAGCGGGAGCCCTGAGGGGCGATGAACGCGGTGCCGAGAGGGGCGACCCCAGCCGCGGGCTCACACTGATCCTGCTCTCCATCGCCACTAGCATCGACGCCCTTGCGGTCGGCCTGAGTTTCGCCTTCCTGCGCGTGGAGATCTGGTACCCAAGCGTGATCATCGGTCTGGTGACCGGCGCGCTCAGCGTCGTAGGAATGCGGGTCGCAGGCCGCCTCGGCGCCCGTTTCGGCAGGCGCATTGAGTTCCTCGGGGGCCTGATTCTGCTTGCCATCGGTTTGAAGATCCTCGCCGAGCATCTGCTCTGATGCGGCCGCCACCGGGGCGGCAGGTTTAATTTATGCGGTAGACTTTCCGGCGGCTCAGGGCAAGGTGTTTACAGGCGTGTCATACTCGCGATATATATAGAACTAGGGGAAGTAGCTGAAATCGGGTCTGGGGATGATACGCGTCCTACATGTAGACGACGTAGAAGAAGATTTCAAATTAATCGAGCTAAATCTGGAACGCCTCGCTAGTGATATCCGCGTCGACTGGGCCGTCTCGGGCGGCAAGGCTCTGCGGGGGTTGGAGAAGGCGGACTACGACTGCATCCTCTGCGATTACAAGATGCCCGGCATGGACGGCCTGGAGCTTCTTGATACCCTCCGCGAGAAGGGCAACAACGTCCCCTTCATATTCCTAACGGGGCAGGGAAACGAAGCGCTAGCTTCGAAGGCTTTCCATTCCGGCGCCAACGACTACTTCACCAAGGAGGCCGGATTTGCAGACTTCGAGCGCCTCGCGAACGGCATCAAGAGAGTTGTCGAGTCATTTAGAAGAAGCGAAGAGCGCGTGCGGACGGCGGGAGCGCTACGCCAGCGGGAAGAGCAGTACAGGGCGCTGTTGGACGCCATCCCGGACCTGATCTTCAGGATGAGCAAGGACGGCGTTTTCATTGACCACCACGCCGGCCGCGAAGCGAGGCTGCTCATGCCGCCGGAGGAGTTCCTCGGGCGCGGCGTCGCCGAGCTTCTGCCTCCCGAGCTGGCGGAACTGACGATGCGTAGCATCGCGGCGACCGTGCGGACAGGCAAGACGCAGACGTTCGAGTACGACGCTCAGATAGGAGATGAGAAGAGGGAATTCGAAAGCCGCATGGTTGCCTGCGGAGAGGACGAGGTGATGGTCATCATACGCGACATCACCGAGCGCAAGCGTGCTGAACTAGAGCTGAAGAAGTATGAAAAGATCGTTAACATCGCGAGCGAGTGCATCGCGATTGTCGATGGAAATTACGTGTATCAAGCGGTTAACCACTTCTTCGCGAGCGTGTTCGGCAAGGAACAGAGCGAGATGGTGGGACTCACCGTCGCGGACCTGATGGGACAGGATCTCTTCGGCGAGCAGATAAAGCCGAGAATGGACCGCTGCTTTGAGGGCGAGGAGGTCCGCTTTCAGGTGTGGCTGGATCTGCCCGGCAGGGGTCGGAGATATCTGGATTCGGCGCTCTATCCGTATTTCGAAGACGGCGATGCGGTGAGCGGCGTGGTGATGATCGCCAGGGACATTACGGAGATCAAGGAAGCTGAGGACGAGCTCGAGGAGCTCCGTGACAGCCTGGCCGAGCGCGGTAACCTTCTGGAGGCGGCCAACAAGGAGCTGGAGTCGTTCACCTACAGCGTCAGCCACGACCTGCGCTCGCCGCTGATCAGGATCGGCGATTACGCCGAGATGCTCATGCTGAAGCATTCCGAAGCCCTGGACGAGAAGGGGATCGATTCCCTGCGCCGGATCTTGAAGAACGCCGAGGAGATGATGCAGCTGATCTATGCCCTGCTGGCGCTGTCGCGCACCACGCGCGCGCCGATCAGTCGCTCGAGCATCGACCTCAGCTCCCTGGCGCTGGACATGCTGCGCGGCCTGCAGGAAGGCCAACCCGACCGCAAGGTCAAGACGGTCGTCGCCGAGGGCGTGGCCTGCGACGCCGACCCGACGCTCGCCAAGGTGGCGCTGGAGAACCTGCTCGGCAACGCCTGGAAGTTCACTTCGAAGGAGCCGGAGGCCAGGATCGAGTTCGGCGAGACGGAGGTGGACGGGGAGAGCTGCTTCTACGTCAGGGACAACGGCGTCGGCTTTGATCCGGCCACCGCCGACAAGCTCTTCGTAGCCTTCGGACGGCTGCACGATGAGATCGAATTCAAGGGCACGGGCATCGGCCTGGCCACGGTGCAGCGCATCGTCAAGCGCCACGGCGGTCGCATCTGGGCCGAGGGCGAGGTCGGCAAGGGCGCAACGTTCTACTTCACCATCCCCCCAACAAGCTCGTAGCGGCGAGCAGAGCATTTGTCGCGAATAATTTGATCTCGCGAGCAGCACCGACCCGTGTAGGGGAGTCCTGAATTTATCCGCCTCTGGCGGAGGGCTCCCGTTCGTGCGAGAATGTTAAACTGATTTAACAGAAGAGGTTGTTGTTCCAGGAAGGGTGTTCAAGCGCGCGCACCCGCTCGAGGCGGACGAGTTCAGGACGCGCCTACGACAGTATGAATATAAAGCCGTTACGCGCGTAGAAGTGGGCACGAATTCATCCGCCTCTGGCGGAGCCAGTGCGGACGACCTATAAAGAACAACATGTTAACGAAAATATTATTAAACCACGGGAGCCCTAAAGGACTCCCCTACATGGCTATTCCCAAGCCGTAGGCGTGGGCGTTTAGCGCGCGCTTGGTGTGGCCATTGACTGGAGGCAACTTCGTGAAGAAGCAGCCGGAAGAACGGGATCCCAAGCTTCGGGAGCTGATCGACTACTACTCGACCGGCGAAGAGGCCGAGCGGCTCTCGCTTGCGGCGGGGCCGCTCGAGTTCCAGCGCACGATGGAGATACTCGGCCGCTACCTGCCTCAGCCGCTGGCCGTAGTGCTCGACGTCGGCGGCGCCTGCGGCCCCTACACGTGCTGGCTGCTGGAGCGGGGTTACGAGGCCCACCTCATCGATCCCGTGCCGCTGCACGTCGAGAGGGCGCGTGAGGCGATCGCCGGGCTGCCTGATCACCCGCCCGCCGGCGCTGAGGTGGGCGACGCGCTGAAACTCGAGCGCGACGACGAGAGCGCCGACGCCGTCCTCTTCATGGGTCCCCTGTATCACCTCACCGAGCGGGACGACCGCCTGGCCGCCCTGCGCGAGGCCCGGCGCGTGCTGCGCCCCGGCGGAGTTCTGTTCGCCATCGGTATATCGCGGTTCGCCTCGCTCATGGACGGCCTCAACAGGGGTATACTCGACGATCCCGACTTCGTAGAAATCATCAGGGGCGACCTGCGCGACGGCCAACACCGCAACCCGACCGGCAGGTGGGACTACTTCACCTCCGGCTTCTTCCACCACCCCGACGAACTCGAAGCCGAGGTCGCCGAAGCGGGATTCCGGGTCGAAGCCCTTCTCGGCATCGAAGGCCCCGCCTGGGCGCTGAAGGACTTCGATAAATGCTGGGAAGAGCCAGAGCAGCGCGAACTCCTTCTCGAACTAATCCGCACGGTTGAAAGCGAAAAATCCCTACTCGGCATCAGCCCACACATTATGGTTGTGTCGATTAAATAAATACAAAGGACTTTATATCGGCCCAATATTGAACGACGTAGAGACTGTCGATAAACTCCTGTTTGGAGTTTCTTCCGGCGATTTTTACCGCGACATCCGGTTTAATGTGTATCCGTGCATGAAATCCGATTAGGAGCTATCTGCCCGCAAAATACTGTAGCGGCGGACTTTAGTCCGCCTACTCCCGTCGAAGACGGGAGCCGTCATCGCGCGTATGCGCGATCAGTCGGGCTGAAGCCCGACGCTACCTCGAGTTTTTCAACACTCTCGACGTAGATACGACCCACCTATAGTAAATATTAATTTCTTTAATTTAGAACTTATAAAGAGAAATCAATCTTTATCAAGAATAGTTCTCTTTATAAGATCTATTTTGTCTCGATTGTCGAGCGACCTTCTTATGTAAGGGTCATTACTTGTATTATCGAGATGACTATCAATTACTCCTGAGATGGTGTCATGATCTCCATCCTTAGCCTTTGCAGAAATGAAGTTTAAGAAATGATTAAATAGTTCTCCCATTGTCCCCACTCCTTTCGCTTCAGTCTCCTAATAAATATAGGGCAACGGCAGTATTTTGTCAAGTCAATTGATTCACGTATTGTTTTATATCGATATTTGTAATTTAGAGAAATATCAAATAATATAGTTGTTAATTGAGTGATTACGTGTGTCGTGTAAAATTCACGATAAATATTTGGCTCTAGATGAGGCTAAATACACGTAACATTTATTTCGGAGGGCTTGATATTATAGCGTTTCTCGAAAATAACTTCCTAAATGGCACAGGTTTTTCGGTTGCCAT
>CAYOXX010000084.1:0-14429 GCA_964408025.1 uncultured Acidobacteriota bacterium | reverse complement strand
GTACGAGACAGCGCTCGAGATCGTCGAGGCGGCCGGTCTCGGGGCGCGGGTGAAGCCCGTCCTCACCTCGGCCTTCCCGCGCCCGGCGCGGCGCCCCGCGCACGCGGTGCTGCGCTGCGGGCGCGCCGAGAGGGAGTTTGGGATCGCATTGAGAGACTGGAGGCCGGCGCTCCGCGATTACCTCGGCGAAGCTGGAACTCGGGAGGTCAGCTCGGAGGCTTGATCGTTCCTGCGCGGGTTCTTACAATCCGAGTTCATTTATTGGGGGGGAGAAAATGGCGAAGGCAAAAGTCGCCGTCCTCAAGACGACGCCGGAGACGGTTGTCGAGGACTACGGCCGCCTGATGCGGCTGGCCGACTACGAGCAGTACCTACCGAAAGACAAGGACACGGCGCTGAAGATCAACATCTCGTGGGGCAAGTTCTACCCGGCCTGCAGCACGACGCCGTGGCAGCTCGACGGCGTCATCCGCACGATGCTCGACGACGGCTACAAGCCGGAGCTGCTGCACGGCTGCCACAACCGCACGGTGGTCGTGAGCGCCAAGCGCGGCGAGCGCCGCAACAAGCACCACAACGTGGTGGTCGGCAAGCACGGCCTGCGCAACGTCCACCTCTACGAGCGCGAGCACGAGTGGATCCGCTACCAGCCGCGGGGCGAGATGCTGGTCCTGCCGGAGATCTACCCCAAGGGGATCTACCTCCCGAAGCACCTCATCGGCGAGAACATCATCCAGCTGCCGACGGTCAAGACCCACGTCTTCACCGACATGACGGGGGCGATGAAGAACGCCTTCGGCGGCCTCCTGAACGAGCGGCGCCACTGGACCCACAGCGTCATCCACGAGACACTGGTCGACCTGCTGACGATCCAGAAGGAGATTCACACCGGCCTCTTCGCCGTCATGGACGGCACCTGGGCCGGCGACGGCCCCGGGCCGCGCTGTATGGAGCCGTACGAGAAGAATGTCATTCTCGCCTCCGCCGACCAGGTAGCGATCGACGCGGTGGCGGCTTCGATGATGGGCTTCGAGCCGGCCTCGCTCGAGTTCATACGCCTGGCGCACGAGCGCGGCCTCGGCTGCGGCGACCTCAAGGAGATCGAGATCGTCGGCGAGCCGAACGTTTTGGAGTGGAACTGGCACTTCAGCCGCGGCCGCCAGACGTTCGCCTCACGCGGCCAGCGGATGCTCTACCACGGCCTCTTCAAGCCACTGGAGAACCTGCTGACCAAGACGCCCCTGGTGGTGCTGACCTACATCGCCTCCTGGGCCTACCACGACTGGTACTGGTACCCCCTCATCGGGCGCCGGCGGGTCAAGAAGGCGCTGCAGGGCGCCTGGGGAGAGCTCTTCAAGTCTTACTGATAACTACTTACGTTGCACTTCATCGGCAGGCGCAATCCCCCGGCCTGTCATTGCGACCGCGAGTGAGAACGAGCGGGAAGCAATCTCAATGCCCCTCGGAGATTGCTTTCCGCCACAGGCGGATCCACCGCAGCGGACTCCCGCGTAATGATAACCGGCAGTGTCAGCGCAAGCCGTTCGTCAAGCTCAGAGTGAACTGAAAAATTGAGCGGTGATAAGTAAATAGCGCTCGCCTAGAGCGATTATTAAAAATAATGTCTGTTTATTACGACTGTTAACAAAATCATTAACCGGGTCTTCGCCCCGTCGACAGACAAGAGAGCTTGTCCGCCTCAGGCGGATCTGTCCTAGCGGTTTATTAGCTTGATACTTCAAAAATATAAAAACTATCGAGAACCGGTCGAGTCTTCCTCCACATCAAATATCTCGCTGCGGTCCCATTCTAGCCAATAGCGGATGGCGAGGTCGCGGACGAAGTGGAAGTACTCGTGCGTCAGGGGGCCGTGCTCCTCGATGCCGCGAGCGATGTCGTCGCGGATGCGCCGCCACAGCTCGGGCTTGAGGCGAAGGCGAATTGTGCGGCCTTCGCTTGTGAATTCCGCCTCGGGGCGCGCCGACGGGTCTGCGGCGATGGAGATGGTGCCGTGGCCGAGCGTGGCGCCGGTGCTCACCTGGAGGCCGTCGTTGAGACAGCTTAGCGGCGGCGCGGCGCCGGCGAAGGAGACGACGCTCAGCTCGTCCGGCCCGACGCCGAAGATCTCCCTGGCCCGCAGCCCCATCTTGGCGCCCACTATCGAATAGATCCCGAGGTGGCAGTGGATCTCGCTGGTCAGCGCGCAGAGCCGCCATTCCTGAGCTCCGTGCCGCTCGACGATCTCCTCGATGAAGGGACGCAGGTCATCCTGGAACAGCTCCGGGGCGACGGGGAATCCGGCGAAGACCACGGGCCCGCTGTGCTCGTGCGGCGCCAGCAGATCGAGCATCGCGTTGCAAACGGCGACAACATCGAAATCACGGCTGGCGCGCTGGTGGGGGCGTCCTTCCAGCGGCTCCATAGCGAACAGGTCGGGAAAGCGCAGGTAGATCGGCACCAGGTCGTCCCAGAGGCGGAAGTGGCCGTTGAGCACCCTCTCCAGGGCAGCGGGCGAGTTGTGTGCCGCTGAGATAATCTGCGCGCCGGGGGAGCCGAGGCGCTCGATGCGCCGCAGGAGCTCTTCATCGAACGGCGCGGCGTCGGCTCCCGGGTTACCGATGACGTCGAGATGCAGTTCCGCCGCCAGTATCAGGTCGGCGGAGGCCGCGTCATAATCGTAGTTCGAACCCGACGGGGGTTCCACGGCCTCGTTGTACCAGAGTACCCTTTCGATCCGCGCCACAAGCCCCGGATGGCGACGCACGGCCGCTGCCAGGTTGGTGAGAGGACCGAGGCAGAGCACCGTCGCCGGCCGCCGCGAGGAGACCAGGAGCTCGCGCATCAGCTCCACAGCCTCGGGTCCGGTGCCGCCCTCGGTACCGGCTTCGTCGCCCCAGGGAACCGACTCGCAGAACGATCTCCAGGGCGGCGGCTCGCCGGGCCGGGCTTGCCCGGCGGCGGTTGGAATCCCCGCGCGCCCCAGGGCTCGGAGCAATCCCCGGACTTTGCGAAGGCCGGTGTCGGGAGCGCAGCCGCCGTCGCAGACGGTTATGCCGAGCACGCGGACCTCGTCCATGGCCAGGAGCAGGCAGAGCGCGCGCAGGTCGTCGGGGGCGGCGTCGGTGTCGACGATCACCCAGGTCCGTTGGCCGATGGCCGCCGTGGCGAGCAGGGCCAACAGGAGCAGCGCCGATGCGGTGGTCTTTAACTTCAACTTCATCCTTGTTCCCATCTCCAATATTTGATTTCGATTGGCTGCATGCCGGCGCCATGAGGGGCAGGCTGCCCGGAAGGCGTCCGCGTGGCGCCGCGTCGAGGATATTGGATTCGGTCTCTACGATCTAAATACGGGCGACATCCTTGCGGTCGAGGACGAAGCCGATACCTAGGGCCACGATGATTATCGTCAGGTAGCGGAAGCCGATCTCGACGAAGTATTGCCATAGTCCCATCTGCACCATCGGCACCAGCAAGGCCAGGTCGAGCACGACGCTGATGACGAACCAGACGATGCCGACGGTCAGCCCTTCCATCAGGTAGGGCCCGCCGATACGCAGGAAATAGACGGCCAGGAGAGTTACGCTCACCAGCGAGCCGACGACGACCATGACTGTTTTGAAAAGAAAGAAATCTGGATCACTAAGAGGCATGAGAGCAAGGCGGGCGGCGAACATCACCAGCCAGAGGGCGATTCCAAGAACCAAGTTTAACCAGCTTTTTTTCATTCCCCTACCTCCACAATAAATAAGATCGCAATAGTCTACCGAATCGGTGCAGAAAGTGGAAACGATTCCGCCTTGCGGCGGCCGCAGGCATAATCTAGAGTTGGGGCGCTGTGCGGCCCGAGGCGCCGCCGTCACGCTGAGGACTGAAGATGATCGACGAAGCAAAACGCGCAAAACTCGAAGCTGCGATCGAGGAGCGTCGTCTGCTGGCCATCAAGTCGGCGCTCAACGACCTGCCGGCACCCGACATCTCCGATTTCCTCGAGGAGTGGGAGGACGAAGAGATCAAGGGGACTCTCTTCCGACTGCTGCACACGGACCTAGCTATCGAGGTGTTCGAGCACCTGGAGTTCGAGGAGCAGGAGATACTTCTCAACAGCCTCAAGCGCGAGCAGGTGACCGAGCTCCTCGAGGAGATGGACCCGGACGACCGCACCGAGCTCTTCGAGGAGATGCCGGCCAAGGTGGTGAAGCACTACCTGCGGCAGCTCAGCGCCGAGGAGCGCGCCGTGGCCACTAGGCTGCTGGGCTACCCCGACGATTCGGTCGGCCGCCTGATGACCACCGACTACGTCGCCTTCCGCCCCCACCTCGAGGTTGGCGAGGCGATAGAGCGGCTGAAGGAGATGGCCCTGGACAAGGAGACCATCTACCACTGCTACGTCATCGACGCGACGCGCAAGCTGGTCGGCTACTGCAGCCTCAAGATGCTGCTCCTGGCCGATCCCGAGCAGAGGCTCGAGGAGATCATGGACCCCGACGTGATCTCGCTGGGGGCGCGCGAGGACAAGGAGCACGCGGCCCGCGTCTACAAGCACTACGGCCTGCTGGCCCTGCCGGTGGTCGACAGCGGGGAGCGGCTGGTGGGCATCGTCACCTTCGACGACCTGGTGGACGTCATCGAGGAGGAGGCGACCGAGGACATCCAGAAGATGGCGGCTATCGTGCCGGAGGAGCACCCCTACTTCGACACCGGCTTCTTCACGCTGGCCAGCAAGCGCATCCTCTGGCTATCGATCCTGCTGGCGGCGCAGACCTTCAGCGGCGTCATCCTCGAGACCTACGAGTTCTCGCTCGAGCGGGTGGTGGCGCTGGCCTTCTTCATCCCGCTGCTGATGGCCACCGGCGGCAACGCCGGCACCCAGAGCGCGGCGATCATCATCCGCGGCCTCGCCGTCGGCGAGATCCGGCTGCGTCAGTTCTTCCCCGTGGTCATCCGCGAACTAAATATGGGAATCGTGCTCGGGCTCGGGCTCTGCGCCCTCGGCTTCGCTCGCGCCTTCCTATACAACGCCGACGTCAACCTGGCGCTCGTCCTCGGGCTCTCGGTGACGCTGACGGTTATCGTGGCCACGATCGCCGGGGCCGCGCTGCCGCTGCTCTGCCGCGCCCTCCGCCTCGATCCAGCGCTGATGAGCGGGCCGTTCATCACCACCATCGTCGATATCCTCGGCCTCATTATCTACTTTGAGATCGCCAGGATACTCCTGCCGGTGACGTGACCGCGGCCGCTCCACCTCCGCTTTACGCCACTCGACAGGGCGGTACGACTTTATTAGAATCGTTTCCTCGGAAGGGATTAAAGGATTGCGTCAAATCCCGCACCCGTTTTCTCAATCTGGATGATTCTGCAAGGAGACCCACTATGGATGGAAGAAGGCTATCTGTTTTCCGGCTCGCGGCTTTGCTGATGCTACTCCCGGTGGCCGCGGCGGCGGCGTACGCACAGGAGCCGGAGCGAATTGAAGTCGCCAACGGCGGCTTCGAGACGGCCGGCGCGGATGGTCTGCCCGAAGGCTGGCGGCTCGCCACGGGAGAACCTTTGCCCGGTGGCGTCGTGTTCGCCGACCACGAGGTTTACCACGGCGGCGGCGCCAGCCTCCTGATCGCCAACGCCGACATGGACTCGGTGACGCTGGAGTCCGGGCTGGTTTCGCTGCAGGTCGGGCATCTCTACCGCCTGCGCGGTTGGGTGAGGACCGAAGGCGTCCGCTCCGACCCGACCACTCATTACCCGACGGCCGTGGCCGCCTGCCTGACGATGGCCTCTTTCCCCTTCACCAACCACTCGCCGACTCTCGGGGCGACGGCGGGCTGGACGGAGATTGAAACCCTGTTCATCGCCACGCGGGGCGAGGACCGTGTTCGTCTTCACCTCGGCTACAACGGCGGCGCCGTCGGCCGCGCCTGGTTCGACGACCTGAGCGTCGAGGAGGTGGACGACATCGGCGAGTACATCCCACCCGAGACCGTGAGCTGGTTCGGCCCTGCCTACCGCTACGACGACCGCGGTTGGATCTTCGTGCACATCGAGGGGGAGCCCTACGCGCGCGGCTACCAGTACGGCTACCTGCTGCCCGGCGAGATATCGGAGTACATCCGCAAGCTCGGCGTGCGCGCCAACGTCGACAACCCGGAGCGCGGCTGGGAGGACACGCGTTTCGTCGCCGACGCGGTGATGCTGCGCAAGTTCGACGAGGAGTACCTGATCGAGATGCGGGGCATCGCTGACGGCGCCGCCCGCGCCGGGTGCGAGGTTTTCGGGCGCCCGATCGACTTTCTGGACATCGTGACCATCAACTCCGTAATCGACATCGACTGGATGCGCTACTCGCTGGCCGGCACGGCGCACCCGCTGACGGGCCGCAACTTCATCTCGGCTGAGGACGAGCTGCTGCTCCGCGACGACGAGCACCACTGCACGGGTTTCGTGGCCACCGGCCCGGCGACGACGGACGGCCGCTTCGTATTCGGCCAGATCTTCATGTGGAGCGGCTACACCGGCGTCCACTGGAACGTCATCTGTGACGTCGAGCCGAGCAGCGGCCAGCGGCTGGTCTACGAGACCTTCCCGGGCGGCATCCACTCCGGCGCCGACTTCTACATGAACTCGGCCGGCATCGTGATCGGCGAGACCACCACCAGCCAGACCCCCTACGACGCCGAGGGCACGCCGATGAGCAACCGCATCCGCCGCGCCGCGCAGTACGCCGAGAGCATCGACGATGTGGTGGATATCCTCAGCGAGCGCAACAACGGCATGTACACCAACGACTGGCTGATCGCCGACGCGAAGACAGACGAGGTGGCGATCTTCCTGCTGGGCACCCACGCCAGCCGGCTCTGGCGCAGCGGCGACGGCGAGTTCCCCGGCGGCACCGAGGGGTTCTTCTGGAGCAACAACAACAACAAGGACGACGCGGTGCGCCGCGAGTACATCCCGCATCCGGAGAACGCCCCCTTCGACCTGATCTTCACGCCCTGGAACCGCGACCTGGCTTTCAACGAGTTCTTCCGCGAGCAGGCGGGCCGCATCGACGCCATCGCCGGGGTCAACCTCTGGGCCACCTCGCCGATCAACCGCGCCCACGCCTGCGACGGCAAGATCACCAGCGGCGAGATGACCGACGGCATGGTTTTCCTGGCCCACTTCGGCAAGGTGACGCTGCGCGAGAAGTTCCCGGCGCCCGGCAGCCGCCGCATGCCCGACCTGCCCGGGGCCGAGCCGCACCTATCGCTCGGCTACTCCATTGTCAGCCCGGTCTTCATCACGGAGAAGCTGCGTGAGGCCCGTGCCCGCGCGGCCGGTGCGCGGTCGCGGCGCCGGGCCCGGCGCAGAGACCTTTTCGATGTCGCCGGCCGCTACGAGCTCGACCACCGCTACCTCTGGCGCAACACCGTCCTGCCCGCCTCCGGCGCCGAGAACTGGCTCGTCAGCGGTTCGGCCGCCTACTGGCGCATGCTCCGCGACATGCCGTCCGATTCGGTGCGCGCCGCGGAGTACGTGCGCGACGAGCTGGCGTCGCTCAACTGCAGCTTCCTCTACACCGTCTCGCACGAGGACGACCTGGCACCGGTGCGGGCCGAGCGGGTTTACGACCGCTACGGCCACTACCGCATACCGCGCATCAAGGGGGTATTCGCCCTCCACCAGCTCCGCCTGCTGCTGGGCAACGATCTGTTCCTGCGGGTGATGAGCACCGTCTACGAGCGCTACGCCAATCGCGAGATTACCAATGCCGAGTTCGTCGCCGTTGCGGAGGAGGTTTCGGGGCGCGGCCTCGGGGAATTCCTCGGCCAGTGGATCGAGCGGACCGGCCTGCCGGCGCCGGAGCCGAGCGTCAGCATCGAGGAGGGTGAAGGTGGCACCTGGATAGTAAACCTCGAGGTGAGGCAGGCGGGCGAGCCGTACCGCCTCGTCACCACCGTCGGCGTCGAGACCGAGAACGAGGCCGTCTGCGAACAGATAGAGGTCGACGGCCCCCTGAGCAGCTTCAGTTTCGCGGTGCCGCACCGTCCGCTGCGCGTCGTCTTCAATCCGGGCAACGACTTCCCGGTCGAGCGCGAGCGCTTCTACATCTGGGGCAACTTCATAGACGACTTCCACAACACCCTGATCGTCTACGGCACCTCGCGGCAGATCGAGTGCAACCACACGCTGGCGCTACGCTGGCAGGAGACCCTGGCCGACGCCTACGTCGAGATCCTGCCGCCGCTGCGCAAGGACGGCGAGGTGACGGCCGAGGAGCTGGCCTCCCACGACCTGATCGTGCTCGGGCACCCGACAGACAACAGCCTCGTCGAGCGGATGGCCGGGCGGCTGCCTATCGAGTTCGGGCGCAACATGTTCCGCTTCGACGGCGGCACCTACGCCGACCCCGACGACGGCCTCTTCCTGATCCTGCCCAACCCCTACAATCCCGAAAGGGTTCTCTACCTGATCGTCGCCAACAGCGCCATGCAGCTCTACCGGATGACCAGGACCTACGAGAGCGGCCTGCCCGCCTGGGCCGTCTACAAGGGCGCCGAGGTGGTCGCCAGCGGCTACCACCCGGTCGAGCGCTTCGTCATCGATGTCCCATAGGAGCAGATAGAAAACGCCTAGTTGCATCAGAGGTAGCTGCGACCTTTAGGTCGCCTAGGCGTTCGAGTCCACCAGAAAGGTGATGAATTTTACGAACGCAAAACGAGTGACGTTTTTGTACGTGCGCTGAATTGACTGGTTATGCGGCGTCTCGCTAGAATAGAGTTTTAGTGAGCTTTGACACGCCATCTATCAGTTCCTGAACCT
This sequence comes from uncultured Acidobacteriota bacterium, assembly GCA_964408025.1. Lineage (GTDB taxonomy): Bacteria > Acidobacteriota > DATKUA01 > DATKUA01 > DATKUA01 > CAYOXX01. Next base: position 5,633 of record CAYOXX010000084.1, on the reverse strand, counting down.
CGGCTTTTGTTGGGTCACGCTCCTTGTTGTGACCGCAATAGTTCCGGATATCACCGAATCTCTGGATCTGCCTCCAAGTTGGGATATCAATGACACTTGCGCTCTTGAGCAGTTCGTTATAGTCATTGATTGTTGGATTCTTCTTTCTGGTCTTACAGTTGTGCTTATTGCATAAATCAGCTAAGTGTCTCTCCAAGACTACTCCAGCAAGCACACCGGAAGCACGAAGAAAGCCCTTTTTTGCCAATTCTGTGGCTGCTTCAAGCTCATCGTCGAAGAGATCGGCTTTTACGATTTCAAGCATGTCATAGACAGTGCTCTCAAGCCGTCCCTCGACGGAATTCAGAATATTTAGCTGCTGTACGAACTTTGGGTAAGCGACACTAACGTCTACGATGGTCGCTAATCCTCGAGTTATCTTTAGTCCAATCATGTAGTCCGACATTCCGTAGGTGAGGTCGCTTATATCTTTTCGTTTTTCGTCCTTATATAGTTTAACGAAGTCGTCTAAGCGGTCAGGGAGTACTTGTTTTATGACCTGCATAGATAGTGTATACCATCGCTCGTATGTTGACTTGAATATGGGAAGATCGATTTTCTCGTGTTCCCACCTCTTCTTGCTTTCTTCGTCGAACACATCAAGGTCTAAGGCGAGCCTGATGCGTAATAAATCCCCCTCTAAAACGAGATTTGAAATCTCTTTTTTAAACTTCGAATAATTCGATTTCATTTGATCATCTCGTTCACAGTATAACGTTATTGTTTAGCCGAGCCAAAAGCGTAGTGCAGTGTAGCTTTTGTGGGTAGTCTGTAACCGTTTGTCAGAGCTACAGCTTCTAGATATCACGTGGTTCAAGGTCATTCTCATTGTATTCGCCTCTTTTAATCCGCTCTGTTCGCTCTTCAGCGGCCCTGAGTCCGTCATCTATTACATACAGAAGCGATTCACCGCCACTGCGGACCGCTATATGGTCAAATGCTATTTCCGAATCTTGATAATGGCGAGTAACGGCGTTGAGCACATCTGCTATTGAGACGAGAGCACCTTTGACCATTTCTCTGCTTGCAGGCTCTAGCGGTTTGATTCCGCTTTCAATTGCTAAATCAAGATCACGATGAGCTATTCTTCGATTCCGCCAATCACGACAAAACTCTGTTGCTTCTCTTGAGGATTCGATGAGCTCTGATACACCGGTCTTTAGCTCAGGCTCGTCGATAAGTTCAGGAAGCCGTTGTATAGTTAGATTATCCCTGCCAGCCGTTCTAGGCGGATCAGTCAATCGTGCAATATAGAGAATTGTTTCCTCCCACAGCGAATCTTGAACTATTCTAAAAAACAATGGTGCGGCTCTATTCATGATGTCTATTCGGGATGGTTTCGTTCCAAATAGACACACATACTCACCCCATTTAGTTTGGAGCCACGCAACTTCTTGCCACAATGCATGAAAGACCCTTCCAAGGTCTTCTCCCATGATAGCAATATATTCGTTCCTGGCTTCTTCTGCTGTCATGTTTTGCGCCATATCCTTAGCGAGCTCTAATGGTTTGATGCTCAGCGGCGTGTTAGACCGCGATCTTCTCTAGCACCCGAAACACACCTTCCAGTATCTTTTTCGCATCGCTCTCTACGATCTTATCTGGATGAGCGTCTCTAAATACAGCACGAGCTTCAACTGTGTCGCTAGACAATGGCCGTCTGAAGTGCATCAGAGGATTCCTAATTATACGCATCCGGTCGAAACGATCGAAGTCCACTTGTGTCAACCAACCACACCGAAGCGCTTCGTCTAAAAGATCGCGACCTCCAGCGCGCTCAAGATCGTCGCGCCCCGCGGCGTAGAACTCGGAGGCAAGCACACGCTCAACGAAGGCGAAACCAAGGGTCGCGGCTGCGACGTACTGGCCGTAAACAAAGCTATACTTAGCCTCCTCGAGAAGCTGTTTCGACAGCCAGCCACCAGGAATGAAAAATGCTTCCGCCGCAGGATAGTGTTTCACGATCCACCGAAGGCGCTCTTTGCGCCCTGGTCTCGCGGCTTCGTCTTCCCGCTCCAACCACTCATGGGCGTCGATCGTGGATTCCATCACCTCGGTCCTCCGAGCGTTCTAACGAGCGGCATGAGGTACGAATAACAGTGCGCCCCCACGCTGTCACTTGTCGCTCTAAATGACTTTGTTTAATGGCAACTACTTGATGTTGTGAGTTAATACGCATCAAAAATTTTTTATATTGATCCGTATAACACCCCAAATGTTGTATCGATCGCTTTAAAGTATGACGCGTGGCCCTCTTGGCCAATCCAGCAGTTGTGACAGCGTCTTTCACCACTTTTTAAACAAACCGTATATTATTTTAATATCCCACGCAAGTCAAGGTTTTTTATCTGTTTTTTCAGACAACATCTTTACGAAGCCACTTGATAGACCTCCCGCCACTGCAAGGCAAGACAGCAACGACCTGTTAAAGAAACTGCCGGGGCGGCTCTTAAGCGCCCGTAGCATCAGAATATGTTTCTACAGTATCGGCTTTTGGGATACCTGACCGGGGACGCTCCTCCAAAGGCGGACAGGTTCCGCACCCCCCTACAAGTACGGTGCGAGGTTTATACCGGGCTCCCGCTTTCGGCTGGGCGGATACGCAGGTTTTCCTCAAATGACGTGAGGCCTAAATGGCCCCACCTACGATGCGCTTTCGGATGGGCAGATACGTACAGGTTTTCCTCAAACGACGTGGAGCCTAAATGGCCCCACCTACGGTGCGCGTTCTTTTCCGGCCTCCTTCTGGCGGTGGTCCATGAGTTCGTTCCACCAATTCTTATAGAGGAAGCAGTCGTCGGGGAAGGTGAGCATCTCTTCGAAGCGGGCCGGGGTGACTGTGCGGGTGCCGATCCCGCGGCTGAACGATACTGCCGAGTCCTTCTCCAGCCGGCTGCTTGACGTTCTGAGGTGGCGGATGGAATGCCTGGGTTGCATGGTGATCGAGATGTATGTTCGCGGCTTGAGCACCCGCGACATCGAGACCCTGCTGCGCGATGAGGATTGTGAGCTGCTGCTGTCGCGGAGCACTGTATGCGAGCTGAGTCAGAAGCTATTGGACGAATATGAACAGTTCGCCGCCTCGAACCTCAGCGAGCTGGAGCACCTCAGGAGAGAGAAAAAGCTGGGTGAAAAACCCAGCCTGGATTACGAGCTTGCCGGAAAGGTAAGACAGGTGGCCTGATGCCTCGAATTCTTACACAACTTTCGGGTCTTGACCTATTGCAAAAGCGTGCATAGAATTCCAGAAATTTTACTTGTTACCCCTGACAAGGGACGAGGCTGCTTCTAAATCATTTGATCTGGAGACTACGAAATGATCAGATCAAACAAAGCTCCTGTAACTTTTGGCCCCGTACGATGCCTTGAAAGCTACCTCAGGCCGGACTGGTGGCGAAACATCTTCAATCATCTCTATCTGAAAACTGATGGCGATGTTGTAGATGACTTGAATCTCACCAAAGCAGAAGTCGATCTGTTTACGTCCCTGCTTGGTATCGCCGAAACAGATAGAATTCTCGACCTCTGCTGCGGTCAGGGCCGCCATAGCCTTGAGATGGCGCGCAAAAACTTCACAGGCGTCGAAGGTCTTGACAGAAGCCGTTATTTGATCAGAAAGGCCCGTTCACAGGCAAAATCCGAAGGATTGAATGTCCGCTTCAAAGAAGGAGATGCTAGAAAGCTCCCTTATCCCGCAGATTCCTTTGACGCTGTAATGATCCTGGGCAACAGTTTTGGCTATTTTGATTCAATCGATGATGACGCAAAAGTGCTCAGTGAAGTCCAACGTGTGCTCAGACCGGACGGAAAAATCCTGCTCGACATTTGCGACGGGGAATATATGCGGGAAAATTTCAAGAACCGCTCATGGGAATGGGTTGACAAGAACTATTTCGTCTGCCGTGAACGCTCGCTTTCCGCTGACGAAGAGAGGCTTATCAGCAGAGAAATCATCAGTGACGTGAGAAAGGGCGTAATAGCTGATCAGTTCTATGCGGAACGGCTATATTCAAAGAAGAGCATTAGCGACCTGCTGAAGTCTGCCAAATTCATCAATGTTGAACTGGATCAGGAGTGGAAGCCGGATTCCATGCGGGGAATGGACCTGGGCATGATGGAGCAGAGGCTGATTCTCACCGCTGAAATCGATAAAGAGTGGACCGAGCTGGATTATGACCAGCTGGCCCAAAAGAGAACTATCGCTGTTATTACTGGGGATCCCGGTATGGAGGACAATCTGAAACCAGGCAGGGTGTTTGATGAGGATGATTGCTACACCATCGACAGGATGAAGGAGGCTGTGGAGCAACTGGAAGGTTACAAATTTGTTTACCTGAGTAATCACAAAACCTTACATGCTGATCTTCAAAGACTGAAACAGACCATACACATGGCCTTCAACCTCTGTGATGAGGGATTTTTTAACGACGCCAGAATGGAGCTTCACGTACCCGCGCTTCTTGATGCTTTGGGTATTCCCTATACAGGCGCGGGCCCTCAGTGCCTTGCATTCTGCTACGACAAATCCCTCGTCAGAGGTATCGCCAATGAGCTTGGTATAACCGTTCCAAAAGGGGTTGTAATAAAGTCAGAAGATTCAATATTCGATCTTCACTTCAATTTCCCGATAATAATCAAGCCAAACTTCGGCGACTCGAGTTTTGGCATCACACAAGACAGCGTTGTATACAATCCTGAGCAAATGCTGCAAGCAATCCATGAAGTCAGAAGACGATTCGGCTACGAGAAGACCATTATTGCAGAAGAATTCCTCCAGGGGAAAGACCTGACAATTGGTGTAATCGGAACCCCGCCGGCACCAGTGACCGTCCTGCCGATTATCGAGGAAGACTATTCTGAACTGCCTGAGGATTTACCAAAAGTATGTGGATATGAAGCCAAGTGGGAACCTACCTCACCTTATTGGAAATTGAAAAGCATGGTGGCGGATCTGCCGGATTCCACTAAGGATGTAATAATTGAATGGACTCTCCAGCTTGGCGACCGCCTGGAATGCAAAGACTATTACCGTGTCGATTGGAGGCTCAATGAAACGGGCGCTCCGCACTTGCTGGAAGTTAATCCGAATCCAGGCTGGTGTTGGGATGGGCACTTGGCAAAAATGTGCAAATTCCATGGCCTGGAGTATCCGGATATGATCGCACTTATCATCTCTTCGGCCGAAGAAAGGCTGGGAATCAAAGGAAAGGCCACCAAGCATTCGCAGATGGATCCCGCGCAACCAGCAAAAACAAAATTATGTAGTACTAATTCCTAAAGACGGCCGATAGAATCGGTGTTTTATTAACCCTGAGAGTGGCATGTACTTCATGTCAAATGTGGGCCGAATCCGCCAACGGCGGACAAGTTCAGTCGGTCACTATTGTTTGCACGACGCCCGTGTGCCGATTGATCCGCTGTCCGCCCAGGCGGAGACGGCCCCTACTATTGCCCGGTTTTTGTAGTCACGCTTTCAGCGGGGCGGATACGCAGGTTTTCCTCAAATGACGTGGGGCCTCCGCCTGAGGCGGATAAATCCATGGCCCCACCTACGATGCGCTTTCGGATGGGCAGATACGTACAGGTTGTCCTCA